>JAEUKK010000004.1 GCA_016792625.1 Deltaproteobacteria bacterium | reverse complement strand
TGCGCGCTGCCCCCCTTGGCGGGGGTCGCCAGGGGCCCCGCGGGCCCCTGGCCCGGGGGCCCGGGGGCCGGCGGCCCCCGGCACCAAAGACAAGACAGCACCTGACTAAAATACTGTTTCGTCGCTAAACATCAACCGCCGAAGCCGCGGTCATCCGGCCGGCCTCGGGCGAAGTTGAAATCGTCTGAATCGTCAGACGAAACCGTCGTGCCACAACAAAGAAAGGCGAAACCGTCTGCCCACCCCAAAAGACGCAAACACCCCCGGCGCTCGCGCCCCCCAAAAAGAAAAAAACGGCCAGGGGGCCAAGGGGCCGCGCAGCGGGTCGCGGCCTCCGCGACGGAGCGGCCCCCGGCCGCGAACCCCCGGCAGCACCCGGTCGCCGGCGCAGCCGGCGAGGCCGCCGCCGACCCACCGATCAGTCGTCGAGCCCGAAGTTCAGCTCTTTGACCATGCTCTCAATCAGATGGTCGTTGAGCGCGGTCACCACCGGCTCGAGCTCGCCCTCGATCACGCGGTCGAGGCTGTACAGCGTGAGCCCAATCCGGTGATCGGTCAGCCGGTTCTGCGGGTAGTTGTAGGTGCGGATGCGCTCGCTGCGATCGCCGCTGCCCACCTGGGCCCGCCGCTGCTCGGCGTGGGCGGCGTCGGCCGCCGCCTGCTTGGCTTCGAGGATGCGCGCCGCCAGCACCTTCATGGCCTTGGCCTTGTTTTTGTGCTGGCTCTTCTCGTCTTGGCAGATGACCACCGTGCCGGTGGGCAGGTGGGTGATGCGCACGGCCGAGTCGGTGGTGTTGACCGACTGGCCGCCGGGGCCGCCCGCGCGGAAGACGTCGATGCGCAGGTCTTTCTCTTGAATGTCGACCTCGACCGCCTCGGCCACCGGCATGATGGCCACCGTGGCCGCCGAGGTGTGGATGCGGCCCTGGGCCTCGGTCAAGGGCACGCGCTGCACGCGGTGCACGCCGCTCTCGTGGCGCAGGTGCTTGTACGCGTCGCCGCCGGTGATCTGGCAGATGACCTCTTTGTAGCCAAGGGCCGACTTGCCCGCGGCGCCGCCGACCAAGATCTCGGAGCGATCCATCACTTCGAGCCGCCAGCCCTGGGTGCCCGCGTAGCGCTCGTACATGCGGAAGAGGTCGGCCGCGAAGAGCGCCGCCTCGTCGCCGCCGGTGCCCGCGCGCACCTCAAGGATGATCTCGCGGCCCTCGAAGGGGTCGGGCGGGATCAGGCTGCGGCGCAGGCGCGTCTCGAGCTCGGGAACGACGGCGCGCAGGCGGTTCACCTCTTCCCAGGCCATCTCGCGCATGTCGGGATCGTCGGCCATCTCGAGGGCCTCGGCGATCTCGCGGCGGGCCCGGTCGAGCTCGGCCCAGGTCTCGACCACCGGCACGAGGTGGGCGCGGTCGCGGGTGACCTCTTTGAGCCGGGTGGGGTTGCCCACGACCGCCGGGTTGAGCAGGGCGGTGTCGAGCTCTGCGAGGCGGGCCTGGGCCTCGTCGAGGTTGCGAAACATGCGGTCCTCACGGTCAAGGGCGATGGCCCCCGGTCGGGCGCGGTCTATGGCCAGCGGCCGCGCCCGTCCACCGCCGCGCCGGTCGACCGCCCCCTCGGCCCGCGGCTTGAGGCGCACGCAAGGTGCCCAGCAGTAGGCTGCTCCCGCACCCCGCCCACGGAGCCCGCATGCGCCGCCGCAGCCTCTGGACCGACCTCTCCGCCCCCGCGCTCGACCGGCGCACCTTCACCCGCGGCGCCCTCGCCGCGCTGGGCCTCGGCGCCGTCGCGGTCGCCTGCGGCGGGAAGGGCGACAGCGCGGGCGGCGACAGCAGCGGCGATGACGGTGAGGGCGGCGCGTCCAGCGATGGGGGTGCGGGCAGCGACGGCGAAGACGGCCTCAGCGACGCCGATGTCGACTGGGCCACCGGCGGCACGGCGGCGATGGCCGGCGGCTACCCCGACCCCTTCACCGACACGCCCGAGGCCTGCGCGCTGACCTGCGCGGTCACGCTGGGCCCCTGCTACGCCGAGACCATCGAGCGGGAGGACATCTCGGAGGGCAACCCCGGCCTGCCCATGCGCCTCTGCTTTCGGGTGGTCGACAGCGACTGCAAGCCGGTCGCCGGCGCCGCGGTCGACATTTGGCACACCAACATCAGCGGGCTCTACTCGGGCGAGGACGCCGCCGAGATGTGCACCACCGGCGACGCCGCGGCGATGGCCAGCCGCTGGTTCCGAGGCGTGCAAAACACCGACAGCGAGGGCAAGGTCTACTTCAACTCGTGTTTTCCGGGCTGGTACAGCAGCCGGGCGGTGCACATCCACTTGCAGGTGCGGGTCGGCGGCGACGCTTTTGTGACCACCCAGGTCTTCTTCGCCAGCGCGCTGCTCGCCGACATCTTCGCCAACCAGCCCGAGTACGCCGCTTTTGGCCAGCCCAACGTCAGCAACGAGGAGGACGGCCTCATCGCCGAGGCCGACCCCGAGATGCTGCAAATGAACACCGCCCGCCAAGCCGACGGCGCGCTGCTCGCCTACAAGACCCTCGTGCTGCGGACGAGCCTGTCCGACAGCGGCTGCGCGGTCTGAGCCCAGCGGGCGAGGGGAGGGGAGATGTCCGATCCACGCGTGCTGGTGGTCGAAGACGACCTGGAGCTCTCGGCCCAGATCCGCGGCCACCTTGAGGCCATCGGCTGCGAGGTCATCTGCTGGACCGAGGGGCACCATGTCGCCGAAGATATGCCGCCCGACGTCTCTCTCATCGTGCTCGACCTCGGGCTGCCCCGGGTGCCCGGCATGGTCGTGCTGCAAGAGCTGCGCAAGGCCAGCGACACGCCGGTGCTCGTGCTCAGCGCCCGCCAAGAGACCACCGACAAGGTCGAGGCGCTGCGCCTCGGCGCCGACGACTACCTGACCAAGCCCTTTTGGCCCGAAGAGCTGCAGGAGCGGGTGCGGGCCCGGCTGCGGCGGCCGGCCTTGCAGCGGGCCGACCTGCTCAAGATCGGCGCGCTGGAGCTCGATCTGGTGCGGCGTGAGGCCCGGGTGGGCGAGCGGGCGGTGGGCCTGACCCGGGTGGAGTTCGAGTTCCTCTTCGCCCTCGCCCGCCGGCCCGGCGCGGCGGTGCCCCGGCGGTGGCTGGTGAACAACGTGCTGGATGCTGATCTCGAAGGTGGTGAGCGCACGCTCGATGTGCACGCCTCGCGCCTGCGCAAGAAGCTCGGCCCGGGCCTGCTCGAGACGGTCTGGGGTGTGGGCTACCGGCTCGCGGCGCCATGAGGCTGCGCCTGCGGGGGCGGCTGGCGCTGAGCCTCGGCCTGCTGCTCGTCGCCCAGATCCTCGGCTTGTTCGCCTGGGATCTGGCCTCGCGCAAGGACGCCGCCGCGCGGGTCTTGGCCCGCATCGCCGAGCACGCGATCGACGACGCCGACGAGCTTGAGGCCTGCGCCGCCGATCCCGCGGGCTTCGCCGCCGGGCTGAGCGCGCGGGCGGACCGGGGGCCGGCTGGCTGGCGCGGAGGCGGACCGGACGGCCACCACG
Organism: Deltaproteobacteria bacterium; assembly: GCA_016792625.1. Lineage (GTDB taxonomy): Bacteria > Myxococcota_A > UBA796 > UBA796 > UBA2385 > JAEUKK01. The sequence continues at coordinate 74,153 of JAEUKK010000004.1, read as the reverse complement.
GGCCGCCGGGGCCCCCGCCGGGGCTTGGCCCTGGGCGTTTGGGGCCCGGCGACCGTCACATGGCGCTGCGCTACGCTGTCCTCGACGAGCGGGCGGCCGCGGCCCTGCCGCTGGACCCGCTGGATGAGGTCGAGGGCGCGCGGGTGGTCAACGGGGCGGCCCTGGCCCAGCGGATCGGCGTGGTGCTGCCCACCGGGCTCACCGGGCCCTGCGCCTACCTGCGCCTGGACGGCGGCACCACGCCCGGCTTCCTCGGCGCGGTGCTCCCCGCTGATCCGCTGTGGGTGCTGCCCAGCGTCGCCGCGCTGCTGTGGAGCCTGCTCGCCCTCCGCCCCACCGTGCGGCGGGTGCGCCGGCTGCGCGGGGCGGTGGCCGCCACCAGCGGCCTCGACGATCCGGCCGTCCCCGTCGAGGGTGATGACGAGATCGCTGACCTGGCGGTCGCTTTCAACGACGCGGCGGCGCGGCTGCGGGCGGTGGCCGCCGAGCGGGCCCAAGCCGAGCAGGCCCTGCGCCGGCACGTCGCCGACCTGACCCACGACCTGCTCATCCCCTTGACCGTGCTGCAGGGCCACCTCGCCGCGTTGCAGGCCGAGGGTGGGCGCAGCCCGGCGCTGAGCAGCGCGATGGACGAGGCCCACACCATCGGCGGGCTGGTGCAGAACCTCGCGCTGGCCGCCCGCCTGGACGGCGCCGAGCGGCCGCTGGTGCTCGGACCCGTGCCCCTCAACCCCCTGCTGGAGCGGGTGGCGGCGCGGCACCGCCCGATCGCCGGGCCCCGCGGGGTCGAGGTGGCGGTCGGCCTGCCCGAAGAGGCGCTGACCGCCCGCGCCGATCTGAGCTTGCTCGAGGCCGCGATCAGCAACCTCTGCCACAACGCCGTGCGCTACAACCGGCCCGGGGGGCACGTCGCCCTGCTGCTCGAGCTGGCCGAAGATGACCCCTCGCAGTTCGAGATCACCGTGCTTGACGATGGTCCGGGCATTGAGCCGGCCCTGCTGCCCAGCTTGTTGCAGCGCGGGGCCCGGGGCGACAGCGCGCGCCGGGGTGAGCCGGGCGGCCAGGGCCTCGGCCTCGACATCGTGCAGCGCGCCGCGCGTCTGCACGGCTTCAGCCTCAGTTTTGACAGCGCGGGCGGCGCTGAGGGCGGCGGGCTGCGGGTGCGGCTTCGTGGCCCCCTGCTGGTCGGCCCCCGGCTGGACGGCCCCCTGCCGGACAGAGCTTAGCGGGGCCGGCCGACCCGCCGCAGCAGGCCCGCCCGCTCGACCTGATCGAGGAAGGTGGCGTACAGGGCGTCGGTCTGGTCGCGTCGGTCAAAACGGGTGCCGCCGAGCTGGGCGCCGACCCAGGCCTCGAGCTCGGGCTGGCCGCTGCCCTGGCCGAGCACGGCGCTGAGCGCGAGGCAGATCGGGTCGTTGAGCTCATCTTCGCTGACCTCGACCGCGGGCAGCGCGGGCGCGGCGTGGGGTGCGTCGGCGGCCATGGCCTCGAGGTCGAAGATGTCGAAAAGTGGGTCGGCGGCGGCGTCACGCTCGGTCAGGGGGCCGATCTGGAAGAGGGCCCGCAGCAGACTGATGTACGAGGTGTGATCGCAGGGGGTCTTGTGGACGAAGCCGGGCTTGACCCAGGGGGAGACGAGCAGGGTCGGCACGCGGAAACCCGCTTGGCCAAAACCTTGGTCGGCGCGGCTGTCGGGGAAGGTCGGCGGGGGCACGTGGTCGAAAAAGCCGCCGTGCTCGTCATAGGTGATGAGGAGCAGGGTGCGATCCCACTGGGGGCTGGCGCGCAGGGCCTCGTAGATCTGGGCGAGGAAGAGCTGGCCGGCCAGCGGGTGGGCCGGCGGGTGGTCGTCGTTGCGGCCGAAGATGGGCTCGATGACGTTGACGTTGGACAGCGTGCCCGCGGCGGCGCGGCTGAAAAAGTCGCCCATGTCGCCGAAGTCGTCGACCCCGACCGCCACGTCACCGACCAAGGGCAAGAAGGGCAAGTTGTTGTAGAAGCAGGACCAGCTGTACCCGGCGGCCGCCACCAAGGGGTAGACGCTGGGCGTGGGCTCAGGCGGCAGGTCGTTGCTGGTGGCCGCGCCCGACTGCCCGCAGTGCAAGTAGAAGCGGTTGGGCCAAGTGCCGGCCAACAAGGCGCAGTGCCAGTGATCGGCGAGCACGAAGTGGTCGGCCAGGCTGTGCGAGACGACGAGGCGATCACCCGTCCAATAGCCCATGACCTCGTGGGCCTCGTCGGGGTGGCGCGCGTACATCTCGGCCACAAAGCCGTCGTTTCGACCCTCGCCCCACTGGATGTGGCAGGAGCCCCAGGAGTGCGGCGGGTCGGCGAGGCAGTCGACCGCGGTGGGGAAGACCGGCACCGGGCTGCCGTCGGGCAGCGGGTTGTTCATCTCGGCGCGCAGGCCCTCAACCTCGTCATCGCCGTCGAGCAGGGTGCGGCTGCCAAAGAAGTGGTCGAAGGAGCGGTTCTCCATCATCACGACGACCACCGTATCGATCTTGCTGCGGATGAGCTCCCAGCCCTCGAGGGTGGGGCCGGGCGCTCCCCCCGTGTCGTTGCCGCCTGCGCCGCTGTCACCGCCGCTGTCGGCCCCGGTGGTCTTCTTACTGGCGGGGGCGCAGGCCACCGCGGCGAGGCCGCCGAGCAGGCTGCGGCGGTCGAGCACCAGCGGCGGGGGGATCACAGGGCGTCGCGGCATGGGGCACCTCGCGCGCAGGGTAGCGCAGGCGGCGCGGCGCGGCGCTGTGCGGCCGGCTCAGCCGCCGCTGACGCTGCGCAGGGGGCTGGCGGTGCGCTGGAGCGCCGCTTGCAGCGCCTCAATCGGGTCGGCGGGCAGCCCGGCCCGCAGCTGGCGCTGGGCGGCGGCCTGGGCGGCCCCGACCAGGCGCTCGGCGCCGCGGGCGAAGCTGTGGCGCACATCGAGCGGCGGCCAGAGGTCGAGCGCGGCGAGGCGGGCGTCGAGGCGCAGCTCGGCGTTGGCCGCGCCCTCGACCTCTTGCTGGAGCAGGGCGTCGACGGGGTGGCCGGTCTCGGTGAGCAGGGTGGCGAGGATGGACAAGCTGCCCCCCTCTTGCAGCGCGCGGCCGGCGGCGAAGAAGCGGCGGGCCCGCTGGACGGCGGCCAGGTCGACCCCGCCAGACAGCTCGCGGCCGCCGGTGGGGGCGACCGCGTTGTGGGCCCGCGCGAGGCGCGAGAGCGAGTCGACGAGCAGCAGCACGTCGCGGCCCTGCTCGACCATGCGGCGGGCGCGCTCGAGCACGATCTCGGCCACCTGCACATGGCGGGCCGGCGGCTCATCAAAACTGCTCGAGATGATCTCGGCGCCGGGCAGGGCGGCGGCGTAGACGGGCACCTCTTCGGGGCGCTCGTCGACAAGCAGCACCAGCACAGTGACCTCGGGCTGCTGGGCCATCGCGGCCCGGGCCAGCTCGCGCAGCAGGCTGCTGCGGCCCGAGCGGGGCGGGGCGAGGATCAGCACACGCTGGCCGAGGCCGAGCGGCAGCAGCAGGTCGATCAGGCTGAGGCTGGGCTCGGCGAGGCCGAGGTGCAGGGCCCGGTGCGGGGTGGTCGGGCTGAGGTTGTCAAACAGCAGCTTGTCGCGCTCGGCCTCGGGGCTGCGGCCGTTGACCTGCTCGATCTTGATCAGCGCGAAGTAGCGCTCACCTTCTTTGGGGGCCCGCACGGCGCCGACGATGAGATCGCCGGTGCGCAGGTTGAAGCGGCGGATCTGCGAGGGGGAGACGTAGACGTCGTCGGGCCCGGGCAGGTAATTGCAGTCAGGCGCGCGCAGGAAGCCAAAACCGTCGGGGAGGGTCTCGAGCACGCCGCTGCCGCGGGCCCCGGCCGCCCCCGCGCGCTTGCGCACGATCTCGAAGATCAGCTCTTGCTTCTTGAGCGCGGCGGCGTTTTCGACGCCGAGCTCGCGGGCGTCGGCCACGAGGTCGGTGATGGGCCGAGCGCGGAGCTCGGAGAGGTCGAGGGCCATGGGACCTTGGCGGCGGGGGAGGGGAGGGGACGGGCCGGCGGGCGCGGGGGCGCCGCTGACCCGCAAAGTGGGGGGAGGGGCTGCGGGAGGGGGATCTTCAGCGGTTTGCCTTGACCTGTCAAGTCATGGCCCCGGTGGGGCAGCGGCTGACCCGGATGGACCGCGGGCCCGCCGCCGCGATGCCCGCAAGGGGCTGAGACGCCCTGCAACAGTAGCACGGGCAAGTCGACAGATCGGACATCTCGCCGCGGCGCGCGCCGGGGGTGGTCGACCGCGGGGCGCGCGCCTTGGCCCCGCTGGACGGCGCAGCCGGCGGGCCGCTTGTCCGGCGGGCCGCCCGGTCGCTAAGATCAGCGCGCGTGGCGGCGCCGTCCGCCGCGCCGCGGAGCTTTGATGACCTCCTCTTCGATGTGCGCCCTGCTCCTCCCCACCCTGCTCGCCGCCGCCCTGGTCGGCTGCGCGCCCGCCAAGGCCGACGGCGACGAAGATGACACCGGCGGCGCCGCAGACGGCGGCGGCGATGGCGCGGCCGACGGCGGCGATGGCGGCTCGACCGATGGGGTCACGCCCGCCCTGCTCGAGGGCGACGCCTGGTGCTACCCGCACCCCGACGGCGAGATGACGGTCAACCTCTGGTCGGTCACCGGGCGCTACACCGACCCCCAGGGCGAGGCCTCGGTCGAGAACTTCTACCTCGACGGGATCATTGTGCTGCAGAGCGAGATCGAGGTCGCGCGCTACGCGCTGGCCTGCCGCGACGGTGCCTGCGTGGGCTCTTGGAACGAGGCCGAAGACTTCGTGGCCTGCGGCAACGCCACCGCGTATACGGTGCAGCTGCGCGTCATTGACGAGGACGGCAACCTCAGCGCCCCGCTCGAGCTGACCGGCCGCCAGGGCACCGACGCCACCGGGCGCTGAGCAGCGCGCGCCGTCCCCCCGCGGGGTGGAGGATCCACATGGAGCATCAGAGTGAGCTGCGGGGGCGCCGGCGCGGGGCCCTGAGCCTGCCGGCGGCGCTGCTGGGCGTGGTGGTGGGCCTCAGCGCGGTGCTGTTGCTCGACGCCGGGCACCCCACGCGGCCGCCTGCCCCCGGCGACAGCGGTGACACCGGCGCGCTGGACAGCGGTGTGGTCGACAGCGGCGCAGCCGACAGCGGGGGCGTCGACAGCGGGGCCGCCGACGGGGGCGCGACCGACAGCGGGGCCACCGACTCGGGCGGGGCCGAGGCCGACAGCGGCGGGGCTTGCGACAGCGGGGTCGATGCCTGCGTCGAGCTCGCCGGCGGGGCGGACCTCGCGGGCGAGAAGGGCGGCTGCCACTGCGCGGCGGGGGGCGGCGCGGCCAGCCTGCCCCTCGCGCTGCTGCTGGGGCTGGCGCTGCCGCTCCTCCGCCGGCGGCGCTGAGCGGGGCTTCGGCAGAGGGCGGCTTCGCTCCTCCCGAGGCTGCCGATCCTTCCGTCCGCTCTCCCCCGCCTACTGCTCGCCGTGGAGCAGCTGCCAGTTGAGCACGAGGCAGCTCACCCCGTTGGGCACCGGGTACTCCTGGTCGCCGAAGATCTGCTCCATCCGCTCTTTGTCGCCGTTGAGCACGGCGAGGCAAGGCACGACCACCGCCTGGGCGATCGTCCGGGCGGTGTGCTTGAGCGCCCACATGCCGCGGGTCTCCTTGTCCTCGAGGCGCTTGGAGATGACCTTGGTGTCGAGCTTGAGGCCCTCCCACTCCTTCTTTTGCGGGTCGAAGCGCACCTCGGGCATGTCGGCGGCCCAATAGGCCGCGACGCGGGTGACCGCCGCGCTGTTGTTCTCGGGCCCGGGCAGGCCGTCGGCGTTGGGGCCCAGCGCCACCTCGAGCTGCTTGACCAGGTCACGCACCTCTTTGCGGCCGTCGTCGCCGAGCTCGTGCACGCAGACGCCGGCGCCCTGATCGCTGGCGGTGACCTCCATCTCGATGGGGTCGGGCAGGGTCAACCCCGCGCTGGTGGCGGTGCGGCTGAGCAGCTCTTTGCGGGCGTCGGGCGTCTCGACCGAGGCGGAGCCCCCCGGCGCCCAGCCGTCGAGCCGGCTCACGAAGCCCAGGTTCTTCGACTGGCGGAAGGTCAGGCGCAGGGGCCCGCGCAGGCAGGTGTCGACGCCCATGCTGTCGACCCCCATGGTCCACTCTTCTTGGGTCTGCTCAGGGCGACTGACCAGCCAGGTGAGCAGCAAGCGCGTGTCGTTGTCGAAGACCTCGGACTTGAACACCCGGCCCCGCCACTGGTTGAAGGCCCGGGCCTGGGGGCTGCCCTTGCCCTTGACCAGCCAGTCAAAAGAGGCCGGCTCGGCCATCATCGCCGCCGCCTCTTTTTTCACCAACTTCTGGAGCTCCTTGTCGGCGTCGAGCGCGGTGCCGAGCTTGCTGCTGGTGGTGATGCGGCTGGCCAGCTGCTTGAAATTCATCTCGGCGCTGTCGGCGCCCATCTGCTTGGCGAGACCGAGCTCCTCGTCGCACTCCTCGATGCGCACTTGCTGGGTGCCCAGCTGCTTGTTGAGCTTTCCGACCTTGCAGCTCTGAAAACCGCCGAACGCGAAGCCGGCGATCATGGTCAGGCCGAGGATGATGTTCCGCGGCTGAAAGATCGCGCCCGAGCGCACGAAGGTGATCGCGCGCTGGGCCAGCTGGGCCGGGCCGAGCACGAGGATGCGCGTCCAGGCTTGGCGCTTGACCTCGGCTGCCATGCTGTCGGCGGTGAGCCGGCTGCGGCCGGTGCCGCGGCGTTTGCTCGCCTCTTCGCGCTGGGCCTTGACCTCGGGCGGCAGCTCGTCGAGCTCGACGATGAAGCGCGGGCCCTCGGGCGTGACCAGGGCGAAGGCGTCGCCGGGGCGGACGGCGGTGGGCGTGTGGACCGGCGCAGGGCGGCGCTCGCCCGCCTTCCACAAGAAGACCGCGGCGGTGCGGTCGGCCGGGGTCACGACGAGGTTGTTGGCGTCCTGGCGGATGACCTTGACGTGCTCGCCGAGCACGCCGAGCGCCTCGGGGATCACGATGTGGCAGCGCTCACCGTCGGAGCCGAGGCGGACCTCGAGGCCCTCAAAGGGGCCAAAACGCGCCCCGCCAAATTCGGCGGTGAGGCGGAGGTAGACGGCGAGGTCCTGCATCGGCGCTCCAGGCGCGGGGGCGGTCCGATCTCCCGGCCCCCGCGGGGCGCCGAGCTTAGCAAGGGGCCCGCTCCGCGGCGGCCCCGCTCGCGCTACCCTGCGGCGCGCGGAGAGTGGCCGGCGGCCATGCTCCCCCGGGGGTGCGCGTGAACATCTTCCTGCTGCCCTACACCGCGGCGCGGCACCTCGCGATGGCGCTGTGGTGCGCGGGCGCGGGGCTGCTGGCCTGGTGGCTGGTGTTGACCCTGATGGTCGAGCTCGAGACCAGCCTGTGGTCGGCCGCCCTCGACGGCCCCGTGCTGCTCTGCGCCTTGGCCGCTGCGATCACCGGCGCGAGCGTGGCGGGTGAGGACAACCTGCGGCGCGCCCCCCTCAAGGCGCGGGCCCTGCGCTTGGGCATCGGGGTCGGCCTCGGGGTCGGCCTCTGCGCCGCCGGGGTCGCCGCGTGGAGCTTCGGCCTGCCCCTGCTGCTCGACGCAGACAGCCCCGCCTACGCCAACGCCGTCGACCCCACCTTGGTCAGCCTCTCCTACCGGGTGGGCCTTTTTGGCGTGATGGGCCTCGCCTGCGGGGTCGCGACCCTGGTGGTCCGCAAGCTGGCCGACCCGATCTCCCACATTTTTGGCGGCATCGCGGCGGGCCTCTTCGGCGGCGCGCTCTGGTTCATCTTGAGCGGAACGACGCTGGGTGGGCTGCTCTCGCCGTATTTGCTCAATGTGCCCAGCCTGGGCCAAGACCTCTTCCTCGCCGGCGCGGGCCTCGGGGCGGGCGCGGGCTTCGCTTTTGGCCTGCTCACCTGGGGCATCCCCGACGACCTCTACGCCGGCTGGCTGCGCGTGCTCAGCCCCGAGCGCTTCGGCCGCCGCATCCCCATCGACCCGCTCGATCAGGCGGGCCGCGAGCGCTTCGTCGGCCACTTCCCCCGCGGCCTCGATCTGTGGCTGCCGGTCCAAGATGGCGTGATGGAGCTGCACCTCAGCATCAAGGTCGACAAAGAGAAGGTCTACGCCGCCCGCGGCCTGAGCCTCCAGCCGACCACCGTGCACCGCTTCTTGGAGCGGGTCGACCTGCGCTACAACCCCACCCGGCCGGCGCCTTTTGAGACCGTGCTCAGCTCGGGCGACCGCATCGTCATGGGGAGCGGCGCGGCGCGCTCCGAGGTGGAGTTCTTGATGTTGCCGAAGGAGGAGCGGTGAGCCCCGCCCGCGGCGCCGCCGCGCTCTTGCTCGGGCTGGCCGCCTGCGGGGCCAAGGACCAGGTGCTCATCCCCGGCACGACCACCCGGGTCTCGGCGGTGGTGCCCGAGGAGCAGGACACCGACAAGGGCCTCGAGCTCAGCATCTTCCGCACGCCGGACGACTGCACCAACGCCCGCATCCCCGAGGAGGAGCGCCACCTCTGCCTTCCCAGCATTGACCGGGCGAGCGGAGAGGTGCGGCTGTCCTACCAGCTGGTCGAATCGGACGCGAACGTCTACGACTTGCCGCCCCACCAGGGCAACCTGCGCGTTTTTCACAACGGCGCGGCGGTGGAGGGTGAGTCGATCTTGCTCGTGCCCCACATGCCCAGCGCGGGCGCCGGGCAGCTCTACCTGCTCGTGATCGACGGCTCGGGCTCGATGGCCGAGACTGACCGGGCGGGCCGCAACCGGATGGATCTGATCCGGGGCGCGCTGCTTCAAGATGACGTGGTGGACGCCTTCTTCCCCGAGGGCGGCCAGAACGCGGTCGTGCTGTTGCAGTTCACCGGCGGAGAGCCCGTGGCGGTGGGCGGCGAGCTCAAGCTCCTGAAAGATAAGAAGTCGTTCCGACGTGCGGTCAAGGGCTTGGCCATCCTCAACGGCTACACGCACCTCTACGACGCCGTGCAGTACGCCACCGGCCCGCTGCTCAAAAAGGATGTGGTGCTCAGCGCGCTCGAGGGCGGCCTGAGCCCGACCGTGGTGGCCCTGACCGACGGCTTCAACAACATCGCCGCCCAGGACACCTGCGCCGACAACGCGCCGCGGCTCACCCGCCTGCTCAAGCACATCAAGAGCGTGCGGGAGGGCAGCGAGGCCGACCTGCGGCGGCGGCCGACGGTGCACGCGGTCGGGCTCGGGGCCAAGCTGCGGCGGAACTTCCAGATCCCCGAGACCGTGAACGCCGACGCGGCGGTCGACGCCAAAATGTTGTGCAGCGAGCGCTTCATGAACGAGCGCATCGACGGCGGGCTGGAGCGCACGGGCATCGACAACGCGAGCCTCGAGCTCATCGCGCACCTCGGCGGCGGGCTCGGCATGATCACCCGGGGCCAAAATGGCCTCGGTGAGGCCTTTCGGCGCACGGCGCAGCTGCGCTACCAGTGGTTCGAGCTGCGCTACCGCACCGACCCCTTCCACCTGCGGCGCGAGTTCCGCGTGCGGCTGCAGCTCAACGGCTTCGCCCGCGCGGGCGCGCGCGTGGGCCTGCACCCGAGCGGCTGGTTCGACGCGCCGCCCGCCCAGCGCGGCCTCGACGCCTGGCACACCCGCACCGACATGCGCCACACGCTCGGCGTGATGATGCCCCTGCTCGGGGTGCTCATCTCGCTGTCCTATGTCGGCGCGGCCTTTTTCAACGTGCGCCGCGCGCTCACCCGGCTGCGGCGCCCCAAGGGCCGGCCCGCGCAGGTCGTCGAGGCGGCGCCCCCGGGCTGAGGGGCCGCCGGCCGGCGCGCCGGGTGGCGGGCTTGCCCTGCGGCCGGCTTTTTTGTAAGGTGCGGGTGGTCGAGGGGGCCGGACCGGCGGGGGCGCCCCGCGGGTGATGGATGAGCGCGGGCCACGACCCCGCGGGGAGCGCAGGGCTTGGCACGTCTCATCGGCCACTACGAGGTCGTCAAAGAGCTCGGCGCGGGCGCCTTTGGCGCGGTGTACCTCGCGGTGGGCGAGGTGCCGGGGCGCATGCGCCAGCCGGCGCGGCGCCGCTTGGTCGCGATTAAAAAGCTCAAGAACTCTGCCGACCCCGAGTCGGTGCAGGCCTTGATCCAAGAGTTTGCGTTGCTCGACCAGGTCAAGCACCGCTGCATCGTGCGGGTCTTCGACTACCTCGAGGACGAGCACGCCGTCGTGATGGAGCACATCCACGGCGCGACGCTGCGCACCGTGATGGACGCGCTGGCCGCCAAGAAGGAGCAGTTCTTCACCGAGGCGGCGATCGAGATCGGCTGCGAGATCGCCGACGCGCTGTACCAAGCCTACACGATGCCCGGCGACAACGGCGAGCCCCTGCAGCTCGTGCACCGCGACCTCAAGCCGGCCAACGTGATGTTGACCCCCCAGGGCGAGGTCAAGCTGCTCGACTGGGGCTTGGCCAAGGTCGACAACGCCGACTTCCGCAAAGACGACGCCGACCGCATCAAGGGCACCCTGCTCTACATGGCGCCCGAGCAGGCCCGCGGCGACCGTGTCGACCACTCTGCCGACGTGTTTAGCCTCGGGCTCATCCTTTTCGAGCTGCTGATGGGCGAGGCGCTCTACCAGATCCCCCAGGGGCACCGCGACCCGCTCAAGGCGGTCATCCAGAACATCGAGCGGGGGGAGACGGCGGCCCGCTGCGCCGAGCTGGAGCAGCGCCTGCCCGGCATCGGGACGGCCATCACCCGCGCCCTGCGCCCGCGCATGCAGGACCGCTTCAAGTCCGGCCAGGAGATGATGGTCGATCTGCGCCGGGGCCTCTTTCGTGAGCCCGGCGCTGATCTGCGCGAGTTTTGCGAGTTCTTTTTCAGCACGGTGCACGATCTGGGCGAGGCGCCCACGCTGGGCTCGGTCGCGCTGCAGGGGCGCACGCCGGCCCGCGCCCGCCTGAGCATCGAGGAGCGGCTGCGCCAGTCGATGGCCCGGGACAGCGCCGCCGCCGGCCAGATCGAGGAGCAGATCCTCGCCGGGCCGCGCACCGGCCCGGTGACCGGGCCCCCGACCCGGGCGGGCCGCGCCGGGGGCGCGCCGACGCCGCCCATGCCTGCGGTTCCTTCCGCTCCACCGATGGCCCCGCCGCCCGCCCGCCCCTCGGCGCCGCCGCTGGGCGCCGCGCCACCCCCGCCGCCCCGGCCGATGGGCGCGCCATCGGGCATGGGCGCGATGCCCCCGGTGCCGGGCCTCGCGGGCCCGCCGCCCCCCCTCGGCGCCCCGCCCCGCCCGCCCGCCCCGCTGGCCGGCCCACCTCCGCCGCCGGGCGCGCCTCCGCGCAGCGCGGCGGGGGGCATGCCCCCGGTGCCAGGGCTGCCTTCCGGCCCCCCTCCGCCGCGCCCGGGCCCGCCGCGCCCCCCACGACCGGACCCCTCGACCTCTCCCCCCGCGCCGACCCCGGAAGAACCCCCGGGCTTCGGAGGTGCCGACATGAGCAACACCCGCGGCGGCCCGCCCCGCCCCCCCGTCGGGGGCGCGGCCTCTCGCGCCACCCCCTTCGCGCCCCCCGGCGGCGGCCCGCCCAAGCCCGAGGGCCCGCGCCCGGCCGCGCCGCCCCCGCCGCCCAAGGCGGGCGGTGTGCTGCAAATGGTGCCGCTGAACAACGACGACGACGAGGTTTCGGTCAAAGGCGACCCCAGCGCCACCGCCTTCTTCGCCATCCCCGCGCCCAAGGCCGAGCGGGGCGGGCCCGGCCCTGCGCCCGCGCCGGGCGGCTTCAGCCCGCCGCCCGCGGGTGGTTTTGCGCCGCCGCCGACCCCGGGCGCGCCGCCGCCCCCGATGCCCGGCGCCCCCAACATGCCGGGGATGCCGCAGGTCGGCGGCCCGCCCATGCCCCCGCCGATGCGGCCGCCGATGGGCCAGCCCTCGCCGGCGGCCATGCCCGGCTACGGCCAGCCCGGGATGGGGATCCAGGGCCCGATGGCCGGCTATGGCGGGGCCGCTGGTGGAGCGGGCGGCTCGCCTTTCCAGGTCGGCGGTGCAGCGCCCCCGCCCGCGCCCGACGCGTCTGAGGGCACCCAATCGCACCGCGTGTACGCCATTCTCACCGCGGTGGTGCTGTTGGTCTGCGTGGCGGCGGTCGCGGCGGTCCTGCTGCGCGGCAGCGGCAAGCCCGACGAGCCCGCGCCGGCGGTCGCCAAGGTTGACGCCGAGCCGGCGCCCAAAGAGAAAAAGAAGAAGAAGAAGGCCGAGGAAGACACGGCGGCGCCGCCCCCGGCCGCGCCGACGCCCAAGCCCAAGGGCAGCGGCGGCGGGGGCACGCCCAAGCCCAAGCCGGCCTCGGGCGGGGCCGCGCCGGCGCCCGCCCCGCGGGCCAACGGCGGCTCGGTGTCGGTGCGGCTGAGCGGCGCGCCCAACACCTCCTTCGAGGTGTCCTGCCCTGGCGGCTTCCGCGGCCGCGGCAGCCTCTCCGGCGGCGCGGGCTCGGTCTCGGGCGTGCCGGGCGAGGACTGCACCGTGTACTTCAAGGGCGGGCCGCCCGCGAAGTATGGCCCGGTGCGCGGGGGCCAGTCGATCTCCTGCACCATCGAGGGCAACACGGCGATCTGTCGCTGAGGCCTTCGCCCCTTCTACGATGACGTGCATCACGCTGTGTTCGGGTGCACCGCGCGCGTGCGCCGAGCGGGGCCTGCCCCTTTGATAGGCTGGCGGCGCCCGCCTCGGCCCGCCCCTGGAGTCCTGATGTCGCTCGCCCCTTGGCAGATCCTGCGGTGGTTTGCCCTCATGCTGACCCTGGTCGTCGGCCCCGCCTCCGCCGCGCCCGAGCTCGATCCGCTCGCGCCGATCGCCGCGCCCGACGACACCCTCCTCAAGAAAAAAGAGGAGAAGTCGGCCGAAGAGAAGACCGAGGAGCAAAAGAAGGCCGAGGCCGAGGCCGAGAAGAAGCGCCGCGAGCTGCTGGCCCGCGTCATCGTGCTCAAGGTCAAGAACACGAGCACGGACTACACGAACGGCACGCTGCAGCGCGAGGTGCGCAGCCGCACCGACCGCACCGAGGCGATGTTCTTCCCCGAGGTCGACCTCTACCAAAACGGCCGCAAGCTGCCGGATCGCACCGTGATCCCCGCGCTGCAGCAGGCGGTGGTGCCCGACACGGTCATCCCCGAGGTCATGGCGGCCATCGAGTCGGTGCAGGGCATCGGCTGGAACCAGCTCTCGCCCTCGGCTTGGGGCCAGAAGGCCAACGAGCTGCGGCGGATCTCCGACAAGATCTGGTTCGTCGACCGGGTCAACCTGCGTGAGCCGCTGTTCTTGCTCTACGCCCAGATTGGGCGGGCGGCCGAGAACGAGAACAACTCTGCGCCGCCCAACTACGAGCTCGTGGGCGGAATCACGGTCAACTACTATTGGTACCTCGCCGCGCTGATGGCCTACCAAGAGCCCGCGCTGATGAGCAAGATCACCGACCCGGACCTCAGCGGCAGCATCGGCGGCTACCTGGGTCAGCTGCAGCAGGGCAACTTCCCGAGCTTTAAGGTCGACTTTGAGCAAGAGGGCTACTTCGACGTCGAGGCCTTCGGCAAAGATTACGAGGTGCTGGTCAACGGCATCCCGGTCGAGGTCGACGCCGACGCGCAGCTCGACGTGTTCTTGGGCCGCACCGATGTGTACCTGAAGCGCAAAGACAGCGGCCACGGCCTCGCCGAGCGCATCGACGTGCTGAAGCTCGAAGAGAAGAACTACGCCCTGCGCGACATGGCCCGCAAGAAGATGGGCACCGACTTCATCGATCAGCTCTTTTTGAACAAGACGGCTTGTTACCCCAAGCTCGACGGCGACATCCTCAACTACTTGGCGATCTATCAAAAGCTGCACCCCAAGGCCGATGTCTTCGTGGCGGTGCCCGAGAACGGCAACCCGAACCAGACTTGGATCTGGCGGTGGGACAAGGAGGCCTCGCGCCTTGAGTCGGTGGGCAACGGCCCGGACAGCTTCCCGGTGCGCTTCGCCTTCTTGTTCAGCAGCGGCCTGACCTACAATTGGGGCTCGCCGAAGATCAACGACGAGATCAATGAGCCCACGCCCAATGACATCGTGGACCCGGGGCGGATCGAGCCCGGCCTGGGCTCGGCGGTGGTCCCCTTCGATTTTGAGCTGCGGCTGCACTACAACCGCCTGATGATCAACTTTGGCGCCGAGTGGGGCCTCAACGCCGGCGGCAACCAGTTCACCGACTACTTCCAGACGCCGGGCGACTACGACAAGGCCTGGGAGGCCGGCAAGATCGGACCGACAGACACAGGCACGGTCAGCTTTGGGGACTGCGCGCAGAACGACGACGGCAGCTACGACTGCACCGACGTCGAGACCATTTACATGAACCGGAAGATCAACCGGCACCTGTACTTTGGCCCCGGCGTTGTATTGGGCCCCAACGCGGGCATCGGCTTTGGGCCGCGCTTCGCCGCCCAGGTCGGCTGGATGAACGTGCCCCACAGCCTGCAGACCACCGCGCACTTCGGCTGGGCCCTGCAGCCGCCTTGGCCCGAGGCCTCGGGCCGCGTCCGCCCGATGATCGACCTCGACCTGCGCGGCGGCGTGTCGATCGCCCGCCGGCGCAGCTTGCAGATGGACTATGCCGAGTGGGGTCAGCTCAGCGACACCGAGTTCCGCAGCAAGTTTGGGGTGACCGACGAGAACGTCCGCAACCCCTACACCAAAGAGAACCGGGTCGAGCCGGTGCTCGGCATCAACATCGGCATCGGCCTGACCTTCTGAGCGTCGGGCCGTCGTGCGCGTCGCGGCGCCCCGCCGCCGGCCCGTCCGGGCGCGGCGACGCGCGCCAGCGCTGGGTTATGGGCGGGGACGGCCGGGCAGCGCGCGGCCGGGAGGTGATCGATGATGCCCGCTCTGCTCGTGCTCGCCCTCGGCTTCGATGAGGCCGCCGCCGGCCCGCTCACCGTCGACTGGAACAAGGCGCAGCCCGTGCGCTACCACGTCGAGATGATGATCAACACGCCGCGGGGCTTCCGCTACTTGGCCACCAAGAACATGGACGGCCGGGCGCTGCAGACCGGGGTCGCCACCGACCTGTCCTGCACCGGGGCGGCCTTGGGCAAGGGCTGGAAGGTCATGTGCAAGATCGACAGCTTCGCCATCGAGGCGCGCGGCGACGGCGACGATCAGCCCCGCCTCGACGTGGTGATGGCCGAGTACACCGCGCTCATGAAAGACGCCCGCGTCGAGATGGAGCTCAAGGCCGACGGCACCATCCGCGTGCTCGACCTCGAGGGGGTGAACAAGGGCATCGACCGGCAGACCGACATCGCCGAGCAGCTCCGCCAGATCATGCGGCGCACGATGGCCCCCCTCTCCCTCTCGATGCCGAAAGATGGCGAGGGCGCAAAGCCCTGGAAGCACGCCGGCATGCCGATGTTTTACGAGCTGCACACCATGGTCGGCACCACCGGCGGCGTGGCCCACGGCTACAAGGTCGACGGCAAGGTCGGCGACACCGTCTTCATCGTCGGGCAGGGCAAAGGCAACGTCAGCAGCCAGCTCTCGACCCAGGTGGGCGCCTACCAGATGAGCGGCGCCACCCAGGCCCGCTTCGACCCGACCCTGGGCCTGCTGGCCTACAGCGAGGTCGCCACCACGGGCAACCCGGGCAACAGCCTCGGCCAGGTCTCGACCGGCCAGCTGTATGGGCTGTCGGGCTGGATGGGCCGGCTGAACGACGACGGCACGGTCGAGGGGCTCGAGGGCCCGCGGGCGCTGAAGTAACGATCAGCACGTCGTCATCGACGCCGCGCAGCGTTCAGGAGCAGGTGAGGGGAGCACGGCTGCGGCCGGCGCTCCCCTCGGCCTTTGGGGGCCCCGCCGCCGCAGAGGGCTGCGCTGCGATCAGAGGTCCTTGACGAAGTCGTAGAATTCGCCGAAGTGCACGCGGCTGACCTGCTTGCCCATCTTTACCATCTCGCGGCCGATGGCCTCGACCGCGTGGCGCATGGCGACCTTCTCTTTGCGCGTGGCGGCGAGGATGCAGGCGTTGATCGCCGCGCTGACGATGTTGCCGCCGGCGAGGATGAACTGATCCGCTAGGCGATCCACGTCGAGATCGGCGTCACGGGGGGCGTTCTCGGGGATGGCCTTGAGCCAGAGCTGGCGGCGCTGCACCGCGGTCGGCATCGGGAACTCGATGACCGCGCCAAAACGCCGAAGGAAGGCCTCGTCGATGTTCTCTTGAAGGTTGGTGGTCAAGATCGCGCAGCCCTCGAAGACCTCGAGGCGCTGCAGCAAGAAGCTGACCTCTTGGTTCGCGAAGCGGTCCTGCGCTTGTTTGACGTCGCCGCGTGAGCCGAAAAGAGCGTCGGCCTCGTCAAAGAGGATGACCGCGGTGCCGCCCTCGGCCGCGTCGAAGATCTCTTTGAGGTTCTTCTCGGTCTCGCCGACCCAGCGGCTGACCACCGAGCTGAGGTCGACCCGGTACATGTCGAGGCCCAGCGTGTGGGCGATGACCTCGGCGGCCATCGTCTTGCCGGTGCCCGGGCCGCCCGAGAAGAGCGCCTTCATGCCGAAGCCGCGCGCGCGCACCTTGCTCGCGCCCCAGCGGTGGTAGACCGTCTCTTGTTGGGCCAAGTAGTCGCTGAGGTGCTGGAGCTGGTTCTTGACCTTCTCGGTCAAGATGAGGTCGGTCCAGGTGTAGCGGGGGATGACGTGCTCAGCGAGGCCCTTGAACTCGGGCTTGCTGCACTCGCGGGCGGCCGCCCACAGCGCGTCGACCGTCGGCTCGCGCCCGCCGCACTCGGCCTCGGCCCGCTGCATGATGCGGTCGATGGTCGTGCCGCCGACGCTGTAAAAGCGCTCGGACAGGTCATTGGAAGGGGAGGGGTCCCACCCGCGGGAGGAGAAGGCCTCGGTCCAGGCGTCGATGCGCTCGTCGAGATCGGTGCGCGCCACGCGGATGGTCAGCGAGGGGCGCTCGCTGCCAAGCAGCACCTCGATCGCTCGGCGATCCGAGCCGCCGATGAGCACGGGCAGCGGCAGGCTGGCCAAGGCGCCGCCGAGCTGCATCATCTGCACCCGCATGGCGGGGTCTTCGTTGGTGCTCATGACGTTGACGACGTAGGGCAGGGCGTTGTTGATCCGCAGCTCGCGGATCAGGTCCCAGGGCTGCTCAAGGTACTGCTTGCAGCGCTCAAGATCGACGCGCACCAGGGGCGTCCCGGCGGCTTGGCCCACGGCGATCGCCACGCCCTCACGGCTGCCCGAGGTGCCGCCGACCACGGCGACGGTCACCGCTTTGCTCAGGCTCGGCACCACCTCGCGGATGCGATCCTTGGTCTTCTGTGGGATCAGCAGGTTGCCGCTGGTGTCGAGGGGCTGAAAGCCGATGCCGGTGGGCAGCTCGACCTCTTCAAGCAGCCACTGGACCACGCGGGCCGAGGGGTAGACCTTGCGCGCGGTGTGGGTCTCGGCGCCTTCGGCCGGATCGAGCAAAAGGATCCGGTTCTTGATCAGCGGCGCGTTCTTCATCAGGCGCGCTTGCAGCGCGAGGCGCTCGGTGCGCTTGGTGCGGAGCGTGCGCGTCGCCAGATCGACGGTCAGGTAGGCCTGGTTCAGGTTGTCGTTGAGGTAAGCGAAGATGCGGCCGTAGCCGGCGCTGATCTCGGGCGCGAGGGTGAGCAGCACGAGATCGGCGTCGTCGCCGTCGAGATCGAAGGCCGCCCGCAGCCGCCCGAAGCGGCCGGCGGGGTCATCGCGCAGGCGCGCGCTGGCTTGGACGGCCACCTCGAGCCCGTCGGGCACGTTGGGCGGCAGGTCGATCTCGCCGTGGGCCTGCAGCAGCGCGTCAACCTCATCGTCGGTGATGACCGAGCCCCAGAACTGACCTTTGGCCCGCATCGCTGGGCGGGCGCGCTGCCGGCGGACCGCGCGGAGCAACAGCAGGTCGGTGCGGCGGAGGCGCTCCGCCAGCTCCTTGTAGACGCTGGACACGACGGCTCCGGCCTTAGAGGGTGCCCTTCACGTCGCCAAAACGTGAGCGGTGGGTCTGCTCGGCCTCTTCTTGGGCCTTGAGCGCGCGCTGCGCGAACATGTCGATGATCTCGGCGTGGCCCCAGCCGTCGGCGATGAGCGCCTGGTAGCCGCGGGAGGGGTCGGGCTCGCGCTTGTAGCGCGGATCTTTGGGGGTGCCGCCCGCCGAGCGCGCGCCGCTCGAGGTGCCGCCGCCGGCGCTGTCGGCGGAGTTGGTGCCCGAGCCCGCGCCGCCGGGGGCGCTGGTGCCGCCGCCGCTGCCTTGCTCGACGCCGCCGGCCGCCGCGCGGTGCAGCACCATGCGCTCGACCGCGCGGGCCGCGACCTCTTCGGCGTCGCGGAAGTTGGACCCGCCGCCGCCGCCCCCGCCGTCGCCGTGCTCGGCGTGGTGCTGCTCGTGGGCGAACAGCGCCTGATCTTCGGGCTTGCTCGCGTCGAAGTCGTCGCCCACGATGATGCTGCGGTCGAGGGTCATCGCGCGGGCGCCCAGCGCGCTCAGCGCGCGGGTGGCGATCTCGCCGCGGAAGACGGTGCCGCCGCCGGGCAGGGACTGGCGCTGCAGCTCGCGCCGGTCGAGGCGGCCGGCGAGGCGGGAGATGGTGGAGCCCTCAGAGCTCGCGGACTTGGAGCGGCTGGCCATCGGTCCTCCAGGGGCCGGCGCGGGGCCGGCGGGGTCAGCTTAGCGCTGGCGCTGCGCTCAGGCGCAGCAGCGCGCCTCGATGATGCGGGTGAGCGCGGCGGTCGCGCGGTGCAGGTCGGCTTCGCGCAAGTGCTCGTCGGGGCGGTGCGCCACGTCGATGCTGCCTGGGCCGAAGACCAGCGGCTCGAGGCCGAGCTGGGCGAGGTTGCCGCCGTCGGTCGCGAAGGGCACGCCGACCAGCGCAGGTGCGTCGGCGTGGGGGCGGAGCAGATCGGCGTGGGCGCAGCCGGCGGGGGTGTCGAGCGGCTCGCTGCTCTGGAGCAGCTTGAGCTGCAGGTCGCCACCCTCGGCCCGCGCGCGGGCGCGCAGGGGCGCGAGGCGATCCTCAAGCTCGGCCAGCAGCGGGCCGGCCAAGGCGCCGGGCACCGGCCGCATGCCGACGGTCAGCGTGCAGCGCTCGGGCACGATGTTCACCGCCGACCCGCCCTCGATGCGCCCGACGTTGAGCACGGTGTAGGGGGTGAGCAGCAGATCGCTGTGCGCGCGCCGATCCTCGAGGGCCACTGCGAAGCTGTCGACCAGCGCGATCACCTCGGCGGCGAGCCGGATCGCGTTGAAGCCCAGCGATGGCCGGCTCGAGTGCGCCGGCCGGCCGAGGCACTCGATGGTGAAGGTCGTGTGGCCCGGATGGAGGCGGCAGATGCGAAAGTCGGTCGGCTCGCCGATGATCGTCGCGCGGGGGAGCTGGCGCTCGGGCTGCTCTGCGCGCAGCCGGTCGACCAGCGCGCGGGAGCCGTGGCAGCCGATCTCTTCGTCGTGCGTCCACACCAAGACGAGCTCGCGGCGCAGGTGCCGCAGGTCGACCGCGCCACAGGCCTCGACCGCGGCGGCGATGAAGCCCTTCATGTCGCAGGCGCCGCGCGCGACCAGCCGGTCGTCGCGGCGGGTGAGCACGAAGGGATCGCTCGTCCACGCCTGGCCCTCAACGGGGACGACGTCCATGTGACCCGACAGCAGCAGGCCGTCGGGGCTCGGCGGGCCAGCGCTCGCCACGATGTTGACCTTGCCCGGCGCCGTCTCGAAGCGCTCGACCCGCATGCCCGCCGCCTCGGCCCGATCCGCGAGGTAGCCGGCCAGCGCGGTCAGCGGCCGGTGGCTGACCGTGTCCCACGCGACGAGGCGGGCCAGCGTGTCGACGACCGGGCTGCCGCCCGCCGCCTCAGGCACGCTTGGCCTCGCCCTTCTTGCCCTTGGCCGCCTCGTCCTCGTCTTCTTCAAGCTCGGAGAACCAGGAGTGTTTCTTGGCCCGCTCGAGGGGCGGGGTCTTCTCCATCTGGTCTTCGACGGCGAGGATCTTGCGGGCGAAGTCCATCTCTTTGGGCATCGCGAGGCGCTCGGCGGGGGCGCTCTGACCCATCGCGGTCGACATCGCGTCGGGCGGGGTGCCCGGGCTGCGCTCGACCGAGCTGAGCTTCTCTTCGACCATCTGGGGCAGGTTCTCGAGCGCCTCGCGCTCGGCGGCCATCGCCTTCTCCATCAATTTGGCGCCCTGGGACACGTTGCCCGCGCAGAGAGCGTCGGCCGCCTTCTGGTAGAGCTTGGTCGCCTCGTGAAAGCGGGTCGGATCGGGCAGGTGCTGGCCCGCGCCGCCGCGCGCCACGTCGCGGAACCAGGCCCGCTGGTTGGTCATCTGGGCCTTCTCGACGAGCTGCACCTCGTACATGGCCTTGACCCGCCCGCAGATGTGGTCGAGGAGGGCCCGCTGCTCGGGGTTGGCCTTCGGCGCGACCGCGGCGACGAGGGCCGCTTTCTGCTGATCTTTGGCCGGGCCCTCGGCCTTCTTCTCGGCGGCCGGGGCGGCCACGGCCTGCTCGGCGACCTTCTCGGCGGCCTTGGGCTGGGCTTCGGGCGCCTTGGCTGGCGCCTGCTCGGGCTTCTTGAGGAGCTTCTCGTCGACGGCGGCGTTCCCGAGCTTCGCCGAGGCACCGCGGAGCTGCTTGCTCGCCGCGTCGCCCGCGCTCTTCTTGGGCGTGCGGACGACCGTGGTGAGGTTCTCCGCGTTCTTCTGCTTCTTGTTCAGGTCACGCATCGGTGGCTCCCTCGCATCGAGCGGCGCCGCGGCGTCGCTGCTCCGGCGGTCTAATTGATCCTGCGCGGCGCGCCCGGACAGTCTTTGTCCGCTCGACGGCGGGCGGCGGGCCGAGGAGGGCGCGCCCGGCTCGACCGCGCTGGCGGAGGCCGAGCCTGCCGCCGACGACAGCCTTTCGAGGGTACCACCCCACCGGATCGCCCCGCTGGAGGGCGCTTGCGCTGCAACCGTGCTGTCATCGACCCGACCCTTGGGCCGGTGGGCGGCGGCCCGACCCGACGCCGGGCCGGGTGTGGAGCCGGTGGGAGAGCCCGTGGAACGCGCGCCGGACAAGCGCGAATCCTGGGGCCTTCGGGGGACAGAGGTGGTGCATTCGCGGATCCTCGGAGGGCGTCCGGCGCCTGGGCAGCCCCCTCCGCCCGATGACCGGTGGTTACCGCGCGGTGTCAGTGGCGAAGAATCATGCCCCTTCGGCTCCCGCGCGGCCCTACGCTGAAGGGGTCCCGGCGGCGCAGCCCGCCCGCCGGTCCCCGCTCCCTCCCCGCCGCCCGAGCCCACGCATGTTGGACCCGCAGCAGCGCCTCTCACGGCCCATCCTCGGCGACAGCTTCCACGCTGAGCGTGGGCTGCTGCGGCGGGCGATGGCGCGCGACGTCGAGAAGACGCGGGCGGTCCAGCTGCAGCCCCATCCCATGCTGCGGGGCGACGCGAGCGGCGAGAAGGCCGGTCACCGGGTCCGCGACAGCAAGCTGCTCGCCAAGCCCTGGACGAACGCGCCCCAGCTCATCCGCGTGGTCAAGCGGCCCTTCGCGCTGTCCACCGTCTCTTTTACCAAGGTCAAGGCCGCGGATCGCAAGCCCGCTCCGCGGATCGCCCGCACCCGCCTCATGGTCGAGCTCGCCAGCCTGCGCGATGAGGGCCGCCAGCCCTTCCCGATGCCCAGCAAGCTGCGCTACCGGGTCGAGGCGCGCCCGCGCCCCCGCACGGTACGGTCGGTGCGCGCGGCGGGCTCCGCTGAGCGCGGGGCCGGAGGCGAGGGATGAGCGCGATCAGCCAGCCGTTGTCCGGGCCGATGTCCGGCGTCAACATCATCGGCGAGACCACCGAGGCCATCCACAAGTTTTTGCTGGACGGCTACGACCTGCAAGAGCAGCCTCCGCGCCTCGAAGAAGACCTCAAGTTCGCCCCGAAGGATCGGGAAGAGGTCCTCTACGTGTACATGTATCGGGTGGCCCAGAACAAGAACCTGATGAACCGCAAGCGCCTGCGCCAGGCGCCGGTGTTCATGGGCTCTGAGCCCGAAGAGGGCGGCGAGGTCTACTTCCACCGCCCGCCCATGATGATGGACGTCTTCTACCTGATCTCGGCCCACAGCAAGTTCCGCAGCGATCTCGAGCGGCTGCTGGGCTGGGCCCTGCTGCGCCTCAACGAGGCCACGCACCTCATTTACCGCCCCCGCAAGTTCAAGCTGCCCGACGGCCGAGAGGTCGACAGCCTGGGGCGCGCCTACGACCCGGACGCTTCGACGGACCACGACGATCTCCAGATGGAGAAGGTGTCGCTCGCGCTCGTCGACGACTTGACCGTCGGTGACGCCATTAACCTCTACAGCTTGCACGAAGCGCCGTATCGTCCCTTCTTGACTTACCGCGCGCGGGTTGCGCTCGACGGTCCTCTTGTCGCAAGCTCTGGGGGTACCTCGATTCGGCTGCCGCGTCTGGACAACGCGGCGGCGGAGGGGAAGCGCGACAAGCGGTTCCCGACCTCAGGGCGTATGCGGCCGACCCAGACCGAGCGCACCCTGCGGACGCCTCCAGGACCCCGGTCCCAATTCATGCGCCGCTTCAACGGCGCCGAGCCTGACACGGAGGATTGAGCACATCCATGGAATATCATACCCCAGGCGTATACATCCGTGAAGTCGACAGCGGGGCCAAGCCGATCGCGTCTGTCGCCACGAGCATCCCGGGCTTCCTCGGCATGTTCGAGTTCAAGCCGGGTGTGGACGCGATCGCGATCACGGGCTCGGATGGCAAGCGGCAGATCCGGGGCAAGGTTGTCCCCCAGCTCGTCGACGCCACCGGCAAGGTGACCGGCGACGGCGCTGCTGCCACGACCGCGCTGACCGAGGCCTTCCGGCTCAAGAAGACCGGCGTGAAGGACGTCAAGTCCTACCTCGAGCTGCACGGCCTCCCCAAGACCGGCCCCAAGGCCGTCAAGTTCGAGAAGAGCGCCCAGAAGGGTCGCATCAAGGTCTCGACCGAGACCCAGGCCGTTGAGGTCTCTGAGAAGATCATCGACGTGGCTGGTAAGGTCATCACCGAGAACGACCAGCTCGTCGAAGAGCTGCTCAACCAGCTCCACGAGACCTTCGCGCTGGAGAAGGCCCAGCCCAAGACCGCGGCCGACGTGCTCTCCGTCTACGGCTTTGAGTACAAGAGCGCGGAAGGCACCGCGCTTCGCACCGAGTACTCGGTCCCCCCGATGGCGGTGACCAACAAGGGCGAGTTCTTCCGCTGGCTGCAGAGCTTCTATGCGGAATTCCTGATGCAGACCGAGAAGCTCGTCGACCTCATCGGCGAGGAGATCGCCGATCCCGATGACGCTGCTGACGCCGTCTTCGAGGCCCTGGGCAAGGACGACACCCTCAAGCAGCGCTTCCGGGCGTGGCTGAGCCAGCCCTCGGTCTTCAACTTCGTCGCGGCCGTCAACGGCTTCTACGACAACGGCGGCGGCAAGGCCTACGTCTACCTCATGGGCGTGCAGGACATCAACACCAGCATCCGTGAGAACCAAGCCGACAAGGTCGGTCTGTACGCCTTCGACGACGTCGACGACATGGCGCTCATGGCCGCGCCGGGCCTCTCCTTCCAACAGCAGAAAGAGGTGCTGGAGCACTGCGAGACCCGCAAGGACCGCTTCGCGGTGCTCGACGGGCCGGTCGTCAGCGACGGCGACATGGACATCCCCGCCTCGGCCAAGGGCTTCGGCGCGATGTACGTGCCCTGGCTCAAGATCACTCGTCCGAGTTGGTTCACCGGCGACCAGGACGTGTCGGTCAGCGGCCCGAACCGCCGCAAGCTGCAGAAGGCCACCAAGAACGAGCTCTACGTGCCGCCCAGCGGCCACATCGCCGGCATCATGGCCCGCGTGGACACCGAGCGTGGTGTGCACAAGGCCCCGGCGAACGAGCTGGTCATGGGCATCACCGGCCTGACCCAGAACATCAACCGGATCGAGCAGGGCCTCTACAACGACCGCGGCATCAACGTGATCCGCGAGTTCAAGGACCGCGGCATCCGCGTCTGGGGCGCCCGTACCCTGGCGACCAAGAACGATCCGTCCTGGAAGTACATCAACGTCCGCCGGCTCTTCATCATGGTGGAGCAGTCCATCATGGTCGGCAGCCAGTGGGCGGTGTTCGAGCCCAACGACCACACCCTGTGGAAGAAGCTCACCCGCGACGTGCGCAGCTACCTGATGCGCGTGTGGCGGAGCGGTGCGCTCTTCGGCCAGACCCCCGAAGAGGCCTTCTACGTGAAGTGTGACGACGAGACCAACCCGCGCTACCTCATCGACGCGGGTCAGGTCAACGTCCAGATCGGCATCTGCCCGGTCAAGCCCGCAGAATTCGTCGTCTTCAGCATCGGCCAGTGGGATGGTGGCGGCCTCATCGAGGAGACCTGAGCCCACAGTCCGTAAACCCGCCAGGGGCCTTTGCCACCGTGCCCCGGGCAAACCAATGAGGAGCGCAACATGCCCACCGAAGAGCTGTTTGGTGCATACCACTTCCTCCTGGAGATCCAGGGGGTCATCAACGACAACAAGGTGATCGTCGGCGGCTTCAAGAGCGTGTCCGGCATGGACTCGGAGACGGAGATCGTCGAGTTCAAGCAGGGCAACGACATGGTCGTTCGCAAGAAGCCCGGCCGCACCACCTACAACAACATCGTCCTCGAGCGCGGCTACACCGCGACCGACGACCTGTGGCAGTGGCGCAAGAACATCGAGGACGGCAAGATCGACCGCCGCGCCGGCTCGGTCATCATCCTCGATCAGGACGGCCAGACTGAGGTCGCCCGCTACAACTTCTACGAAGCTTGGCCCTGCAAGTGGCACGTTCCGGAGCTCGACGCCGACGCTTCCGGTATGGCCATCGAGAAGGTCGAGCTCGCCGTCGAGAAGATTGAGCGCGCCTGATGGAACTGAAGACCGAGTACGAGTTCATCCTCCCGCGCGGCTACGTTGATTCCAACGGAACGCTGCACCGGGAGGGCGTGATGCGCCTTGCCAACGCCAAAGACGAGATCGTTCCGCTGAACGACCTTCGTGTGCAGCGCAACCGGGCGTATCTGATCATCGTCCTTCTCAGCCGTGTGATCACTCGACTCGGCACTCTCAAGGAGGTCAACACCGGGGTCATCGAGAACATGTTCGCGAGCGACCTCCGGTTCCTCGAAGAGATGTACAACCGGATCAACGAAGACGAGGCAACGGTCTCGGTGACCTGCCCCGAGTGTGGCGCGAAGTTCGACAAGGAGTTCGGGCGCCTGGGGGAATCGTAAGCTACCCCTTGGAGAACATCTTCAAGGAGGTAGCGTTCATCGCCTACCACTTCCATTGGGATCGGGAGACCATCCTCGGCTTGCCGCACAGAGAGCGGCACGCATGGGTGAAGGAAATCTCGACCATCAATGAGAAGATCAACTCGTCTCGTTGACCCTCGGCGGCTCCGTTCCCACAAACGTGGGGGCGGAGCCGCTCCCATTCACCGTCTTTGTTGCAGGCTCTGTGGATGCGTCCAGGTATCGTTATCCAACACACCGGCCTCCCCGACCGCTCAAGCGAGCTGGTGCGGTGCGACATCGCCGGCGTTGTTGGGTTCATCCCGCGCGCCCGGTGGCCTGAGGGCGCCTCGGCGGGGGACTTCCTGGAGCTCGTGCTCCGGCGGGAGCGCGACCTGTGGGAGCACCCGGACCGGGACCTTTTTGACCCTGCGGCCCGCCAAGCGGTCGTCGGCTTCTTCGCCAACGGCGGCGACGTCGCCCACATCTTCGGCGTCTGCGTCGGCAACGAAGACGAGCTGCGCACGCCGGTGGGCGCCGAGCTGATCTTTGCTTCGCTGCTCGACCGCCTGCGCGCCGAGGAGGACATCGCCCTGCTCATGGTCCCCGCGGCCGCCTACATGCGCTGCGAGCTGGATCGCAAAGGCGGCGTGCGCGCCGACGCTGAGGCCATCTACGGCCTTCTGCTCGCCCACTGCCGCGAGATGAACAACCGCTTCTTGGTGCTCGACGCGCCCCGCGGCCTTCACGGCGCACCTTTGCTGCGCTGGGTGGCTGGCTTTCGCCAGCGCCATGCGGCCCACGCGTCCTACGGTGCGCTCTATTATCCGTGGGTCTTTGACGGCGACACGCTCGCGCCGCCCTCCGGTGTCATCGCCGGGAGCTACGCCCGCCTCGAGCTGGAGCGCCGCCCCTTCGGCGTCGGCTGGCCGCCTGCGAATCACGCGCTGCGCGGCGTGACCCACCCCGAGGTCGAGCTGGACTGGGAAGAGGCCGGCGCCCTGGCCGAGGCCGCGGTCAACCCCATCGTGATTCAGCCCGGGCGGGGTGTGGCTGCCTTTGGCGCCCGCACGCTCAGCGCCGATCCGAACATGCGCTATGTCAACAGCCGGCGGGTGCTCAACCTGGTGACAGAGCAGTTGCGCCGCGACAACGAGTGGGCGGTCTTCGAGACCAACAACCCACACCTTTGGGACGTGCTGGAGCGCGATGTCGCGTTTCGGCTCGACGAGTTTGCCGGTGGCGGGCTGCTTGTGGCCGGCCCTGAAGGCGGCGAATATGACGTCCGATGTGACCGGGAGACCAACCTCCCTGCCCTTCGGGACGCTGGACAGGTCAATGTCCGGGTCACCTTGCGCCCGGTAGGAACCGTCGAACACGTGGTGGTTGACCTGCGCATCGGCGACGACGCGCTCGCAGGAGGTGCCTGATGACGAGTTGGGTAGGACGCGGCAAGGGCCGCAGCGCAGCACAGCCCAGCGTTCCGGGTTCGGGTGGCGTCGGCGCCGGTGGGGGCCGCTCGGCAGCCCAGCCGAGCGTTCCGGGCATCGGCGGCATTGGCGCAGGGGGCGGTCGCTCCGCTGCCCAGCCCAGCGTCCCGGCGCTTGGGGGCGCGGGTGCCGGCGGCGGTCGGCCTGGCGGTCAGCCGACCATCAGCTCGCCGAGCTCCTGGGTCGGCGCGGGCAAGGGGCGGGCCGCAGCCCAGCCGGCGGTCCGCGGGGCCAATGGCGCCGGCGCGCGCTCCGAGGCCGCGACCGCGGCGTGGCGCTCGGGCGGCGGCAGCAACGTCGCTGACCCCGAGGGCAATTACATCTTCGCGCTTGAGATCGACGGCATTGAGGTCGCGCAGTTCTTGGAGTGCGCCGGCATCAAGACCCAGACCGAGATCTTCGAGCTGCAAGAGGGCGGCATGAACCACCGGGTGCACAAGCTCCCGGGCCAGAGCCGGTGGGACAACCTGCAGCTCCGGTACGGCGTCACCCGCGACGTCTCGCTGCTCAAGTGGCGCGACGAGATCCTGCAGGATCGCTGGGGCGCCGACAAGCGCCGCAACGGCAGCATCGTGGTGAAAAACAACCAGATGAACGTCGTGCGGCGGTACAACTTCGTGGGCGCGTGGCCGGTCGCGTGGGAGGGCCCGAGCCTCTCGAGCAGCGCAGCCGAGCTGGCCATCGAGATGATTGAGCTGGCTCACCACGGCATCACCGTCGCGTAATCGCTGGCGGCGGTGCCGCGCGCGGGCTTCTGGTAGGCTCTCCAGCAGCGCAGGCCCCCACTCGCGGGCGGCCCTTGATCTTCGGAGCGGCGCATGTCGGGCGAAACGAGACGCACTGTTGGCGATGGACTGTCGGCGCACGTGGGCGACCGGCTCTCCCGTCGTTGGGCCGTGGGCATGAGCGGGCGGAAGGGCTCGCTGCTGCGGCGCCTGGGCGTCGAAGATCCGTGGAGCCCCTCGTCCAACGCCGACACCGCGTCCGACCCCCGGGCCCGTCGCGAGGCGCGCATGTCCGAGCGCCTCGGCCGCTTTGACCGCATGACCGGCATGCGCGCGGCCTTCCGGCGCACCGGTGGCAGCGCCGCTGCTCCTCGCTTTGGCTTCGATCTCGGCAGCATGGTCTTCCCGCGCATGCTCGAAGACGCAGTCGTCGCCGAAGCGCAGCCCGCCGCCCAGGCAGCGGCTGGCCGCAGCCCCACCCCTTGGGTCGGCGCGCGCCGCTCCGAGAGCCCCTGGCTCAGCCCCCGCGGCGGCCCGGCCCGCGTCATCCGGGGCCAGCGCAGCGTGCACAGCCCGAGCCCCCGCCCCGTCCGCGCGCCGGTCGAGGCGCCCTCGTTGCTCAGCCCGGCCTTGCGCTCTCCGCGGCTCTCGGTCGCTGCCGTCGGCGCTCCCGCTGCGCAGCCTGATCGCGCCGGGCGCCTCCGCCCGCCCTCGGCCGTCGCCGCGCGCGAGATCGCCGCGCTGGTGCGCCCGTCCACCGCCCGCGCCGCTGCCCGGCGCGCCGCGGCACGCCCCGAGGTCGCGCCCGAGCTGCTCCTCCGCGCAGCGCTCGGCCCGGCTGCGCGCCTCGTGGATGCGCAGCTCAGCGACGGTCTGGTTGATCGCGCGCTCCCTCCGGCCCGCCTCGCCGCCGCGCGGCTGGGTGACCCGCGCCACACGGGCCCCGCGCCTCGTGGGCTCCGCCCGGTGCTCTCTCGCTCGCCCAGCATCGAAGCTGTGGTGATCGCGCACGCGGCCCACAGCGCGCCGGTCCGTGAAGACGAGCGCATTGAGGCGACCGCCACGGGTATGGGCGCTGCGCCGCCGCCCCTGCGCCGCCTGAGCGCTTCGCCGGTTCGCAGCTCGGCCCGTCGCCCCCAGCCGCGCACGCCGGTGCACCGCGCTGCGCAGGCGGCCCTGGGCGTGGTGGCCCGCGCCGCGCAGCGCGACGCGGATCCGGCCGACCCCTCGGCGACCGCGCACGCCGCGCAGGTCGCTGCTCCGGGGCTCGCTCACTCTGCTGTCGAGCGCGCCACTGTCGAGCGCACCGCCTCCTCGGAGCCGCGCAGCTCCCTCCTTGAACGCGCTGGCCTCGCGGCCGCCTCGGGCCCGGTGCGCTCCGCCCGCGCGATGGCGGCCGACGAGCCCACTGGCGCGGATGAGCGCCCGCCGGCGCGTCTGCGCGCGACCGCTGTGGCGCTGGACCGCGTGGTCGACCCGACCCCGCCGGCCGACGAGCGCGCCGCGCGCATCGACCTGCGCGAGGGCCGCTTCGTGCGGGCCGCGCGCCACGCCGAGATCGGCCAGGCGCCGACCACCCGCACCCTGCGCGGCGCGGGCGGCGCCATCTCGACGGCCACCTTCGCCGCGGCGCCCGTGGCGCCCACCCCTGCGGACGGCGACGTGCCCGGCGTGGCCGGGCCTTCCACGGCGCCTCCCCGCTCTGCGACCGGTGCGGGGCCGCGGCGGGTCACCGGCAGCGCCGCCTGGGCGAGCCGGCGGGTCGACGTGGGGGCGACGAGCGCTGGCTCCGTGCTCGCCCGCCCGACCGCTCACCACCGCGCCGCGCAGCGTCCCCGGGCTGTGGCCGCGCTGCGCTCCGGTCTCGACCTCGGTGCTGAGCCCAGCGCCGCGCCCGCGGGGCGCAGCTCGGCGCCGCGCCTCTTCTCTGCGGAGTCCTCCGCGGCCGCGGTGAGCAGCCGGTCGCCCGCGCTGACGACCGGCGCAGCGCAAGCCGCCCGGTCCGCGGCCCAAGGCGCCCGGTCCGCCGTCCAGGACGTGGCGCGTGGCCCGGCCTCGATCGAGGGCGCCCCGGCGCGCCTCAGCTCCGCCCGCGCCGTCCGCGCCGAGCTTCGCGGTCGGATCGCCCGCCTCGTGGAGATCGAATCGCCGCTGAGCGCGGTGGAGCACGTGTTGGAGCGTGCGACCGTCGGCGCGCGGGCGATCGGCTCGACCTTGCCCCAGCCCATGCCGCGGTCCCAGCGCGCTGCGGGTGTGCGGCGCGCGACGACCGCCGCGCCGGGTGTGCTGCCCGCGCCGCTGGCGACCGCGGTCAGCGCCGCTGCTGCCGGCCAGGGTGACGCGCAGGGCGCTGCTCCCGACGCGCATGCGCTCCGTCCGTCCGCAGCCGCGGCGCCGTCCCGCAGCGGTCTGCGGGCCGCCCCCCGCACGGTCGCGCAGCTCCGCGCCGCCGTGCCGTCGGCCTCGGCTGCGCCGGCCTCCGTGGCCGACTCCGCCCTCCCCGGCCCGCGCCGCGCCGCTTCGGCGCGCCCCCAGGCTGAGCCCAGCGATGGGGTGAGCGCGGCCATCGAGGCCCAGGCCCCCCGCGCGGCGCGCGCGGTGGAGCGTGCGGCCCGCCGGCTTGAGGTGCTCGACGCGCCGACGTTGGCCTCGCTGGTCCCCGCCCCGGCCGCGGCGGCCCGCCTCGACGCCTTCGCGGGCGCGCGCCCGCTGGCTCGGGCGAGCCGTGCGGCGGCGCCCGCCACCGCGACGCCCCGCGGCGCGGCGCCGGCGAGCCCGATGAGCGCGGCGATCTTGCCGCAGGCCACTTCGACGGCCGTTGACGCAGAGGTTGGGGCGGCGCAGCCCGGGGCGGACCGCACCGCTGCGGTCGCCGCTTCGCGGGGCCAGGGCGCGGTGGCCGAGGCGCAGGGTGCGCGGCGCGCTCCGGCGTCGAACGACGCGCGCTCGGCCGCTCCGGCCGCTGAGGAGCGTGAGCTGGTGCGGGCGGTCGCCCACGCCGCTGCCCGCGTGGGCCTGACCATCAGCCCCGACGCCGACCTTCACGTGGCGGTCGAGCGTTTGACCGCGGCCAACGCCCGGGTGGAGCGGACCGAGCGCTCGGTCCTCCCGCGGCCGACGGCGCGCCCCGAGCGGGCGATCCGGGCGCAGCTCGCCCGCAGCGCGCCCGGCGTGGTTTACGCGCAGCCCGGCGCCGTGGTCACCGAGGGCGAGGCGCCGACTGCTGGCGCCGCAGCCTCTGGGGTCGCGGGTGCGCGCGCCTCGGCGCCCGCGCGCGTCGTCTCGGGCTGGGGCCCGTCCCCCCGCTCCACTCCTCCTGCCACGGCAACGGCGACGCCTGCCGCGCGCCCCTCCGCTGCCTCTTCCCCCGCGGTCAACGCGGTCGCCCGCGCGCAGCGCGCCCCCGGCGCCTCCCGTGCGGCCCGCCAGGGGCTCGCCAGCCTCTCGCCCACCGCCCGCGCCGCGGTGGTCGACCTGCTCCGCCGCCGGGCCCGCCCGAGCGCGCTCGGCTACTCGCGGCTCGCGTCCCAGGGTGCGGTCCTCGGCCAGAGCACCCCCGAGCGGCTGATCGTCGCCGGTGACAGCCGCGTCCCCGCTGAGGCGGCGGGCGTCGAGGTGCAGGTGCGGCGGGCGAAGGCGGCGGCGCGTCCGCTCGACTTCGCCGAGGTGCGGGCCGGCCACGAGCTGTCCTCCCCCGAACTGAGCGCCCGCGGCGCAGTCCGCACGACGACCGTCTTCCGCACGCCCTTTGGCGACGTCGAGGTGCCCGCGGTCGCCTCCCGTGCGCTCTCGGGCGCGCCGGGCGTGCGCCAGGGGCGGCACCTGACCCGCAGCGCAGAGGGGCGGTACCTGCCCACCGCCGCGGCCCTCGCCTCCGGGCTGATCTTCCCGGCCTCGGCCGACGCGGGCAGCGCTGACGCTGCGCTGATCGGGTCTGCTGGGTCTGCCGGGTCGGCCGGGCCCGCGTCGGCTGCGGTCAACGCGCCGGCCACCCGCGGCGAGTCCCGTCCGGTGGCCTCGCGCGCCGCGGTTGGCTCGGTCGCGCCCCGTGGGAGCGCCCGCGCCGCCGACCTCGGCGTCGTGAGCCGCAAGCCGGCGCTCGCCCCCGAAGGTGTGGTCGCGCGGTCCGAGGCCAGCGGGGCCGCGCTGGGCGCCGCACCCTCCGCTGAGGCGAGCGCGGTCCCGACGACGGGCGGGCGCAGCTCCACCCCCGTGCGCGGCTTCGCGGCCCGCCCCGACCTCCGCTCCGTGCTCGGCGCGGTGGATCAGGGCCACGCCGAGCGCAGCCTCCCGGTCTGGGCCCGGCGGGCCTCGGGCGAGCCTCTGGCCCGCGGCACCGGCGGCGACTTCGTGCAGTCCCTCGCCTCGGCCCGCAGCGAAGAAGACGTCGTGCGCGTCATCGTCGAGCAGGGCGGGGCCTTGAACCAGGTCAGCTCTACGCTGCCGCGGCCGGTCATCCAGGTCATCGAGCACATCCGCAGCGAGGCCCGCGCCGAGCTTGAGGATCGGCTCTCGCAGGCCCGCGGCAGCGCCGCCGCCGAGGGCACCCTGCCCGACGCGACGCGCACCCGCCGTGAGCCCCGCCATGCCGCCACCCGCGAGAACGTGCAGGTGGTCAAGGCCCTCACCGGCCTCAAGGCAGGTGGTGGCGCCCGCAAAGCCCAGGGCGTGGGCGACGACCGGGTGATGAAGCTGGCCCGCAAGCTCCAGCAGCTGATCCACCTCGCGGAGGGCGCCGGTGATCGCGACGCTGCCCGCCGCCAGGTCCGCATGGCCGAGGACAGCGCCCAAGCCCGCTCCGAGGGGCAAGGGCCGGGGGGGACCGCCGAGGGCGGCTCCACCAAGCAGGTAGACATCGAGGCCCTCGGCCGTGAGGTCCTTGAGATGGTGAGCCGCGAGCTCGAGATGCGCCGGGAACGGCGCCAGGAGGATCCGGATGGCCGGAATGTCTGGTGGTAACGTGACGAAGGCCGTCTTCATCAACCTCGAAGGCGGTGGCCCGTTCCAGGTGCAGTACAACCCCACCGCCTTTCAGTACGACAAGGCGGTGACGTGGCAGGAGCACGAGGCCCAGGGCACGGACAAGCCCTCGCCGATCGAGTTTCAAAAGAACTCGCCGGCGACCTTGAGCATGGACCTGCTCTTTGACACCACGAACGAGGGCGGTGACGTCCGCGAGAAGTGGGTCAATGGGATCTTGTTCCTCACCAACCCGATGGTGAAGCCGAGCAAGGGCGAGGCGGGCAAGCTCGACAAGAAGCGGCCGCCCCGCGTCACCTTCATGTGGTCGTCGTTCAAATTCACCGGCGTCATCGCGTCGGCGAACGTGACCTACCTGATGTTCGCGAGCAACGGCACCCCCGTGCGCGCGAAGGTCAGCGTGAAGATGACCGAGTGGGTGCCCGAGGAGTGGTACGCCCCGGCTGGCGGCGGCTCGGCCATCGGCTCGGGCAAGGTCCAGCTCGTGACCCTGCGCCCGGGCGAGACCGTGTCGGCCCTCGCCATCCGCATGGGCACCAGCACCTCTCGGGTCTGCGCCGACAACAACATTGATGACCCGATGAACGTCGCGGCGGGCACCGCGCTCGTCGTCCGCCGCTAGGGGGTTCTATGACCGGCAAGCCTACGCACACCGCGGTCCCCTACGAGTTTACCGTCGGCGGCCGCAAGTTCACCCAGCCTGAGAACGACGGGCTCATCCAGCTTGTCGTCGAGGACCACGTGGACATGGTGACCATGCTGACCGCGCAGGTCGGCGGCGCCGAGGTCCAGCCCGAGTGGGGGTTCAAGGTCGGCGACGCGGTGAGCTGCAAGGTGGGCACGGGCGAGAAGCCCCTGTTCGAGGGTGAGGTCATCTCGATCGACCCCGGCTACCAGATCGACGGCATCGCCAGCGTGACCATCCGCGCGCTCGACAAGTCGCACCGCCTCGGCCGCGGCCGCAAGACCCGCCGGTGGAACGACAAGAAGGACAGCGACGTGGTCAAAGAGGTGGGCGCCGAGAGTGGCCTCTCGGTCGACGCCGACGACACCACCGAGGTGCAGGGCTACATCCTGCAGCGCAACGAGAGCAACATCGCCTTCCTCAAGCGGCTCGCGGCGCGCAACAACTACCTGCTGCGCGTCACCGACGGCAAGCTCGAGTTCAAGAAGCCGAGTTTTCAGGGCTCCTCGGTCGACATCAAGATGGGCGAGGGCCTGCGCTCGATGCGCCTCGCCTTCAACACCACCGACATGGTGCAGAAGGTCGTGGTGCGCGGCTGGGACGTGAAGGCGAAGAAAGAGATCGTCGGCATGGCCTCGGCCGGCCAGGTCACCAAGATCGGCGGCGGTGAGGTCGGCGCAGAGCAAGCGGGCAAGTTCGGCGAGTCGGTCGCCTACGTCACCGACGTGCCGGTGAGCTCGCAGTCGCAGGCCGACGAGGTCGCCAAGGCCGAGATGGAGCGGATCGCGCGCCAGTTCTGCCGCGGCTCGGCCACCGTCGCCGGCGATGACGCGCTGCGCGCCGGGGTCACCGCCAACTTCTCGGGCCTGCCCCAGGGCCAGAACGGAAAGTTCTTCGTGATGTCGAGCCGCCACGTGATCAGCTCGCGCTCCGGCTACACGACCGAGTTGACGTTCATCAGCAACACGACCGGCTCGTGATCCGGCGCGGGCCGGCCGGCGGGCGTCCCCCTCTGGGGCCCCGCTTGCGCTATGGTTGGCCCGCGTGGCGCTGATGGAGGTCGTGCATGGCGGTCCGTCGAGACTTCTTGGGGCGAGGCTTCGCCTTCCCCTTTCACTTCGACCCCGCCAGCGGTGGTGTGGCCTTCTCCGAGCATGAGGAGAACATCCGCCAGAGCATCTCGATCATCCTCGGCACGCAGCCCGGGGAGCGGCAGATGCTCCCCGAGTTCGGCTGCCGGGTCCACGAGCTCCTCTTCGCGCCGAACAACGGCTACGCCGGCGCCCTCGCCGCGCAGTACGTCGAAGACGCGCTCCGCCGCTGGGAGCGCCGGATCAACGTCGAGCGCGTGCTCGCCGCGCCTGACCCCTCGGGCGCGCTGCGCGTCGAGGTGGTCTACACCATCATCTCCACCGGTGTGACCGCCAGCGTCGAGCAGGTGATCGCCAACACCGCCCGCTGACCGGCCCCGCCGCTCCGCGGGCGCGCCCCCGGGCCGGCCCGCACCCCACCCCTTCCCCCGCAGCCTTCGATGCCGATCAAACCGCCGAACCTCGATGACCGGCGCTACGCCGACATCGTCGCCGAAGCCCGCTCGCTCATCCCCCAGTACTGCCCAGAGTGGACCAACCTCTCTGACGCAGACCCGGGCATGACCCTCGTCCAGCTCTTCGCCTGGATGACCGAGCTGACGATCTACCGGCTCAACCGGGTGCCGGACAAGACCTACATCCACTTCCTCAATTTCATCGGTGAGGAGCGGAAGCGGGCGCGCCCGGCGGTGGTGCCGCTGACCCTGTCGGTGCAGCGGCCGGGCACCAAGCTCGAGCTGCCGGCCTTCTCACGCGCGAGCACCCGGCAGACCGAAGAAGAGGCCAGCCTCGACTTCTTGACCACCGACCGGATCACCGTGCACGACGCCAAGGTCGACCGCATCATGGCGGTCCGTGGTGGCAAGCGGCCGGCGGTGCGCGAGATCCCGTTCAGCCAGTTTGACGAGCACCCCTCGGCCCTGACCTTCGCCGGCGGCCGCGGCGCGCAGTTCTTCGACCTCGACCCGCTCGAGTACGGGCCCGACGCGTACACGCCGCACCAGTTCTTGTACGTCGCCCACGATGATCTGCGCTTGATGGACATTGACCCCGAGTCCGGCCGCCGCCTCGGCCGCCTGCGGGTGCGCCGCGCCGGCTCCGAGCTGTCGATCGCCCCCTTCTTCAAGTGGGAGTACCCGACCGCCGATGGCTGGGTGCCGGTCGAGGTCGAGCGCGAGCGCGAGACCCAGCTCGGCATGCCCGAAGACAGCTTGGTCACCGCGCTGCCGGGCATCGTGCCCATCCCCTTCCAGCTCGGCTCCGAGAAGGTCGCCCTGCCCGAGCGCATCGCCGAGGCACGCTGGTGGATCCGCGGCCGCCTCGACTACGAGGCCTGGCTCTCCAGCCGGATGGAGGAGGACCTCGAGGTCAGCTGGAAGGACGACCGCGGCGGTGAAGAGCGCAAGCTCAACAACTGGCGCGTGGTCCCGCGCGGCCGCTCGCTCGAGTTCGCGCTGGTCGACCTGCCCCCAATGAAGGGCGGCTGGACCATCCGCCTGCAGCTGACCAACCGCGACGTGCCGGCCGGGCGCAATGGCTACCTCCCGCGCTACCGCTGGTCCTACCGCCGCGGCGAGAGCTGGGAGGAGATCCCCCGCGACCGCGTGCGCGTCGAGGGCGCGATGGTGGTCCTCACCGGGCCGCTCACCGACATGGCCAGCGACGGCTTCAACCTGCGGGCCGAGCGCTACGAGACGGTTTTTGTGCGCGGCCTCTGCCCCGACCTCGAGCTCGATCTGAACTGGATCCGCCCGGTCGAGGTCGATCTCTACTCCGGCGAGGCCCGCCACCAGGTCATTCGCAACGAGCTGGGCGAGGCGCCCTGGTCGCCCTTCCAGATCAACCCGGCCATCCCTCCGACCATCGGCCGCCGCTTCTACATCGGGTCTGACCTCTTCGAGAACCGGCGCAAGGCCCCGGTCCTGCTCGAGATCGAGGTCGGCTTCGAGATGAACGGCGAGCTCGTCGAAGAGCCCGAGAAGTTCTACAAGCTGCAGCTGACCTACCGCGCCGAGGACAACTGGCGCGTGGTGTGGACCGAAGACAAGATCTTCTCGGCCTTCACCTTCGCGGATCTCGACGCCGACGGCGCAAAGCGGGCCGCCCGGCGCAAGATCCGCATCGAGCTCGACCCGAAGACCCAACTCAAGGGCCTGGCCCGCTACGAGGTCGGCGCGACCGAGTCGACCTGGCTGCGCCTCGAGCTCATCAAGTCGAGCCTGACCGGCACCGACGAGAACAAGCAGCAGCACCCCATTGCGCTCAAGATCTACAGCCTGCGCCTCGGGGCCGACAAGACGATCGGCGGCGAGTTCTATGAGCAGCCGCTGCCCTCGCCGCGCATGGCCCAGCTCGACTTCCGCGAAGAGAACCAGCGCCTGACCCGGGTGGTCACCCGCGAGACCGGCCGCCTCGCCGAGTTCTTCCCCTTCTTCCCCTTCGTCGACATCGAAGAAGAGAACCTGTCGCTCTACCTGCACTTCGACAAGCCGCTGCCCGTCGGCAGCCGCCACGCGCTGCAGTTCCGCTGCCGCGGCGAGGCCTACCTGCCGCGCGACACCAGCGTGGAGTGGGAGCTGCTCGAGGATCGGGGCCACGGGCGCACCGGTTGGCGCCGCCTCGCCGGCTTCTTTGACGGCAGCGAGGGGCGTGAGCGCCGCGCCTATGACTTCTCGGGCTCGGGCGCGCTGGAGTTCCCGCTGCCCGAGCTGCCCGCGGTGCCCAGCGACGGCTTCTGGCTGCGCGGCCGCTTCGTGCTCCCCCCGGGCATGGAGCTCGGCCAAGTGCCGGCCCTGCCGCCGGTCACCCACCTGATGCTCAACACCGTCGACGCGGCCGGCCTGTTCACGCTGCGCACCGAGCGCTACAGCGGCCTCGGCGTGCCCGGCCAGGTCATCTCGTTGATGCGCAAGCCGATCTTCCTGCACCCGGGCGAGGGCGAGCGCCCCGTCTTCGGTCGGCCCGAGCTCTTTGACGACATCATCGTGCTGGTCGAAGGGGACGACGGCACCAAAGAGCCCTGGCGCCGCGTCGACGACATGCTGTCCTGCAGCAAGGACGACAAGGTCTTCGTGGTCGACCCGGTCGAGGGCTCGCTGAGCTTCGGCAACGGCATCCGCGGGCGCATGTTGCCCGCGGGCAGCAACAACGTCATCGTCGACACCTACCGGCAAGTCCCGGGCGCGATCAGCAACGTGGCCCCGCACAAGGTGGTGGTCGGCGAGGGCATCGTGGCCCAGCTCGACGTGACCAACCTGCTGCCGGGCACCGGCGGCCGCGACGCCGAGACCATCGAAGAGATCATCCGGCGCGCGCCCTCGATCCTCACCAGCCGCGACCGGGCGGTGACCCGCACCGACTTTGAGATCATCGCCCGCGAGGCCAGCGGCGAGGTGAGCCGGGCGGCCTGCAACGGCCGCATGGACGCGGATGGTCAGGTCGAAGTGGTCATCCTGCCCATCCGGCGCGAGGGCGAGCTCATCCCTGACCCCTTCCTCGCCGCCGGGCTGCGTGATCATGTGGCGGCCTACCTCAAGCGCCGCTGCCTCGTGAATGTCGACCCCCAGGTGCGCCTCGCGCGCTTCTTGCCCGTCGATGTCAGCGTCGAGCTGCGCATGCGCCCCAACGCCAACGTGCTGCAGGTGCGTGAGCAGGCCGAGAAGTGGGTGCGCGGCTTCCTCGACGCCTACCAGGGTGGGCTCGACCGCGAGGGCTGGCCCTTTGGCGGCACGCTCTACGCGCAGGACTTCGCCCGCATGGTGACCGAGCTGACCGAGGTGCGCCACGTCGTCGACGTGCGCCTCTTTGACGTCAGCGCGGTCGAGCCCAACGGCCCGCCGGGCTGGGAGGGCGCCGAGGGTGTGTCTGAGCTCATCCTCACCGCCCACGATCTCTTCGTCGTCCGCCGCGTGCGCGTGCGGACCGAGGAGGTCGGCCAATGAGCGGAGAGGGCGGGGCCGGGCCGCTCGTGCCGGTGGGGCCGAGCGCCCCGGTCGGCGAGGGGCGCGACTGGCTGATCCCCCGGGCTGACCCCCAGCGTCGGGGCGCGGTGCCCGGCGACTACCGCTGTTTTGAGGACGTGGTCCGCATCGGCTACCCGCTGCGCGCCGCCCGCGCTTACCTCTCCCGTCACGTGGGCAACAGCATCGGCTACAAGTTGGTCGAGGCGGGGCGGGGCGAGGCGGTGGGTCAGGTGCGCGAGATCGAGGTGCTCCCGAAGGGGGGCGGCGATGTGATCCGCATCCGCACCGTGCGCACCCTCCCCGATGGCAGCCCGGCCAGCTTCTACGCACCCGAAGAGATGGTCGAGCTGCGCACCATCGTCGAGGTCGCTGATGGCGGCGCGGTCCCGCCGCTGCGCACCTCGGATCGGGTGGTGCTGCTGGTCCCCGTCCGCAGCTACCTGCGCTTCCTCCCGGGGATTTATCGGGGGGCGGTCCCCACCCAGCGGCGCGACGTGACCGCCATCGCCGAGCGCTCGGCCCGCCAGTGGGGCGAGCGCGCCGTGGCCCGCACCAGCGCGGTCACCGCCCAGAGCACCGATCAGTTCCGGCGCTTCTTGTTCCTGTTCCAGCACCTGATGACCACGGTGACGGACCAGATCGATCAGATCCCCTCGCTGACCGACCCGCTCACCGCCGACCCGAAGTTCTTGCCCTGGATCGCCAGCTGGGTCTCTTTTGAGCTCGACGGCTCGCTGCCCCTGCACCAGCAGCGTGAGCTGGTGCGCCGCAGCATCCGGCTCTACCGCAGCCGCGGCACCCGCGAGGGGCTGCGCGAGATGATCCGCGTGCTCACCGCCGCCGAGGTCGGCGTGGTCGAGCGCAAGCGCCCCAAGGCCGCCGCGCTCGGCGTGATGACCCTGGCCGGCGGCCGCAACATCGAAGAGCGGTATCGTCGCGGCGAACCACCCCCCTGCTACATCGTGCGGACCGACCGGGTCAGCACCTCTTTTTTCTCGGTGACCCTCGAGGACCACGACCGCTTCAAGGCGCGCTTCGGCGAGCGGGCGGAGGGGGTGCTGCGCCGCATCTCCCAGATCGTGACCAACGAGAAGCCGGCCCACGTCACCTTCACCATTGAGTTTGAGGAGCGGGTCAAATGAACCAGGACCCCATCCTGCGCCGCCTTCGGCCCTTCGAGGGCCTCGCCCTGACCGCCCAGGACTTCCAGGACGAGCAGAGCTATCAGCGCCGCAACCTGCACCGCCACGCCCTCTACCTGCACGGCCACGGCATCGTGCAGGGCCTTCAGGTCGAGCTCCAAAACAACGGCGAGAAGTACCACGCCATCATCCAGGGGGGCTACGGCATCACCCGCCTCGGTCAGGGCGTGCACCTGCCCGACGCGGTGAAGGTGCCGCTCGAGGTGCCCCGCCGCGACGGCGAGTACATGCTCTGGCTGTGCCACGTCGAGTCGCCCGACGAGGGTGACCTGCGGCCGGTCTTTGACACCGCCGAGCGCAAAGAGGCCCGCATCAAAGAGTCCTGCGGCCCGCGCCTGCACAGCGCCGACGAGGACCAGGCCGACGCGGTCGCCCTCTGCCGGATCAACGTGCGCCTGGGCCGCATGGTGCAGGTGCTGCTGCCGGTGCCCCGCGCCGGGCGCCAGAGCCGCGCGGCCGAGTCTTACCTCAAGCCGCGCGTGGTCGAGTTCATCCGCGTGAACCGCAAGGTGGTGAACAACCTGTTCCGCACCGCCCTGCTGCGCGAGCTCGACGTCAGCGTGCAGGCCTTCAACAGCGCGCTGGTCTCGGCCGAGTTCTTGCTCATCGAAGAGGGCACGACCGACCGGGTGCTCTACCGCAGCGCCGGCGCGCTCATCAACTACGCGCACGACTTCTACAGCCCGCTGCAGCGCACCATTGAGCGCGTCGAGCGCTTCAAAGAGTTTGTGCGCCGGGTCAACGCCGAGGTCCCCGCGCCCGAGCAGGGCGACGAGGTCTGGCTGCGCTGGTTCGACAAGTTCGAGCGCCTGCTCCAGCCCCTCGCCAAGATCGTCGAGGAGCTCGAGCGCACCGTCGAGGCCCAGCGCTGAGCGTGTCCAGCCCCGTCCACGGCGCCCCGACACACCAGCCCCTGCCTGGTCAGCCCGACCAGACGGTGCATGTGCTCGTGCAGATCATCGACATGAAGTCATTCATGCTCGACCTGCAGGTGCCCAACTACCTGCCCGCCCGCGACCTGACCCAGCGGGTCGCGCGCGACGCGGGGCTGAACGCCTACTGGCCTGACGGTACCCGTCGGCTCTATTGGCTGCGCGCCCGCGGTCGGCTGCTGACCGACAATGAGACGCTGGGCGACCTCGGCGTCGTGAACAACGAGCTGGTCTATCTCTTGCCCGAGCCGCCCCGCGGCAGCGGCGTACTTGAGCAGAACCCCGACTACCCAGAGACCCGCGGCTACCTCGGTAAGGGCACCTTGACGCTGGTGGCGGCGCTTTTCGGCGTGATGCTCTGGGCGGTGGGCTGGGGTGTGGCCCTGCTGGCCCACCGCAACCTGTGGACCATCGTGCTGCCCGGCCTGGCCCAAGGCCTGCTGCTGGTCAGCTTCGCCCGTCACCTCTGGGGTGGGCGGGGCAACGCGGTGCGCATCGCCGCCACCGCGGTGGTCCTCTACACGCTCATCTTCGTGTTGGTCTTCTTGCCCAGCGTGCTCGCCGGCGAGCCGGTGGGTCAGGTCTATGCCGAGAGCATGCCGGGCTTCATCACGGGTCTGGTCGGCGTGCTGATGGGCTGGCTGGCCTGGTGGGGGCCGGTCGAGCCGCTGCCGGTGACCGCGCCCCGCCAAGTGGTCGAAGAGCAGGCCGCCTCGGTCACTTTGGTCCCCTGCGGCATCTGCGGCGGCGGCGTGGCCCCCGACGTGCTGCAAGAGTGTGTGCACCGCTGCGGTCAGACCTTCCACAAGGGCTGCTACCAAGCCCGGATGAGCGTCTACCGCGGTGATCCGCGCTTCTGTGGGGTCTGCAACGCGCGGGTCGGCTGAACCCGGCGTTGTGACGGCCGGCCGCTCAAGGGGGGGGCTGGCGCCCGAGGGCCTGCGCGCATAGCGGGCGATGCCGGCGTACTTCGCGTCGGCGGTCGGCGCGGCGCTTCGGTGATCGGGGGCGCGCCCAGGGGCCCGCAACGGGATCGCGGGCCGGCCCTCAGGCCACTCACGGGCGAAGGCCCGCGCTGGAGCACCCATGTCTACCCTCGCTGTCGCCCGTCGCGCCCTCCTCCGCCTCGGCTGGTCCTCCAGCGCCGCGCCCTCGCTGCTGCTCGCCCTCAGCGCTGCGGGGCTGGGCGGCTGTGTGGTCAGCGACAAGTCCGACGACTCCGGGGCCGTCTCTGGGGGCGACGGCGCCGACGAGGGCGCGGGTGAAGATGGGGCTGATGGTGTCGACGGCGCGGGCGAAGATGGGGCTGATGGTGCCGATGGCGCTGATGGCTCCGATGGCTCCGATGGCACTGAAGATACCGAGTGGGGCTACAGCGGCGACATCGGCCCCGAGTACTGGGGTGAGCTCGACGAAGAGTGGGCCGCCTGCGCCGAGGGTGAGGCCCAGTCCCCGATCGACATCACCGGCGAGCTGATCACCACCTCGCCCGAGCCGGGCCCCGTCCTGGGCTGGGGGCCGACCACCCTGCGCGCCTACAACCCCGGTCACTATATTCGCTACGAGGTCGACAGCGGTAGCACCCTGACCTGGGGGGGCAACACCTACGAGCTCGACCAGTTCCACTTCCACGGGCTGAGCGAGCACACCGTGGACGGCACACACTTCGACGCCGAGGTGCACTTCGTGCACGTCGATCTGGCCTCGCCCACCCGCTTATTGGTCATCGCGGCCTTTGTGATCGGCTATGACGAGTCCATCCCCGACCCCATCTTCGGCGCCGATGGCGCGCTGCGCTTCCGGGACGCCCTCGCCCTGCCCGAGGGTGAGACCCCCATCGATCTCGGCGGCTCGGTCGACCTGAGCGAGGTCTTCACGGGCTTCCCCGGCGCCTACCCCCTGGGCTACAGCGGCTCGCTGACCACGCCCCCCTGCTCCGAGGGGGTGCAGTTCTTCATCTCCGATCTCTCGATGCCGATGGCCAGCGTCGACCTCGAAGCCTTCCTCGACGTCTACGACTACAACTACCGGCCCGTGCAGCCGCTCAACGGCCGCGCCTTGACCGTCTACGGCGTGTCCGAGCCCGGCTGACCCCTTGGGTTCAGGGCGCCCCCGCGCTGCGCGCGGTCGGCCCCCCTCCGGGCGCGCCGCTGCGCGGCTTGGTCGCCGCGGGGCGGCGACCGCGGCTGCGCCGCGCCCTCCGGTCGGCCTGGCGCCGCGAGGCGGGTCCCAAAGCGCGCCACGCGCGGCCCGGCGCCCAAGCGGGAACCGCCCGCGCGGGCGGTGGTCTGGTGCCCCGGCGGGGCGCGGCGGCAGGGGCCGCTGGCCGCCCCCCGAGGTGCCCATGCCGCCCGCCCATCGACGCGTGCTTCGCGCCTTGGGCGCCCTGCTCATCGTCGGCGCGGTCTGGCCGCCGGGCGTGGCCTGGGCGGGCGGCCGACGCCACCGCCCCGGCCGCGCCCCCCGCTGGAGCTCGATGCGCGCGCCTTTGACGTCGTGGGTGAGCGCGTCGCTGCTGGCTGCCAGCTGCGCGCCGCGCGCCCTCGCTGGGTTGGGTGTCCGGCGATCAGGCTTCGTGGCGACTTCACCGCCGAGATGGTCGAGTCGCTCGACGAGATCAAGTAGGGGCACGGGGCGCGTCGGCCCCACGCCGGCGCTCGCCTCGCCGCGCAGGCCCACCCACCCGCCTCGCGCGCGCCAGCCGCCCCGCAGGGCCGCCGCAGGCGGGCCGCGCAGCGGCCAAGGCGCGCAGCGCCGCGCCCGGAGGGGGGGCGACGGGCGGCCCCGCCGCCCGGGGCGCCCAGCTCACGCGCCTCAGGTGGATGGGATCGGGTCAGGGAAATCCGTGCCGCTTGTCGGCGCCCGACCGCCATGGGCCAGCGCGCGGAGCAGGCGCACACCCTCCGCCAGCCGCGGCCCCGGGCGCCCCAAGAAGGCCTCAGAGATCGCCCCCACCCGCCCATCGCGCACCGCGGGCACCGCCGCCCAGCCCGCCCGACCCAGCACCTTGGCCGGGTTCACCTTGTGGTCGGGCACCCCGCACCACGACAGGGCCAGCACCTCGGCGCCCATGGCCATCACCTCGTCGAGGCTGACCGCCCGGCTCGACTCGGGGATGGCGTCGAGCGCCGCGTTCTGGCAGCCGGCGGCCGCCAGCACCTCGTTGACCCAGCTCTGGGCGCCCGCGGCGATGCAGGGCCGGGGCCACCACTCGATGAGCACCCGGGGGCCGCTCGCCGCCGCCGGATCAGGCCGCAGCGCCGCCTCGAGGGCCTGGGCCGCGGCTTCGCCGGCCGCCGCCCGCCCGAGCAGGCCGCCCAGCCAGCGCAGGTCGCGGGCCACATGCGCCCCGCTGGTGGGCGCGGTCACCAGCAGGTTCAGGCGCTTCTCGGCGAGGCGGGCGATGACCTTCTCGTGGCCGGGCACGGTCAGACTGCCCAGCACCAGATCGGGGCGCAGGGCCGCGACGGCATCGGCGTCCACGTCGAGGTCTTTGCCCACCCGGGGCAGGCCGGCGAGGGCCGCCGGCGGGAAGTCGCTGTGGTTGTCGACGCCCACCAGCAGGTCGGTCGCGCCGAGCGCCCAGAGCAGCTCGGTGTTGCTGCAGGTCAGGCTGACGATGCGCAGGTGGCACCTCCGGCGGCGGGCTATCGCGGCGCGGCGGCCTGTCGCGCCCTTCGTGACTTGTGTGATGATGGCGTACAGCGCGT
Source organism: Deltaproteobacteria bacterium (assembly GCA_016792625.1). Taxonomy (GTDB): domain Bacteria; phylum Myxococcota_A; class UBA796; order UBA796; family UBA2385; genus JAEUKK01. The sequence goes on along the minus strand of JAEUKK010000004.1, from coordinate 30,057 downwards.
CGCTCTCGTGTGCATGGGCGGGGTCTTGGCCGCGCGGCCGGGGCTGGCGGCGCCCTGCCGCGCCGCGCCCGCAGAGGGGGCCCCCTGCCAAGATTGTGTCAACCGGGGCCTTTTCCTCGGCCTTCACCCGCCCTTTGGTAGGCTGCCGCACCCAGCCCGGAGGATCCCTTGCGCCCCAGCCCGCCCCGCCCCGCCCGCCCCGCCCTGCGCCTCCTGCGCCGCACCGCCTGCGCCGCCCCCCTCGCCGGGCTCGCCCTGGGCCTGCCGGGCCTCGCCGCGGCCAGCGGCTACTACTTCTCGGACGTGGGCACCCGCGGCATGGCCCGCGCGGGCGCCTTTGTTGCCAGCGTCGACGACCTCAGCGCCCAGTACTACAACCCGGCGGGCCTCGTGCGGCTCGGCCGCCCCCAGGCCTATGTCAACCACAGCATGGTCTGGCAGAGCGTCGACTTCACCCGTGCGCCCGACCAGCAGTATGTCATCGACAAGAACCCCGACGGCACCTACGCGACGACCAGCACGCTGACCGATATGACCTACGATACGGTCAACAACGAGCTGCGGCCGATGCACATCCCCGCCTTTGGGGTGTCGCATAACTTTGGCCTCAAGAACACGATGTTCGCCCTGGGTCTCTTCCCCCCCTTCGCCCCGCGCATGACCTACCCCGATGACGGCGCCCAGCGGTATAGCCTGCGCAACAGCCTGGTCATCCAGTTTTATGCCGGCCCCAGCGTCGCCCACCGATTCCTCGACGGCAAGGTGACCGTCGGCGCCGGCGTGTATTGGACCTATATCCAGGCCAATCAAGCGCTCGACATCACCATCTGCAGCACGCGCGCGGCCACTGACGTCGACTGCAGCAACCCGGCCTACCCGATCAACGACCTGTCGATCGACGTGGCGTTCAAAGACCCCCGCCGGGTGACCTGGAACGCCGGCATCATGGTCGATCCCATCGAGCAGCTCACCATCGGCCTGTCGGTCCAGCCGCCGCTCAAGGTCAACGGGCAGGGCTCGATTGAGGCCGACTTCCACCGCGGCCACTGGATGACCGAGAAGGACCCGAACGACCCCGTCGAGGGCAACCCCACCCAGCTGGGCATCGTGGGCGTCAAGGGGGCCAAGGACGACAATGTCTCGGTCGGCTTGACCATGCCCTGGCTCATCCGCGGGGGTGTGTCGGTGCACCCCAGCGAGCGCTGGGACGTCGAGGTCGCCACGGTCTGGCAGCGCTGGTCGATGACCGAAGAGATCCGGGTCAGCGACGTGAACCTCAAGCTGCCGGTGACCGAGACCTTCAAGAACCTCGGCCTGCAGGACTTTGAGATCACCGACGACATCGTGCTGCCCGCCGATTACGTCAACGCGTGGAGCTACCGCGTCGGCGGCGACTACGCGGTGGTCGACAAGGGTGAGCACACGGTGGTCGTGCGGGGCGGCGGTCTGTACGAGACCAGCGCCATCCCCGGCAACACCCAGTCGGTGGCCCTGGTCGACGGCAACAAGGTGGGCATGGGCCTCGGCGGCACCTACCAGTTCCGCAACCGGGTGGCCTTCGACGTCGGCTTCTCGCGCACCTGGATCCTCGAGCGCGAGATCACCGACAGCGACGTGACCCGCCAAGAGGTGCCGATCAACTTCCAGTCGGCGCTGGCCAACCCCGAGTCGCTGAGCGTGGCCCTGGTGCCCGGGCAGACCGTGGGCAACGGCAGCTTCGCCAGCAAACTGGCCTTCCTCTCGGCGGGCGTGACCTACAAGTTCGGCAAGCACAACAAAGACATCTAAGCCGCAAGGCGAAGGTTGGGGCACCCCCATGGCCAAGAAGGGCACCGACACGGTCTGGATGACCTACCACTCGGCCTACGGGGGCGAGAGCCTGCGCACCGACGCGAAGACCGCGCTGGAGCGGGTCGAGCGCACCCTGGCCCGCTTCGCGCCCGGCACCGAGCCCAACGAGGTCGAGCTGCGCCTCGACGATGAGCAGACCGAGGCGCTCTACCGCGCGACCCGCACCGGCGGGGCCCCCCACGGGGCCGACCCCGCCGCGGTCTGGGCTGCCCAGGGCGGGGTGGCCCACCCGCTTCTCGGGCCGCTCGAGGCCTTGCTCGGGCCCGGTCAGCGTGAGGTCTGGGCCAGCGGCGCCTGCGGCGACCTCTGGTGTACGAAGTGGCGGGTGCGCGACGAGGCGCAGGTCAAAGCGATGTGGCCGGCGCTGCTCTCGGCGCTGCACGCGAACCTCGACGCCCCGCGTGTGCACACGAGCTGGGGTGGCCGGGCGCGCGGCGACGCCCCCACGACCCCGCTGAGCTTGGTGGTCCACTGGCGCTGCGACCTGCGCCGCCTTGACGGCGTCAACCCCTTCGTCGGGCCCAAAGACCGCAACCGCCGCCTCGCCGAGGGCTCGCGCATCATCCTCTTCCTCGGCGAGGGGGCCTCGGGCATCTTCGATCTCACCGCGCCCTACTCCGAGCTCCACGCTGAGTTCGCCGCCTGGGAGCGCAGCTTCATCGAGCACCTCGGCGCGACCCTGCACGATGGGCACTGGCGGCGCACCTTCATCCACCCCGAGGGCAGCCCGACCCACGCCCACTGGGTCCCGGGGCGCTACCGGCGCAAAGATTGGGTCGACGGCGAGGGTGGGCTGAGCCTCGCCCCTCAAGGCCCGTGGACGCCCCTGGTCGAAGAGCTGCTCGCGCCGCGCCTCTCCTCTTCTCGGGCGTATGACCTGCGACCGCTGCTCGCCGCGCAGCCCCTGGCCCCCACCGTCGCGGCGCTGGTGCGCGGCATGGGGCCGCTCAAGGGGGCCGCCCTTGACCGTGGGGCCGACGTGTTGAGGCTGCTGGTCGAGAAGGCCGATGACCGGAGCGTGCTGCAGCCGGTGGTCGAGGCGCTCTTCGCTGACCCCCCGAACATCGCGGTCTCGCGCAAGGTGGGGCGCGGCTTTGACTCTGCCTTCAGCGAGCCCTGGCTGAGCGGGCTCATCCTCGAGCAGCTCGACCAAAAGAAGCCCTCGGCCGCCGTTCTGCCCTTCACCGAAGAGGCGGTCTCTTACCGCTATGAGGGCGCTGATGTCTCCAACCGCGCGTGGACCCTCGGCCAGCTCCTCCGCCGGCTGCGGGCCAAGGGGGCGGCGACCTACCGTCAGGTGTTCTGTGGCGCGCTCGCCCGCTGCGCCGCGCCAGGGTCGTGGCCGACCCTGCTGCTCGAGGCGGCGAGCCTGCCCCCCAAAGACGACGACACCGGCACCTACTCGTGGGCCCAGGGCGCGCTGGAGCGCTGGGCGGGCCCCGAGGGCGCGCGCTGGGCGGTGACCGACCCGGCCTTCGCCCCCTGGCAAGACCGGCTGCCCCCGATCGACTTCAACTACCTGCGCCCGCCCCACCCCGTGAAGCTCAGCCTGACCGAGGCCGAGCGGGCCGATCTCCTGGCCCGTGAGGCGGCCTGGCTGGGTGAGCGCTGAGCACCGGGCGGGCGCGGCAGCGCTGACCGGCCCTGGCCGGGGGCGTTGCGGGGGGCGGCGAGCCCCCCGCCCATCCCCGTCGTTGCCCGCTCAGACCCGGTCGAGCACCCGCACCGTCGGCGCCGGGCCCCGCCAGCGGCCGACCACGCGCCGGCTGCCGTCCGCCTCGGTGACCACGTCGACCTTGCCGTAGGGGGTCGGCAGATCGCGGGCCGAGATGAGGCCGGGCAGCACCCGCAGCTCGCCGTGGCCGACCAGCACGCGGTCGAGGGCCAGCAAGCAGAGCACCGCGGCGCTCAGCGGGTCGTCACCCTCCCCGACCGCGCCCCGGGCCGGGTGGCGGGCGGTGGGCAGGGCGCCGGTCGGCCCGGCGAGGGCGGCGATCACCGGCAGGGGGTCGACCCCGCTGCCGCGCCGGGCCTCGGCGCTGACCAGCAGGGCCGTGGCCGCGATGTGGGCCCCGCCAAACAGCAGCACACCGCCCCCGTGGGTCCAGCCCGCGCGCAGTATACGCACCGTCTCGCCCACCGCCGGATCGGAGGGAGGCAGCAGGCCCAGCCAGACCGCCGCGAGCAGGGCAGCGGCGCTGCCGTCGGTGGCCCGGCCGGGGCTGGCCGCCCAAGGGGCCGGGCCCAAGGTCTGGGCGAGGCTCTCGCGCGAGGCGCCGCCGGCCAGGGCCCAGCGTTCGCGGCCGGGGGCCTCGCGGCAGCTCGAGGCGGCCCGCAGCAGGGCGGCGATGCGCCAGATCGCCGTCCAGCGCGCGCTTCCGTCGGGGCCGAAGAGGGCCCGCCCACCGGGCCCGGGGCTGGCCTTGCTCAGATGGTCGCAGAGGCGGCCCAGCGGCACCTTGTGCTCGTCGAGCCAGTGGCGGTCGCCCGTCCAGCTCAGCACCTCGGCGGCGGCCCAGGCCAGCAGCGCGCCGTCCTCGGCCTCGTCACCCGGGTATCGCCCGCCGCGGTCGACCTGGCTGAGCCAGCGCCCGAGCCGGTCGCAGGCCCGGCGGTGAAAGCCCATGCGGGCCAGGGCCAGGGCCCCGAGCGCGCCGGCGAGGCTGACCCGCTCGTCGTGATCGCCCATCAGCAGCCGCACCCGGCAGGCCTCGAAGACGTCTTGGTGGGCGCTGAGCTGCAGGGGGCAGGCGCTGGCCAGCAGGCCGGTGCGGTCGGCGTTGGCCGCGCTCCACAAGCTTGGGCCGCTGGTGCGCACGATCGCCGAGGGGGCGCCCCGGGGCGGCCGCAGCACGGCGAGGCGGGTGAGCTGGGCGTCCGCGTCGAGGCGGGCCCGCCACAGCTCGACCGCGCTGGCCTGGCCCGCCGGGCAGCGCAGCTCGAGCCGACCGGGCCGGGCGCCGTGGCCCGCCCGCAGCTGGGCGAGGGGGTCAGGCTCACCAAAACGCGCGGTGATCACCTCATCCCCGCTCTGGGCGACGGCCATCAGGGGCTCACCATCCCCGGACCATAGGCCGTCGAGGTCACGCTCGAGGCGGAAGAGGGGCGCGCTGCCCCCAAAACCCTGCGGGCGGATGGCGAAGCCCAGGCGCACCACCGCCGGCGGGCCCTCGAGCAGGTTGAGCCGCGCGTGCATCGCGAAGGCGAGCTGCCCGTCGAGCAAGGTGGGCCAGTAGACGAGCACGAGCTGCACCCGGCCCCGGCGCGCGACCGTGCGCACGCCCACCCCGGTGTCGGAGCGGCCTTGGGTGCAGGTGCGGCGGGGATCACCGGCCTCGCGCTCAGCCCGCTCGAGCGCGAGGGGGCCCACGTCGCCCTCCTCACCGAACCAGCAGGTAAAAGCGGGGCCTTCGCCCACCCCGCACCAGCCGCTGGGGTCGACCCAGGCCACCACCTCGTGGTCGGGCAGGCCGAGCAGGGTCTGGTCGCGGGCGGCGAGCACCGGGTGCAGGCCCAGACCCGGCAAATAGGCCGGGTCGTCGGGATCAAGCTGGCGACGAATGGGGTTGGGCCAAGGCATCGGGTCGCTGGCCGCGATGACCCGCGCGGTCAGAAGGGCCCGGCTCACCTCGGCGGCCCCGCCGGGCAGCAGCTCGGGCGCGGGCAGGCGCCCGGCCATCGCGGTCAGGGCCCGGGCGCAGCTGGCGGTGTCTTCGACCCCGCCGCCGCTCAAGGTGCGCCAGATCCGCCGCAGCGGCGGCCTCACCCGGCCACCTCGGCCGGGGCCTGCGCCACCTCGGTCTGCCAGCGCCGCGAGAGCTCGACCTCGGCGGTGTAGGCGGCGATCTCGGCGGCGGTGCGCGCCTCATCCCAGCCGAGCAGCTCGGCCATGCGGGCGGCCACGGTCGGCGCCGCGCTCAGGCCCTGCAGGTGGTCGCGGAAGAAGACCTGCGTGCGGCGGATCAGCACGTCGCGCAGGGTGGCGGCCAGCTCTTGCTGCACCGCGTGATCAACCTGGGCCACGATCTCATCGCGGTGCGGGCAGAGGCGGGCGGCGAGGCGCTGCTGCTCGGCGGCCCGCGCGGCCACGTCGACCGCGCGCGTGCCGTAGGTGTGCACCAGGCCCTTGGCCGTGCCCTCCTCGATCGCGCCCTTGCCCGCGGCGAGCGCCCGCTGCACGAGCACGGCGGGGTCATCGCTCTCGGGCCAGCCGACCGCGCCGGGCAGGGGCTCGCGGTCGGTGCGGGGCGGCCGCAGCTCGCCGGGCAGCTTACCGGCCAACATCAAGAGGCTGACCGCCTGGTCGACCACCTCGCCGGCCATGCGCCGGTAGGTGGTGAGCTTGCCCCCGGCGATGGTGATGAGCATATCGGGGTCGACGCGGATCTCGTGCTCGCGGCTGACCTTGCTCTCGTTGGCCGCCGGCTCGGCGCCGATGAGCGGCCGCACGCCCGCCCAGGTGGCGATGACGTCCCCCTCGGTCAGGGCGGCGCTGGGGAAGTAGAAGTTCGCCGCGGCGATGAGGTACCGCACGTCATCCCGGTCGGCGCAGACCTGGGTCGGATCCCCCTCAAAATCAGTGTCGGTCGTGCCAATATAGGTCTGTTCACCCCAGGGGATGGCGAAGAGCACCCGCCCATCCGTGGGGTGAAAACAGACCACCGCGTGGTTGACCTTGAGGCGGCTCGCGTTGACCACGATGTGCACGCCCTTGGTCGGGCGCAGGCGCTCGGCGGCCGCGGGCGCGCTGAGCTGGCGGGTCTTGTCAGACCAGGGGCCGGTCGCGTTGATCACGGCGTTGGCGCTGATCTCGCGCTCTTCGCCGCTGAGCTGGTCGCGCACCTTCACGCCGCTGACCCGGCCCTGGTCGTTGTGCAGCAGGCCGGTCACCTTGGTCCAGGTCAGGACCACCGCGCCCTGCGAGACGGCGTCGAGCGCGCTCTCGAGGGTCAGGCGCGCGTCGTCGGTCGAGCAGTCCCAGTAGAGGGGCGCGCCCTTGAGGCCGTCTTGGCCGAGCATGGGCTCGACCTCGGCCACGGCCTTGGCGCCGAGGTTCTGGTGGATGCGCGGCGAGCGGAAGAGGCTGAGCCCGTCGTAGACCCACATGCCCAGGTTGACCGTGAACACGCTGCGGCGGCTGCGCTTGTAGACCGGGAAGAGGAAGCCCATCGGCGCCACGAGGTGGGGCGCGATCTCGGTGAGCACCCGCCGCTCGCTGACCGCCTCAAAAACCAGCGCAAACTCGAGGTTCTCGAGGTAGCGCAGGCCGCCGTGCACCAGCTTGCTGCTGCGGCTGCTCGTGCCGCTGGCCAGGTCTTCTTGCTCGACCAGGCAGACCTTGAGGCCGCGCCGGGCGGCGTCGCGGGCCGCGCCGGCGCCGGTGATGCCGCCCCCGATGATGAGGAGGTCGAAGGGGCCATCGGCGCGGGCGCGCATCTCATTGGCGGTGGGCACGGGGACTCCGGTGGAGGGCCGGGCCTGCGCGCCGCCCCGCGGGGGCGAGGGCGGGGCCGCGCTGGGCGGCCAAGGGTCGGGCACCGGCGGGGGAGCGAGGAGGCAGCCTATCGCCCCAGGCCCGCGGCGGCGCGGGGCGCCCGCAGGTCAACGGCGCGCAAAAGCCGACGGCGGGCGGCGGGTCGCGCAGGGCAGGCCGCCAGGCGGTGGCGCGCTCAGCGGCTGAGCTCGAGCGCGCAGGTGAGGCCCGAGCCGAAGAAGTCGGCGAAGTCGGCCCCGAGCAGGTCGGCGCCATCCCAGCCGAGCTCGGTGAAGCCCGAGCAGTCGACCGCCTCGCTGGCCTCACCGACGTAGATCGCGCACACGGCGCTGACCTCGACGGTCTGGGCGCCGTCAGCCTCGGGCTGCTCGACCTCGATGTTCATGCCCACCTCGGCGGCCTCGCCGTCGAGGCGCAGGCCGAGCACCTCGCCGCTGCCGCTGTAGGACTGCGGGTTGTCCTCGGCGAGCACGAGGCGCATGGTGACGCCGGTCGCGCCCTCGCCGCAGTCCGCGTCGCCGGACCACTCGCCGGCCAGGGTGGCCTCTTCTTTGGCGCGGCAGCCCGCGCTCAGCGCCACGGACGCGACGGTCAGCGCGGCGAGGGAGAGGAGGGGCAGGGGGCGGCGGGGCTGGGCGGTGTTCATGGGGGCTCCGGGGAGGCGGCGGCATTGTAGCGCCGGCGGGGCCTCGCGCACGCCGGGCCCCGGTCAGGCCCGCGTGCTAGGGGGCGCGGCCCTGCACCTGGAGCGCGCCCATGTCCGCGGATGATCGCCCCAAGCTCGATCGACCTGGCGACAGCGCCGCCGAGGGCGCCGACGGCGCGCCGCCCCTCCCCGACGCGGGCCCCCTGCGGCTGCGCTGGCAGGGGCGCACCCTGGTCGTCGAGCTCGACCACGGGCGGGCCAACGAGATGGGCTCTGACGCCCTCGCCGGGTGGGAAGTGGTCTGCCGCCTGCTCGAGAGCGGCGCCGCCCGCGCGCTTTTGACTTATTCGCGCCGGCGCAGCCCCAAGGGCGCGGCCATCTTTATCAGCGGCGCCGACGTCACCGAGCGCGCCGGCTGGGCCGAGGCCCAGGTCAAGGCCCACGTGCGCCGCCAGCGCGACCTGCTCGCCCGCCTGCGCCGCGCCCCCGTCTTTCACGTCGCTGTCGTCAATGGCGTGGCTTTTGGCTGGGGCACCGAGTTCCTCATCACCGCCGACTACCGGCTGGCGACGCCCGAGGCGCGCTTCGCCCTGCCCGAGACCGGCCTGGGCATCCTGCCCGGCGCGGGCGGCACCAGCGAGCTGTGGGCGCTCATCGGCGTCAGCCAGGCCCTTCGCCTGGGCATGACCGGCGAAGAGCTGAGCGCCGCCGCCGCCCAAGAGATCGGCCTCGTGCAAGAGGTGGTCGACGACGTCGACGCGGGCCTGGCCCGGGCCGCGGCGCTCTGCCGGGCGGTCGGCCGGCGCTCGCCGACCGCGGTGGCGATGTTCAAGCGCGCGCTGCTCGACAGCGTGGGCAGCAGCGGCCTGCACCGCGCTGAGCTCGAGGCCCGCGCCTACGAGCGCTGCGTGGACGCGGGCGAGGCGGCGATCGGGCGGGCGGGCTTCAAAGAGATCCTGGCGGGTGGCGTCCCGGCCTGGGGGCCGCTGCGCCTGCCTGAGGCCTGAGCAGGCGGCCCGGCCACCCTCGACCGGTCGAAGCCCTCCGGTTGATCCCCGCCGATTGTTCGAGAGAGGTGCACCGTGAGCAGCCCATCGGTCAAGCCCGCCTTCGTCGTCGCCGCGCTGGGCGCGGTGGCCCTGCTCATCGGCGTGGGGGTGCTGGCGCTGGGCGGCACGGCGGCCCTCGTGGCGGCCCTGACCGCTGGCGCGCCGATCAGCGCCGATGGGCCCGAGAGCGCGCCGATCGTCGTGATTGACGAGCCAGGCGTGGTTGAGGCCCCCGCGCCGGCGGCCGAGGGCGGGGGCTCGGGCGGCTCGGTTTTTGGTGGCCTCGGCGGGGGCGCTGCGGGCGCGGCGGGCGGCCAAGACACCGCCGAGCTGGTGGCCGACGCGGGCGACAGCGGCGGGAAGCGGGGGGCCAAGGCGGGCAAGGCCGGCAAGGCGAAGTCGGGCAAAGCCAAGGCGGGCAAAGCCAAGGGCGGCAAAGCCAAAGCGGGCAAGGGTGGAAAGGGCAAGGGCAAGGGGGCCAAAGCTAAGGCCAGCGAGGCGCCTGCCGCAGCCCCGCCGCCCGCGCCGGCCAAAAAAGAGTGCAAGCCCGACAGCCCCTACGTCGAGCAGACCGGCGAGCGCAGCTGGAACGTCAAAGAGTCCTTCGTCGAGAAGAACAGCAAAGACCTCGACTCTGCCGAGAAGTTGGCCAACGTCGGCTGGGCGCGTGACAGCGGCGGCGACATCATCGGCTTCAAGATCCGCAGCCTTCCGTGCAACAGCCCGCTGCGCGAGGCTGGCTTCGTCAAGGGCGACATCATCCGCAGCGTCAACGGCAAAGAGATCAAGAGCGTGTCGTCGGCGATGCGGGTGGGCCTCGAGGTGCGCAAGGCGGGAAACATGAAGGTGCGCTTGACCCGGAAGGGGGCGAGCCGCGAGCACTTCTACAAGATGGTCAAGTAGCTTCGCTAGCCCTCCTTCGGTTGAGGGTGCGGCGGTGGGCGGGGGGCTCCGCCCCCCGCAACGCCCCCCGTGCGGGGTGCGCAGCTGGGCGGTGCTCGCGCTGCCCCGCGCCGCCAGGCGCGCCCGACCCTCACTCGGCCAGCAAGGCGTCGATCTGGTCGTGCAGGGCCGGGGCGTCGTATTGGCCGTAGACGCCGCGGATCAGGCCGTCGCGGTCGATGAGCACCTGAAACGGGAAGGGCGCGAAGGAGGTGGGCCGGGGGTAGCTGTTGTAGAAGCGGCTGTCGGTGTCGAGCAGCACGGGCAGGCCGCTGCGGGCCTCGTCCACGAAACGGTAGGCCACCTCGGCGCTGTCGCGCGGGTTGACCAGCCAGACCACCACGTCTTCTGCCGCGTAGCGCGCGGCGATCCCGCTCTCGATGTCTGGAACCTCCAGACTGCAGACGGGTCAAAACAAGGCGAAGTAGACGAGCAGCACGATCTTTCCGCGCTGGTCGGCGAGGTCGTAGACCACGCCGCTGGGGTCGGGCCACTGAAAGCCGTTCAGGACCATCTCGGGGTGCGGCTCGCCCAGGCCGCCGCGGCCGACCGAGAAGCTCAGGCGGCCGCTGGCCCGGTCGGGGTCGTCGCTGCGCCAGCCCACGCCCCCATCGGGGATCGAGGCCCCGCTCGGCGGGCTGGCGGTGAGCACGGCGTCGTCGCCCGGGGCGAGGCGCAGGGCGCCGGCGGCGGTGTCCCCGCCGCTGTCGAGGCCGGTCAGGCGCCAGCCGCTGCTCGGCGCGTCGGTGCTCAAGTGCAGGGGGAAGGGCCCGAGGTTGCGCGCGGTCATCGCCTGCGGCGCCCGCAGCTCGGGGTCGGGTGACCAGACGAGGCCGTCGGGCAGCACCAAGGTGGGCGCGCCGAGGCCGGGGTTGCTCTGCAGGCTGGTCAGGCTGAACCAGTCGGCGATCATCGCCCGGCCGTCGATCGCCGCGAGCCCCATCGCGCTCTCGGCGGTGCGCTGCACCCCGCGGAGCACCGGCGGGCCCGCGCCCAGCTGGATGAGGCTGACCGCCTCCCACCCGGCGGCCCAGAGGTCGAGGCCGTCGATGGCCACCGAGAAGATGGCGCCCGGCGGCTGCAGATCACCCTGGTGGCGCAGCGCCTCGCCCTCGATGGCGAAGACGGCGAGGCCCGCGCCGCCCAGGCCGACCGCGACGTGGCCCTCGCCCCAGCTCAGATCGCGGCCGGGCGCCGAGAGCTCGACCCGGGTGAGCTCGATGGGCGCGCTGGGGTCGGCGATGTCCCACAGGGTGAGCGCGGCGGCGTCGGTGACCAAGGCGCGGTCGCCCTGCAGGGCCACCGCAAACGCGTCGGCGACGGGGATGGTGCCCAGGGTGTCGCCCTCGGCGCTGATCAGGCGGGCGCCCTCATCGCGCAGGCCGACCAAGATGCGATCAGCGTCCACGGCGATGTCTTCGCCTTGGGTGGGCAGCGAGACGCTGCGCAGGCGGCGCGGGGCGCCGGGGTCGGCCACGTCGAGCAGGATGAGGTCGCGGTCGCGGGTGGCGATGGCGGCCAGCCCACCGCGGGAGGCGACCCGGATGCCCCGGCGCTCGTCGGCGTCGACCACCACCGCGGGCCCGCTGAGCGTGGTGACCAGCCAGCCGCCTTGGCCCACCACCAGGGCGTGCTCGGCGTCGAGCATCGCGGCGTCGGTGCCCTCAAAGAAGGAGGAGCCCCCAGGCAAGGCGGAGATCTTGCTCGCCCAGATCGGGCTGATCGGGTCGCCGATGGTCAGGCCTTCGCCCGGGTCGCCGCCGTCCGCGCCGTCCCCGGCGCCGTCTGTGCCGTCCCCGGCGCCGTCTGTGCCGTCCCCAGCGCCGTCTACGCCGTCCGCGGCGCCATCCGCGCCGTCTCCCGCTCCGCCGTCGCTGTCCCCGCTGCCGTCGGCGTTGGCGGGGCCGCCATCGTCGTCGGCGCCGACGCTGCCGCTGTTCTTGGGCGAAGCCGCGCAGCCCACCCCGAGCAGGAGGGCGAGCAGGCCCGCGGCGCGGGCGGGGCCGATGGTCTGGGCGGCTGGAGCGGAGCGTCGCATGGGGTGCCTCGTGCGAAGGGCTAGCCCACGCGAATCGTGCGTCAACCTCCGCTTCGCGCCTCCACCCGGTCGCGCTTGATGCACTGGTCGAGCACGGGCCCGAGCTCCCCCTGGGCGGCCGGCCGCAGGTGCATGGCCTTGACCCGCTTCATGCGGGTCATCTCCCAGTCGACGACCAGGGCGTAGAGCTGGCCGGCCTCGACGGTGAACTCGAGCTGGTCGCGCAGGCTGGTGTAGCGGGCCGCCGCGCTGACCCGGCCCGGGGGCAGGTCGATCGCGAAGCCGGTGCCGGGGCCGCGGGTGATCAGCCGGTCGTTGATCTTCCAGTGCACGAGGCCGCCGACGGCTGGCGTGGTGTCGCGGGCGACCCGGTGGGGGCACTGGGCGATGACCAGGGTGGCGACCCCGGGCTGGGTGACGAAGCCGGCGACCGGGTCGGTGATCGGCGCCGGCCCCGCGCCCGCCCCGCCGCCCGCGGGCGCGCTGGTCGTCGGCCCGCCCAGCACCTGCCGCAGCAGCGTGTCGTGGGTCGTGGCGGTGATGGTGCCCTCTTCTTTGAGCACGCAGAGCTGGTACACGGTCCAGGCGCGGGCCAGCTCGTCGCCGGCGAGCAGCGAGACCGTGGCCTGCTCGAGCTCGACCTTGCTGCCCTCAACGCTGGCCTGGCCCAGGCCGGGCACCCGGGCCGAGAGCGCGCCCTCGATCTGCACCGCGCGCTCGGTGGTCAGGCGCTGGGCCGGCATGATGGGGGCGCAGGCCCGCTCGCCGCGGCCGGCCTGGGCGGGCGGGGCGGAGAGGCCGGCGGCCAGCCCGGTGAGGAGCGCGGCCATCGCGGCGGCGTGGGTGAGCGCCCGCGCAATTCGTGGGATGGACATGGGATCCTCGTCGGCGGCGCCGGTCTGGGCCAGCGTCTGCTCGTGTGCTTCCGGGACGGCCGGGCTAACCGGGCCTTGCGCCGCGCGGCCGCGGCGACCCACAGGAGCCCCGATGCACTCCCCGCCGCCGGCTGCTCGTGTGCTCGGCACCGGCACCGCGCTCCCGCCCCACCGCTATGAGCAAGATGAGCTCATCGCTGCTTTCGAGGCGGTCTGGGCCACCCGCCACCACAACGCGCGCCGGGTCGCCCAGCTGCACCAGGCGGTGCAGGTCGGCGGCCGCAACCTCGCGCTCCCGATGCAGGACTACCTCGGCCTCGACTTCACCGCAGCGAACAGGGCTTTTGGCGAGGTGGGGCTCGAGGTGGGCGCGGCGGCCCTCTCCGCCGCGCTCGACGCCGCCGGCCTGCGCCCGCGCGAGCTCGACTGCTTGTTCTTCACGACCGTGACCGGGGTGAGCGCGCCTTCGCTCGACGCGCGCCTGGTCAACCGGCTCGGCCTGCGGTCCGACCTCAAGCGTGTGCCCATCTTCGGCCTCGGCTGCGTGGCCGGCGCGGCGGGCCTGAGCCGGGTGAGCGACTACCTGCGCGGCTGGCCTGGCCACCGGGCGGCCCTGCTCAGCGTCGAGCTGTGCAGCCTCACGCTGCAGCGCGAAGACCTCAGCCTCGCCAACCTCATCGCCTCGGGCCTCTTTGGTGACGGGGCGGCGGCGGTGGTCTGCGGGGGCGCGGCCGTCGAGCCGGCCGCCTCGACGGGGGGCGTACCTGAGGTGTTGGCCACCCGCTCGGTGTTTTACCCCGACACCGAGCAGGTCATGGGCTGGGACATCGGCGCCTCGGGCTTCAAGATCATCCTCTCGGCCCAGGTGCCCCAGGTGGTCGACCAGCACATGCGGGGCGACGTCGACGCGTTTCTCGCCGACCAGGGGCTCAGCCTCGCCGACATCGGCAGCGTCATCTGCCACTCGGGCGGGCCCAAGGTGCTCGAGGCCTTCGAGCGCACGCTGGGCCTCTCGCGCGAGGCCACCGCGCTCACCTGGCGCTCGCTCAAAGAGGTGGGCAACCTGTCCTCGGCCAGCGTGCTCTTCGTGCTGCACGACACCCTGCGCGAGCGTCGGCCCGCGCCGGGCACGCTCGGTCTGATGTTGGCGATGGGGCCGGGCTTTTGCTCCGAGCTCCTCCTGCTGCGGTGGTGAGCGTGGGCCCGCAGCTGCGCGCTCCGGCGCTCCTCCTGGGGCTGCTCGCGCCCGCCCTGGCCCTGGCGGCCCCGCCGGGCGCCCCGCTCTCTCCCGAATGGAGCGTGCCCCTCTTCCTCGGCTTGATGGGCCTCACGGTGGTCGAGCGCCTGGTCGAGGTGGTCGTCTCGCTGCGCAACGCCGCCTGGTCCTTCGCCCGCGGGGGCGTCGAGCACGGGCGCGGGCACTACCCGGCAATGGTGGTGCTGCACACGGCGGCCCTCTTCGCCGGCCCCGCCGAGGTGCTGCTGCTCGACCGGCCCTTCCACCCGGTGCTGGGCTGGGCGCTGATCGGCGCCTGCCTCGCCCTGCAGGGCCTGCGCTGGTGGTGCATCACCACGCTGGGCCCGCGCTGGAACACCCGCGTGATCATCGTGCCTGGGCTCTCTCCGGTCACGACCGGCCCCTATCGTTTCCTCAAGCACCCCAATTATGTGGTCGTGGTGCTGGAGGGCCTCGCCTTGCCGCTGGTCCACGGCGCCTGGCTGACCGCGCTGGGCTTCACCCTGCTCAACGCGCTGCTGCTGCGGGTCCGGCTGCAGACCGAGGACGCCGCGCTCGCGACCCTGCCGCCTCCCCGGAGCTCCCTATGAGCGCCCTTCGCCTCGCCCCGCCCGCTGACCCCACCGACCTGGCGTCTGTCGAGGCGTGGATCCTCGAGCTCGCCCGCCGTGAGCTGCGCCTCGACCGGCCCATCGCCCCCGACGCCGATCTCAGCGGCGCGCTGGACAGCCTGCAGCGCCTCGCCCTGGTGGTGGCGATCGAAGACCACCTGCAGCTCAGCTTCGAGCCCGAGGATGACGAGCAGGCCAACACCCTGCGCGACGTGGTGCAGATCGTGGCCCGCCGCCTCGCGGAGCGCCGGGGAGGGCAGGGGTGAGCGGGCCCGACGCAGCCCTCGCCGTCGGCCACGGCAGCCTCGGGGCCGATGATCTGGTCGAGGCGCTCCACCGCGCCGCCGAGGCCGATCCCCCCGGGTCGGGTCTGCGCTTCGTCGACCGCCACGAGCAGGCCAGCCTGCGGTCATGGCCTGCGGTGCGCGCCGGGGCCCGCGCCTGCGCGGGTGCGCTCGCCGCCCGGGGCCTGCGCGCGGGTGAGCGCGTGGCGGTGGTCTTGCCCACCGGGCCGGCCTTCTTCGACCTGTATTTTGGGCTGATGTTGCTCGGGGCGGTGCCCGTGCCGCTCTACCCGCCGGTCCGCCTCGGGCGGCTCGACGAGTACTTCGCCCGCACCGCGGCGATGGTGCAGGCGGTCGACGCGGCGGCGGTGGTCACCGACCGCGGGGTGCGCCGGGTCTTGGGCCGCCTGATGGACCCGGCCCTGCTGCCGCGGGGCCCGCGCCTGGGCCTGCTGGTCGCCGAGGACCTGAATGGTCCCGACATATTGGAGGGACGGGCGGGCGCCGCGCGCACGCCCACCGACCTGTGCATGGTCCAGTTCAGCAGCGGGACCACCGTGGACCCCAAGCCCGTCGCGCTCAGCCACGCCGCGGTGCTGGCCAACGCCCGCGCGGTGATGGGCGAGCTGTTCCACCGCCGGCCCGAGGCCCACTTTGGCCCGCACGCCGGCGTGAGCTGGCTGCCGCTCTACCACGACATGGGGCTCATCGGCTGCGTCATCCCCGCGCTCGACCGCGCGGCCACGCTCACCTTGCTGCCGCCCGAGGCCTTTTTGGCCAAGCCCGCGCTCTGGCTGCGGGCGCTCTCGCGCTACGGGGGCACCATCTCGCCCGCGCCAGACTTCGCCTATGCCCTCTGCGTCGACCGCGTCCGCGACGAGGAGCTGGACGGCGTCGATCTCTCGCGCTGGGTGGCCGCCCTCAACGGCGCCGAGCCCATCCGGCCCGACACCCTGCGGCGCTTCACCGCGCGCTTCGCCCCCTACGGCCTGCGCCCCGAGGCGCTGACCCCCGTCTATGGCCTGTCTGAGGCCGCTCTGGCGGTGACCTTCGCGCCGATTGAGGCGCCGTGGAGCGCGGCGCGGGTCAGCGCGGCCGCCCTCGCCCAAGGTCGGGCCGAAGACCCTGCGTCCGACGCTTCCGCTTCGTCCGATGCTTCCGCTTCGTCCGATCCGCCGGTGGCCGAGCTGGTGAACCTCGGGCCGGCCTTGCCCGGTTTTGGGGTCGAGATCCGAGGCCCCGAGGGGGTGCTGCCCGAGAACATCGTCGGGCGCGTATTTGTGCGCGGCCCGAGCCTGATGAGCGGCTACCTTGGCCGCGACAGCCAGCCTTTTGACGCCGCCGGCTGGCTGGACACGGGTGACCTCGGCTTCTTGCGCGGGGGCGGCCTGCACCTCTGCGGTCGGGCGAAGGACCTCATCGTCCTGCGCGGCCAGAACCACCACCCCCACGAGCTCGAGCGGGCGGTGGACGCGGTGGCCGGCGTGCGCACCGGCTGCGCGGTCGCGGTGGGAGAGATCGGCGCGCACGGCGAGCGGGTGCTCGTCTTCGTCGAGGTGCGCGAGCGCCACGAGGGCCAAGCCGAGGCCTGCCGGGCCGCGGTCTGTGCGGCGACGGGCGTAGATCCCGATCTGGTGGTGCTGCTCGAGCCGGGCACCATCCCCCGGACCAGCTCGGGCAAGCTGCGCCGCGGCGAGACCCTGCGCCAGCACCAGCGCGGCGCGCTCGTGCCGCCGGCCCAGGTCGGCCCGTGGATGTTGGCCGGCGCGATGGCCCGCAGCGCGCTCGGGCTGCTGCTCGGGCGGCGCGGGTGAGGGGGGCGGGCCGATGAGCGTGGGCCCGGACCGCCCCGGGGCCCCGACCCCGCTGCAGTGGGCCGGGAGTGACGCCCAGTTGCTGATCCTCGGCGGTGGGCCCGCGGGACTCGCCGCGGCCCTGGCCGCCCGCCAGCGGGGCCTCTGCCCGATCGTGGTCGAGGCCCAGCCCGGGATCATCGACAAGGCCTGCGGCGAGGGGCTCATGCCGCCGGCGGTCCGCGCGTTGGCCGCCCTCGGGGTGGGCCCGCTGCCCGGCCTGCCTTTCACCGGCATCGCCTACGTCGACGCCCGCGCGCCGGAGCGCCTGCGCGTCGAGCGCGACTTCCCCCACGGGCCGGGCCTCGGCGTGCGGCGCCTCGCGCTCTCGGCGGCGCTGCAGGCGGCGGTGGCCGAGGCCCAGGTGCCGGTGATCGCGGCGCGGGCGATCGGGATCAAACAAGACGACGCCGGGGTGGAGCTGGCGCTCGAGGGCGGCGGCTGCCTGCGCGCGCCCCACCTGCTCGCGGCGGATGGCCTGCGCTCGCCGACCCGCCGCTGGCTGGGCCTCGAGCGCCCGGCCCGCGGCCCAGCCCGGGTGGGGCTGCGGCAGCACTTCTTCACCAAACCCTGGTCGCCGCGGGTCGAGGTGCACTGGGCCGAGGGCCTGGAGTGCTACCTCACGCCCGTGGCCGAGGACACCGTGGGCGTCGCTTTTTTGATGGACCGTAGCCGCTACCTTCCCCCAGCGGCGCCGAGCCCGATCCAGGCGGCGCTGGCGCTTTTCCCTCACATCGCCGCGCGCCTCGGCCCGCCGGCCAGCAGCCCACGGGGAGCGGGGCCCTTCGAGCAGCGGGTATCGGCCCCGCGGTCGGGTCGGGTGCTGCTCATCGGCGACGCGGCGGGATACCTCGACCCCTTGACCGGTGAGGGGATCCGCCTCGGCCTCGACACCGGCGCCGCCGCGGTGGGCGCGGTCGCCGCCGGTCGCCTCGGGGACTACGACCGGGCCTACCCCGGCCTGCTTCGCCGCTATTGGTGGATGACCGGCGGGCTGCTCGCGCTGACCCGGCCGCCGCTGCTGCGCCGGATGTTGTTGCCCACCTTGCGGCGGGCGCCGTGGCTGCTCTCGGCCGCCCTGCGCCTGATGGGCGAGGGCTGAGGGCCCCGGCGGATCACCGCTCAGGGCATCGCAGCGGCGCGTGGCGCCAGCACGGCGTCCTCGGCGAGGCAGGCCCGGGCGCGCGCGCCGTCGCCCGCCACGATGCCCGCTTGGTGGCGCAGCAGCCGCACCCAGCCCTCGAGCAGCACCGCCCCGGTCGTGGCGGCGGTCTCGGCGGCGGCGGCCAGCGCCGGCCCCCCGTCGACCCCGCGGCGCTGCAGCAAAGCCCCGTGCACCGCCTGCAGGCGCACCCCGAGGAGCGGCAGGCCGCGGGCGGCCGCCAGCGCGAGGCCGGGGGCCAGCGGCGCGGGGTCGGGGCGCAGGCCGGCCTCGGACAAGGCGAGCAGGCGACCGGCGTGGGCCCGCCAGGCGCCCGACTGGCGGTGGGCCTCGTCCCAGCGGCGGGCGGCGGCCTCGAACTGCGCGGCGGCGGCGATGAAGTTGCCATCCAGCAGGTCAATCTCAGCGAGCTCGGCTTGGGCGGCGGCCCGGGGCCCGGCCCAGGCGGGGCCCTCGGGCGCCTGCTCGAGCACCCGGTGCAGGTGGCCCCGCGCGCGGGAGAGCGCGCCGTCCATGCGCCAGAGGATGCCTTCGCGGAACCAGGCGGCGGGCGCGGCGGCCGGCGGCGCCGCGGCGGCGAGGCGCGCGGCGGCGGCGCGGCTGGCCTCGACCTGACCGGCGGCGAGCAGGGCGCCGGCCAGCAGGTCGAGGGCGAGCACCCGCAGCCCCGGGCTGGCCGCGTCGGCCTCGAGGGCCTGGGCCTCGGCCACCGCCTCGGCCACCCGCCCGGCGTCGAGCAGCACGCCGAGGCGCACGGCCCGGGCGGCGCCCCGCTCCATGCTGCCGAGCGTGGCTGGGCCGCCGTCCCACGCCCCCAGAGCCCGGTCGAGGGCCTCGACGGCGGCGGTCGGCTGCTCGTCGCGCCGCAGCGCGTCGCCGGCGAGGCACCAAGCCTGGCAGGCCTCGGCGGCCTTGCCCGCGGCCGCCTCGGCGGCGGCGAGCCGGCCCCAGGCCTCGGCGGCGGGCCCCCACTGCCCGGCGGCGCTGAGCGCCCGGGCCTGGGCGGCCTGGGCGGCGCGCCCGCGCACATTGCTCTGCCCTGCGGCCATCTGCCCTCCTCGGCGGCACGGGGGCCGCGGCCTTGGCCTATCGCCGCGGCGGCCCGCGCGGCGGCGTTAGCGGGCCGGCATGGATGACGCGCAGCAGCCCACCCCCGACCCGGTCATGCGCCCGCTGACCGCGCCCGCCGGGGCGGCGCGGCGCGGGCCGGCGACCCTGGCCTTGCTGCTGCCGACCCTGCTGGCGCTGCTGCTGCCGCTGCTCGCCGAGCGCAGCCTCATCGCGCTCGGCTTCTTGTGGGCCGAGCCGCTGTGGTGCGCCCTCGCCGCCTACCTCGTCCTCGCCGGTCTGTGGGAGGGCCGCTTCGCCCTGGCCTTCAGCCTGTTCGCTGGCGCGGCGGGCGCGGCCACCCTGCTGCACCGGCCGGTGGTGGTCGGCCCGGTCAGCCCGGGGGCGGGCGCCTGGGGCCTCGGCCTGCGCGGCTGCGCCCGCCTCGCGCCCCCGCCCGAGGCGCCGGTGCGCGTGGCTCAGCTCGCCCGGGGCCCGGCCCCCTTCGCCGACGAGCTCTCGGCCCTGCTCGACAGCGAGGCGGGCGTCTTCGTGCTCTACGGCTTCTCGGCCGCCGAGGCGACCGCCTTGGCCGGGGCGGTGCAGGGTGAGGCCCGCCACGCCGAGGGGCAGCCGGAGACCCGGGGCCTGAGCGTCGTGGTGCGGGGCAGCTTCAAGCCCTGCGCCGCCGCGGGCGGCCTGCCCGGTGAGGACCTCTGGCAGCGCCCCCTGCCCTCGGTGCACGACCGGGGGGCGGTCGCCGCGCTGAGCTTCCCGGTGGTGCGGGGCGGCGGCGTGCTGCCCTTGCTCAGCTTCCGCCTCGATCAGCCGGGCGGGCCCGCCGACTGGACGGGCTGGCCCGAGCGCCAGGCCGACGGCGCCGCCGTGCTCGACGAGCTGGTCGACGCGATCGGCGCCCGGCACCTGCTCGTGGTCGGCGAGGCCCTGGCGCCTTCGGGCCGCCGGCGCCTCTTCTCGGGCCTGTCGGCCCGCGGCATGCGGCGGGTCGGCCTGCCCTGGACCTGGCCCGGCCCCCAAGGGCCCTTCGGCGGCCTGCGCCTGCACCCGGGCGAGGGCGCCTGGACGGGCCCCGAGCTCGAGGCCCGCGGGGCGGGGCGCCTGCTGCGCGCCCCGGGCCAGCGCGACGGGGTCTGGGTCGAGGTGGGGCCAGCGGGGGAGTGAGCTGAACCAACTCAAGCCCGCCGCACAAACTCCCAATCATCGACCAACACACCGCCCACGCGGTCATTGTCGACGAGCACCCGGCTCAGCGTGAAGCCGCAGCGGCGCAGCACCGCCGCCGAGGCCGCGTTTCCCACCGTGACCGTGGCCCGCTGCTCGCGCACGCCGGCGCCGTCGAGCAGGGCCAGCACCGCCGCCAGCGCCTCGGTGGCGTAGCCCTGGCCCCAGGCGGCGGCCTCGATCAGGTAGCCGACGTTGGTGGCGACCTCGTCGGTGTTGACGTCGGCGTCGATCTTCCCGATGAGGGTGTCGGTGGCCTTGACCCGGATCGCCCACTGCAGCCAGCGCTCGGCGTGGGGCTGGTCGCGGCGGTGGGCGAGCACGGCGAAGCGCAGGCCGAGGGCAGCCGGGTTCGCCGCCGGCTTGAGCTGGATGAAGCGCAGCACGGCAGGGTCATGGAGCGCCGCGAAGAGGCCGGGCGCGTGGGCGGCGACCAGCGGCTCGAGGCAGAGGCGCGCCGTCTCGAGGGGCGGGTTCAGCGGCGCGGCCGGGCGCAGCGCGCTCATCGGGGCCGCCTCGCGCGCGCCAGGCCGACCGGAGCGCCGCCGCAGGCGGGCCGCGCAGCGGCCAAGGCGCGGAGCGCCGCGCGCGCAGGGGGGCCGACGGCGGCCCGCGGCCGCCGGGGCGCCCAACCCCTCCCGTTCAGCGAACGGTCGACGGTCGAGGTGCTGCGCAGGTGGGCGCTCAGAAGCGGCCGCGCAGGCCCGCCCCGCCGGGGCTGAGGGTCGGCGACAGGCTGGTGCGCTCGCTGAGCTGCAGGCTGAGGCCGGTGGCGCCCAAGCCCAGGCCCGCCACGCCGACCCCCAGGGTCAGGCCGCGGGCGACGTTGAAGCTGCGGCTGAGCTGATCGGCCTCGGCGCGGGTCAGGTCGGCCGGCGTCGCGCGGGCGTCTTCGATCGCCTGCCAGGCCGGGGCGGCGAGGCCGAAGTTCAGGCCCACCGCGCCGAGCACGAGGGCGCCGCCGCTGGCCATCAAGATCACCGGGCCCTTGCCGCCACCCCCACCACCCGTGCCGCTGCGGTCGGGCGGGTCAGCTTTGGCCGTGCCGCCGCGGGCCGCTTTGCCCAAGGGGGGCGCGGTGGTGGCCGCGACCGCCGGCGCCGGGCAGGCCTTGGCCGCGCCGCCGCCGCCTTGCACACCAAAGACCGGCCCCATGCCCTCAAATTCGTCGTCGTCTTCGGCGGGGGCCGCGGCGGTGTCGACCCCGCCCGGGCAGAGCTGTAGCCAGGACGGGGGTGGTTGTAGGGTGGTCCACGCGCCGTAGGTGCAGGCGTCGGGGCAGGTGACCTGGGCGAGGTGCACGCCCGACAGCGCGCTGTCGCCGGCCTTGACCCGCTGGCCGTCGACGAAGGCCTTGGCCGCGCCGACCGCCTCGGGCAGGCCGACCGGGGCCTTGGCGCGCCCGCGCACCTCGACCCGCAGGGCCTCAAAAAGGCTGAACGCGTCGCCGTCGGCGATGAGGGACTCGTCCCAGGGCAGGCTGTTGTCGACGACCAGGGCTTGGCGCCACTGGTCGTTGTAGCGGCCCTTGGGGTCGGCCTGGGCGCGGAAGATCACGCCGCGGATCATCCAGATGCTGCCCAGCTCGGCGGGGCTGACCGGCGCGCTGGCCGCCATCGCCGCCTTCTCGGCGCGCTGGAGCGCGGCTTCGGCGGCGGCCCAGTCCTTGGCCTTCACGGCGGTCTTGGCCGCGGCGAGCTCGGCGGTGAGCGCCGTCGCAGCGCCAGCCGGCGCCTGGGCCGCCGCCGGGGCGCCCGCCAGCAGCAGCGCGAGCCCGAGCGCCGCGGCGGCGGGCCTCACTTGCAGTCCCCCTTGGTCCAGCTCTGGCTCGACATCTGGTAGGTGAAGGCGCAGCTTGTTCCGGGCTTCACGTCGAGGGTGTCGCGCTTGCCCGTGCCGCCGACCGGCGTCACGTTCACGATGTAGGAGCCCTCGGGCAGGTTCACCAGCTCAAGCTTGCCCCCGCCGTTCCAGACCTTTTCAAAACCGCCGGCTTTGCGCAGCTTGACGCTGGCTTGGCCGGGCGGGTTGAGGGTCAGGGTGAGCGAGCCGGTCTTCTCGCTGGCCGGGCCGACCTCGATGGTGCCGCCGGGGTCGCCCTCGGGGCCCGCGGCGGGCTTCTCGCCGCCGCCGCCCGCGGTCACCGGCGCTTCGGGGGTGGTGGCCCCGCCGTCGAGCACCCCCGAGAAGAAGAGGGCCGCGGCGCCGCCCGCGCCGAGCAGGCCGAGGATGGCGAACAGCGCGATGATCTTGCCGATACCGCTGCCACTTTTGCCGGGCGCGGGCTTGCTGGACGGCGGCGCGGCGGGCGCGGCGCCCGGGCGGGCGGGCGCCTTGGCCGGGGCGGCCTGGATCGGCGGGGGCGCGGCTTGGATCGGCGGCGGGGCCGGCTGGAAGGGCGGCGGGCCCCCCGCGGCGCCCGACCCGACCTGGATCGGCGGGGGTGCGGCCTGGATGGGCGGGGGTGCGGCCTGGATCGGCGGCGGGCGGCTGTCTTGGGGCCGCAGGGCCGGCCCGGTGCTCGCGACGATCTTCTGCCGGAAGCTGCCGCTCTCGCTCATCGTCGACGGGCTGCTGGGGATCGCGGTCTGCTGCACGGGCGGCGGCGGGGGCGGCTCGGCCGCGCGGGGCAGCTCGGGCTCACGCAGGGGCGCGCGCTGCGTCTCACCTTCGAGATCGAAGTCCTGGCCGCTGTGCACGATGGTCGGCGCCGAGAAGAGGTCGGCGCCCTGGGGCGTGAAGCTCGGGGGCTGCAGGCCGCCGCCTGGGCCGAAGGCGCGGCTGGCCGAGAGCGCGGCTTCGCTGGTCGGGCGGGCCATCTGGGTCGGGCCGTCGATGTCGCTCGGATCAGCGACCAGCGGGACCACCTCGATGTCTGCGGGGTCTGCCACCGCCCCATGGCCGCCGGCCGGGCGGCCCGCGCTGCGGGCGTCGGACGCGGTCGGGTCGCGGGGGCGGCCGGCCGAGATGGCGCCTGGGTCGTCGGTCCACGTGGGGTTGGGCTCTTCGCCGCGCAGGCCGGTGCTGTCTTCAAAGACGGTGCTGCCGTTCAGCGGGTCGTTCTCGTCCTGCTGGGGCTCCATCGCGGCGCGGATCGGGGCGACCACCTCGCGGCAGAAGCGCCGGATGCTGCCGTCTTGGATCTGCTCGGCCAGGGCCTCGAGCTGGTCGTTGAGCAGGCCGGCCGCGGGCCGCCGGTCGCTCTCGTAGGCCAGCACGCTGCGCAGGGTGTCGCGGACCGCCGCCTGCTGGGCCGCGCCGAGATCGCTGAGATCGAGCTCTTCGAGCTTCTTTTCGAGCTTGGCGTCGAAGCGCTCGGGGCGGATGTGGATCTTGCCGAAGCTCTCGCCGCTGAGCATCTCAAAAACGGTGATGCCCAGCGAGAAGATGTCGCCCGAGGGCGCATCGGGGTCGCCGAGCAGGCGCTCAGGCGCCATGTAGGCCGCCGAGCCGAAGGCCAGGGCCTGGGTGTGGGCCTCGCGGTCGTCGAAGCGGGCCTGGGCGGTGCCGAAGTCGAGCACCTTGACATCGCCGGCCACGGTCAACATGACGTTGCTGGGCTTGATGTCGCGGTGGATGAGGCGCAGGGCCTCGCCGCCCTGCAGCGGCGGCTTGTTGTAGGCGTCGTCGAGCGCGCCGGCGATCTGGCTCGCCACCTCGAAGACCACGCGGCGGGGGATGCGGTCGCCCCGCTCGACGCAGGTGTTGGTCAACGTCTTGAGGTCGACGCCATCGAGGTACTCCATGACAATGGCGCACTGGCCGTTGATCGAGGTGAGGTCTTCGACCCGGATGATGTTGCGGTGGTGCAGCAGGCCGAGCACCCGGGCCTCGTCGCGCGAGCGCCGGACGATCTCTTCGTGGCCGCTCCACTTGCCGTGCAGGAGCTTGATGGCCACGACGCTCTTGAAGTTGTCGCCCGTGATCATCTCGGCCAGGTACACCTTCCCGAAAGCGCCCTCGGACAGCTCTTTCAGGAATCGGAATCGCCGTCGAGGCTCCATCTGCTGCACCTGTAGGCCCAAAAGGGGGATCCGCGCGTGGGGCGGGCGGCGGCGCGCCCTCTGGCGCCGGTCTCGCCCCCCGGTGCGGCGGGCGCCACGCCGGGGCTGCGGGAGGGCGCGGTCGACGGGGCGGCTCCGCGGGGCGCCAGTATAGCGCGGCGATGACATCCGGGCCGGGGTCGCGCGGAGGGCTGCTTGTAGAACAGCGTACAGTAGGCTGTTTTGCGCAACGGGCGCGGCGGCGCGGTCCTGACACCAGGTGCCGGGCCGCGTGGGTCGGCGGCGCGGCCCTACTCCCGCTCGAGCAGCAGGGCCTCGGCGCAGATGAGCATCAGCCCGTCTTTGGCCGGGCGCAGGCGCCAGCCCTTCGGGTCGGGCTCGAGCGTGCCGAGCACCGCGCCGGGCGCGGGTGAGGCGGGGAACATGTCGTCGGCGCCGGGCCCGACCAGCTTCAGCGCGCGGCTGGGCCCGCTGCCCTCGACCGCCACCGTCTTGCGGATCATCGTCTGGTAGCCGTCGGCGTCCAAGCGGCCGGCGCCGCCCTTGAGCTCGAGCGTATAGCCGGCGAAAACAGGGGTTCCGCCCGCGTTCTGGCCGCAGGACTCCATGCCCACGAAGCGGCCGTCGAGCGCGTCGACCGGGGCCACGGCGGGCGTGGGCGCGGCGGCGGGCTGCGGGGCCACCGGCGCGGGCGCCACCGGCACGGGCGACAGGGGCGTGACCTGCTCACCGCTGCAGCCGAGCGCCAGCCCGAGCGTGACGGCCCAAGACAGGCCATGGAGGCGGGGCCCCATCGTTTAGAACCACCAGCGCAGGTGGCCCGAGGCGTTGACCAGGTCGAAGCCGACCCCGGGCAGGATGATCAGCGTGGGCCGGTACTCGAGCGAGAACTCGAGCGGCACGGGCTCGAGCTCGAAGTTCAGGCCCGCCACGCCGGCCGCCGCCGCGGCGAGGGTGCCGCCGACGGCCACGCCGCCGCCGCCGCCGAGGCTCCAGCCCACGCCGATCGGGCCGAGGTTGCCGATCTCGCCCATGTCGCGCAGACCGTCGAGGTTGACCCCGAGGCTGTTGCCGTAGCCGTTGTAGTAGAGGCCGTTGCCGAAGGGGCCGGCGACGAGCTGCATGCCGCCGCCGCCCTTGGCCTGCCACTTGACCGAGACGCCGCTGCTCAGCGTGCTGCTGCCCAGGCCGACGCCGACGGTGCGCCCGGCGTGGGCTGGCGCGGCGGCCAAGCTGAAGCAGAGGGCGGCCAGCGCGGCGGCGGCGCGGGCCATGCGGGAGAGTTGGGGAGCGGTCATTCGCAGAGTCCTCCCTCTTCCTCGGCGATCTCTTTGATCACATGGAAGAGCGCATAGTAGTCGATGATTTTTTGGCGGATGCCCGGGTGGTCTTTTTGGACCTGCTCCCAGCTCCAGCGGTCGCCGGCGCCCCAGGGCGGCCAGCCCTCGCGCGCCTTCTCTTCTTGCCCCGCCAGCACGGCGGCGACGATCATGATCGGCGCGTTCTCTTGGCGCGACTTGCTGCGCTCGCGCCGGTCGTAGATGGAGTGCACGGTGCTCGCGCGGGCCCAGTCCTGCTCTTTGAGGTTGTCGAGCTTATCGGCGCGCACCACCATCAGCTCGCGCACCTTCCGCTCGATCAGCCAGCCCATCGCCGCGTAGCGTGGGCGCTTGTCGTTGGTGGTGCTGCAGAGGTCCTCTTGCAGGTCGCTGCGCTTCTCGGCCGTGTCGATGAGCTCGCGAAAACGCGCCGCGTGGCTGGCGTGCAGCGCCTTGCTCACCTTGACCGCCTCGCTGGTCATGTCTTTGTCGAAGCCCATAGCCACGAAGTTCTTTTCGCGGTTGCCCTCGCTGAACACCATGTCGAGCAGCGGGTCGGCGATCTTGGACGTGTCGCGGTGCTGCTGCTCGCTGGGCGCGATGCGGTTCTGGCCGTCGGCGTCGGCGCTCAGCTCGGTCTTGACGAGGTTGCCGGTGAGCACGGCGGCCGAGATGGTGGCGACGACCGCGAGCATGGGGCGATAGCGCAAAGGGGCCTCCAGCTCAGCGCTTCGGCGCAGTGGCGGTGAAGTCGGGTACGTTCAGCGTCGTGCAGTAGCCGTCGTCGCTGTAGAACTGCTGCTTGTACTCCTTCCAGATCGGCTTGTCTGGGTAGTTCTGCGCGTAGTAGCAGGCCGCCAAGATGTGTTGGGCTGTGATGCTGTACGCGTAGTGTTGGCTCTGGTTGGCGATGTGGCCGTCGCACTTGTCGTTGGCTTTGCCCAGGATGTCCTTGTGCTCTTCGCCGACGCAGGTGATGTTTTTGCCGTAAAAGGCCGGGTCACGCTGCAGGCCGTCTTCTTTGAGGTGCCGGCGGTAGGACGGCAGGATGTTGACGTTGTTGACCTTCTTCTCCTCATAGCGGCTGTTGTCGTAGCCCGCGTTGTGGCTGAGGATGGTGATCTGCACCAGCGCGCCCGAGGCCCGCAGCTCTTCGTCGACCCAGGGCTCTTTGAGCAGCTCCATCGCCCCGCGGGTGCTCTCGTCGAAGTCGGCGCGCATGTCGACCTCGCAGCTGCCCAGCTTGCAGCGGTAGCCGTTCTCTCGGCCCACGTACTCGGCGTTCTTGAGCACCCCGATGACCGGCGAGATCCGGGTCGGCGACCAGGGGCGGTCCGAGCCGCTGAGCTTGCAGTTGCGCACCTCGACCTTGACCCGGTGGGCCACCTCGGGCATGAGCTGCCACCAGCCCTTGGCGCAGACCGGGCTGTTGGCCTCGGCGCGGTAGCTGCTCTCTTGGTAAGGGATGCCCGCCAAAATATCGGGTAGACCAGCCTTTCGCGCCTGGACCACCACCTCGTGGTAGCGCTCTTCGATCGCGTCGAGGCGGCGCCAAAAGTTGTTCGCCCGGGCGTGGGCCCCGACCGAGGCCTTGGTGTACAGCACGTACTTGTCGTCCCACAGCTTGCGGTCGGTGCGCAGCTCGGGCCAGCTCGCCGCCTTTGCGTTGGGGATCATGACAAAGTACTCAAAGGCTTGGTCAAAGCCCTTGAACTCGGTCTCGACCTGCTGAATGACCTCTTCGCTCAGCTCGACGCGGGCGTACTGCTCTTCGCCGTCGACCGCCGGGCCGAGGCGCTTGACATTGGTGCGAAACACGTCGGTGGTCAGCGAGAACACCGTGACGACGGTGATCAAGCCCATGCCGATCAAGCTGGGCACAAACCAAGCCGGCATGCCCTTGGTGGTCGACTTGACCACCACGTTGCTCGCCCCTGCATAGGGTTGGGCCTGCGCCGCGTCGCTGTACACCCCGGCGCTCTGGGTGAAGCGCAGCGGCCGGGCGTCGACGAAAAGGAAGGTCGCCCCGCGGTTGGCCGGGCCGACGTGCACCGCGTCACCCTTGCTGAGGAAGACAGGGCTGTTCAGCGGCTGAACACTGTCCCAGTCGACGTTCTCGTGTGTGTTGACCCGGACTTGGTTCTTCCCCACCGGGGCCACGCTGACCGTGCCCCCATCGTAGGCGGTGATCACCGCCTGCCGGTCATCGACCCCGCGGTACCCTTCGAGCGAGAGGCCGCCGGGCCCGGGGTTCGCGCCGAGGCGCACCACCGGCCCCCGCAGCACGAGGTCGCCCTGCAGCGCCAGCGGCCCGCTGAGGAAGCGCAGCACGATGTCCCAGCGTTCCTGGCTCATCTCGGGGCTCCGGGGGCGGTCAGCGGGGGCCGACGAGGCGCAGGCGGTGCACCTCGCCGCGGGCAGGCGCGGGCAGATCGGCGAGGATGGCGTAGGGGCCGACGTCTACGTCGTTGACCAGCAGGGTGTAGGCCCCGGCGGGCAGGCCCATCCAGGCGCAGAGGTGGTCGGTCAGGCTGCCGACCGGCACCGCGCTGCCGCAGGGGCTGAGGCTGCGGGCGCCGTTGTGCTCGACCAGCAGGTCGCAGAAGAGGGTCTGGTTCTCGACCAGCTCGAGGCTCAGCTCTTCATTGACGTCGAGCGCGCTCATCAGCACGTTGTGGCCGACCCGCCCCTTGCTGTTGGCCAGGCGGTACCAGCCGACCAGGGCCCCGGTCAGCGAGAGCTTGACCGGCACGAGGTTGCCGACCATCCAGGTCACGGCCTCGGCGCTGGTCGCGGACAGCGGCAGGCGCAGGCGGGTGGGGCGCCCGCCGGGGCCGCGGCGCACCGAGAAGCTGGCCGCGCCGCCCGCGGCCGCGGCGGCGGCCATCGGGTCGGGGGCGCGGTCGAGGCGCGCAGCGCCTTGGGGGCTGGCGGGGGCGCGTGCGCCGGCCGGCGGGGCGGCCTCGGTGACCAGGGCGGGGCCCGCTGCGGGGGCGAGGGTCGCCGCCAGAGCCGGCGTTGGCGCAGGGGAAACGACCGGAACCGCAGGGGAGGCGGGAGCCGCCGGAGCCGGGGAGGCCGGAGCCGCCGGAGCAGCGGAGGCCGGAGCCGCCGGAGCCGCCGGAGCCGGGGAGGCCGGAGCCGCTGGAGGAGGGGCGACCGGAGCCGCCGGCGCAGGGGCGGGCGGAGCCGCCGAAGCCGGAGGGACCGGAGCCGCCGGCGCGGTCGCCGCGGGAGCCGCTGGTGCGGTCGCGGCCGGAGCCGCCGGCGCGGCGGCCGAGCGGGTCGGCGGCAGCGGGACCATGCGCATCCGGGCGGCCGGCTCGGCGGCGCTGGGCCGGGCCATCAGCCGGGTGCTGTGCGGATCCCCCTCGATGCTGTCCTCATCGTCGTCATCGTCGTCTTCAACGACCGGACGCGGCGGGGGCAGGCTCGGCGGGGCGGGCGCGGGCCCGGCGGCGATCGGCAGCCCGGGCGCGCGGGGCGGCGCGGCGGCCTCGGCGCGGGCCCCCGGCAAGCTCGGGGGCGCAGGCGCAGCAGCGGCGGCCACGACGGGCGCGGGTGGCGCAGCCATGGGCGGAGGAGGAGGCGCGGCAGCGGCCGGCGCAGCCCCAAAAGCCGGGGGAGGCGGCGCCGAAGCGGCCGGCGGGGCCGCAAAAGGCGGGGGCGGCGGCGCGGCGGGTGTAGGAGGCGCCCCAAAAGCCGGCGGAGGCGGCGCGGCCGCGGCCGGCGCGGCCCCAAAGGTGGGAGGAGGGGGTGCGGCAGCGGCCGGCGGTGCCCCAAAAGCCGGGGGAGGCGGCGCGACCGCGGCCGGCGGCGCCCCAAAAGCCGGGGGAGGAGGCGCGGCAGCGGCCGGTGCGCCCCCAAAGGCGGGCGGAGGCGGCGCGACCGCGGCTGGCGGTGCCCCAAAAGCCGGCGGCGGAGGCGCGGCGGGCCCGGGGCCGGCGGCGATCGGCAGGGCCGGCGGCGCGGGCGGGCTCGCCCGGGGCGCGACCGGCGGCGCCTCGAAAACAGTGTGCTCAGGGACACCCTCGTCGGGCGCGGGCCCCGTCTGCAGCGAGGGCAGGGGCGGGGCCCACCGCGGCGCCTCGTCGACCCGGGGGGCCGGCCGGCTGGTCGAGGCCGCGGGGTCGAAGGCGTCGGCGGCCTCGCGCGGGGGCGCGCGGCGCAGGCCCCGGGGCGGACCGCCCGGGGGCTGGCCGCCCGAGCTGCGCACGATCTCGTCAAGGATGCGCTGGGCGGCGCTCTGGGGCGGCGCCGCGGGCAGGGCGGCCGGCGGTGCGGGGGCCTCTTCGGGCGGGCGGGCGCGGGCTGGAGCGCCAAAACGGCCGCTGCTGGCCAACGAGGCGGCCGGCTCTGCGGATCGGAAGGCCACACCGCTCAACACCACTCTCGAAGTAGGA
>JAEUKK010000199.1 GCA_016792625.1 Deltaproteobacteria bacterium | reverse complement strand
CCTGCGCACCGAAGACGCGGTCTTCAACCTGCTCGGCGAAGCCTACGCGGGGCGAGGATACGTCGGCGGTGAGATCGACCTGCGCCAAGACCTCGACGGCGATGGCCGGGCCGACCTCTTCACCTCGGGGGGCAACAACATTGGCGAGCTGGGCGGTCCGGGGGGCTACTACGCCGCCAACAAGTTGGGCTGGGTGGTGCGCGCGCCCCTCGCCGGCAGCCTGCGTGAACGCTACGCAGACCTGATCCTGAACGCACCAGACATCGAACTCTGGGCCTACCAATCGATGGCGACCCCCGACATCACCGGTGACGGTCGACCCGATCTGTTGATCGGGGGCCCATCGAACTCCTACCACCTGTTCGCCTCGCCGTGGTGAGGCTGAGCGGCGCCCCCGCCCGCTGACCCCCACGAACCCAGCCACCACCCGCCTCGCGCGCGCCAGCCCGGCCGCAGGGCCGACCGCAGGGCGGGCCGCGCCTGCGCGGCCGAGGCCGACCGGCCGAGCCCGCAGGACGGGCGCCGACGGCCGCAGGCCGGCGGGGCGCCCAAGGTCGGGCGGGCCCGCGGGTTAGCCAGATCGCGGAGGTCTGCTTGCCCACGCCCCGCGCACCATCGTTGAGGACCAGGGGCGGCTGGGATGCGCGGGGCGCCGCGGTGATTGGCCTGCTCGCCGCCTGCGCAGATCCCGCCGCGCCCGCCGGGCAGCCGCAGGACACCGCCGGTGGGGCCGACACGGCCACACCCGCCGTCCCGGTGGCCAGCGGCCCGACCAGCGGCACCAGCCCCGACCATGATCGCGACGGCTTCACCGCCGACCTCGACTGCGACGATGACGACCGTGACAGCTACCCTGGCGCGCCCGAGACCTGCGGCGATGGGGTGATCAACAACTGTGAGGAGCGGCCGCACTTGGGTGAGACCGAGGACTGCTTGCTGCTCGGGCCAGACGACGCCTTCTCGTCGATGCGGTTCACCCAAGACTGGAACACCGACGCCGGGCTCACGGTCTCGGTCTTGGGCGATGTGGACGGCGACGGGCTGTGGGACATCGGCGTGGGGAACCCAGGCGCCGGCTGGGTAGAGGAGGTGTGGCTCGAAGAGCACGGAGTCTGGGCGGAGTACCTACACTCCACCGGGGCGATCGGCGTGCACAGCGGCCTGCTCTCGACGCCGTCGGACGAGCGCATCTACATGGGCGACCTGCCCCGCTTCCTTGGCCCGTCTGAAGCCTACCCCATCGGCGCCAGCCTGGGGGGCGTCGGCGACATCGACGGGGATGGCTATGACGACCTCGTGGTCGGCGACGAGCAGCGCAACGACGGGGTCAGCCCCGATCACGGCTGGCTGGTCTGGGGCCCCGCCGCCCTCAGCGACTGGGATCGTGACGCCCTGCTGCTGCGCACCGCCGACAACATCAGCTGCGCCTTCTCGCGTCCGGGCCCGGCGGGCGACCTGACCGGCGACGGGCAGATCGACCTCATCCTCAACGACCGGTGCACCGACACGGTCTATCTGCTCTCGGGCGCTGGCCTGCGGGCGGGTGAGCTGAGCCCGGTGGTCGAGCTCGCCGAGCCCAGCGCGATCTGGTAC
>JAEUKK010000195.1 GCA_016792625.1 Deltaproteobacteria bacterium | reverse complement strand
CGCAAGCGCCGGCCCCGGCAGAGCAAGAGAAGGCCCCGGCATAGCAAGTGATGTCTGTGGAATTGCATTCTTAGGCGCTGTCTGAGGAAGAGCTCGCCCAGGCAGAGCAAGATATGGCACAGGCTGAGCAAGAGAAGGCGCAGGCAGAGCAAGAGCGCGCCCAGGCAGAGCAAGAGAAGGCCCAGGCAGAGCAAGAGAAGGCGCGGGCAGAGCAAGAGAAGGCGCGGGCAGAGCAAGAGAAGGCCCAGGCAGAGCAAGAGAAGGCCCAGGCAGAGCAAGAGAAGGCCCAGGCAGAGCAAGAGAAGGCCCAGGCGGAGCAAGAGAAGGCCCAGGCAGAGCAAGAGAAGGCCCAGGCGGAGCAAGAGAAGGCCCAGGCGGAGCAAGAGAAGGCCCAGGCGGAGCAAGAGAAGGCCCAGGCAGAGCAAGAGAAGGCCCAGGCAGAGCAGCGGGCTGCCGAGGCGCAGCAGCGCGCCGACGCCCTCGCCGCGCGGCTTCGGGCGCTGGGGATCGATCCGACCACGCTCTGAGCTGCGCCAAAGCCCACACAAGCCAAGACCGTCGCGGCCCGCCTTCATCGGGTTTGGACCTTGGGCCACGTTGGTGGGGCATGCCCCGGGGGCTCGCAGGCCCCGGGCCCGGGGGCCTGCGGGGGCGAGCGCCCCCGGCACCCTCAACAAGATGGTGTCCAGCCAAGCGCACCCCGTCGCGACGGCCGTCCGCAGCGCCGCCGGCATGGCAAGCTCCCCCGCCAAAGGGCAAAGGCCCCGCCAACCTGGCCCCGCTGCCCGAGGACCGCCCATGCCGGAGTCTGCCCCCACCGCCCCGCGCAGCGCTCCTGACACCGGGGCCCCGCCCCCGCCCATCGTCGGCGGCGCCGAGTCCTCGGCCCACCCCGAGATTGGTGTGCTGTACGCTGAGCTCGACGGCGCGCGCACCACCTTCTGCACCGGCGGCCTGCTCACCGAAGAGCTGGTGCTCACCGCCGCCCACTGCGTCGACGGCGCGCTGGACTGGCGTGCGGGCGGCGCCACCCTGGGCTTCGGCCTGGGGCGCAGCCTCGGCGCGCTCGAGGCCGACGTGCCCCTGCGCGCCGCGGCCCCGCACCCGGGCTGGGACCCGCGCACCCTCGCCCACGACATCGCGGTGGTGCGGCTCTCTGCGCCGATCACCGGGGCCTCGACCCTCGAGCTGAGCGGGGCCGTGCCCGGCGACAGCAGCCCCGACGCCCTGCGTTTTGTCGGCTACGGCCTGACCGCGCTCGAGGCCACCGACAGCGGCGTGCGGCGGATGATCGACCTGAGCTACGACCACGCCGACCTGCGCTTCCTCTACACCTGGGATGAGGCCGGCGCGAACCTCTGCTCGGGCGACAGCGGCGCTCCGGCCCTCTGGATCGGCGGCGACGGCCAAGCGGTGGCGGTCGGCGTGGCCAGCTTCGTGTACCAGACCGACGCCGCGGCGCCCCTCTGCGAGACCGGGGGCGCGGGGGTCACCCGCCTCGACCTGCACCTCGAGTGGCTGCGAGAGGTCATCGACAGCGCGCCCGCGCCCGACGAGGCCCCGCTCGACGGCGGCAGTCTCGGCGAGGAGAGCCCTGACCCCGGCGGCATGACGCTGGATGTGGCCGACAAGGGCGGCTGCGCGGCCGCGCCGGGCGCCGCGGGGCCCCTGCTGCTCGGGCTGGCGCTGGGCCTCTTGGCCCGCCGGCGCGCGCGGGGCTGAAGACGACGCGCCCGACGCCGCTTCGCGCGCGCCAGGCCGACGGGAGCGCGGCGCGCAGCGCCGGTCGCGCAGCGACCAAGGGGCGCAGCCCCGCGCGCGGACGGGGGCCGCCGCCGGCCGGCGGGCCGGCGGGGCGCCCAGCCTTAGGGGGCGACGAAGACGAGGGCCTGGCCCTGGTCGCTCTGCCAGTTCGGGGCCGCGACCACCAGATCGCTGTGGCCGTCGCCGGTCCAGTCGTGGACCAGCAGGGACTGGCCAAAGGCGTCGCGGGTGTTGCCGCGGATGGCCAGCGAGGCGCCGGTGGTCTCGAGCTCGCCGGCGCCGGCCGCGGCGAGGGCCGCGCCCGTCCACATCCACACCGCGCCGTCGTTGCTCAGCGAGGAGTTGTACGAGGTGCCGTCGGGGGCGCCGATCACCAGATCGGGCTGCCCGTCGCCGTCCACGTCGCCGCTGCCCAGCGCCCAGCCGAAGCTGTCGGGGCTGCCGTCGCCGCGCAGGGTCAGATCGGCGTCGGTCGCGCTCAGCGCGCCGCTGCGGGAGGCGAGGTCCCAGAAGAGGGCCACCGACTCGTCGCCCGGCGCGCCCACCGCCAGATCCAGCGTGCCGTCGCCGTCAAAGTCGGCCACCTGGGGCGCCCCACCCCAGCCGAGGCGGTCGCTGCCCCCCGCGCCGCAGATCGTGACGCTGGCCAGGGCGTCGGCGTCGTCGTCGAGCGCGAGGCTGGCCGCGCCGGGGAAGAGGTAGACGCAGCCGGCGTCGCTGGCGCCCTCGAGGTCGGCGTAGGGCGCGCCCGAGAGCAGGTCGTCGTAGCCGTCGCCGTCGACGTCACCGCCGCCGAGCGACCAGCCGAGGCCATCGCGGCTGCCCACGCCGGAGATCACGTTGTCGGCGTCGTAGAGGTAATACGCGCCCGGGTCGACCCCGGCCATGCTCAGCACGGTCACATAGCCCCGGCGGTAGGAGTCGGAGTAGCTGTAGTGGTCGCCGAAGATGACCTCGTCAGCGCCATCCCCGTCGAGGTCAAGCGCGCTGTCGAGGCGCACGTTGCCGTTGATGCTGACCGCGCCGTAGACCACCCAGGTGGCGTCGTCGCTGTTCGCGTCGCCGATGTCGGCGTTGGCGAAGACCGAGACCGCCACCGTGCCCTCGCTGGTGTAGCCGTCGCTGCCCGCCACCGCGAGATCGGCCAGCCCGTCACCATCTTGGTCGCCCTGTTGTGCGCCCATGGTGCCGAACCAGCCGTAGCTGCCGCCGCCGTCGATGGTGAAGGCCGCCGCCTCGGCCGCATCGCCCGCCCAGCTCGCCGCGCCGGCCCCGTCGATCAGGTGCACCCCGCCCGAGGAGTTCGAGTTCAGATAGGTGCCGCCGACCACCAGATCGAGCACGCCGTCGTCGTTGTAGTCGATGGCCGACAGGCTCTGGTTAAAACCGAGGAAGTCGGTGTCGACGCCGTCGAGGTGGCTGGTCGCGTCGGCGGCGCTGAGGTTG
Source organism: Deltaproteobacteria bacterium (assembly GCA_016792625.1). Classification (GTDB taxonomy): domain Bacteria; phylum Myxococcota_A; class UBA796; order UBA796; family UBA2385; genus JAEUKK01. Next base: position 19,869 of record JAEUKK010000195.1, on the reverse strand, counting down.
TCGGCGATGCCGTCGCAGTCATTGTCGACGTTGTCCCAGACCTCGTCGGCCTCGGGGAAGACCGTGGGGTCGAGGTCATCGCAGTCGCCGTCGCCGATGAGCACGCCGTCATCGTCGTGGTCGATGTTCGGGCACAGGCCGTTGGCCGCCGACGGGCTGCCCAGGTCGCCGAGCCCAAAGGCGGCGGGCGCGGCGCACCAGTTTTCGAGCAGGGCGGCCTCGGCCGCGCTGAGCCGGATGGGGTCGAGCTGCATGGCCACCCCGTCGGCGATCGGCCAGGACACGGTGTAGCTGAAGCCGGTGACCGCCAGCTCACCCGCGTAGAGGTAGCCCGAGTCGGTCTCGTCGCTCAGCGAGAAGTCGAGGCGGCTGTAGGCATAGGCGACCGCCGCGCCGCCGTTGGCGCCTTCGTCGGCGTCGACGCCCAGCGCCGCGTAGCCGCCGGCGGGCACGATGACCGCCGCGTCGATGGTGAAGCCCTCGCCGTCGTCGGCCACCACGGTCCAGCCGATGAGGTTGATGTCGCGGTCGGTGGGGTTGTGCAGCTCGAACCACTCGCCGCTGGTGTCGGCGACGAGGCCGGGGTTGGGCAGCACCTCGGTCACCAGCAGGCTGCCGGCGGCCAGGTCGTCTTCGTCGACCAGCACGTCACAGTCGTTGTCGAGGCCGTCGCTGGCCTCGGGCGCGCCGGGGAAGACCGCCGCGTTGTCGTCGTCGCAGTCGCCGTCGGCGCCGCGCACCCCGTCGGCGTCGCGATCATCAGGGTCGCCGCCGTCCGCGCCATCGGCGCCGTCGGACCCATCGGCCCCGCCGCTGTCTTCTCCGTCGGCGCCATCAGCGCCGTCCCCGCCGTCGAGCCCGTCGCTGCCGTCGGCCCCATCATCGACGCCGCCACCTTTGACCTCGGCGGAGCCGCTGCCGCAGGCGGCGAGCAGGGACAGGGGGAGCGTGAGGGCGAGCAAAGACCAGCGGCGAGGGGGCGTGCGGCGCATTGAGGGCTCCGGGGTGCAGGTGTCGCGCCCACCATGCCCGCCGCCGCGCAGAGCGACGCCGCCTTGACAGCGCCCTCACAATTGGGCGTTCGCAGGCCCGGACACGACCGCCGGGCCCGGGGCGCGGCCTCAGCCCTCGGCGGGGCGGTGGACCTCGACCGGCGGCAGCTGGACCTCGAGGTCGCCGCCCTCGGCCCGCAGCAGCACCGCCCGCACCCGGCCGATCGCCTCGCCTTCGGACCAGAGCCCGAGCTCGAGCAGCTGGATGATGCGGGGGTCGAGCGCCGCCCGCCCCGCCACGTCGCCGCGGCTCCACCCGAGCGCCTTGCGCCGGACCGCGATCGCCTTGCCTTCGGCCACGAGGTCCACCGCCTCACCGCCCTGCACTTCCCCGCTCGTCGCCATGCACCCTCCACCTGCGCGGGCCGGGCCTGCGCGGCACGCTGGACGTTACACTCGCGCGCGCCGCCGGCGCCAGCCCGCGGCCTGCACGGCCAGCGTGCGACCCGCAAGCGACCAGCGGGCGCCCGCAGCCCAACCGACCCGACCGAGCCCCTGATGAGCCGCACCACCCAGAGCCTCTTCCCGCACCAGAAGCTCGACTGGACCGTGTCCAAGCTCGAGGAGCGTGCGGGCCAGGCCCCCGACGACCCGAGCCTGCTGCTCGAGCTCGCCCGGGCGGTGCTCTCGCGGGGGCTCTACCACGGCGGCGGCGAGCGGGACTGCAGCCAAGCCCTCGCCTACGTGCGCAAGGCGCTCAACGACGACCCGAGCAACGTCGAGGGGCTGGTGATCGCCGGCCTCTGCCTCATCGGCATGGAGCGGGGCATGGCCGCCCACCGCTACCTCGACCAAGCGCTCGGGATTGACGCCGAGCGCGCTGATCTGCGCTTGGCGCTGGGCAAGCTCGACCAGCTCAACCACGAGCACGGCAACGCGGTCAAGCAGCTCGAGATGGCCTGCCGCGTCTCCCCCGAGCTGTGGGAGGCCCACCTCGAGCTCGGCCGGGCGCTGATGTTGCTCGCCCGCCAGCAGGGCCACCCCAAGCGCCTCGTCGAGCGGGCCCAGTTCCACCTCGTGCAAGCGCTCAAGCGCGACCCGGGCACCGAGCAGAGCACGCTGCTGCTCAAAGACCTCGGCGTGAGCTGCATGCTGCTCGGCCGCTACAAAGACGCCGAGAAGTTCTTCACCCGCCTGCGCGACACGGCCCGCTACCGAGGCACGGCGACCTACCACCTCGGCCTCGTGGCCTACGAGCTGGGTAAGTACAAGAACGCCATTCAGCACTTTCGGCAGTTCTTGCGCGACAAGCCCGACGACGCGCCGGTGCTCGCCCGCATGGCCCTCGCCTGGTTCCAGCTCGGCGAGTACAGCCGCGCTCGCGAGGCCTGCCACCAGGCCCTGATGGCCGACCCCGACAACGTCGAGGCCAAGTACGCGCTCGGCTGCACCCTGCTCGAAGAGGGCGTGCCGGCCGAGGCGATGAAGATCTTTCGCGACGCGCTGCGCGACGCGCCCGACCACATGCCGACCTATGTCGAGATGGTGCGGGCCCGGCGCCAGGCCGGCGACCCGCGCTGGCTGACCCAGGCCCTGCACGCCGAGGTGACCAACTACGACCGGCTGGCCCCCGGTGGCGGCACCGCCCGCAGCACGACCCGCAAGCGGGTGCGCACGGTGGTCGACGAGCTCAAGGGCATCGGCCCGAGCCAGACCGGCGCCATCCTGGCGGCGATCGAGCACACCCAGTCCGAGGCCCTGCGTTTTGAGCTGTGGGAGGCCGCCTGTGGCCTCGCCACCGGCGCGGTGGCCGACAGCGCCAGCCTGCGCCTGCGCGAGCCCGGCCGCTTTTATGGCCCGGGCCTCGGTGGGGTGGCCCTGGCCGCCGCCGGCGCCTTGCCCGAGCAGTACCTGGTCAACGCGCTCAAGCTCGAAGAGGCCGACCTGAAGAAGGCCGCGGTCGAGCGCCACCCCGCCGCCCACGACGTGCAGCAGCACCGGCGCAACCTCGCCGCCGAGCGCGACCGGGCCCGCGCCTACCAGGCCCTGCTGCTGCTGTCGATCGCCGTGCGCCGCAGCGCCGCGGGCCGCACGCTCTTGCGCAAGTGGGCCGAGACCGCCGACCCCGAGCTGGCGGTGGCCGCCTGGGCCGGCCTCGCGCTCTACGGCGAGCCCGACGCCAGCAAGAAGTTGTCTGAGCGGGCCAAAGAGCGCCAGGCCACCCCGCTGGTCGACCGCCTGCTGCAGGCCATCGCGCCCGCGCCGGCCCGCCGCGAGCCCCGCAAGGTCGAGTCGCTCGAGCAGACCGTCTGCGGCACCTGCGGCCGCAAGCACGAAGACGTCACGCACATGATCACCGGCGGCGACGTCGTGATCTGCGACCGCTGCGTGGTGCACATCACCCAGAACCGCGCCCGCCTGACCGCGCCCGACGAGGCCACCTGCGGGCTCTGCGGGCGCACCCACTTCGAGTCGGCGGGGCTCTTCCGCTACAACGGCGTCGACATCTGCAACCAGTGCGTGCAGCTCTCGCTGGGCCTGCTCGAGCGCGAAGAGATCGACCAGTTCTTGGGCAGCTGGTAACTCCAGCCGATCAGCGCCCTGCGGGCTACCTTCGCGCGGCGCGGCCCGGCCGCGCGGGAGGGCAGCCATGGCGAGCGCGGTGCAGAGCGGGTGGGGTGCAGGCTGGAGCCTGGGGCGGGCGGCCCTGCTGCTGCTGGCCGCGGGCTGCGCGGGCGGCGCGGGCAAAGACAGCGGCGGCGCCGACGGCGGCGCTGATGGGGCCGATGGCGCCGATGGGGCCGACGGCGCAGATGGCGCAGACGGCGTCGATCCCAACGACCAAGACGCCGACGGCGTGTCGCTCGACCTCGACTGCGACGACCTCGACCCCGCGGTCGGCGCGGCCACGCTCTGGGCCCCCGACACCGACCTCGACGGCTTTGGCGACGAGGCCCTCGCGGTCAGCGCCTGTGAGGCGCCAGCGGGCCACGTGGCTGAGGGCGGCGACTGTGATGACGCCGACCCCCTGCGCAGCCCCGCCGCGGTCGAGGTCTGCGACGGCGTCGACAACGACTGCGACCTGCTGCTCGACGGTGACGACAGCTCGGTCGACCTCGACACGGTGGCGCTGGCCTACGTCGACGCCGATGGCGACGGCTACGGGGTCGACGGCACCGAGCTCTACCACTGCGGCCCGCTGGACGGCCTCGCCCTGGCCGGCGGCGACTGCGACGACGCCGACCCGCTGGTCAGCCCCGAGACCCTCTGGTACCCCGACCTCGACGGCGACACCTACGGCGATGACGCCGGCATGGTCGCGCAGTGCCTCGCACCCGAGGCCCACATCGGCGCGGGCGGCGACTGCGACGACGACGACCCCGACGTCAACCCGCTGGGCGTCGAGGTCTGCGACGGCCTCGACAACGACTGCGACGCCGCGGTCGATGACGCCGACCCCGACGTCGATCTGAGCACGGGCGCCGACTTCTACACCGACCTCGACGGCGACGACTTCGGCGACGACGCGGCGGTCACCCGGGCCTGCGCGGCCCCGGCAGGCGCGAGCCCCTGGGGCGGTGACTGCGACGACAGCGAGCCCGCGGTCAACCCCGGCGCCGACGAGGTCTGCGGCGACGGCCTTGACAGCGACTGCGATGGGCGGCCGGGCGCTTGGTGCGCCGGCGGGCCGATCAGCGCCCTCGACGCCGACCGCTGGTGGGCGGGCGCGGCCAGCGCAGACGAGGCGGGCAAGGCGCTCGACGGCGTGGGTGACCTCGACGGCGACGGCTTTGAAGAGCTGGCCGTGGGCGCCCAGCTCGCCGACCCGGCGGGCAGCAGCAGCGGCGCGGTGCACGTCGTCTTCGGCGGGCCGAGCGCGCTGGGCGGTGATCTGGGGGCCGAGCCGGCCCTGAGCGGCGCGCTGCCCTATGATTACCTGGGCAGCATGGTCGCGGGCGCAGGCGACGTGAACGGCGACGGCTACGATGACCTCATCGTGGGCATGCGCGGCACCGACCTGCCCTTGGCCGCCGCGGGCAGCGCGGCGGTGGTGCTGGGCGGGCCCCGCTGGGCCGGGGCGCAGGGCATCAGCGACCGCGCGTGGAGCCTCATCCGCGGGGTCTCGACCAGCGACGGCCTCGGCGAGGGCGTGGGCCCGGCCGGCGACACCGACGGCGACGGCTACGCCGACATCCTGCTCGGCGCCAAAGACGCCGACCCCGGCGGCGTGTCGAGCGCAGGCGCGGTCTACCTGCTCTACGGCGGGGCCACGATGGCCGCCGAGCAGAGCGCGGCCGACCTCGCCCGCTTCGAGGCGGGGGTGACCAACGACTACCTGGGCAACCTCTACAGCCTCGGCGGCGGTGATCTCGACGGTGATGGCCTCGATGAGTTTTGGGCCGGCGCCTATGGCTACGACGTGAGCCCGGGCGGCGGGCCCACGGTCAGCTTCCAGGGCGCGGTGTTCATCTGGGCCGGCCAGGCCACCCGCCGCAGCGGCGTGAACAGCGCCGCCGACGCCGACGCCCGCATCGAGGGCCGCCCCTGGGTCAGCGGCAGCAGCCAGCTCGGCTACGCCAACAGCCGCCGCGCCGGCGACGTGAACGGCGATGGCTACGGTGATCTGCTCTCGGGCGCCTACTTCTACGACGAGGGCGGCACCGACAGCGGCGCGGCCTTCCTCTACCTGGGCGGGCCGGCCGGCTTCGCGGGTGTGTGGGCCAGCCCCGACCGGTCCGCGGCCCGCGTGCTGGGCGAGGCCCGCTACGACTACTGCGGAAAGTCCGTCGACATCGCGCCCGACGTCAACGGCGACGGTTTTGATGAGCTGTGGGTCGGCTGCTATGGCCAAGATGACGTGGGCAACGTGGCGGGCAGCGCGGTGCTGGTGCTCGGCGCGGCCAGCCCGCCGGCGAGCCGCTCGATCTCGACCGCCGACCTGCGCCTCAACGGCGCCGCGGCCGGCGACAGCCTGGGCCACGCCGTGACCAGCCTCGACCTGAACGGCGACGGCCTCGGTGATCTGGTGGCTGGCGCCTATGGGGCGAACAGCTCGGCGGGCGGCGCGGCGCTCATCTTCGGCAACACCGGCGCCGGCTTGGGCCTGTAGAGCGTCGCTGGGCGCCTTTTCGGCCCCCTGCGGGGTTCGCGGCCCGCTCCGCGCGGGCCAAGGTCCCGCGCGGGGCCGCTCCGCGGGGCTGCGCCCCGCCCCGCTGCGCGGGCCCTGCGGTCGCCGGGCGCGGGGGCTGTGGGTGCGGATCAGGCCGCGTGGCTCGACCAGGGCTTGATCTTCGCGAGGACCTCAGCCAAGGCGCGCTCTGCGACCTCGGTGTCATAGGCCGCCTGCGCGCGCAGCCAGTACCCGTTCGAGAGCCCGAAGAACCGACAGAGGCGCAGGTCGGTGTCTGCGGTGATCGCCCGCTTGCCTGCCACGATGTCGCCGATGCGCTGCGCTGGGACGCCGATCTCTTTGGCGAGCCGGTACCGAGAGACCTGCATCGGCTCAAGGAATTCGTGCAGCAACAGCTCGCCAGGAGTGATGGGGGGAAGGAGGTCCATGAACACCTCGGGGTTAGTGGTAATCAACAAGTTCAACATCCTCGGCGCCAGTGGGCCCCCAACGGAAGCACACGCGAAATTGGTCGTTGACCCGGATGCTGTGCTGGCCTTCGCGATCACCACGCAGGGGCTCGAGGCGATTGCCCGGGGGGACGGCCAAGTCGGCCAAGCACGCCGCGAGCTCGAGCTGGCGCAGCTTACGGCGGGCGACGGACTCGATTGACGCGAAGCGCCGTGTGCGGGCGCCCTTCGAGAGGGCCTCGGTGTCCGGGCACTTGAACGAACGAATCATGGGCGATGATAACGTGTGTCGTTGTTAACGTCAAGCGTGACTATCTCGCGTGCCGACCGCCTCGCGCGCGCCAGGGCGACCAGAGGGCGGGCCGCAGGCCCGGTCTCGCAGAGACCAAGCGGCGCAGCCGCGCGCCCGGCGGGGGCCCGCCGACGGCGCCCGCAGGGCGGCGGCGGGGCGCCCAATCAGCCAAGAACACCCATAGGCACGTTGGTCTCGTGGATCGGCGCCCGCCCCAGGCGGGGCGCGGCCCGATGCGCTGGGCGGGCCGCCGCCTTCGCACCGCACTGTTTCCCGGTCGGCCCGCCCCCTTCGCGTATCCTGGCCTTGGAGGTGCCATGATCGAGGTCGTTGACGGCAAGCAGGTGCGGATCCGCTTTGATGGGGCGCGGTGCATTCACTCCCGGGCCTGTGTGTTGGGGCTGCCAGAGGTCTTTGTGGCCAACGTCGAGGGCGAGTGGATCCGCCCCGACGCCGCCACCCCCGAGGACCTGGTCGCCATCGCCAGCCGCTGCCCCTCGGGCGCCATCGGGGTCGAGCGCCTCGACGGCGGCGCGGGTGAGCGCCCCTCGGGCCGCAACGTCATCGCCGTGCTCGAGAACGGCCCGCTGGCCGCGCGCGGCGCCCTGCGCATCGCCGGCAGCGAGGGCCTGCGCGCCACGCTCTGCCGCTGCGGCGCGTCCAAGAACAAGCCCTACTGCGACGGCTCGCACGTCGCGGCGGGTTTTGTGGCGAGCGGCGAGCTGCCCGCGCCCGAGGCCCTGCCCGCCTGGGGCCCCCAGGGCCCGCTCGAGCTCACCCCGCTGCCCGACGGCCCGCTCAAGGTCAGCGGCGCCCACGAGGTCACCTGCGGCACCGGCCGGGCCGCGCGCCGGGCCGAGCAGGCCTTCCTCTGCCGCTGCGGGGCCTCGAAGAACAAGCCCTACTGCGACGGCACGCACCGGGTGATCGGTTTTGACAGCGGCGGGCGCTGAGCGTCGAGCGGGTGGCTGAGGGCGCCGTGTCGAGGCGCGCCGGCGCTGTGCCCAGACGCGCGGGCGCCGTGTCCAGACCCGCGGGGGCTGTGCCCGAGCGCGCCGTCGCTGTGCCCAAACGCGCTGAAGATGTGCTCAGAGCCGCTGATCTGAATGAGGCGGATGTACCCCCCTCGGGGCCGCGGCTACGGTCGGCGGCGTGAACCGGCCTGGTGTGCTGCGCAGCCGCCGCCTGCAGGTTCGCCGCGGGGGGCCTCGCTGTCCTCCGCGCGGTCCGGCGGCCTCGCCTGTCGGATGTGTCGCGCCCCTTGGGCGAACACCGAAGACCCCTCAATTCAGACGGAAGAACCAACATGCGCGCCTTGTCTCCCTGGCTCCTCATCACCCCGCTGCTCTTCACCGTGGCCTGTGTCGTCGAGGAGAAGGACGACGACAGCGGTAGCACCGATGGCTCGGACGCCACCGATGGCACGGACGGCACGGACGGCACCGATGGCACCGACGGCACCGATGGCACCGATGGCACCGATGGCACGGACGGGACCGATGGGACCGACGGGACCGATGGGACCGATGGCACGGACGGGACCGATGGGACCGACGGGACCGATGGCACGGACGGCACCGATGGTGCTGACGGCACGGACGGCGGCGGCGAGATGTACGCCCAGGTGCGGTTCATCAACCTCGCCCCGACCTCGACCCCCGCGCAGTTTGACGTGATGCACGTTGATTCGCTCACCCGCGTCAACCAGACCCTCTACCAGACCCAGGGCAGCGCCTACCAGACCATCCAGGTCGGCGGCGAGACCCAGATCACCATCACCGACACCGATGGCGACGGCGATGTGTGGGGGGTGGAGACCGGCCTGAGCTGGGCCGACGGCGGCTACTACTCGGTGGCCTTCACCGCGGGTGGCGACATCCACGTCCAGCAGGACGACGTGGACGGCATTCCCAGCGACCGCGCCCGCATCACCTACATCAACGCCGCGCTGACCGACGCCGAGCTGTGGATCGGGAACTGGAACGGCGTGGGCTGGGAGGCCTACAGCGCCTTCACCACCGTCGTCGGCGGCGCGAACACCGCCGACTACCCCTTCGTGATCGAGGCGCAGAATTTTGAGATCTGGCACCCGAACAGCGACGGCCTGCTCATCGACTGGAACTCTTCGGCCTTCGTGCAGGTCGGCCAGGGCATGCACACCAACGTTTATTATTGGTACGAGGACGACTGCAGCTACCTGAGCGCGTCCTGCACGCCGTGGATCCTCGGGCACTTCGCCGACGGCTCGACGGCCACGGTCGAGGGCATCGTCGAGGCCGGCGCCTTCTTCGGGTGGAGCCCGATCTAGGCACGGCGAAGCTCCGGGGCGCTCGGCGGAGCTGCCCCGGAGCGCGGGGCCGGCGCGGGGCGGCCGCCGGGGCCCTGGGCGCCACGCCGTGCCGCTGCGGCGCGTCCACGTAGAGGCCCCGCTGCGACGGCGCGCACTGGGTCAGCGGTTTTGCCCGCGGCGGGCGCTGCGCGTCGACGGGGTGGGTGCGTCGCGGGCGCACCCGCCGACGGTGGGCGCGGGGGGAGGACGCGGAGCAGAGGGGCCTTGCGAAATTGTTCAGCAGCACTTAACGATTGTGCATGCGCAAGCCGGACTGGGCCGCTCTCTACGCGCTGGCCGCCTCGCAGGAGGGCTACTTCACCACCGCCCAGGCGGCCGGGGCGGGCTACTCACGCCCCCTGCTTGACCACCACCTCAAGGCTGCCCGCTTCCTGCGTGTGCGCCGCGGCATCTACCGCCTCCGCGACTTCCCATCCTCCGACCACGAGGACCTCGTCGTCGCCTGGCTGTGGAGCGACCACCAGGGCGTCGTCTCCCACGAGACCGCGCTCCTCCTCCACGGTCTGTCTGACGTGCTCCCCGACCGGGTCGACCTCACTGTGCCCGCGGCGTGGCGCGCCAGGCGCCTGATCGTGCCCCCGCTCGTGTGCCTGCACCACGCCGATGTCCCGGATGCCGAACGCGCCTGGAGTGGTCCCGTTCTGGTGACATCGCCGCTCCGCACGCTCGCCGACTGCGTCTCGGGTCACGTCCAGCCGGACCTCGTCGCACAGGCCGTGCGCGATGGCCTGCGCCGCGGCCTGTTCACGCGACCTGAGATCGACGCCGCGGGACTGCCGACATGACGCGGACCTATGCCACTCCACTGGCCTTCCGGGCTGCGCTTGAAGCACGCATCGCCGAGCGGGCGCGCAGCACCGGTCGAACGATGAACCGCGTCCGACAGCTCCTCGTCATGGAGCGCTTTCTCGTTCGCGTTTTCGACAAGCTCGACGCGGTCGTGCTCAAGGGCGGGCTCGTCTTGGAGCTCCGCCTCGATCGGGCGCGCACCACACGAGACGTCGATCTGCGTGTGACGGTCGACCCGGACGAGCTGCTCGACCGGCTGCGCGAGGCGGCTCGGCTCCCGATGGCCGACGGCCTCGTGTTCGAGGTCGAGCCCGACGCCGACCATCCCACCATCGAGGCGGACGGCCTCCGATACGAAGGGCAGCGGTACCGCGCGACGGCGATGCTTGCCGGACGTCGCTACGGTGACGCGTTCGGTGTCGACGTCGCCATTGGAGAGCCCATCGTCGGCTCGCCCGACGCGGTCGGTGGCGTTGACCTGCTCACCTTCGTCGGCCTTCCGGTGCCTGTCTTCCGGGCATACCCCGTGGCCACGCACGTCGCCGAGAAGCTGCACGCGTACACGATGCCCCGGCCCCGGCCCAACTCACGGGTGAAAGACCTGCCCGACATCGCGCTCCTCGCGACCGTCGCGGAGCTCGACGGCGCCTCGCTCCTGAGCGCGGTTCACGCCACGTTCGCGCACCGTGCGACGCACGCCGTCCCGACGTCACTCCCCGAGCCCGCGCCGGCGTGGGAGCCCGTCTACGCGCGCATGGCCGGCGCGGACGACCTGCGGTGGCGCACCCTCGGCGAGCTGACCGACGCAGCTCGCGCATTCCTCGACCCCGCGCTCGCCGGTCATCAGGGTCGGTGGGACGCGGCGACATGGATATGGCGCGACGACCGAGGTGGGCTCGAACCAGAGAACGATGCGGATCCCGAGGTGCTCCGAATGGAGAGCGACTGTTAGACCCGGGTTCACCCGTTGAACCTTGCGATTCGACGGGTGAACCTGGGTGGTCGGGGATGCAGGGGCAAGGCGTCCGGCGCAGCCGGCGGCGGCGCATGCGCCGACGAGCCGCGGCAGGGCGAATCCGGTCTTCCCCGAACGAAGAAACCCAGCCCGAAGGCTGGGTTTCGAAGTGGTCGGGGAGACAGGATTCGAACCTGCGACCCTATGCTCCCGAAGCATATGCGCTACCAGGCTGCGCTACTCCCCGACGATGGCCGCCCCTTACCCGACAGCGACGCCCCCGTCAAGGCCCCGCCCGGGCCTGGGCCCCACATCGGCGGCTCGCTCACGAAGATGACGTGCTTGACGCTCGTTTGGCCTTGGTCTCGGCCTCGACCCGCTTGCCCCAGCGCATGAGCAGGGGGCTGAGCACGGCCGCCGGGGCCAGCCAGAGCAGGGCCTCGGGCACCTGGGGCAGCAGGTTCGTGCCCGCGGCGGCGCCGAAAGCGGTGAGCCCGGCGATAAAGCCGCCCCCGGCCGCGCCCAGGTGCTCGGCCACCCAGGGCCGGCGCGCGGCGGCGGGCGCGCGGTACCAGCGCAGGTGCTGGCGGGCGAAAGCGGCGCTGCCCAGGCCCATCGCGATGGGCACCACGGCGAGGCCGCCCGCCCCCTGCGCGAACCGGATGGCCCCGAAGGCGGCGAAGAGCAGCCCCAGCACGATCATCAGGCCGCTGACGCCGCGGTCGAGCGGGCCGCCCGCCGCCGCGCGCTGGCGGGCGATGCGCCAGCCCGTCCAGCTCATGTAGGCGGCGAAGGCGCCCATGCCGGTCAGGAAGAGGTTGCCCGTGGCGATCAGCACAGGCACGGCGAAGAGCACCGCGCCGGCCATGCCCAGCATGAACAGCTGGCCCGCGCGGCGGTGGGCGGGGCTGCCCTTCTTCGTCAAAATGGCGCCAGTGCCGCCGATCAGCGCGAGCAGGCCCACGCCCCCGTGCAGGGGCAACATCCACGCGCGGGCGGTCTCGGGGTCGAGCAGGTCGAGCGGCATCTGGCTCCTCGCTGGCCGAGCTTCGCACAGGCGGGCCGCTCGTGCCGCCAGGCTCAGGCGCCGGGCCGCCGGGCCGCCCGCACCCCGGCGATGGCCGCCGCCCGGTCCTTGGCGCCGAAGACCGCGCTGCCCGCCACCAGCACGTCGGCGCCGGCGTCGACGAAGCGGTGGGCGTTCTCGGGCTTGACCCCGCCGTCGACCTGCACGCGGGTGCGCAGGCCCCGGCGCGTGATCTCGGCCTTGACCCGCTCGATCTTGGGGAAGACCCGGTCGATGAGCGACTGGCCCCCAAAACCGGGGTTCACGGTCATCAACAAGACCAGATCGACCTCGTCGAGCACATAGTCGAGCACGGACTCGTGCGTGTGGGGGTTGAGCGAGACCCCGGCCCAGCAGCCGAGCTGGCGGATGGCCTGCACCGTGCGGTCGAGGTGCGTGCAGGCCTCTGCGTGCACGGTGATGATGTGGGCGCCGGCCGCGGCGAAGTCGGCGAGGTAGCGGTCGGGCTCGACGATCATCAGGTGGCAGTCGATGGGCAGGGGGCTGGCCTTGGCCGCCGCCGCGGCGACCAGGGGCCCGATGGTGATGTTGGGCACAAAGCGGCCGTCCATCACGTCGACATGCACCCAGTCGGCGCTCTCGACGGATCGCAGCTCGGCCCCGAGCTGGGTGAAGTCGGCCGACAAGATCGAGGGCGCCACCAGGGGGCCCGGCGCGGTCAGCTTGGCCACAATGGCGTCAGGGAAGCTCATCGGTGCTCCGTGTGCGGCAGAGGTCTGTGGGCGGCCCCGGCGCGGGCGCCGGGCCGGGTGCTGCGGGGGTTCGCTGCGCTCCGTCGGGCTGCGCCCGACCCGCTGCGCGGCCCCTCCGCCCCCTGCCGCCGCGCGGCGGGGCCCGGCGGGGTCGCGGCCAACTAAACGGGATCAGCGTCCAGCGCGCCGTCCTCGACGCGCTCCCCCACGCTGAGGCGGGCGCCGTTGATCAGCTCGGCGGCGCTGCGGCGGGGTTTTCCGGGCAGCTGGGCCACCCGCAGCTCGAGCGCGCCCGCGCCGGTGGCCACGAGCAAGCGCGGCCCCGCCTCGACAATGGTGCCGGGCGGCTGATCGTGGGCGTGGTCGGGCAGGGGCCAAGTCTGCCAGACCTTGAGCGGGGCCCCGCGCAGCCGGGCCTGGGCGCCCGGCCAGGGGTCGACCCCCCGCACGCGGTCGTGCAGGGCCAGGGCCGGCTCGGCCCAGCGCAGCAGCCCGTCGGCCCGGCTGAGCGGAGGGGCGAGGGTGGCGGCGGCGTGGTCTTGGGGGATGGCCTGCAGCACGTCAAGCTGGTCGAGGGTCTCGACGATGGCCTGGGCCCCGAGCTGGCTGAGGCGGGCCCAGAGCGCCGGCCCGCTCTCGTCGAGGGGAAGCGGCGTGGACTTGCGCAGCAGCACGGGGCCGGTGTCCAGCCCCTCCTCCATCTGCATGACGCAGACGCCGGTCTCGCGGTCGCCGGCCATGATCGCCCGCTGGATGGGCGCCGCGCCGCGGTGCCGGGGCAGCAGGCTCGCGTGCACGTTGAGGCAGCCGCGCGTGGGGGCGGCGAGCAGGGCGGGCATCAAGATGCGGCCGTAGGCGACCACCACGGCCACGTCAGCCTGGGCCTCGGTGGTCATCCACTGCACGAAGGGGCCGCTGCGCACCGCTTTGGGCTGGCGCACCGGCAGGCCCAGCGCCCGGGCCCGCTCGACCACCGGCGGGCTCTGCAGGGCTTGGCCGCGGCCCTTGGGCTTGTCGGGCTGGGCGACCACCGCGATGAGCTCGTGACCAGCGGCCACAATCGCGTCGAGGCAGGGCACCGCGAAGTCAGGGGTGCCCATGAAAATGACGCGCATCAGGCGCTCCTCGGCCGGGCGGGGCTCAGCGGCCGCCGGCCTTCTTCTTCTGCTTTTGCAGGTAGCGGGTGCGCTTGAGCAGGCTGCTGTGCTCGAGCAGGGTCACGCCCTGCAGGTGGTCGAGCTCGTGCTGCATCACCACCGCGGGGAAGCCCTCGTAGCTGCGCTCGTGCTCGGCCCCGTCGGCGCCCTGAAAGCGGATGACGATCTTGTCGCTGCGCTCGACGTTTTGGCTCAGGTCGGGGACCGAGAGGCAGCTCTCTTCCCACTTGATCTTGGTGGCCGAGGCCTCGATGATCTCGGGGTTGACCATGTAGACGAGGTCGACGCCCTTGCGGCGGGCGCCCTCTTCGCCCTCAAAGCCGGGGTCGGCCACCAAAATACGCCGGCTGTCGCCAATCTGGGGCGCGGCGAGGCCGACGCCGGGGGCGGCGTACATGGTCTCGGCCATATCGTCGAGCAGGCGCAGCAGCTCGGCGCCAAACTCATCGGGCCGCACCTTGCGGGCCTTGGCCGAGAGCACCGGGTGGGGCGCGCTCAAGATGGGCAGCAGGGCCATCAGCTCACTCCGAGGCGGCGGGGCAGGGCCTGCGCGCCGGTGGGGTCATGCCCCGCCTTTACGTTGCCCCGGCCCGTTGGCAAGGCGGGCGGGCGGCGGGGTCAGGCCCTGCAGCAGCACCGTGCGGTTGCGGCCGCCGCTCGGTGCGCCGTCGAGGTCTTCGCCGCTGAGGCTGTCGTTGCGGCCGCGGGCGGGCTCCCAGGTGGGCATGGCGGCGCGGGCCTCGCGGGGCAGGGTCAGGTGCACCATCGTGCCGGTCGACCCGCCGCTGTTCACCTGCAGCGTGCCGCCCATGCGCGCCACGAGGCTCTTGACCACCTGCAGGCCGAGGCCCCCCGCGGCCTCGGTGGTGGCGGAGGCCCGCTGCCAGAAGGGCTGGTCGAGCAGGGCGAGCTGGTCGGGGCTCATGCCGCGGCCGGTGTCATGAATGACCAGCTCGACGTTCTCGCCATCGCCGCGGTCGGCGGAGAAGTGCACCGTGCCGAGCTCGGTGAAGCGGGCGGCGTTGTCGAGCAGGCGCTCGAGCACCTGCACGAGGCTGGCCCGGTCGCCCACCATGCGCACCGGCTGGGCGGGGTAGGTCACCCGCAGGCTGTTGCGCTTCTCGAGCATGCGGCGGTGCACCGCGTGGCTGACCTCGTCGAGCACGCCGCTTAGATCGAAGGGCTGGCGGTCGAGGTGCGGGGCGTCGGCGCTCAGGCGGGTGGCGTCTTCGACGAGGCGGGCCAGGCGCCGCGCCTGGGTGACGATGCGGGCGAGGTCGTCGCGGGCCCCGCCGGCGGGCGCCTCGTCGTGCATCAGCTCGGCGAAGCCCTTGATGATGTTGATCGGGTTGCGCATCTCGTGGTTGATGCTGGCCAGCAGGGCTTGGCTGTTGACCTGGCGCTCGCGCAGGTGCTCGAGCTCGCGGGTCAGGCGCTCTTCGGCCTGGCGGCGGGCCTCGGCTGACTCGACCGCGCCGGTGAGGTCTTCGGCGGTGACCAGCACCTCGCCGTCGCCGAGGTGGCGCTGCCGCACCAAGAAGACGCGGCGGCCCGCCCCGCCCGGCACGGCCAGCTCGACCTGGTCGGCGGTGGCCCCGGCCTCGTGGGTCTCGGTGTGGGCGGCGGCGAAGGTCTGCTCGCGCACGAACTGCACCCGCTGCCACCAGCCGGCCGGGCCGGCGAAGGGCTCTGCGAAGCGCTCGAGCACATCGTTGGTCTCGATGATCGCCCCGTCACGGCCGAGCACGAGGATGCCCAGGCCGCCCAAGCTCGCCGCGAGGGCCGCGCGGTCGGCGCCGCGGGCCCGCCGCCCGACGGTGGTCTGGTCGAGGGCGCGCAGCTCGAGCTCGCCGTCAGCCCCATCGAGCAGCAGGTGGCGGCTGCGGCCGTCGGCGTCCATCAGGGTGAGGTCGAGGTTGACCGCCCCACCGCGCTGGGCCTCGGTCAGGGCGGCGCGCAGGCGGGCCTGGTCGCGGGCCGCGGCCACCGCCACGAGCTGGTCGAGGGAGTAGGGCCCGGGCGCGCGCAGGTCGAAGAGGGCCTGGGCCGGCGGGCTGAGCTGAAAACCGCCGCCGCGGGCCGGCCGCAGCACGCCGACCCCCGCCGGGCCGGTGGCCGCCGGGCCCGGCTCGCGCACGAGCAGGGGGGCGCAGGCGCCGAGCGCGACCAGCACGCCGCCGACCCCCCAGCCGGGCTGGCTGGGCACGAGCAGGGCGAGGCCCAGGGCGCTGACCGCGGCGGCCGCGGCGGCCCAGAGCCGGTCGTTGGTGCGCCGCAGGGCGCCGGGCGCGGCGGAGAGCAGGGCGGCGAGGGCCACGAGGTGGTCGACCCGGGCCCACAGCCGCACTGACTCTTGGTCGCCGCGCTCGAGCAGGGCCGGCGCGCTGATCAGCACCGGGGCCAGCGGCACGGCGGCGACGAGCAGGGCGTGGGTCTGGGCCCGCAGGGGGGGCCCCGCGCTGGTGACCGCGAGGGCGGGCAGGGCGAAGGCGAGGGTGACCGCGACGGGCAGGCCGTAGCTCTCGGCCGGGCGGTCGTGGGCCAGCCACGCGGCGCCGGCCAAGCACATCACCAGGGGGACCAGCCAGAGGCGGGTCCCGGGCGCGCGGGCGGGGCTGGGCGGTGGCGGGGTCATCGCGGGCTCCTCAGCGGGCGCGGTGAGGCGCGTCCTAAGCGAAATTTCGCCCGGTTGCACGGTCAAGGGCTGGCGGCCGACCTGCCCCGTGCCCGCGTGCCCAGAGCGGCGCGCTGCGCGTATCCCCGGGAGAACAGGGGGGGGATGGCCGAGGGTGGCCCAGCGGCTGGCCGCCGCCAACGCGGCCGGCCGTGGTGACATTCCGCGGGGTGGGCGCTAAACGCGGCCCTTCGCGGCGATGGGCCGCGGCGCAGGGAGCAGCGATGGACACGCACAAGGCAGCGATCACCGGCGTGGTGCTGGTCGGCATCATCTTGTCGCTGATGCTGAGCAAGGTGGGCGCCGACGCGGTGCTGCTCGCCGGCTTGGTCGCGCTGCTGCTCCTTGGCGTGATTGACGTCAAGACCGCGCTCTCGGGCTTCTCAAATGAGGGCATGGCCACGGTCGGCGCGCTCTTCGTCGTGTCGGCGGCCCTGCGCCAGACCGGGGCCATGTCGCGGCTGGCCGGGGTGCTGCTCGGCCGCGCCCAGTCGGTGCGGGGCACCCTGCTGCGCATGACCCTGCCCGTCGCCGCGCTGAGCAGCGTGCTCAACAACACCCCCATCGTCGCGGCCCTGACCCCAGCGGTGACCGAGTGGGCCCGGCGCCGACAGCTCCCCGCGTCCAAGTTTTTGATCCCCTTGTCCTATGCCACCATCCTCGGCGGCACCATCACGGTCATCGGCACGAGCACCAACCTCGTGGTGGTCGGCCTCATCGAAAAGAACCTCGCCACCAGCCCCGGGCTGCGCCACCTCGGCATCTTCGACATCGCCGGTGTGGGGCTGCCCACCGCCATCCTCGGCTGCTTGGCCATCGTCGCCCTCGGCCCCAAGCTGCTGCCCGACCGACGGCCCGCGGTCAGCAAAGATGACGACCCCCGCGTCTACTCCACCGAGCTAATGCTCCAAGAGGGCAGCCCGCTGGCTGGGCGCAGCATCGAAGAGGCGGGGCTGCGCAACCTGCCCGGGGCCTTCCTCGCCGAGCTGCACCGGGGCGAGGTGGTGCTCGGCGCGGTCGAGCCGACCACGCGGCTGGCCGCGGGTGACCGCCTGGTCTTCGTCGGGCCCCGCGAGGCGGTGATGGACCTGCTGCGCCTGCCCGGCCTCGTCTCGGCCCCCGACAGCGGCCACGTCAAAGAGCGCGACGACGAGCGCATCCTCATCGAGGCGGTGGTGGCGCCGCAGAGCCCGCTGCTCGGGCGCACCATCCGCGAGGGCAACTTCCGCTCGACCTACAACGCGGTGGTCGCCGCGGTGGCCCGGGCCGGCGAGCGTTTGCCGGGCAAAATCGGTGACATTGAGCTGCAGCTCGGTGATGTGCTCTTGCTCGAGGCCGCGCCTTCCTGGATCGAGGCCTGGCGTGACCGGCCCGACTTCTACCTGACCTCGGCGGTCGAGGACTCGGCCGCCTTCCGCCACAGCAAGGCGCCGCTGGCCCTCATCATCTTGGCCTTGATGGTGCTGGCGGCGGCGACCGAGCTCAGCACGATGTTCCAGGCCTCGGTGGTGGCCGCGGTGGCCCTCATCGCGACGGGCTGCGTGGCGGGGTCCGAGGCCCGGCGCTCGGTCGAGTGGAGCACCCTGGTCTCGATCGCCGCGGCCTTCGGCATCGGCGAGGGCATTCGGCTCTCGGGGGCCGACCAGGCGCTGGCCCAGCTCATCGTGCAGGCCGGGGCGAGCACGCCTGTGCTGGCCCTCGTCGCCTTTTACGTGGGCACGGCCTTTCTCACCGAGCTCATCACCAACAACGCCGCTGCGGCGCTGATGTTCCCCTTCGCCTTGTCGATCGCCGCGAGCCTCGGGGTGAGCCCGATGCCCTTTGCGGTGGCGGTGATGTTCGCGGCCTCGGCCAGCTTCGCCACGCCGATCGGCTACCAGACCAACCTGATGGTCTATGGTCCGGGGGGCTATCGCTTCACCGACTTCTTGCGCTTGGGCTTGCCTTTGCAAGTCATCGTCGGGATCGTGACCTTGACGACCATCCCGTGGTTTTTTCCGTTCTGAGCGGGGCCCGGCGGGGCGCCTGCACCCCTCCTCTGCGCTCGCCCGCGGGGCCCGGTCGGCGCTCCGCCGGGGGCGGGATCGCCGCCCGCGCGGGCTCGGTCGGCCGAGGGCCGACCGCCGCTGCGCGGCGCGCGAGTCCGGGTGGGCGCTTATTTTTGATCTTTTGTGTCTGTTGCGCTGTTGTTTGGGCTGACGTTGGTTCGCTTTCGTTTCCTTTTTGGGGCAGTCGCGGCTTGACTTGTTGGATGCGACTGCGTTCGCGGTGATGACGCCGAGTGCGCTGTTTTGGACTCTTCGCGCTGTTGGTGCCGGGGGCCGCCGGCCCCCAGGCCCCCGGCCAAGGGGCCCGCGGGGCCCCTTGGAACCCCCGCCAAAGTGGGGCCAGCGGGCAGGCTTCGCGCGGCGCATGGCAGCGCCGCGCGCCAGCCCGCAAAGGCCCCCCTTTGGAAACCCCCCGAAAAGGCGCGTTTTGGGGCTGTGGTGGGCGATGAACGGGTCGCCGCGAAGGCCTCGGCCGACATTATCAGCCGCGGCTCTCCCCTTGGGGGGCGGCCGGGCTTGATCGACCCCACTCCTGGTCCGCCGCGCTGCGGAGGCCGCGGCCTTCGCGGCGAGGGCCTCATGCTCAGGGCGGCAGCGGGCCGCGCCGACCCTGGGGGGTATCCAAAGGGGGGCCGTTGCGCGTCGCTGCGCGGCGCATCGCCGCGCAATGGCGACGTGCGGCCCCACTTGGCGGGGGTTGCAAGGGGCCGCGGAGGCCCCTTGCCCAGGGGGCCTGGGGGCGGGGACCGCCCCCGGCGTCATCGACATCCACCACAGTCGGCCGCGCGACCAACCTCGTTGGGACAGCAAAGCACAGCGGCGCCGGTACCGACCGGCTCAACGAAGCCCGGCGCTAGCCGTCAAGGATCTTCTTGACTTGTTCTTCGGCTTCGCGGAAGCCGACCCCGGTGTACTCCCGGTAGGTCTTGAACGCGGTGATGCGGCGGCCCGAGGCGTCGAGCTCGCGCAGCTGGGCGATGAGCTCGGGCGGCAGGCGGCTCGGGTCGGGCGCGGGCTCAGGGGCCTTGGGGCGGCCCTTGGGCGTTGCGCGCGGCGGCGGCGGGATGTCGCGGGGGTCGATGGTCGACAGCTCGGGGCCCGCCGCCTCGGCGGGCGGCGGCGCGGGGGCCTCGGCGGGCGCGCTGGGGGGCAGGGCCACGCCCGGGCGGTAGCGCACGCCGGGGTCGCTGGCGGCTGAGCCAGCAGGCGACGAGACAGCAGGCGACGAGACAGCGGCGGGCGGGGGCGCGGCG
>JAEUKK010000028.1 GCA_016792625.1 Deltaproteobacteria bacterium | reverse complement strand
GACCCACCCGTTCCCATTCCGAACACGGAAGTTAAGCTCTAGAGCGCCGATGGTACTGCAGGGGCCACCCTGTGGGAGAGTAGGTCACCGCCGGCCATCCCTTGAACCCCCGCGTTGAGCTTCGGCTCCGCGGGGGTTCTCCATTTTTCGCGGCGGCGGGTTAGCGCGCATCGGCGGCCGGGGCGCGGGCGTACAGCCAGGGGGGCGACCGAACATGACCAACGAGAGCAAGCCCAAGGGCCCCGCGTCCTACTTCCCCTCGATCGAGCAGAAGTATGGTCAGCCGATGGCGCACTGGTTCGCCCTGCTTGAGGCCCGCGCCGGTCTCAAGCACATGGAGCTAGTCGCCTTTCTCAAGTCCGAGCACGGGATGGGGCATGGGCACGCCAACGCCGTCGTGGCCCATCACCTCGGCTCCAAAACCTGAGCCCCGGGCTCGTTGACCCGCGACCGAGGCACCCCATGCCTGCTCCCCGCGGCGCTGCCGCCCACACGACCAAGGCCGACAGCTCCGCCGCGGTGGACGAGTTCCTCGCCGGCCTCGAGCACCCCATGAAAGCCGAGGTCGTGACCTTGCGGTCCCTGGTCCTCGGCGTCGACCCCTCGGTCCGCGAGGGGATCAAGTGGAACGCGCCCAGCTACCGCACCACCGAGTACTTCGCGACCACGCACCTGCGCTCCAAGGTCGGGGTGGGCTTGGTGCTGCACCTCGGGGCCAAGGCGCGGGCGCTCCCGCCGGGCGGTCTGCAGCTCGCCGATCCCGACGGCCTGCTGCGCTGGTTGGCCCCGGATCGGGCGGTGGTCGAGCTGCGCTCGGGGGTCGAGCTGGAGGAGCGCAGGCCGGCCCTCCACGCGCTGCTCGCGCAGTGGATCTTGTACGTCTAAACAGCGTGACAGACGGTGTTCGCGGCTGCGGAGCGCCTGGAGACGCGTCGCGCTCCGCGCCCGGGCGACCGGAGGGGGCGCGCAGCGCCGTCGGCGAAGCCGACCGAGCCGGGCGGGCGGCGCGCGCAGCGCGGGGCCCGGGGCCCCGGCGACGCCCGGAGGGGGCCCGAAGGCGCCCCTCCTCGGCGGGTGGGCGAACTTGCGGTGATACCGACCGGTTGGTACAGTGAGCGCATGTCGCCTCGCCCCACCCGCCGCAGCCCCGACCGTGGTGATGCCCGCACGCGCCTGCTCGAGGCGGCGCGTGACCTCATCCGCGCCCAGGGCTTCGCCGCCACCACCGTCGACGCCCTCTGCGCGGCCGCCGGTGTCAGCAAAGGCTCGTTCTTTCATCACTTTGAGAGCAAAGAGGCCCTGGGCATCGCCGCCGCGGACTTTTGGGCGAGCACCACCGCGGCGCTCTTCGTCGCCGCGCCCTACCACACCCCCGAGGACCCTCTCGAGCGCCTGCTCGGCTACGTCGCGCTCCGGCGCGCGCTGATCGTCGGCGAGCGCGCGGCCTTCAGCTGTTTGGCCGGCACCCTGATCCAAGAGGTGCACGACAGCGCCGAGCCCGTCCGGCTCGCCTGCGGTCGGGCCATCCTCGATCACGCCGCCACCTTGGTCGACGACATCGAGGCGGCCCGCCAGCGCCACGGCGTCACCGGCGATTGGACCTCGGTGAGCTTGGCCCGGCACACCCAAGCCGTGCTGCAAGGGGCCTTCATCCTCGCGAAGGCCGGCGATGACGCCGAGCTGGCCCGCGAGAGCGTCGACCACTTGGACCGCTACATCCGGCTGCTCTTTCGGCGGCCGGCCGAGGGTGGGGCATGATCCGGCGCGCTTCTGGTGGCGGGGGGCGTCCCGCGGCGGCGGCCTCCGTTGCGGTCCCCCCTTGCTCTGCTGAGGTGCCCCGTGTCGAGTGACAAGATTGAGGTCGAGAACCCCAACACCCCTGGTCGCACCGAGCGCCTGGACCGCGCGAAGGTTGAGGCGATGCGTCAGGCGCTGCTCGCCGTGCTGCCCGAAGGCCCGCCGGGTCTCTCGGTGGCAGAAGCCAAGGCCGCGCTGTTGCCCGCGCTGCCCGAGGCGCTCTTCCCCGGCGGCGACAAGGCTGGGTGGTGGCTGAAGGCCGTGCAGCTCGACCTTGAGGCCAAGGGTCTGGTGCTGCGCGTACCGGGCCGGCCATTGCGCCTGCATCGTGCCGCGCCCGCGGGTTGAGGGCCGCGCGGGGCTTGGCCGCGCCCCGCCTCGATCATCTCCCCCACCGTCTATGATCACCCCGGGCCTATCGCCCCCTGCCACGGAGCCGTCATGAGCAGCACGCACACGATTCGCACCTGCCTCTGGTTCGCCAAGGGTGGCCTTGACGCCGCCCGTCGATATGTTGAGCTGATTCCACACAGCGCGCTGGAGACCCCCGTCCCCGCTGAGGGTGCGCCTGAGCCCCTGATCGTGCTCTTTCACCTCAACGGTGTGCCGTTCTCGATCCTCAACGGTGGCCCGCACTACACGCTGAGCCCCGCGGCCTCGATCGTCGTGAGCACCCCGGATCAGGCCGAGACCGACCGGCTCTGGGATGCCCTCTGCGAGGGCGGTGCGCCGAGCCGCTGCGGCTGGCTGGTGGATCGGTTCGGCGTGTCGTGGCAGATCGTGCCCGAGGTGCTGCCGCGCTTGCTGGGCGCTGATGACCGGGCTGCGGCCGGGCGGGCGATGCAGGCCCTGCTGCAGATGGGCAAGCTCGACACGGCAGTGCTCGAGGCGGCCTTCCGCGGTGAGGGCGCGGGCGCGGGCGGTTGAGGGTGAGCAGCACCGGTCGCGGCTTCACACGCGGCGGTCTGTGGTAGCCTCAAGGCGCACTTCGGGGGTCCCATGTTCCTCTTCGCCGCCTTGCTGTTTGCTTCGTCGGCCCGGGCAGCCGACCTTGACCTGACGGTACAACTCGGCGCGGCGGCGCCGCAGGCGGTGACCTTCCGGGATGTCGTCGGCCGAGACCTGCCCGAGCTGCTGGTGATGGGCGATGCGGGCGAGCTTCGGTGCGCCAAGGTCGTCGTCTCTTGGGTCGATGGCGGCGCGTACCAGGTCGAGGTCACCCTCGCGCCGGTGCGCTCCGGCCCGGGCGGTCGGGCGCGGGTCGCGGCGCGGGTGTTCGGCGGCCGGGGCGTGGTCTCGCCGCGGATCACGGTCTCGCCGAACCGAGTGGCGTCGTTTAGCCAAGGTCCCCGGCTGAGGCCCGGACAGGTCGCGGACGCCGCGGCGCTCGCGCGGGCCGACACCATCACGGTGGTGGTTCGGGAGTAGGGGCCGACGACCGCTGCCCATCGGGGCTCGACCCCGGCGCGCCTCGAGCTGCGCCGGAAGCGGTACACTGGTGGTGACCCTGGGGGTCGGGGCGCTCGCGGGGCCGCCGCACCTGGACCACAAGCGGCGGCCCTTTGGCCAGGTTGGCCGTCAGCGCCGGGTCGGGAAAAAACAGAAGCCCCAGACGAAATCGTCTGGGGCTTCAAAAGCTCCGGCAACTGGACTCGAACCAGTGACCTAGCGGTTAACAGCCGCTTGCTCTACCGACTGAGCTATGCCGGACCACGGGTGTCTGGTATCACTACCCGCGAGGCGTCGCAAGGCCCTCTCGTCGCTTTTTCTGTGGCGCCAGGCTGTGCTCTGTAACAGCGGGTATAACGCTTAGTTTCGCAGAGCTTTGCTACTTGGCTACCGGGGTGGCCAGGGCCGCCAGCTCGGCCTGGGGCAGGCGGGCGATGCGCGGGCGCAGGGTCTCGGCCAGCGGCCCGGCCAGACCGGCCCGGGCGACGGCCTTTGCGCGGTCGATCGGCATGCGGTCGAGCTTCTCGACGGCGACGAGCGCGAAGCCCTTGGCGTCGCTGCGCCCCATCCAGCCGATGATGACCGGCAGCGCCGCCTCTTGGTGATCGGTCAGCAGGCACTCGGCGGCGCGGATGCCCACCCAGGTCGGCTGCTTGGCGTTCTCGGTGAGGTAGACGAGGTCTTCGACGAGGGTCGGCGAGAGGGGGGCCAGCTCGGCGCAGGTCGGCGCGCCCTCTCGCACCACCAGCGCCCTGTACAGCGCCTCTTGGCTGGGGCTGGGGCTGGGGCTGGGCGCCGGGTCCGCCCCCAGCGCTGCGATGAGGGCGAGGCTGCTCAAAGTTGAGGTGGGCATGGGATCCTCCTGCGGTCGGGTGTGGGCGCGGCGGGGCTGGGCGCTGCACGGCCGGCGGTCGCGCCTTGTTCATGCGGGCGCCGGGTCTGCGCGGGCGGGGCAGCGCCGCGCGCGAGGGCGCCGATGGCCTCAGAGCGCCCCGGCGTAGCGGTGCGAGACGCCCGCCTGCTCGTCGGTGATGACGTCCTGCGCGAGGCAAGAGCGGAAGTCGCAGACCGGGTAGGGGAACATGTTGTTCTCGCCCAGGTTGTTCTCGCAGCCCCGCGCGTTGGTGCACTCGGGCGTGTCGTCGAGCGCGTCCCAGTAGTCGTAGCTGCTCTCGACCGGGTGGAAGAGGCCCATGTAGTGCCCGACCTCGTGGGCCAGGGTCTCGCCATAGAGCTGCACGTCGGCGTCTTCAAAGGTGCCGTCGCCGCCGGCGTTCGCGACCCAGCTGATGACCACCGCGGCGCGTTTGGTCGCCACCAGCGTGCCCGGGATGCCGCCCGAGATGCCGTAGGTGTTGCGCTGGTTGCCCACACTGTCGCCGATCACGACCATCACGTCGTTGTCTTCGCCCTCGTCGGCGGCGAGGCTGCGGATCTCGGCCGAGCCGCCGTCGTACATGGTCGGCAGCACGGGGTCGAGGTCGGTCGAGGTGAAGCGCGCCTCGAGCGTGATCCCCGCCGCCGCCCAGACCTCGGCCCAGCGCTCCACCGCCGCCTCGGTGCCCGCCACCACCTCGGGGTCGTCGGCCAGCCCGTCGGCGTAGGCGACCAGCGCCCGCACCGTCGCGCGGCTGGTGTCGTCATCGCTCTTGAGCTGCAGCGTGAGGTCGATGTCGACGTTGTTGACGTAGTAGCCATTGTTATTGGTGGTGGCGATGCCCACGTACCAGATGCCCGCCTGCAGGGGCGCGTCGGCGGCGCGCACCGGCCAGTTGACCGCCATGTCGCGGGCCTCGGGGAAAATGGCGCCAGTGAGGCTGTAGTCACCGTACCAATCTTCCCAGTAGAAGACCCGGTCGCCGGAAGGGTCCTCGATGTACTCGACCGAGACGAGCTGGTCGGCCTGCGCGGTGAGCAGCAACGAGGTCTCGCCCGCGTTGACGTCGACCGCGACCACGGCGATGCCGTCGTTTTGGCTGGTCTCGTTCGTGCGGACGGTGCGCAGGCTGCCGTCGACGCTGACCTGGTCGCCGCTCTTGCCGCTGCCTTCGGTCGGCACGCAGCCGGCGAGGCCAAGGCCCATCAGCAGGGCCGCGGTTGCGCCGCACCGGCCCGCTGCACGCTCTTTCCCACCCATCGCAGCCTCCCCGGGCGCCAGGGGCCCGCTCGCGCCGAGCATAGCCGCACACCCGCCGAGCCGCCCCGCGCCGCGCGGCGGCTTGAGGTCTTCGTTCGTCTCGGGGCTGAGGTGCGCGTGTGTGGATGTGAAACACAGCCAACATATTGATCATCCGAGTATAACATCACGTTGAGCCCGCGCGGCGCAGCTCAGGGGGCCCCTCGGGCGCCCCTTTCGCGCCGAGGGCCGCGCCCGCGGCAGGGGGCGGAGCGGCCGCGCAGCGGGTCGCGGGGCGCAGCCGCGCGACGGAGCGCAGCGACCCCGCGCAGCACCCGGCCCGCCGGGCCTGACCGGCGGGGCCGCCCCGCTTCGAGTCCCGCGCCCTCAGCCCCGGTCGTAGCGGTTGAGGCGCCCCTCGCGCACAAAACCGGCCAAGAACATGCCGGCGGCGGCGGCCAGCTCGGCGGCGAGGCTGCTCGGTGGCCCCACCGATACGATGCCGGGAATGCGCGCCACCAGGGCCTTCTGCACGATCTCCATCCCGACGCGGCCGCTGACCACCAGCAGCCGATCGGGGATTGGGCAGGCCTCGGCCCGCAGGCGCGCGCCGATGACCTTGTCGACGGCGTTGTGGCGCCCCACGTCCTCGCGGGCCAGCTCGAGGCGGCCGTCGAGGTGAAACAGTCCGGCCGCGTGCAGGCCGCCGGTCGCGTCGAAGCGGGGCTGGGCGGCCCGCAGCGTCGCCGGCATCCCGAGCACGACCTCGACCGGTGGCGGCTGAAACATAGGTAGAGGCTCGTGTTTCATGATGATGTGGTCGATGCTCGCCTTGCCGCAGATCCCGCAGCTGCTGCTCGCGAACAAGGCCCGGTCGGCGGCACGGGCCCGCAGGGCGGGCACGCCGGGCGCGAGCCGCACGTGCACGGTGTTCCCGCGGGGGCCGCTCGGATCATCGAGCTGGGCGATGGCCGCGACGTCGTCCCAGCCGTCAATCACGCCCTCGGTGTACAAGAAGCCCGCGGCGAGGTCGAGGTCGTCGCCCGGGGTGCGCATGGTCACCGCGGCGGGCTGCCCCTCAATGCGCAGCTCCAGCGGCTCTTCGACCACCAGCGCCTCGTCGAAGCCCACCGCCGCCGCCCACGCTTGGCCGGCGCGGGCCCGACGGGCGCGCACCCGCGACACGCCGGTTTCGGTGCGTGCTGGCGGGATCCTCGCGGTGTTGTCCGTGTCGTCCATCCCCGCCTCCGCCGCTGGGCTATCCTCCGCCCGGCCGCGCGCGCGGCCAAGCGGGGGCCAGGTGCAGCGCGGTGACCACATGCCCCCTCGGCTCGGCCTCGGCGACCTCTGCGCCTTGCTCGTGTCGATCGCTGTTCTCGGCCTGCATGGGGCCTGGCTCTCGCGGGCCAGCGCCGCGATGGAGGGGGATGAGTCGACCCTGGTCGGCATGCAGGTCTGCGCCCGCGCCGCGCTCCAGGGGGGTGAGCTGGGGGCGCTCTGGTCTTGCCCGCCGTCGACCCCCTACCCACCGCTGGTGCCGCTGAGCTCGGCCCTGTTCAGCCTCCCCTTCGACAACAGCATGTGGCTCATCAACCTGAGCCTGCTGCCATGGGAGGGCCTGCTCCTCTGCGGCGCTTGGCTCGGCCTCCGTCGGGTCGGTGGGCCCTGGGCGGGGCTGGCCGCCGTCGCCGTGGCGGCGGGCATGGTCACCCCGCGCAGCGTCTGGGGCCACTTCTACACCGAGCTGCCGATGATGGCGGTGGCCCTGTGGGGCGCGGTGCTGTGGGACCGCAGCCGCGACCTGACCCGCCCCGTCCCGAGCCTGCTGCTCGGCCTGTGCATGGGCCTGGGGCTGACCATCAAGTGGAGCTTCGGCTTCTTCTGGGCGCTGCCCATGGCCCTGGCCTTCGGCTTCGCCCTCTTTCGCGCCGCCCACCGGCCCGGGATCGGCGCCCTGGTCGGTGTGTTCGCCATGGGCGGCACGCTCAGCCTCGGCCGCTGGGCGCTGGGGAAGGGCGCGCTTGGCCTGCCGATCGCCGCGCTCGTGGCCATCCTCGCGCTGCTGCTCGTCGACCGCTTCAGCGCGGCGCGCTGGCCGACCGCCCGCAGGCCCGGCCCCCTGCTCGCCCCGGGCCTGGTCGCGCTGGGCGCCGCGCTGGCGGGCGGGCCCTGGTACCTGCACGAGCGGCGGATCGTGGCCGACTTTTTCCGGCGCAACGTGCAGGGCGAGTTTGAAGGCGGCGGCCTGGGCCTGTCGCAGACCTGGTCGTTCTACCTGATCGCCTTTGTGAATTGCCTCGGCGGCGTCAGCCTCAGCTTGATCACGCTGGGGCTGCTGCGCGCGGTGGGCGCGCCGCGGGCCCTGCCTGCGCGGGCCGGGCTCGCCTTCCTGTGCGGCGCGGTGGCGCTCATCGCCTCGCCTTACCGCGCAGACCGCTACCTCGTGGCGGGTTTTGGGCTGCTGGTCCCGCTCATCGTCAGCGCGCTGCCCTGGGGTGGCCGCCGGGGCCCCGCGCTGGGTCTCGGCGTCGCCTTTGCCGCGCTGGTCGGCCAAGGCGCCTGGTTGGCCCCCAGCTCCCACGCCGTCGGCTGGCTGCGCTGGGCGCAGGGCGGGCAAGAGCGCATCATCTTCGGGAACAACGTAGAGGACATCGTTCAGGCTGGTCGTGCGGTGTGGGCGGGCGGGCTGCGGGCCTACACCCTGCTGCCGCCCCCCCAGGACGAGGCGGCGCCCCTTCGAGTGGGCCTCGACGTGGTGGGTGAGGCCCTGCCAGCCGGCGCGCGCTGGTGGGTGCTGATCGAAGACCACACGCGCCCCCGCTGCGTGGGCTGCCTGCGGGGCGAGCTCGAGCTGCGCGGCGCTGCACCCTGGAGTGAGCTGCTGGAGGGCAGAGACGCGCCCGAGGCGGGGCCCCTGGCCCTGGAGCGGCGGCCGCCGGGCACGCCGCTGGGCCTCATCCTGATGGCCAGCGCGCGGAACAGCATCCAGATGGGTGATCTTGAAAAGCGCACCCAAACCTGGGCCGCCGCGGGGCTCGAGCGCCTCCGCGCGACCCGCGTGCCCGACCCGGTGCTCGGTGACGTTCAGGTCGAGGTCTGGGCGGCGCCGGCCGGCCCAGACGACGGCCCGGCCGACCCGCGATAAGGCGGCGCCCCCGCTCACCCCTCGACCTTTGGAGCAGAACATGGGCGCCGTGCGCACCTTCATGGACCACCACTACCTTCACTTCAACAGCCGTGAGGTGGTCGCGGCCGCCAAGGCCTACGAGGCCCACCTCGCGGCCGGCGGCAAGATGATGGTGACCCTGGCCGGCGCCATGAGCACCGCGCGCATCGGTCGGATTTTGGCCCGCATGATCCGCGAAGACAAGGTGCACGCCATTTGCTGCACCGGCGCCAACCTCGAAGAGGACATCTTCAACCTGCTCGCCGCGAACGAGTACGAGATCATCGCCGACTACCGCGGCCTGCGCGCTGAAGACGAGAAAGACCTCTACGACCGGGGCTTCAACCGGGTGACCGACACCTGCATCCCCGAGACCATCATGCGCCACCTCGAGGACCGCCTCATCGACCGCTGGGCCAAGGCCTGCGCCGACGGCGAGCGCAAGATGGAGAGCGAGTACCTCTTCGACATCCTCGACGACCCGACCCTGGCCCAGCACTACCAGATCCCGGCCAGCGACTCGTGGATGTTGGCGGCCAAAGAGAAGGGCATCCCCGTCTACGCCCCGGGCTGGGAAGACAGCACCACCGGCAACATGTTCGCCGCCGCCTGCTGGCGCGGCGACGTGGCCTCGCACGGCTGCGTGAAGTCGGGCACTGAGCAGATGGTCCACCTGATGAAGTGGTACCTCGCCAACAACAACGCCGGCGCGGGCAAGCCCAGCGTCGGCTTCTTCCAGATCGGCGGCGGCATCGCCGGTGACTTCGCCATCTGCGCGGTCCCGACGATGATCCAAGACCTCGAGATGGAAGACTGCCCCTTCTGGGGCTACTTCGCCCAGATCAGCGACGCGGTCACCAGCTACGGCGGCTACTCGGGCGCTGTGCCCAACGAGAAGATCACCTGGGGCAAACTTGAGGTCGATACGCCCAAGTTCATGATCCAGAGCGACGCGACCATCGTCGCCCCCCTGATCTTCGCCTACCTGCTCAACGACTGAACGTCGTATAACACCAGATAATCCTGGTGTTATACGTGGCGCTTCTGGGCGCCCCGCCTGCGGCGGCCGGGTGGGCGCCCCGCTCGCGGCCGGCGCCCGCCCGAGCCAAGGTCTCGGGCGGGGCCGCTCGGCCCTGCGGGCCGGCGCTGCGCGCCGCAGGGCGCCCCCCCTGGCGCGGGGCGCTCTTTGTAACATGCGAAACATCATGGTTTCAGTCTGTTGTTTTTAAGCCGGTGGCAGGGCCCGCCCGTCGCTGAGCCGGGCGGTCCACAGCTCGCCGGTCGGGCGCAGCGGCCAGCGGCGGGGTGTGCGGCGGTCCGGGCGCACACCTGCCAGATCGAGCCAGGGCACGCTGTCCCCGCGCAGCCAAGCCGCGACGGCTTCGCCCGCGGCAAGGCCGCAGCTCACGCCGAAGCCGCCCAAGCCCGCGCACCAGTGCAGGCCGGGGAGCGCCGGGTCGGGGCCGAGCATCGGCCGCCGGTCGGGCGCGAAGGTGCGCAGGCCGCTCCAGCCGGTGCGCCAGCTCAAGGCGCCCAAGGCCGGCATCCACGCCCGCGCTTTGTCGGCGGTCAGGGCCTGGGCCATGATCGTGGCCTCGCCGGCGCTCTCGGGGCCGGCGGGCCAGTCCACCCGCTCATCGCAGCCCGACAGCAGCCAGCCTTCGCCCTCGGGGCGGGCGTAGAGGCCGAGATCGTCGATCCAGACCCAGGGGTGCGCGGCCGGCGGCGGCGGCCCGCCCGCGCTGAGCAACAAGCTGCGCCGCACGGGGATGAGGTGGCGGTGCAGGCCGGCGCGCGCGGCCAAGCCGGCGCACCAGGCCCCCGCGGCGAGGACCACCGCCCCGGCCGCGACCCGCTGCGGGCCCCCCGGGGCGTCGACCCACACGCCCGCCACCCGGCCCGCCGCCACGTCGAGCCCGCGCACGGTGAGGCCCGTGCGCAGGGTGGCCCCAGCGGCGCGTGCGGCGGCGAGCTGCAGGTCGATCAGCGCCGAGGCCGAGGCCACCCGCTCCTCGGGCAGCCACCAGCCCTCGGCCAGCGGGCTGCCGCGCAGCAGGGGCGCGCGCGCGGCGAGGTCGGCCCCCCGCAGGTGCGTGATCACGACGCCGGCGGCGCGCAGGTGGGCCACCCCGTCGTGCAGGTGCTCGGGCTCGTGGCAGAGGCCGAGCAGGGCCCCGGTGCGCCAGGACAGGGCGCTGTGGCCCGCCGCTTCGAGCGCGCACAGGCGCGTATGGGTGCGCAGGGCCAGGGCGCGCTCGTAGGGGTCTTCGCCGAGGCGCCGCACCATGCCGGCGTTCTCGGCGGTGGCCCCCATGCCCGCTTGGGGGCGCTGCTCGAGGATGAGGGCGGGGCCGCCCAGCGCGGCGGCGACGCTCAGCCCCGCGAGACCGCCGCCGATGATGATGACCGGGGCGGCCGCGGGCAGGGGGTTCACCAGGGGGCCTCGGCGCGCTCCTTCTGATCGACCTGCACCACGAACATCAGGCGGCTGTCGGCTTGGGCTTGTTGCCGCGAGCGACGCCCCTCGGCGTAGTCGACGCCGATGCGCACGCCGGGGTTGACCTCGATGGTCGCGCCGGCCACCCACGGCGCCTGCTTGTCGGGCGGGACGAGCAGGCGGCTGGCCACATGGGCCCCCACATGCGCGGTGACCCAGTCGCCCCGGTGGCCGACGCCCACCGTGGGCTCGTTGAACAGGTTGCTCGCGTGCATGGGGCCGGTGTTCCAGGCCCCCCAGAGGTAGGCCAGCTTGGGCGCGCCGATCCAGCCCTCGGCCGAGGGGCGAATGGCCAGATCGCGCAGGTTGTCGCGGAAGGCCGCGCCGCCCGCCTCGACGCCCAGGTACCGCCAGTGCTGCCCGACCCGACCGGCCACGCCGCCATACGCGGTGCCCTCGCCGAGGTGGTAGCGGGGCGCCGACCAGTCATCGAGCTGGGTGGGCGCGAGCTGGGTGTTCCCGACGATGAGCGCACCTTCGAGCCCGAGCTGGCCGGTGAAGCTCAGGCCGCTCTCGGTGCGGTGCCGCAGCTGCAGGTGGCCGTTCATGCCCGCCGTGCGGTACCGGTAGGTGGGGTTGGCGCGGAAGTCGTCGACCTCGGCGCGCACCGTGCCCGTGCCGAGCTCGACCTCGGTGCCCTCGACCGCGGGGCGGGTCGCGCCGAGCAGCGCGGGCAAGGCCAGCGCGAGGGGGAGGGCGCGGAGGCGCGCGGCGCGGAGGGGCTTGGCCATCGGTCACCTCGGGGTGCGCGCCCGGCGGGGCGCGGAGGGGGGCTGGGGCGCCGGCGCTCAGGGGGGAGGCGGGGTGCTCCCCCCGCCGGCGGAGGGGGCGCCCCGTCCCAGCTCATCATAGGCCACGGTCAGGCGCAAAAGGGTGCGCTGATCGGGGACCTCTTGGTCTGCCCCCGCTGTGCGCGCCGCGTACTGCGCGCCCAGCCAGAGGCCGACGCCGAGGTGCAGGTCCAAGGTGCCCATGAGGACCGCCTGGCCGCCGTCCACGCTGGCCCGCACCCGCGAGGAGCGGTGCCCGAGCCCGATGGTGGCGGCCATGTCGCGGGCCCCCGTCTGCGGCCCCGCCCACACCCTCCCCTGGACGTATAGCCGCGCGCTGGGCCCGGCCCAGGCCTCGAGGCTCGGGCGGAGCTGCAGCCCCCCGAAGTCGGGGTGGCCGACCACCGCCGGCCCGGCGGCGGCGCCCCAGCGGCGGGCCGTCCAGCCGGCCCGGGCTGCGAAGACGCCCGTCCAGAGGGTGCCTTGGTAGGCGTCGTCGGCCACGGTGCCCGTCTCGGCCACCAGCGGCGTGGCCTCACCGATGCCCAAGGCCCCCTCGGCCTGCCACCACAGGCCCCGGGCTGGCCGGGCCGCCACGCCGAGGTAGCCCATGGCTTCGTCAATGTCGTAGGTCTGGCTCGCCGCGTCGCCCTTGACCCCCTGGCCGATCGCGTAGCGACCGTAGCCAATGGCCAGCAGCGCCTCTTGTGCGGGGCGCGACGGCGCCTCCTCTGCGGCGGCAGGGGAGGGGAGCCCGAGGGCCAGCGCGGCGACCGCGGCGAGGCGGCGCGTCACGGCTGGGTCGGCCGCCACACGACCTGCCGCAGGAAGCGGGCGTCGAGGTACTCCCGCTCGATGACCGTGGCCATCTCTTCGGGGCTGCGAAACTGGTCGTAGTCGACCCGAATCACCGGGATGGTCCGCGAGATGTCCTCGATGAAGCGGCCGTACTCGGTGTAGAGCGCGGTGAGGTACTCGAGGGTGATCCCGGACTCGACCGAGCGGTCGCGCGCCCGCACCCGCTCGAGGCTGCGCTCGGGCCGCACGTCGAGGTAGACGATGACGTTGGGGCGGCACATGAAATTGCTCATGTGGCGAAAGAGGCCCAGGTAGGTCTGGTAGTCCCGCTCCTCCATCAGGCCGAGGTCGACCAACATCTTGGCGAAGACCGCGTCCTCGTAGATGGTGCGGTCTTGCACGCCGCCGCCGCCGCGCCAGATGATCTCTTGGTGCTGCTGAAAGCGGCGGTTGAGCAGGTAGATCTGGGTCGGGAAGGCGTACTTCGCCGTGTCTCGGTAAAAATCAGCGAGATAGCTGTTGTCTGCGACCGGCTCGTAGTAGACGGGCAGGTTGAGGGTCGCCCCCAAGCGGGTCGCGAGCGTGCTTTTGCCGGCGCCGATCATGCCGGCGATGCCGATGAAGATGTCTGCGAGCCGTTCCATGTCCCCCACCTCGCGCGGGCGCTCAGCGCACCGACGCGTTGTTCCCGCTGCGGTTGCGCGGCACCGCCGCGGCGAAGAGCGCGGCGAGGCGGCGCCCGACCGGCCCACCGGCGAGCGGCCCCGCGGGGCTGCGGCGGTCGGGGCTGACCCGGCCCGCGCCCCCGCTCCAGGCCCGCAGCAGCCCGCGGAGCAGGTCGCGCGCGCCCGCGCAGGCGCCGGTGCTCGGCCGTGGCCCTCCGCTCGTGCTCTGCTGCTCCGCCACAGCCACCCCCAGCGCTCGCCCCGCGCGTCCGCCCGCCCACGTAGCCGGCCCCGGGCCCGCGGGCCCGGCGCGCTCAGCCGCCCCGCTGGCGGTCGCGGTCCCAGCCCTCGACGGTGAGGGCGTCGAAGCGCTCCAGGCCGTAGCGCTCGACCATCCCGGCGACCGTGGCCACATAGGTCGGGCTCGAGGCGTACTTGGGCGCGATGGCCCGCAGGTAGGCCCGCCAGTCCGCCCACAGCGGCTGGAAGCGGCGGAAGTGCGGCCCGTTCATGATCTCGGCGTGGTGGGCGATGCTCTCGTCGATGGACGGGTAGCTGCGGTAGGACGCGCTGGTGCGCCGCCACTTGCCGCCGCGGAACTCCCGGGTCCGCAGCTTCACCGCGCCGCCCTTGACCCCGAACAGGTTGTTGTGCTTGCGGGTGAGGCTGCTGCGCCCCCAGCCGCTCTCGACGATCGCCTGGGCGACGGTCACCGAGGGCGGCACCCGGTGCGCGCGGCCCGAGCGCATCGCCTTGGGCAGCACCATGCGCAAGAAGCGGCCGCGGTGGTCCTCGGGCCAGGCCCGCGCCTGCTCCTCGACCAGCAGGGCCAGCCCCGCCTGCTGCAGCTCCTCGTCTACACCGTAGACCCAGAGCAGCTCGGCCTTCTCGCGGACCGCCGGCCAGTCGCCCGCCGCGGCGAGGGCCCGCGCCTCAGCCAAGGAGCTGACCTGCATGCCCCGGGCCCGGGCCTCGACCACGCCGCGGGCGGCGTCCACCGCGAGCTTGGCGCGGTCGGCCGGGGGCGCGCCGCTCACCGTGGCCAGCGCGTCGTCCACCGCGGGCGGCAGCGCGCCCTCCTGCGCCAGCGCGCTCAGCGCGAGCTCCGACCAGTGGGCCGCGTCCGCTGCGATGGCGCTCGACGCGGGCGTCCCGGGCAGGGCCACGGAAGCGAGCGGTGCGAGCGGGTCTGGCGCGGCGGCGGGTGCGGGCGGCGCTGCCCCGGGCGGGCCGCCGTACACCGCGGCCTCCTGTGCGACAATGACGCCAAGCACGGCAACAATCGCAGGTGCCCGCAGGGATTGGGGCAGGCGCAGCAGCGCCCCCCAGCCCTTGAGCCAAGGTCTATCGGTCATCTTGACCTGCCAAGAGTCTGTGCGGGGGGAGCCACGCCCGGGGGTTCGGGCGTCGAGGTGCGCGGTCTACCGGCGGGGACACGTTCCCCGGTGGGTGGAGCTGGACACCAAGGCTCACTCCCGCGCGGTGGTGTACACAGCGCGACCGTCCGCCGGACGGAGGGGAGCGCTGCGCCCCTGCTCCACGAGGAGTGGCCGGGACTTGGCGCTCTGCGTCGCCGCTCCCGCATGTTGGTCCGTGGAACCAGGGGGGGGACCGGGCTGACCAGTCGAGGCTACGACAGCGGGCCGGGCCGCGCAACCGGAGGACCGCCGCGGCCGCCGCGCCGCGTGCGCGGGGCTTACGATGCCTTGTTTGATAAGCACATCAAACAAGGGTGTTATGTTCTGCGGGGGTTGAGGGCGCCGCGCCGCGCCCGGCGGCGGGCCTGTCAAAGGACTGTCAATACCCCGTGGAACATGCAGACAAGATGAGCGTGCAAGACATGCACCTCTGCTCGACGGGCTGAGGAACACGCCCGGCCCGATCCGCGCGGGGGCCCGCGTCGGCGGCGGTGGCTCAGCCGGCGGGCGCCGCGGGGAAGAGGGGCAGCTGCACCGGCCGGCGGCGGGGCCGCGCCCGCGGGCGCTCGGGCGTGCGCATCGGTGCGCGCGGGGGCGATGGGGCCCAGGGCTCGGCGAAGAGCCGCTCTTGGCCGGGCAGGGGGGCGTCGGGCGGGCAGCGGGGCTCGGTGCGGTGGCGCATGGCAGCTCCGGGGCTGCCCGTGGCATCGGACCGTCTTCACCCGCGCCTAAGCCTCGATCCGCGCCGACCCGGCGCTTTGGCGCAGCTCAGCGCGGCGCCGCCGACGGGGGGCCCTCGAGCCCCGGCCCCACCCGGGCCCGCACCGCGGCCATAAAAGTGGGGCCTGGGTCGGGCTTGCGGTTGGTGTAGGCGGGGTCGGCCTCTTCAAAAAGGGGCGTGCCCTTGAGCAGGTGCACCTCGTGGTGGCCGAGCAGGTGCGTGATCTCGGGGTAGCGCGC
Organism: Deltaproteobacteria bacterium; assembly: GCA_016792625.1. Taxonomy (GTDB): domain Bacteria; phylum Myxococcota_A; class UBA796; order UBA796; family UBA2385; genus JAEUKK01. Next base: position 15,741 of record JAEUKK010000028.1, on the reverse strand, counting down.
CCGCAGCTCGGCGATGAGGCGCACGTTGGCCTCGACCTGGGCGGGGGTCAGCGGCCACCTCTCCCCATCGCCCACGTTCTCCACGCCGATGGCCACGTGGTTCAGCCCAATTGCGTGGCGGGTCGCCTGTGTCTCGGGCAGCAGCCGGCGCACGCTCCCGTCGCGGTCAACCAAAAAGTGCGCGCCGACGTTGACCGCGCCGCCCCGGCTCAGCTCGGGCCGGCCGGCGAGGCGCGCCGGGCTGAAGGTGTGCACGCAGCTCTGCGCGGTCGGGCCGGCGGTCCAGTGCAGCACGATGGCCCGCGGGCGGATGGTGACCACCGCGGCGTCCTCGGCCGGCAGGGGGGCCGCCGTGCGATGGGCCCGCAGGTAGGCGGCCATCAGGGCGACGCGCTCGTCATTGTTCGGCAGCAGCTGATCGACGATCCAGGGCGCCTCGGCGAGGGCGGCCGAGGCCCCGAGCAGGGCCGCGAGCGCCAGCGCGCCCCAACGGGCGGGGCCCCTCACCGCCGCCGCCGGCGCAGCGCGGGCAGCAGCGCGAGCAGGCCGAGGCCGCCCGCCGCGCAGCCCGCGGGCCCGAGCTTCACCCCCGCGCCGGGGGCCCCGGCCGCGGTGTCGGCGCCAGTTGGGCTGCCGTCGGCTGCTCCGTCCGCTCCACCGTCCGCTCCACCGTCCGCGCCTCCGTCCACGCCTCCGTCTGCTCCACCGTCGGCGCCGTCGTCGGCTCCTCCTTCGTCTCCACCGTCGCTGACGCCGTCTTCGCCGTCTGCCCCGCCGGTGTCGGGGGGCGCGCAGGGGTCCTCCCCGTCCAGGCGGAAGGCCCGGTTGAGCAGGGCGGCGGCCTCGGCGCGGCTCAGCTCTTGGTCGGGGCAGAACTGGTCGGCGGCGCAGCCGCTGGTCACGCAGGCGTCGGCCAGGGCCTCGATGAGCGGGGCCTGCTCGGCGCTGAGATCGGTGAACCGCCCGGTCGCGGCGGCCGGGCTCAAGCCCATGGCCCGGGCGAGGAGCATCGCGCCTTCGTAGCGGGTGATCAGCCGGTCGGGGCAGAAGAGCCCACCCCCGCAGCCGGTCGTGAGGCCGGCGTCGGCCAGGGCCGCGACGCTGCCCGCCCGCGGGTCGCTGGGGGCCAGATCGGTGAAGGTGGCCGCGCCGGTGGAGGGCAGGCCGGCCGCCCGCTGCAGCAGCACGGCGAAGGTGGCCCGGTCGGGCACGCAATCCGGGCAGAACAGCAACGGGTCTGACGAACAACCTGCTGTAACACCAGTGTTATAGAGCGCCTCGGCGTGGGGGATGGCCCAGTGGCCGGCGGGCAGGTCACCGAAGAGGCCCTCGCTGCCCGCGACCGCGGCCGGGGTGCAGCACTGGGGGTCTCCGGGCACAAAAGCGAGGTGGCTGGCCACGACCCGCTCGCTGCCGTCCGAGGGCCGGTTCTCTACCCCGCCGGCGGCGGTCCACAGGGTGGTGCTGCCCCCGCCGTCGAGGTTCAGCGCGTCATGGGCCCCCAGATCGACCATCAGCGCGGCCAGCTCGGCCCGGGTCATGCCGTCGGCGCTCGCGCTGCGGCCGTCGACGGCGACCAAGATGGCGGTGCGGCCATCGGCGCTCAGCCCGACCGCGCTGCGCGGGTGGCGCTCGCACATATGCGAGTAGCAGGCCTCGCTGAGAATGACGCCGTCCTGTACCAAGACAGGGTCACCGGGCACCACCTCACGCCACCAGTCCTCGCCCGCGGGCAAGAGCGTGGTCGCGGCGTCGAAGATCTCGGTGCGGCCGCGGCTCGCGAAGCCGATCGCGCTGCCGTGTACCCAGTCGGCGGCGGTGGGCCAGAGCTCACCTGCGCCGACGCTCACGCCAATGGTGTCGTAGTCGGTGTAGCTGAAGAAGGCGCCGTTGATCGCCACCGCCGCGCCCACGTCGCTGGCCCAGGCGCTGGTGGTCTGGCGGCGCTCGGCGTAGGTCGTGGCCCGCGCCACCAGGCCCGCCTCGCACAGATCAACGTAAGCTGCGACGATCTGCTGGTCTGGGCTGGTGGTGCTGCGCTCGAGCAGGCGCAGGCCCGGCCCGAGCGTGGTCTCGGTGTCGGCCACCGCGGGAGCAGCGCCCAGCGCGCCGATCACAAAGAGAAGCCCGCAAGGGGCGAGGGCCGCCGGGGGCAGGCGAGAGGGCAGGCGCATCAGACCTCCGACGGGTCGGCGGCCTAACCTGGGCCGCCTGGGCGCCCCCTTCGGGTCGCGCGCCCCGGCGGGTCGCCGCGGGCCCCCGGCGGCGCCGCGGTCGCCGCCGGCGCGGCTCCGTCGCCTGCGGCGACCGGCTCCGCCGCCGCCCGGGCCCGCTGGCGCGGGGGCCTCCGCGCAGGGCCACGCAGGATCTGCGCCCTCCACCGGCCCCTCCTCCTGTAGGCTCGGGCGGCGCGGCGGCGCCTCCCCCCGCCGGCGCCGAGGCCCTCCATGCGCGCCGCTCCCCTCCGCCTCCTCCTCCCCCTGGCGCTGCTCGGGGCGCTCGCCGGCTGCGGCGAGGCGCTGCGCGGCGCTGGCAAGGGCCCGGGCGGCGCCGATGGTGAAGAGGGCGCCGACGGCGGCGAAGGTGGGGTCGATGGGGCCGATGGGGCCGAGCCGCTGGCCCCCTTCGCGCCCCTGCCCGCGACCCTGCACCGCCTGACCGACGCCCAGTGGCGGGCCGCGGCCCTCGATCTGACCGGCGTGGCCTGGACGGGCCCGCTCCCCGGCGACTACGCGCTGCACGGCTATGCCAGCGTCGGCGCGGCGACCCTCTCCCTCTCGCCGCTCGAGCTCGAGCAGGTCGAGGCCGCGGCCTGGGGGGTCTCCGAGGCCGCGCTGCCCGATCTTGCGGCGGTCGAGGCCGCCTTGGGCTGCGCGCCGATCACCGCGCCCGGCGCCGCGCCGCCCGCGGCCCTCGATGTCGGGTGCGCGACGCCCTGGCTCGTGGCCCGGGCCACCCAGGCCTGGCGCCGCCCGCTGGTTGACGGTGAAGATGACGCGCTGGTCGCGCTCTACGCCGAGGTCGGGGCCGAGGCCGGCCCACTGTTGGCCGCCCGGGCGGCCCTGGCCAGCCTGCTGCTCGCCCCCGACTTCTTGTTCCGGGTCGACCTGGGCCAGCCCGCGGCGCCGGGCCTGCGCCGCTACTCCGATGCCGAGCTGGCCAGCCGCCTCTCCTTCTTCTTGACCGACGGCCCGCCCGACGCCGCCCTGGCCGCCGCCGCCGAGGCGGGCGCGCTGGCCGGCGATGACGCGGCCCTGCTCGAGCACACCCGCCGCCTGCTCGAGACGCCGGCGGCCGAGGCGGCCCTGCGGCGCTGGTTCGCCCAGACCGTCGACCTCGACCGGGTCGACACCATGGACAAAGATCCCACGCTCTTCCCCATGCTCGACGACAGCTTGCGCGCCGAGATGAAAGAAGAGCTGCAGGCCATCTTCGCCGATGTGGTGCTCGAGCGCGACGCGGATCTGCGCGAGCTGCTCACCACCGAGCGCACCTACGTCGGCCCGGGCCTGGCCGCGCTCTATGGCCTGCCTGCGGGCACGCTCGGCTGGGCCGACCTCCCTCCCGATCAGCGTCGGGGTGGCCTGCTCGGGCGCGCGGGCCTGCTCGCCGCCCAGGCCGCGGCCGACCGCACCAGCCCCACCCACCGCGGCCGGCTGGTCCGCACCCGCCTGCTCTGCGGCACCGTGCCCGCGCCCCCCGCCGGCGTGGTGGCCAGCTTGGACGGCGAGGCCGCCGACCCCGACCAGACCCTGCGCGAGCGCCTCGGCCAGCACGTCGATGACCCCGCCTGCGCGCCCTGCCACACGATGATGGACCCGATCGGCTTCGCGCTCGAGGCCTACGACCCCATCGGCGCTTGGCGCAGCCTCGACAACGGCCAGCCTGTCGATGACAGCTTCGAGCTCGACGGCGTGCCGGGCGTCGGCGCCCTCGAGCTGGGCGCGGCGGTCGCCGCCCACCCCGATCTGTCGGCCTGCGTGGCCCGCAACCTGCTGCGCCAGGGCGTGGGCTTTCGCGAAGGTGCGCACCAAGAGGTCGAGGTGCTCGCCCTGGCCGCCGATCTCGAGTCGGCCGGCCAGCGCTTGCGCGCGCTGGTCGAGGCGGTGGTGCTGTCCGAGGCATTCCGCACGGCGAGCGAGCCCGCCTCTGCGGCCTGCACCGAGGACGAGGACGGCCAGAGCCGCGCCTGCGAGACCGCCTGCGGCGCGGGCGTCGAGGTCTGCCGCGACCTCTGGTGGACGGGCTGCACCGCGCCCGCCCCCGGCCTCGAGCTCTGTGATGGCGAAGACAACGACTGCGACGGTGAGATCGACGAAGAGCTGGTGCGCAGCTGCGCCACCACCCGCGGCGATGGGCTGGCGACCTGCGCCGAGGGCGCTTGGTCGGCCTGTGCTGGGCCGCCGCTGGGCGATGAGGCCTGCGACGGCCTCGACAATGACGAAGATGGCGTGATTGACGACGTGCCCGGGGTCATGCCGCTGACCATCAGCTTCGATGAGCTGGTCCTCGGCCACGCCTCTTGCGACCCCTGGACCGACCCGCTCGGGCCCGCCTGCTACGCTGCGGCGAACCGCCTCTGCGCCGCCGAGGGCTGCGGCCTGGTCACCGGCCTGACCCCCGCCGGCGTCGATCTGCTGCACGAGCGGGTCAGCCTGCACTGCCTCGGCCCCGCGGCGGTCTCGGTGGTCAGCACGACCTACAGCGCCCTGGCCACCCAGCACGGCGGCTGCCACGGGGGCACGGCGGCGGCCCGGCTCGGGCCCGACTGCAACGCGGCCATGTCGCGCTCCTGCGCGGCCTGGGGCCTGGGCACCGGCTTCGGCCCGCTCGAGAACAGCGGCGACGTCGCGATCGTCGCCTGCACCACCGGCGCCGAGGTCTTCCGCGTGCCCTATGTCGAGCTGGCCCTCATCGAGCCCGGCTGCGACGACGTGAACGGCGAGCGCATGGGCAGCCGCTGCAACTACGCCATCCACCGGGCCTGCATCGACCGGGGTTTTACCACCGGCCACGGGCCCATCGAGAATTACATGGGTGACGCTTGGATCGCCTGCATCGGCGACGGGGAGGGCGCGCTGTGAGCACCACCCCGCCCCGCTTCCGCCCGCTGCCCGCCCACCTCGACGGCCCCCGCGCGCCCGGTGGCGCCCGCCCGCACGGCGCCCGCACCCTCGACCGGCGCACCGTGCTGCGCGGCATGCTCGGCGGCGCGGCGGCGACCATCGCCCTGCCCGCCCTCGACGCCATGCTCAACCCCCACGGAGAGGCCTGGGCCGACGGCGGCGCCCTGCCGGATCGCTTCGGCGTGTGGTTCTGGGGCAACGGCGTGCGCCCCGACCGCTGGGTGCCCAGCGGCACCACCGGCTGGACGCCGTCGGACGCGCTGGCCCCGCTCGCCGCGCTGGTGCCCTTCATGTCGGTGGTCAGCGGCTGCGAGGTCAAGACCGCCACCCACCCGCACCACTCGGGCATGACCGCGGTGATGACCGGCCAGCGCTACCACCAGCTCGGCACGACCCGCGACACCATCGTCACCACGTTTGCGGCCCAGAGCGTCGACCAGCTGGCCGCCGACTGGATGACCGGCCTCGCCCCCTTCCGCAGCCTCGAGCTCGGGGTCACCCGTTTTCGGGGCACCGACGAGGGCAGCACTTTTGAGCACCTCTCGCACAACGGCCCCAACTCGCCCAACCCGGCCGAGTACGAGCCGAGCCGGCTCTACGACCGCTTGTTCGGCCTGCCCGCCGACCCGCAGCGTGACCTGGTGCGCCAGAGCGTGCTCGACAGCGTGCAGGGTCAGGTGCGCTTGCTCGAGCGGCGGGTGGGCGCGGCCGACCGGGTGCGCCTCGAGCAGCACCTCGAGAGCGTGCGCGCGCTCGAGCTGCGCCTCGGGGCCAGCGCGGGCTCCTGCACCTTCTCCGACCGGCCGGGCAGCTTCCCCGACCGCGACGGCCGCGAGCAGATCACCGAGCGCAACGCCGCGATGAGCGAGCTGCTGACCCTGGCCTTGGCCTGCGACCTCAGCCGGGTCTTCTCGGTGCTCTTCTCGACCGCGGGCTCTGGCGCCGTATTTTGGGAGGTGGGGGCCACCGAGGGTCTGCACGGCACCTGCCACACCGAGGCCCTTCCCCAGCCCATCGTGCACGCCGCGACCACGCAGACCATGGGCTACCTCGCCCACCTGCTGCAGCGCCTCGCCGACACCCCCGAGGGCACGGGCTCGGTGCTCGACCGCTGCTCGATCCTCTGCACCACCGAGCTGACCGACGGCTACACCCACAGCAACGCCGACTTCCCCCTGCTGATCGCGGGCAAGGGCGGCGGGCGCCTGCGCGGCGGGGTGCACTACCGCTCGCCCTCGGCCCAGAGCGTGAGCGACGCGGTGCTCACCGCCCTGCGCGGCGCGGGCGTCGATCTCCCGTCTTTTGGCGCCGACGCGGGGCTGTCGAGCAGCCCGATCTCCGCCTTGCTGACCTGAGCCCGCGGAGATCCCCCCGCCGGCCCTCATGCGGTCCGCGGCCCGATCCGACCCCTCGGGAGCACCGAGGAGGTCACCATGTCCCGCTCCGCCCTCTCCCTGCTGGCTTTTGGCCTCGTGGCCTGCCAGCCCGCCCGCGATGGCTCCCCAAGTCTCGACACGTCGGCGCTGCAGGGCGCGATGCCCGCCGGCGGCTCCGTGGGGGCGGTCTTCACCAGCCCCGGCGCCCGACCAGGCGAAGAGCTCGACCCCTACATCGATGAGACCTTTATCCAGCTGCTTGAGGTCGCCACCGCCTCGGTCCGGGTCGCTGTCGACCGCCTCGACCACCCCGGCATGCAAGAGGCCATCCTCGAGGCCTGGGATCGCGGCCTCGACGTTCAGGTCGTCGCTGACGCCGACAACAACAAGTACAGCGGCTTTGGCCTGCTCGAAGACGCGGGCGTGCCGGTGGTCTGGCAGCCGGCCGGCGCGCCCGAGATGCACAACAAGTACGTCATCGTCGACGAGGCCGTGGTCTGGACGGGCAGCCTCTCGATGACCACGACCGAGCTGCTCTACAACAACCACGCCAGCATCTTCCTCGCCGACGAGACCTTGGCGGCGGTCTACCGCTCCGACTTCGACCAGATGTTCGTCGACGGTGACTTCGGCGTCGACAAGGCCGCCCTGGGCGGCGAGATCGAGCTGTCGATCGGCGGGGCCCGCGGGCAGGTGGCCTTTGGCGCCGCCGACGCCCAGATTGACCTGCTGGTGGCCCAGATCGAGGCCGCCCGGCAGTCGGTGGTCGTCGCCGCCCACACGCTCACCCACGCCCAGGTGGTCAACGCCTTGCTGCAGGCCAAGGCCAGCGGCCGCGAGGTGGTCGTGGTCCTCGACGCGACCAACGCCGAGATCGACACCTTCTGGGAGCAGGAGCTGATCAATGGCGGCGTCCTGGTCGTCCGCGACGGCAACCAAAACAGCCCGGCAGAGGGCGTCGGCGGGCGGCTCGGCCACCAGCTCATGCTCATCGACGGCATGGAGAAGACCGCCGGCTCGGTGCTCGTGGTCAGCTCCACCCCCTGGAGCCAGACGGCGGTCAACCGCGACGACGACAACCTGCTGGTGCTGCACAACGCCGAGATCGCCTCGCGCTACGCGCTCGAGCTCTGCGAGCTGCTCGCCATCGCCCTGCCCCACCCGACCCTGCCGGGCGCCCCCGACCCCGCCGACGCCTTCGCCGCGGTCTGCGCCGCGCCGGCCCCGATCCTGCGGATCAACGAGCTGCTGCCCGATCCGGTGGGCACCGACGCGGGCAAAGAGTTCGTCGAGATCGTGAACATGGGCTCGGCCGCCGTTGACCTCTCCGGCTGGACGCTGGGCGACGCCGCCAACCCGGCGCGCCACACCTTCGCCCCGCAGCTCCTCCACCCGGGCCAGGCCATCGTCGTCTTCGACAGCGGCAACCACCGGTCGGTGCCCGGCGCGGTCAACGCGAGCACCCGGGCGCTCGGCATGAACAACAACGGCGACACCGTGCTGCTCAACGATCCCACCGGCGCCCCGCAGGACATCATGACCTACGGCCGCACCGCAGCGGGCGTGAGCTTCAACCGCGACCCCGACGGTGAGGCCTCGGCGCTCTGGGTCCGCCATGACGCGGTGGACGGCGCCCGCGGCCGGCAGTCCCCGGGCAAGCGGGCCGACGGCTCGGCCTGGTAGGTCCGCGCGCGGGGGGGCCTGTGGTACAAGCCAACCCGCGGCGGCGGGTCGGCCCAGGCGCCGCGGCGGGCGGTGGGCCCGCAGCCCTGGGCCGCAGGGGGCAGCCGTGAGCAGCGCGCAGGTGGGTGAAGGCAAGGGGAGCGGGGCGGCGCGAGAGCTGGTCTTGGCCATCGACCAGGGCACCACGGGCACGACCGCCCTGCTGCTCGACCGCGAGGTCAACGTCGTGGCCGCGGTCAACGTCGAGTTCCCCAACCATTACCCCCAGCCGGGCTGGGTCGAGCACGAGGCGGCCGAGATCTGGCACAGCGTCGAGCAGGCCGTGGTCGGCGCGCTCACCGCCGCGGGCGGGCTCGGCGCCATCCGGGTCGTCGCGGTGGGCATCACCAACCAGCGTGAGACCAGCCTCTTTTGGGACCGCGAGACCGGCGAGCCGCTGCACCGCGCGCTGGTCTGGCAAGACCGCCGCACCGCCGAGGCCTGCGCCCGCCTGCGGGCGGCTGGCGAAGAAGAGCGGGTGCGGGCCAAGACGGGGCTGGTGCTCGACCCCTACTTCTCGGCCACCAAGGCCCAGTGGGTGCTCGACCATGTGCCCGGCGCGCGCGCCCAGGCCGCGGCCGGGCGCCTCTGTTTTGGCACCGTCGACAGCTACCTGGCCTGGCGGCTCTGCGGGGCGCACGTCACTGACGCGAGCAACGCCAGCCGCACGCTGCTGATGAACCTCGACACCGGCGACTGGGACCCTGAGCTGCTCGCGCTCTTTGATGTGCCGCGCGCGGTTCTGCCGCGCATCTGCGACAACGCTGAGGTGGTCGGTCACACCCGTGGGCTGTCCTTCTTGCCCGATGGGGTGCCCGTCTCGGGCATGGCCGGCGACCAGCAGTCCGCCCTCTTCGGCCAGGCCTGCTTCGCCGCCGGCGCGGCCAAGTGCACCTATGGCACCGGCGCCTTTGTGCTGCTCAACACCGGCACCGCGCGGGTCCCCAGCCAGAACGGCCTGCTGACCACCGTGGCCTGGCGCCTGGGCGGCCAGACCACCTTCGCGCTGGAGGGCAGCGCGTTCATCGCTGGGGCGGCGGTGCAGTGGCTGCGCGATGGCCTCGGGATCATCCAGAGCGCCAGCGAGGTTGAGGCCCTGGCCGCCAGCGTGCCCGACAGCGGCGGGGTGGTCTTCGTGCCCGCCCTGGCCGGGCTGGGCGCGCCCCACTGGCGGCCCGAGGCCCGCGGCCTGCTCAGCGGCATCACCGGCGGCACGACCAAGGCCCACATCGCCCGGGCGGTGCTCGAGGGCGTGGCCCTGCAGATCGGCGATATCCTGCAGGCCATGGCCGCCGACGCGGGGGCGCCGCTCCAGAGCCTGCGGGTGGATGGGGGCGCGGCCAAGAACGACCTGCTCATGCAGGCCCAGGCCGACATCCTCGGGGTTGAGATCCGCCGGCCGACCGTGCTCGAGACCACCGCGCTGGGCGCCGCTTTCCTCGCCGGCCTGGGCGCTGGCTTCTGGGAGAGCACCGAGGCCATCGCCGTCGCCTGGCGCATGGACCGCGCCTTCGCCCCGCGCCCGCCCGACGCCGCCCTGGCCGCCCTGCGTGAGGGCTGGGCCCGCGCGCTTCCCCGCGCTTGAGCGGCGACGAGAGCAGGCTAGAGCCGGGCATGACCGCGCACCCCTCGGCACCCGCCCTTGACCTCTCGCTCGAGCGCGTCCCGCTCTTCCCGCTGCCCCGGGCGGTGCTGCTGCCGCACACGCTGCTGCCGCTGCACGTCTTTGAGCCGCGCTACCTCGCGCTCATCCGCGACCTGCTGGCCGGCGACGGCGTGGTGGGCGTGCCGATGCTCGGCCCCGGGTGGGAGCCTGAGTACGACGGCCGCCCGCCGCTCGTGCCGGTGATGGGCGTGGGTCGGCTGCTGCGCCACAAGCAGCGTGAAGATGGTCGTTTTGATGTGCTCATCGGCGGTATGGTGCGGGCCCGCATCGTCGATGAGCTCGAGGTGGGCGCGCCTTACCGGGTGGTGCGGGCCGAGGCCCTGCCCGAGCCCGAGGGGCCCGAGCTGCCCGCGCTCGAGCGGCCGGTGCGCGAGATCCGCGGCCGGCTGGTCCGCATGGCCGGCCAGCGCCCCGACGCCCGCGCCGAGCTGCTCGCCTTGGCCAACGACCGCCGCTGCGTGCGCGAGATGATCGACGTGCTCGCCGGCATGGCCCTGCGCACCCCGGCCGAGCGCCAGGCCTACCTCGAGACCGACCGGCTGAGCCGCCGCGCCGAGATGGTGCTCAGCGTCGTCATTGAGCACACCTCGATGCCCGATGAGCATATGCCCGAGGCCTGAGCGGGGCCGCCCTGCCCGCTGCCCGGCCTTGGAGCCCGCGCCCCCGCGCGATAGCCCGCCGCCCGGCCGCCCGACGGCGGCCCCCGGGAGGCGAGATGACCCAGCCCAAGGCCCCTTCAGTCCGCGCCCTGCTGTCGGGGGCGCTGCCGGTCGACAGCGCCGTGGCGGTGCAGGGGTGGATCCGCACCCGCCGCGACAGCAAGGCGGGCATGTCCTTCCTCGCCGTGCACGACGGCTCCTGCTTCGCGCCGATCCAGGTCGTGGCCCCCGCGGCCCTCGACAACTACCTGAGCGAGGTCAGCCGCTTGAGCGCCGGCTGCGCGGTGCGCTGCACCGGCAAGCTGGTGGCCAGCCAAGGTAAGGGGCAGTCGCTCGAGATCGTCGCCGACAGCGTCATTGTGCTCGGCTGGGTCGAAGACCCCGAGACCTACCCGATGGCGCCCAAGAAGCACACGCTCGAGCACCTGCGCGAGCACGCCCACCTGCGCGCCCGCACCAACCTCATCGGGGCGGTGACCCGGGTGCGCGACACGCTGGCCCAGGCCACGCACCGCTTCTTCTCGGGCGAGGGCTTCTCGTGGATCCACACGCCGATCATCACCGCCAGCGACGCCGAGGGCGCGGGCCAGATGTTCCGCGTCTCGACCCTCGACATGGCCAACCTGCCGCGCACCCCCGACGGCAAGGTCGACTTCAGCCAAGACTTCTTTGGGCGTGAGGCCCACCTCACGGTGAGCGGCCAGCTCAACGTCGAGACCTACTGCATGGCGCTCAGCAAGGTCTACACCTTCGGGCCGACCTTCCGCGCCGAGAACAGCAACACCCGGCGCCACCTCGCCGAGTTCTGGATGATCGAGCCCGAGCTGGCCTTCGCCGACCTCGACGACGACGCCGATCTCGCCGAGCGGTACCTCAAGGCCCTGTTCACCGCGGCGCTCGAGCAGCGCGGCGATGACCTCGCCTTCTTCGCCGAGCACGTCGACAAGGGGCTGCTGCCCCGGCTCGAGGGCCTGGTGCGCAGCGAGTTCACCCGCCTCGACTACACCGAGGCGGTGCGCATCCTCGAAAAGTCGGGCAAGAGCTTCGAGTTCCCGGTGCGCTGGGGCATCGACCTGCAGTCCGAGCACGAGCGCTACCTCACCGACGAGGTGGTCAAGGGCCCGGTGGTGGTCATGAACTACCCCAAAGACATCAAAGCCTTCTACATGCGCCAAAACGACGACGGCAAGACCGTCGCCGCGATGGACGTGCTCGCCCCCGGGGTCGGCGAGATCATCGGCGGCAGCCAGCGCGAAGAGCGCCTCGACCGGCTCGACGCCCGCATCGCCGAGCTGGGCCTGCATGGCCCGGATTATTGGTGGTACCGCGATCTGCGGCGCTACGGCACCGTGCCCCACGCGGGCTTTGGCTTGGGTTTTGAGCGCGCCGTCTTGTATTGCACCGGGATGGAGAACATCCGCGACGTCATCCCTTTCCCGCGGGCCCCTCGGCAGGCCGACTTCTAAGCGGGGCGGGGCGCCTCGCCGCCCCCCTCCGCGCGCGCCCTGTCGGGCTTGGTCGCTGCGCGACCGCCGCTGCGCGGCGCGCTCCGGTCGGCGGGGCGCGTGTGGAGGCCTGCTGGGCTGATTGGCCTGCAGGCCCTTGTTTTGGTTGTCGCGATGGGGGTCAGCGCAGGGAGCGCGCAGCGCGACCGCGCGGGGCGCGGCGGCGGTCGGTCAGGCCGGCTAGTCGCAGCGGCGCTCGGTCAGGCCCCACATGGTGGGGCCGGTCACTGTGCTCTGCTGGTTGTCTGAGAGCCAGCGCAGCTGGTCGCCGTCGAGGGCGAGGCCCTCCCAGTTGACGCCGCCCTCGGCGGTCGCCTCGGCCCAGGCCGGGTCGGGGCCGCAGCGGCGCGCGGCGAGCGTGGCGGGGGGCGCGCCGGCCGGCGCGAGCGCGAAGCCCGGGTCGACGCGCAGCAGGGCCAAGTCGGCGTAGTGGCGCTCGATGAGCCAGAGGCCGCCGTCGGGGTCGCAGGCCACCGCCGAGAGCTTGCCCTTGGCGGTCTGCAGCGGCACCCAGCCGGTCGACCACGCGCCGCCTTGCCAGCGGGCCAGGGGGGCGCGGCGGCCGGTCGGCCCTTCGGCCTCGGGCTCGCCGACCGCGATGAGCGCGTCGCCGTGTGCGCAGAGGCCCTCGATGCCCTTGTTGTCGGGCGCCTGCAGCCCGAAGTCGGCCCACGAGAGGATGGGTGACGCATCGAGGTCGACCACCAGCGCGCCATCCTCGTCGCGGACCCGGGCGATGAGGTCGGCCGCGCGCGCTCCCTCACCCTCGGTGCCCAGCCACCAGCCGCCGTCGGCGGCGGGCGCGAGCGCCTCGGGCTCGACGCCCGTGGGCAGGCCGCGCACGGGCAGGGCGGCCGGCGGCGCGCCGGCGAAGGACAGGCGCTGGAGCGCGGCCGGGCGCTCGGCCACCGCCCAGGCCTGGCCATCGGGCAGCACCACCAGATCGCTGAGGCCGTGGGCGTGCCCGCCGGGCAGCGCGCGCAGCGCCGCGCCCGCGGGCAGCGCCGCCGGACCGCTGCCCCGCGCGCACGCGGCGAGCAGGCTGAGGGCCAGGGCGCGCCTCATGGGTGGGTGGTCGCGCCGTCGTCGCGCGCGGCGACGCCCGCCTGGCGGGCGAGGGACTCGAGCACCTCGAGGGGCTGGGCGCCCGCGACCCCATGCCGGCCGATGACGAAGGTGGGCACGCTGCGCACGCCGATCTGGCGGGCAAGGGCGTGGTCGGCCTCGACCTGGGCCGCGCCGGCCTTGGACTCCAGGGCGGCGGTGGCGGCGGCCCGGCTGTGACCGGCCCTTGCGGCGATCTCGACGAGCACATCGGGGTCGCCGATGTTTTGGCCCTCGGCGAAGACCGCGTGGAAGAGGTGGTCATGCAGCGACGGGCCGCCGACCCCGTCGGCCCAGGCGGCCAGCTCTTGGGCCTCGCGGGTGCGGTAGGTGCGGTCGTGGGGCGCGAAGGGCAGGCCCTCTGCGCCCAGCGCCGCGCCCAGGCGCTGCCAAGAGGACTGCAGGTCGATCGGCCGGCCGGCGAAGAGCGCGCTGAGCGCGATGCCCTCGGCGGGCACGCCCGGGTGCAGCGGGAAGTGGACGTGCCGGGCCCGCAAGGCGAAGCGCTCGGTCAGCGGCCGCACCCGGGCGCGGCCGAGGTAACACCAGGGGCAGATGTAGTCGGTGAAGACGAGCAGCTCTTGCACGGGGGCCTCGGGGCTGGGGACGGGGCGCCTGGCCCCTTTGGGGCGGGTCCTACCACAGCGGGCGGCTCTGGTGGCGCGTGCTCTTGAGCCCGCCGCCCCGCCGGCGCATCGCCCGCGGACCTCGCCGCTCTGAGCGCTGACCCTGGCGGTGTTGTCGCGATCTGGTGGCCGCAGGCGGCACCCTGCCGTCCTCGGGCGTCCAGGCCGGCGATTGCACGCACGCTCAGCCCTGCGGCGCCCCCGGCGCGGACAGCAGGGCCGCGCGCATGCCCGACAGCGCCCGCTCGGGTGCGTCCGCGGTGAACACCACGAGCTGCGCCCGCCGGAGCGCCTCGGGCCCCGCCGTGATCAGCGCCCGCTCCAGCTCATCGGGCAGCGGCGTGGGCGCGAAGCGGGCCTGCCAAGCGAGCCGCAGGCTGTCGATGAGGCCGTAGAGCAGGCCCTCGAACTTGCCCTCGGCTTTGCCCTCCGCCTTCCCCCGCGCCTCCCCCTCGGCGATCGCCGCCTTGAGCTTGGCGATGGTGTCCTTGCTGTAGACCCGGTCCAGCACGCTCATGTCCAGCTCCTCGGTGAGCGGGCCAATGACGGCCCGGATGATGTCAGCATAGCGCGGAGCGGCCTCCAGCCGCAGCTCTTGGATGGCCAGCAGCGCCGCCCGGGCGATCTGCAGCCGCTGGGGGTGCTGGACGTGCGCCACCGCGGCCAGCACGGCCAGCTCGATGTCTTGGGCGGCCTCTTCGGGGCGCAGCCAGACCGGCAGCTGCTTGGGCCCGATGACCCGCGGCCGCAGGGTGGTGCCCGCCCAAGTCCGACTGGGGTCGTTTGAGTCGACCTTCGGTGTCGCTGGAGACCCTCAATTCTCTGTCGACCTTCGGTGTCGCTGGAGACCATCGTTTCTCTGACGACTTTGGTAGATGGATAATACGCTCTCGTGGTCGTAGATGCCGGGGGCGGTCCCCGCCACCGGGCCCCCTGGGCAAGGGGCTTGCGAGGCCCCTTACATCCCCTGCCAAAGAGGGGCCAGCGCGCAGGCTTCGCGCGGCGCATGGCAGCGCCGCGCGCCAGCGCGCAAAGGCCCCCCTTTGGAAACCCCCCATGGGCGGCGCGACCCGCTGCTGCTGTTGGGGACGAAGAGGTTCCCGCGAAGGCCTCAGCTGCTGTGCGTGGGCCGAGCCTGCTCCGCGATGGCCATTGCCCCTCGCAATCGTGGTTGGCGGTACCGTGTCCATGTCGACCCGCGCGCGGCACGACCATCAGCGCGCGGTTCCGTGCTGGGGGGATCATTGATCCGTGGGGTGACGAAGTCCGTCCGTTTCGTCACCCTTCGTCAGGTCGGGTCGGGCCCACGCGGGCGCCTTCGGCCCCCCGCCTGGGCTTCGCCGGGGCCCCGGTCGCCGCTCCGCCCGCCGTCAAGCCGGCGGGCGGGATCGGCGACCGCCCGGCTCGGTCGGCTGCGCCGACCGCGTCCCCCTGCGGGGTCCGCGCCCCGCGGTCGGCCGGGTGCGGGCGGGCAAAGGCCCGGATCTGCCCGCGTGGCCCTCGGGGTGCGCCCCGTCCCCGCATCGGATGGGCAGGGGCAACCGGGAGGGCCCATACGCGTTGCCAGCTCGGCCACCAGCACGTCGGGCACCCGCACCCTTGGGCACACCGTCGCCGCTCTGGTCGGGGATGGCCTGCGCGCGCATGCCCAGGTCGCCGCACACGGACGTTTGGCGGCTGCTGTGCACAACCTGCCGCGCCCGCGCCATTTGGAGGTGCACCCCACCCCGAGGCCCCAATGCTCCCCCCGACCGACGCCCTCATCGGCGAAAACAGATCATCGGACGCCAATCTCGCGCACACTGGCCCCGCCGGGGTCAGCCCCCGCGTCAACCTCATCTTCCAGCGCATCTTCGGCGCGCCGGGCAGCGAGCCCCTGCTCATCGACCTGCTCAACTCGGTGCTCCGGCCGCTGCGGCCCATCGTCGAGGTGCGCCTGCTCCACCCCGTGCTCAGC
>JAEUKK010000163.1 GCA_016792625.1 Deltaproteobacteria bacterium | reverse complement strand
CCCTGACCTTGACTATGTGGGGGTGTACGCAGGCCCCTTCGCGGGGGACCGCGCCGCTGAGGACCGCGCGGCGACGGTCCGCACGAGCTTGGTGATGGCCGACTACTCGGAGCACGCCCTCGGCTGTACGGTTGACGTGGGGGATCTGAACGGCGATGGTTACTTCGACCTCGTGGTGGGCGACCCCATGTGGTACGACAACCTGAGCGGTGAGACGACGTTGGGGCTAACCACGGTCTACTTCGGGCCGCTCGCAGGGGACTATGTCGACTCTGAGGCCGAGGTGCAGCTGTACCGCGGCAATGGCGAGGTTGAGGCCCACACCGACTTCGATGGTGATGGGCGGGACGACTTGCTCTCGGGATCAGGTAGCTACTCCCGCGAGGGCAGCGCCGCCCCCTGGGCCTTTGGTACGGGGCGCGCGCACCTGATGTATGCCCCGCTGGTTGGGGTTGTTGACCTTCGGTCCGCGGCCGACGTGCTGTTCGAGATCCCCGATGACGACCCGGACAACGACCAGTGGGGCGCCCAGGTGCTGGCGGTGCCCGATCAGACCGGCGACGGTGTGCCCGATGTGGTGGTGGGGACGGTCGGCGACGCGTTCTGGGTGATGGCGACCCCGCCGCCGCGGTGATGGCCGGCGGCGGGGATGCCTGCTTCAGCAGCCTACGCGGCCCCCCCGGGCGGCGAGGATGTGCGCTTCAGCAGGCGATGCGGCCCTCCCGGGCGGCGGGGATGCCTGCTTCAGCAGGTGAGGCGGCCCTCCCGGGCGGCGGGGAGGCCCGCTTCAGAAGGTGAGGCGGCCGTCCCGGGCGGCGGGGATGCCTGCTTCAGCGGCCGATGCGGCCATCCCGGGCGGCGGGGATGTCTGCTTCAGCGGCCGAGGCGGGCCCACCGGGCGGCGGGGATGCCTGCTTCAGCGGCCGATGCGGCCATCCCGGGCGGCGGGGATGCCCGCTTCAGCCCGAGCGACCGCGTGGCCTCATGTTGGTTCTCGCCGGCTGACCGGATCAAGGCCGGAGCCCGGCGGTCAGGTCGCCCAGGTCCTGCGGGATGTACCCGAGGTCGAGGCAGGCCGCGCGCTGCGCCGGGCTCAGCGTGGGGGCCACCGCGACCTTCTCAACGGCCCAGCCTGCGTAGCGGGGAAGGGCCTGCACGAAGCGTGCGACGTGCCCGTCGAAGCGGCGAAGGTCGCTGATCAGGCGGGGCGCAGAGCGCTTGCACGAGCCGAGGCGCAGCCGACGGCCCTCTTCGTCGACGGCGACGAGGTCGATCTCGGTGTCGCTGCGGTCCCACCAGCCACGGACGGCGTGGGTGAGCGAAAAGTCGCCCACCCCCTTCCGGCTGCGCTCCTCGTAGAGGGTGGCGACGAGGCGTTCGAGGCCGTGCCCTTCGGCCTCGGCGAGGCGCTCGTCGGCCTGTCGAATCAGCTGCTGCGCCGGTCGGAAGCTGGTCGCGGCTGCGGGCACGGCGAGCGCCGCCAACCAGGAGCGCAGGAAGTTGTCGCGGATGTAGAACCGGCCGCTCTTCGCGTTCGTTTTGGCGAAGACTGGCTGGCGGCGCTCGATCATGCGGTAGCGCTCATCGAGGATCTTCAGGTAGCCCCCGACCTGCTTGGCATGCTCGACGTCGACCATGTTGACATGGGCGAGGAGGTCTGCGTTCGTACAGCCCGCGTGAGAGGCGATGTACTTGAGGATGAGGTCGTAGCGGCCACGCAGCTCTTTGAGGAACCAGTTGTCGGCTTCGGTGCGCAGCGGAGAGCTGCTGCTGAAGAACATTTGTCCGAGGAGGTCATGGCGCTCGGCGGCGAGCACACCTTGCTCGTAGCAGTCCCGATAAAACTTGGGCACACCCTCAAAGAGGTTCCATAAGAACAGCAGGCGCTCAACGCCGCCGGCGGCGTGCGCGTCGAGCAGCTCGAGCAGCGAGCCGACGTCGAGGTGCCCCAGCTCGATGGTGTCGGTGGTGCGGTTGTACAGCGGCGCTTGGCGGTCTTCAAGGAGCGCAGCCATCTCGGTGTGGAGCGAGCCGAGGACGATGAGGCCTCCTTGCACCTCGTCTGCGCGGGCCGAGAGGCGGTCGACCTCGGACTGCAGCTGCGAGGTGAACTCGAAGAGCAAGCGTCGGTTGAAGTACTGGAATTCGTCGATGGCGACGATCCAGCCCGAGGCGCAGAGCGCGCCGATCCGGGTGGCCAACGAGCGCAGATCGACCGGCAGCTTGTCGGTGATCCCGAAGGTCTGGAAGAAGTCACGCGCCGCGCTCACCACCCCCGCTGGGTCTGAGTCGGGGGTCTGCAGGTACAGGACGCGCGCGCGCTGCGCCGGCTGCAGGGCCTGCTGCACCAGCGCCGTTTTGCCGATGCGGCGGCGGCCCGAGACGTTGACAAAGAACCAGCGGCCCCGGTCCAGCACGCGCCGGAGCTGACCGAGCTCGTCGCGCCTGCCGTAGAAGCTCCATCCCTGCTTGATCATCGGTCGCCCCCGCAGCAGAGGTAACGCGCATTACCTTCGCAGGCGCCCCGACCGCGGGGCGGCCCGGCGCAGACCGCGCCCGCCCGACCGGAGCGCGCCGCGCAGCGGCGGTCGGCCGCAGGCCGACCAAGCCCGCGCGGTCGCTGATCCCGCCGCAGGCGGAGCAGCGACCGGGGCCGCGGGCGCGCGCGCAGGGGGGGCGCTGGCGCCCGACCGTTGCCCTCAGCCCAATGCCGCCTTGACCTGGGCCACCAGCTCGGTGAGGGGCAGGGTCTGTTGGCTGCCGCTGCGCAGGTCTTTGAGCTGGGCCAGGCCCGCCTTGGCCTCGCTCGGCCCGATGACCACCGCCCAGCGCGCCCCGGTCTTGTCGGCCTGCTGCAGCTGCTTGCCCAGCTTGCCGCCGTCGAGCGCGAGGCAGGTGGGCACGCCGGCGTCGCGCAGGGCCGCCGCCGCCTGCAGGGTCTCGCTAAGCGTCGCGTCAGAGAAGCGGGTGACGAAGACCTCGGCGGCTTTGGCGCCCGCGCCGAGCATGCCGAGCTCTTCCATCACCACGAAGATGCGCTCGAGGCCCAGCGAGATGCCCACGGCGGGGATCTTGCGGCCGCTGAACATGCCGACCAGCTCGTCGTAGCGCCCGCCGCCGCTGATGCTGCCGATCTTGGGCTCGGTCACCACGATCTCAAAGACCGGGCCGGTGTAGTAGTCGAGGCCGCGGGCCAGGGTGCGGTCTTTGACCACCCGGCCGGGCGCCACGCCCAGATCGTGCGCGTAGCCGATGATCTGGTCGAGGCCCGCCTCGTAGGCCTCGACCTCGGGGATGGGGCCGCCGCCGAGCATGCTGAACAAGAGGTCGGCCGCCTCGGGCGCGAAACTTTGGGCGGCCAGCTCTTTGCGCACGCCGTCTTCGCCCACCTTGTCGAGCTTGTCGATCGCCGTGACCATGCTGATGAGCCGGTCGGGCGCGCCGATCGCCGCCGCCATCGCGGCGAGGATGCGCCGGTCGTTGAGCCGGATGGTGAAGTCGCGGAAGCCGAGCGCGGTGAGGGCCGCGCTGGCCACGGCGAGGCACTCGGCCTCGCACAGCGGGCTCTCAGAGCCGGCGATGTCGACGTCGCACTGGGTGAACTCGCGGAAGCGGCCTTTTTGTGGGCGGTCGGCCCGCCACACGGGCTGGATCTGGTAGCGCCGGAACGGCATCGCCAAGCCCGGGTTCATCGCCAGCACCCGGGCCAGCGGCACGGTCAGGTCGTAGCGCAGGGCCTGGTCGACCTCGCCGCGCTCGCCGCCCTCGCCGCGCTTGAGCACGCGGAAGATGAGCTTGTCGCCCTCGTCGCCGTACTTGCCCATGAGCGTCTCGATGCGCTCCATGGCCGGCGTCTCGAGCGGCTCAAAGCCGAAGCGCGCGAAGACCTTGCGGACCGTGTCGATGATCTGCAGGCGGGCCTGCATCTGGGCCGGCAGCAGGTCGCGCATGCCCTTGGGGAGGTGGACTTCAGCCACGGGACACCTCAGTGCGAGAGAGGCGCGGGCCTAACCCCGGGCGTCGGCGGCCGCCCGGGCGCGCTCAGATCGGCGCGCCTGCCGCGATCCAGCTGCGGATGACCTCGCGGGCCTCTTCATCGAGCATGCCGCCCGGCGGCATCACCGTGCCCTCAATGCCCTCTGCGTCGGTCATCTTGAGGTAGAGGTAGGATCTGTCGGGGTCGCCGGGCACGACCAGCACCGCGCCGGGCAGGCCCGTCGCCGGCTCGTCGATGAGATCGGCCGGCTCAAGCGCGTTCCAGATGAACAGGCCGCCGGCGGCGCTGCCGTGGCAGCTCGAGAAGCCGCAGCTGTTCATCAAGGTCGGCTTGACCTCGGCCCAGGTCGCCGGCGGGGCGGGCTCGGCGCCCGTGTCGCCCCCGGTGTCGGCGCCGCCGCTGTCGACCGGCGCGGTGTCGGCGCCGCCATCGGCCCCGCCATCATCGGCGGGCGCCTCGTCTTTGGTGCCGCAGGCGGCGATCAGCGCGGCCAGCAGGGGGAGCAGCGCGGGGGACAGGTGCAGGGGGCGGGACATCGGACCTCCGCGCCCAGTCTACCGGAGGCGCCGGCCGCCGCCGCCGCGGGGCCGGCCGCGGACGGCGCCGCGCTGCAGCCGCTCAGCCGAGCAGGTAGCGCCCGGCCAGGGCCAAGATCGGCGCGCCGGTCGGCCGCCCGTGCTGCCAGTCGCCGCCCTCGACCCCGCTGCCGCCGATGTCGACGTGGCTGTAGGCCAGCGGCTGGGCCGAGGCCGCGCCGTGGCCCTCGAGGCCCGCCGCGCGGATCAAGAAGGCCATCGGGAATTGGTGGCCGCGGCTGGTCGCCGAGCTGGGCGCGTTGTTGCACGAGAGCAGGTCGTCGGCCGCGCTGCGCGGGGCGATGAACGCCCAGTCTTCGCGGCGTAGGCGGCTGATCTCGACCCCCTCGCCCAGCGCGTCGCCCGCCGCGGCCATCGACCAGGCGAGGTCGTGGGCGGGGCCATTGTCCATCACGATGGTGTAGGGGCCCACCGCCCGGCCGGCGTGGCCGGTGAGCGTGGCCACGGTGAACAGGTGCGGGGCGACCGCGCCCAGGGCCCGCTCGCGCAGGTGGCTGAGCAGGTCGGCGAGCACCAAGCGGCCCTCGGCGTCGGTGTTGCCGACGCGCACCCGCGCCCCGCCGTGGCTGCGGATGATCTCGTCGGCGACGAAGGCGTCGGGCCCGATGCTGTTGCGCACATTGCCGAGCTCGGCGACGATCTCGAGGCCGGGCACCTGCAGCAGCGCCGCGGCGAGCACAAAGCCCGCCACGCCGCCCGCCCCGCCCTTGTCGCGCGACATGCCCGCCATGTGGCCGTCGGTCTTCAGATCGGCGCCGCCGGTGTCATAGGACAGGCCCTTGCCCGCCAAGAGCAGCGTGCGGGTCGTCGGCCCCGGCCCGACGTAGCGCAGGCGGGTGACGTTGGGCCGGTGGCGGGGCACGCCGAGGCTGGCCCGGGCCACCGCCATCAGCAGGGGGTAGCCGGCGGCCAGGGCGTCGATGTCGTCGACCACCTCGACCTCGACCCCGGTGCCGTCGAAGGCCGCGGTCAGCAGCGCGGCCATGCGCGGCGGGCTCATGCGCTCGGGCTCGGTGCCGCCCAGGTCGCGGGCGAGGCGGCGCCCGGCCTCGAGCGCGGCGGCCTCGGCGGCGCGGGTGTGGGGGTCGCCCCGCAGCGCGCCATCGGCCACGAAGCTGACCGCGGTCACCGGCTCGGCGGTCGCCTCGCCCAAGGCCTCGCGGGCCTCGAGCGGCTGCCAGAGCGCGCCCAGCGCGGCGAGCAGGCTGACCAGGCCGGCGTGCGCATAGACCGTGCCCGGCGGCGCCTCGGCGACCACGAGCAGGGGGCGGCGGGCCCCGGCGGCCACCGCCCGGCGCAGACCCGCCGCGGCCGCGTCGCCGAAGCGGCGCACGTCGTCGTGGTCGCGGTCGAGCGGGCCGGTGGGGCTGAGCACGAGGCGCCCGCCTGGCGCGCCCGCGGCGGGCACGAGGCCGACCTGGGCGCCGAGCGCGGCGTCGATGGCGAGGGCTTGGCGGGCCGCGGCGCCGAGGCCGAGCGGCAGGGCGTCGAGCTGGTCGGGCGCGCTGAAGACGGCGATCAGCGCGTCGTGGTCAGCGGGGTTGAGGGCGGCGGGATCGATGGGGTGCAGGGTCGGCAGCATGGGACCTCCGCCGGCCTTCTAATCGCGGGCGGCGGGGCCCTCCCCCGGGCGGCGGGGCCCTCAGTCGCCCAGCGGCGGGGTGCGGGCCAGGGCCGCGCGCAGGGTCAGCAAGGCCTCGGCCGGCATCTCGGCCACCCTGCAGCCGACGATGACCGCCGACGGGTCGCCGGGCAGGCTGCGCGCGTGGCGCACCTCGAGGCGCAGCGGCGCGCCCTCGCCGCTGGGCGCCATCACCGCCCCGGTCACCGTCGCGCCGGGCCGCAGCAGGCGGTCGGCCCGCGCGGCGATGAGGCCCACGCCGGTGGTCGAGACGTCGTAGAGGCTGAGCAGGCGCACCAGCGGCTCACGCTGCTGAAAGCTCCAGCCCGGGCGGCCGAAGACCCTGCGGCGCTCGTCGCCGCGGCGCTCGCTGCGCTCGACGCTGCGGGGGAAGCGCAGCTCCCACCGGCGGTGGCCGTCGGTCTCGGCGATCACGGTGAGGAAGGCGTAGGCGGCCTCGCCCTGCAGGTAGCTGACCCGCACCACCGCGCCGGTGCTGGGCGCGGCGCGGGGGGCTTGGCCCTCGGCGAGGAAGAAGGCGAAGGTGCCCGCCTTGGGGTCGGGCATGGCCAGCACGCCCTCGATCGGCTGGCCGCCGAGCTCGACGACCGCGCCGCCGATCTCGGCGGCGGCGTAGAACAGGTGCGAGATGACGTCCCGCTCGCGGCTGAGCCAGAGCGGCGCGGCGGGGACTGGGCTGGCGTAGACCATGGGCTGCTCCTCTGGGGCCCGCGGCCCCACACCCGGGGAGTCGGCGCCCGCGGCCGCCGCCATGAGCCCCCAAGGGCCGATCTGGCCAGCCTTCGCGGCCCCGCGGCGTTAGGCCGGGCCGGGAGGGGGGCCGCATGTGGATCCGTTCGGTCGAGGTGCGGGGCCTGCGCGACCTGCCGGGGCAGCGCCTCGACGTCGAGCCGGGCGCGGTGAGCATCGCCGGCCCCGACCCGGCGAGCACCGCGCTCTTTGACGCGCTCGAGCTCGCCTTCGCCGCGGTGGCCGGCGCCTCGCTGCTGCCGCTGCTGCGCCGGGTGGGCGCGGCCACCGCCGCCAGCGAGGCCAGCGCGCCCGGTGAGCTGAACCTGCTCGACCCCGCCGGCCTGCGCGACTGGCTGGCCCCGGGCCAGCAGAGCCTGAGCGTCACGCTGCGCCTCGCCCTCGATCCGCAGCTGCACGCCAAGCTGCGCAGCGCGGCCAGCGCCGACCCGCGGGTGGCCCTCGCCCTGGCCGACGACCCGACGCTCAGCTTGGTGGTCGGCGCGGTGGCCACCACCGATCACAGCGCGCTGGCCGTCTCTTTGCAGCGCCTCGACCTCGGCGCCGAGGCCCTGTGGGCGCCTGAGGCCGAGCGCCCGCGCTGGCAGCGGGCCCTGCTCAGCGCGCTGGGCGAGCGCCTCGCCCGGGCGCCGGGGCCCGACCCCCTCGGCGCGCTGCGGGCGGCCCAGCGGGGCCGGGCCGGTTTTGGCGCCTACACCCGGTGGACGAGCGCGCTGCTGCCCGCGGGCCCGCGCCTGCGCCTCGCCGAAGACGCCGACGGCGCGCCGCTGCTGCTCGGCGATGAGCTGCCCCTGCGGCGTTTTGGCGCCGCCGCCCTGCGCCGGGCCGAGCTGGCCGCCGCGGCGGTGCTCTCGGGCGCCGACGTGCTGCTGGTCGAGGGCGACGACCCGCTGCTGCTGCCCCTGCTCGAGGGCGAGGGCGCTTGTCTTGAGCAGGCCCTGTGCGCCGCGGGCGGGCCGCCGCTGCAGGCCCTGGCCGCCCCGCCGGGCGCGCGCCAGGCCCGGGCCCTGCCCTTCGCGCGGAGCTCCGCGTGAGCGCCGAGGCCCCCTCCGCTGCGCCGGCCGCCGCTGCTCCCGTGGGCGCGCCCGCCGCCGCCCGCCTGCCGGCCATCTGCCTGCGCTGCGGCGGCGAGAAGCTCGGCGCGCTGGTGCCCTGCCGGGCCTGCGGTTTTGTGCCCCAGGGCCCCGAGCGGGCGGTGGCCTGGCTGTTCTCGGCCCACCACCTGAGCCCCGACGAGCTGGCCCTGGCCGGCGAGCGGGTGCGCGCGGGCGAGGAGCCCGACCCCAGCCGCGCCCTGCGCGAGCAGGCCCGGGCGGCGATGGGGGCCGCGCCGGCGATCGAGGCGGCGACCGAGCCCCTGACCCGCGGCCAGAAGGTCTGGATCCTGCTGGCGAACCTGCTGCTCACCACCTTCGCCGGCTACGCGGTCTGGTTCGGGCTGCGGGGCACCCGCCCGCGGGCGGCGCGCGAGGCCCTGCTGCTCACCGTGCCGGTCAGCGCGCTGAGCTTGGCCCTCTGGCTGGCCGAGCAGCTGCGTGAGGCCTTCTCGTAGCGGCGCTGGTGGGCGCATACAGGCCGACGCTGACTCGGCTCGAACGCACACTGGGCGAGATGCCTCACCTAAACCGCAACAGTCCAGGTCTTCGCGGTGAACCCCCTCATCGCTCAGCGCAGCAGCGGGCCGCGCCGCCTACGGGGGGTTTCCAAAGGGGGGCCTTTGCGGGCTGGCGCGCGGCGCTGCCATGCGCCGCGCGAAGCCTGCCCGCTGGCCCCCCGTGGCGGGGGATGCAAGGGGCCTCGCAGGCCCCTTGCCCGGGGGTCTGGGGGCCGGAGGCCCCCGGCATCGGTGGTGAAACAGCCTGTTGACAGGTAGAACGGCCTCGGCAACTCGATGAGGCCAAGCGTCGAAAGCGCGCGCCGAATCAAACGAAGCAGGTACTCGGACCAAGGCGCCCCGCCGGCGGGGCCGGCGGCGGCGGTCGCTCCGCGCTCGGCCGGTCGGCCTCGGTCGGCCGGGGGCCGACCGGCGCTGCGCGCCGCGCTCCGGCCCGCCTGGCGCGGGCAGGCGCCCCTTCGAAGGCGGCCCGCGCCGCTCAGCCCGCCTCGGGTTCTTCAGCAGGGCGGCGGCTCGGGTCGAGCACGTAGCCGACCCCCCGCACGGTGTGGATCAGGCCCGCGCCGAGCTTGCCGCGCAGGTAGCGCACATAGACGTCGACCACATTGGTGCGGGGGTCGTGCTGCACGCCCCAGACCTGGTCGAGCAGGCGGTTGCGGCTCATCACCTGGCCCTCGTGGCGGGCGAGCACGAGCAGCAGGTCGAACTCGCGGGCGGTCAGCTCGACGCTGGCCCCGCGCACCAGCAACGTGCGCCCCGCCGGATCAATGTCCAGCGGGCCGATCTCGAGGGTCGCCGCCACCCCGCTGCGGCGGCGCACCGCGTCGATGCGGGCGAGCAGCTCTTCGAAGGAGAAGGGCTTGACCAGGTAGTCATCGACCCCCGAGCGCAGGCCCTCGACCCGCTCGTCGACCCGGTCACGCCCGGTCAGGCAGATGGTCGGCAGGCGGCGGCCCTCGCGGCGCAGGGCCCGCACCAGATCGAGGCCGTCGCCGTCGGGCAACATGCGGTCGATGATCAAGAACTCGACCCCGCCCCGGTCGAGGGCGGCGCGGGCCTCGGCGAGGTCACCGGCGGGCGAGAGCTCGTGCCCCTCGGCGCGCAGGCCGGCGAGGAGGAACTGGCGGACGTGGGGGGCGTCCTCAACGACCAGGATGTGCAAGCGGCCCTCACGCGGCGGCGGACGGTGGCGGGGGGCGAGTGTAGCGCGCCCGCCCGGCCGCGGGGCAGCGCTGCCCGCGGGCCGGCCCCGGGGGTCGGCCACGGGCCGCGCGGGGTCGCGCGCGCGGCGCCGCGCCCCCAGGGGCGGCTTGTAGGTCGACCTCCGGGCAAGGCCGGATCCACGCCGGGCTCGCCGTGTGGGGCCCGCGGGCCACAGCTAAGGTCGGGCCATGCACACCTCGCGCTCCCCCCACTGGTCGTCCCTGCTGCCCTTGGTCGAGGCCCTCGAGGCGCGCGCCGCGGGCGGTCCGCCCCGCCCGCTGCCCCCGGCGCCCGCCGATCCGCTGCTCACCCGCCTGTGGGCGGCGGTGGCGTCGGTGGCCGGCGTGGCCCTCGACCCAGGGCCCCCGCCCCCCGCAGAAGAGGTCACCGCCCGCGTCGAGCCCGCCCCCGCGCCCGCGGGCCGCCGGCGGGGCGGCGCCCTGCGCGTGCTCGCGGTCGACGACAACGAGGTCAACCGCCTCGTGCTGGCCGGCTTGCTCGGCGAGCTGGGCTACCGCGTCCAGCTCGCCCACGACGGCGAAGAGGCGGTGCGCTGCTATGGCGAGGCGCCGCCCGACCTCGTGATCATGGACCTGCACATGCCCCGCCTCGATGGGCTGACCGCCGCCGACCGCATCCGCGCGCTCGAGCGGGCCCGCGGCTGGGCGCGGCGGCCCATCCTCGCGCTGACCGCCGACCGCTCCCCTGGGGTGCCCGAGGCCTGCGCCCTCGCCGGCATGGACGGCCTGCACCTCAAGCCGGTCGAGCTCGAGGGCCTGCGGGCCCGCATCGAGGCCCTGCTCGGCGGCCCGGGCGCGCCCGCCGGCGAGGCCCCGCCGGCCGCGCCGGTGCTCGACCCCCGGCAGGTGTCGATGATGCGCGAGGTGATGGGGGCAGAGGCCTACGCCCTGCTGGTCCGCACCTTCCTCGCCCACACCGAGGGCGAGCTGGCCCAGCTCCAGGCGGCGGTCGCCGCGGCCGACGGCCCCGCGGTGCAGCGGGTGGCCCACAGCCTCAAGTCGAGCACCGCCCAGATGGGGGCGACGGCGCTGAGCGCGCTCGCCCGGCAGATCGAGGGCCGGGCCCGCGCGGGGGACTGGGCCGGCCTCGGGGTGGACCTCGACACCACCGGCCCCGCCCTGACCGCGCTGCGGGCGGCGATCGAGCGCCCCTAAGCGGCCCTGCGCGCGCTCAGCCCACCGGCGCCGGCCCCCGCAGGGCGGGCCGCTCATGGGGCCCATAGAGCGGCAGGCCGTCGGGGCCCCCCGGCGGCGGGCTCAGCAGGGCGACCAGCGCGCGGCCCGGGCGCGCCTGGAGCGCGGGGTGCGCGGCCCAGTCCTCGGCGGAGTGGCGCACGATGCGACCGGGGCGGCGCTTGCGCAGCTCCTCCCCCAGGGTCAGCCGCCAGCGCCCGGGCAGGCTGGCGAGGCGCGGGGCCAGCTCGGGCAGGGACTCTCCCCGCACGTAGAGGGCGATCGGCAACCGCAGCGCGCCGATCCAGTCCAGCCAGCGCAGGTGCTCGGGCAGGTGGCCGGCGAAGTAAAAGGCGTGCAGGTTGACGCCGGCCACGCACAAGATGGCGTCGAGGGCCGAGCTGACCCCGACCGGCTCGACCGCGACCTGGTCGGGGCCTTGGTCTAAGGCCCAGTCGACCAGCGCCCCGCCCGGGTCGACGAAGCAGGGCAGGCCGCTCGAGGCGGTGAGGGTGACGGGCAGGCCCGCGGCCAGCCAGGCCTGGCCCTGCTCGATGGCGCCCGCGTCCTCTAAAAAGACGACCTGCACGTCGGGGTGGAGCATGCCGCGCTCGCGCAGGCGGTCATGGTAGGCGCCGCGCTCCTCGAGCACGAGGTGGCGGGCCCGCTGCAGGTGCTTGACCGCGGCGACCGAGAGGTCCTCGAGGCGGTCGCCGATCGGCGCGGCGAGCAGCCAGAGCGGGGTCGGCGCCATGTTCACCAGGGCAGGGGCACGGGCCCCGCGGCGTCGGGCCAAGCGGCGCCGAGCTTGTCGAGATCGACGGCGGGGCCGTCTTGCCCAGCGAGCACGAAGCGGGCGAAGAGCGCGCGCATGTCGCTGTAGGCGAGGTCGACGCGGGCCAGCTCGTCCTCGGTGGCCGCGCGGGCCAGCTCGACCACGAGGCCCTCGAGCAGCACGCGGATGAGCACGGCCATGCGCTCGGGCGGCACGGTCAGGCGGTCGAGGTCCTCGGCGAAGACGGCGCGGATCGCGTCGGTGAGCAGGCCGGTGCACTCGGTGTAGAAGCTCGCGACTTGGCGGCCCATCGCGCTGTCATGGGTCGAGAGCGCGAGGGTCTCGACGAGGAAGGGCGCGCCCTGGTGCAGCTCGCGGGCGGCCCCCCACATGGCGTCGAGCGCGTCGAGCGCGCTGGGCAGGCCGCCGTCGCCCTTACGAGCCCGCTCGATGAAGCGCTGGTGCAGCTGGCGAAAGAAGGCCCGCTGCGTCTCGACCAGCAGGTGGTCTTTGTTCTCGAAGTGGTAGTGCAGCAGGCCCTTGCTGACCCCGGCCTCGGCGGCGACCTCGCCCATGCTCGCGCCATCGAAGCCGGCGCGGCCAAAGATGCGGCGGGCGGCGCCGAGGATGCGCTGGACGGCGCGGGGGTCGGTGGGGACCCCGGGCGCGGGGCGGGAGCGGGTGGGCATGGCGCCTCCTCAAGCCGACTGGCCAGGCGGCCAGCCTACCGCGGGGCGGGCCGCGCCGTCGAGGGCCCGGCGCCGCGCCGCGGGCCCTGTCGATCTACCTGCAGGCTGTACCGGCGGCGTAAGGGGCGGTCGGCGCGGGCCCGGCTAGCCTCGGTCCAGCGGCGGGCGACGCTCCGCCGCGGAAGCTCCTCCCCCGAGCGGGGCCACGCCCCCTCTCCACGTCGACGCGAACGGCGCGGCCCCGCATCGGGGGACCTCACTCCGCCCCCGCCCGCGGGCCCCTGCTCAGCGGTCTTGGCCCAGCTCGAGCAGCCAGGCCTCTTGGGGCGTGACGCCGAGCTGCTTCTGCAGGGCGTCGTTGTGGCGCTCGGCCAGGGCGCGGGCCTCGGCCGGCGTCATCACCGTGGCGGGGCTGCGCTCGAGCCGGCTGGCCTTGGCGGCGGGGAAGGAGCCGACCACGAGGCCGCCCATGCCCGCCGCGGTGCCGCCGAGGGTGGCCAAGTTCCAGGCGAGGTACTCCTCGGGCGTGGTCGCCGCGCGCATGCCGATGAGGCCGGCGACCAGCACCCCGGCGCCGATGCCCGCGACCCCGAAGCAGCCCTTCGACCGGCGCTGGTAGCGGGCGACGTCCTCGCGCAGGGCGGTGGCCTCGCTGGCCTTGCCCACCTTGTCGAGGAAGCTCGGGGTGCTGATGCGGTCGGGGCCCTGGTAGACCCCCCAGGTGCGGACCGTGTAGACCGGGTCGGTCATCATCACCGCGGTCGAGGGCCCCATGCGGCCGTAGGGGTAGCCCATGGCCATGGCCGTGCCGCCGCCGCGCAGCTCGGTCTCTTCGTGCACGCTCAGGCGCTCGGCCTTGTAGCGGCGTAGGGTCTGCAGCCGGTCCATGGTCAGGGCGGGGGCGCCGGCGACCGCAGGCGCGGGCCGGGCCCCGCTGGGCGCGGGCAGGGCGAGCACGGGGCCGGCGGGCGCGGCCGGGCCGGCGGCGGGCGTGGCCTCAGCCGACGCGGGCGGAGCGGCGGGCTCCTCGGCGGCGGCCGACGCGGGCGCGAGGGCGGCGCAGAGCAGGAGGGCGGCGGCGCGGGACTTGAGGCGGGGGGCGCGCATCGGGGCTCCTTGGCGCGGCGCGGGGCCGGCCTGCCCTCAGCTTAGCGCGGCGGCGGGCCCGCGCGGCCCCCAAGTCGCGGCCGGCAGCGGGATCAGGCGCCCTCGTCCTCCTCCTCGGGGGCATCGGGGGCGGCCTCCTCGACCCCCTCGGGCCAGACCACCGGGGCGCCGGCCAGCACGCCCACCATGTCGTCGGGCAGGGGCGCCTCGAGCTCCAACATCGGGCCGTCGGGGTGCGGCAGGCGCATGCGCCAGGCGTGCAGGCACTGGCGGGGGAAGCGGGCCGCCGCGCGCACCATCGGGGTGGCGCCCCGCTCGTTCCACTCGAGGAAGACCTCGTCGGGCTGGCCATAGATGCGGTCGCCGACGATCGCGTGCCCCCAGGCCTCGAGGTGCACGCGGATCTGGTGCGTGCGCCCGGTGTGCAGGCGGCAGGCCACCAAGCTGAGCGCGCCCCGGCGGGCCAGCACCTCGACCGAGGTCCAGGCGGGCTGGCCTTCGGGGTGCACCCCGCGCCGCAGGCGGATCTGCGAGCCGGTGGCCTCGCCGATCGGCCCGCGCAGCTCGGCCCGGTCCTCGGCGGGCTCACCCCAGCACAGGGCCTGGTAGGTCTTGGCCAGGGCCTCGTCGCGGTGCTTGAGCGCGTGCTTGACCGCGGCGTTGGCGGCGAGGTCCTTGCTGAGCACGAGGATGCCCGAGGTGTCGCGGTCGAGCCGGTGGCAGAGGTCGACCCGGTGGTCGGGCCGGGCCTCGCGGGCGAGGCCGATGACCGCATACGCGTACTTGTCGCCGGCGGGGTGGCAGAGCAGGCGCGGGGGCTTGTTGAGCACGAGCAGGCGCTCGTCTTCGTAGAGGATCGGCGGCAGGGGCGGGGCCGGGCCGTCGGGCGCGAGGCCCTTCATGTAGAGACGCAGCAGCTCTCCGCCCTCGAGCAGGCTGCTCGGCTTGAGCCGGCGGCGGTCACTCTCGACCTCGCCGGCCTTGATCGCGCGCTGCACGGCCGCCCGCGACCAGCTGGCGAAGCGGGCCGAGAGGTAGGCGTCGAGGCGCCACCCGGCGTGCTCGGGGGCGACCCGCAGGGGGCGGAAGGGCCGGTCGGCGGTGGGCTCAGCGGTCATGGGCGCCTGGGGGGCCTCCGGCACGGGTCAGGGCGCGCGGCGGCGCGGCGCGGGCGCTTAGCGCGGGCCGGGGGCGGGGGCTGGGCGCGCCCCTTCGGGTCGGCCCCTCGCCCGGGTCGCGGGCGTGATCCGCCGCGGCCAAGGTCCGCGGCGGGCCCGCTCCGCCGCGGGGCGGCCGGCCTGCGGCCGCCGGGCGAAGCGCCTCGCGCGTCTTTTCTTTTTTGGGGGGCGTTGCCGCGGCCGTTGCCGGCTTGGCGCTGCCTTTGCGCGGCGGCGCTTTCTTTTTGCGCGGGGCCGCTGCTTCTGCGCCGGTTTGCCCTCGGGCTTTTGTGCCGGCTTGGCGCTGCCCTTGCGCCGGTTCGGCCTCGCGCTTTTGCGCCGGTTCGGCTTCGCGCTTTTGCGCCGGTTCGGCTTGGCTGCTGTGCTGGCGGCGCCTTTGCTCTCTGGAGCTTGCTGCGCCGGCTGAGCTCCCGGGTCAGGAGGATGCCGGGGGTCTCCGACCCCCAGACCCCCGGCCAAGGGGCCCGCGGGGCCCCTTGGATCCCCCGCCAAGGGGGGCCGGCGGGCAGGCTTCGCGCGGCGCATGGCAGCGCCGCGCGCCAGCCCGCAATGGCCCCCCTTTGGAAACCCCCCAGTGAAGGCGCGCCCCGCTGCTTGCTGTGGGCGATGAAGTGAGGCGCCGCGAAGGGCTGGGCTTCTGTGGGCTTCGGCGCGCGTTGGGGGCGCTGGTGGGCCATGAAGCGGAGGGCCGCGGTCGGGGGCTTGGGTGGGCGCGGGGGCCTCAGCCTGCCGCTTGGCGCAGGCGCTCGTAGAGGTCGCAGTGGTCCATCAGCACCCGCAGGATCGAGGACTGCAGGTCCTCGGAGCGCAGGGCCTGGGCGCTCATCTTGCCGTGGGCGTCGAGCGCGTCCATGATGGCCGCGCGCAGGGTGGCCACCAGATCGGGCGAGCCCCAGAACTGGGCCTTGCTGTTGTTCTGGGCCTGCTGCTGCAGCAGGGTCGACTCCAACATCTTGCCCAAGATGACCCCGTTGACGTAGACCAGCTTGTCGGTCTCGGTCACGTCGCCGTCGAACAGGCTGTTGACGCTCTCGATGATGGCGTCGAGCGGCGCCCGCTGGGGCTCATAGAGGCCGCCGGTGCCCGTCGCGGTCATCGGCTGCAGGGCCGGGCGCTCGCCGAGGTGCAGGGGCATGAGCTCCTGCGCGTGCTTGCGCAGCGCGTGGTGGGTCAGCTTCAGCTCACCCAGCTCGACCCGGGCCCGCGCCCGCCCGAACTTGAGCAGGCGCAGCAGCACCTTGTAGAACAGCGCCCGGGCCTCGACCGCGCTGTTCCCATAGTCGAAGATCTGCGACAAGAAGGTGTAGAGGCGCACATAGGCCTCCATGTCGGCGCGCAGCTGCAGCAGGGCCTCCTGCGCGGCGCGGGCCTCGCGCTCGGCCTCGGCGTCCCCCACCTCCACCGCCGCCTGCTCGTCGGCCTGCGCCCGGGCGTACTGGTCGAGCAGGGGCTGGGCCACTGGCCGCACGGCGTTGTCCAGGGCCGAGGCCGAGCCGCTGGGCAGCAGCAGGGCGTCGACCACCCGCTGCACGTCCTCATCGCTGTACACGCCGGTCGCGTCGAGCCGGGCCCGCAGGTCAAAGACGAGGTTCGGGTCGGTGGTCGCCTCGAGCTGCGCGGTCTCGTAGTAGGTCTTGAACGCCGCCAGCACCTCGTCAGCGCTGTTCACGAAGTCCACGACGTAGGTGGTGTCTTTGCCCGGGTGGGCCCGGTTGAGCCGCGAGAGGGTCTGCACCGCTTGCACCCCGGCCAGCCGCTTGTCGACGTACATGCCGCAGAGCAGCGGCTGGTCGAAGCCGGTCTGGAACTTGTTGGCCACCAGCAGCAGGTGGTGGCCCGGGTCGGTGAACGCCTCGCGGATGTCGCGCCCGCGCAGGCCCGCGTTCAGCGAGGGGCTGCGCTCGGTGAGCTTGGCGTCGGGGTCGTCGGGGTCCTCGACCTCGCCCGAGAACGCCACCAGCGCGCCGAGCGGGTAGCCCTTGTGCAGCAGGTAGGCGTCGACCGCCCGCTTCCAGCGCACCGCCTCGGCCCGGCTGGCCACCACCACCATGCCCTTGGCCCGCCCGCCGAGCAGGCCCGCGACGTGCGCCCGGTAGTGCTCGACCACCACCTCGACCTTCTGGGCGATGTTGTAGGGGTGCAGCCGCACCCAGCCCATCAGCTTCTTCAGCGCCGCGCTGCGCTCGACCTCGCGGCTGTCGCGCTCGACCCCGCCCTGGGCCAGCTTGAACGCGAGGCTGTACGGCGTGTAGTTGCGCAGCACGTCGAGGATGAAGCCCTCCTCGATGGCTTGGCGCATCGCGTACACATGAAATGGCGCGGGCAGGTTGTCGGGCCCCGCCGGGCGGCTGGGGTCGGGCACCTGCCCAAACAGCTCCAAGGTCTTGGCCTTGGGCGTGGCGGTGAAGGCCACAAAGGTGATCGCCTGGGCGTCGGCGCGCGCCCCCATCTGCGAGAGCAGCAGGTCCTCGACGCTCAGCTCGCCGCCGTCGCGCAGGGCCGCCGCCTCTTCTTCGCTGAGCACCGCCCGCAGGCTGGCCGCCGCCTCGCCGGTCTGCGAGCTGTGGGCCTCGTCGGCCAGCACCGCGAAGCGCTTGCCCTTGGTCGCCGCCAGCTCGCGCACCGCCGCCAGCGCGAAGGGGAAGGTCTGGATGGTGCACACCACCACCTTCTTGCCCCCGGCCAGGGCCGCGGCCAGCTCGCCCGACTTGCTCGCCGCCTCACCCTTGACCGTCGCCACCACCCCCGTCTGCCGGGCCATGCCGAAGATGGCCTCTTGCAGTTGGCTGTCGATGACCGTGCGATCGGACACCACGAGCACGCTGTCAAAGACCTTGGCGTCGTCCTCGCCGTGCAGCTCGGCGAGCATATGCGCCGTCCAGGCGATCGAGTTCGTCTTGCCCGAGCCGGCCGAGTGCTGCACGAGGTAGCGCCCGCCGGGGCCCCGGGCCCGCACCGCCGCCTCGAGCCGCTGCACCACATCCAGCTGGTGGTAGCGCGGGAAGAGCACCCCTGTCGGCCGCCCCTTCTTGTCGCGCTGGATCACCAGCGTGCGCCCGAGCAGGCGCAGCCAGGCGTCGCGCTGCCAGACCGCCCGCCACAGGTAGGCGCTCGGGTGCTGGCCGGCGGTCGCCGGCGGGTTGCCCTTGCCCCCCGAGCGGCCCGGCCCCGCCGCGCCTTGGTTGAAGGGCAAGAAGCGCGTGGCCCGCCCCTCGAGGCGGGTGGTCATGTAGACCTCAGACCCGCTGACCGCGAAGTGCACCAGCGCGCCCACCACCGGCTGCAGCAGGGGCTCGGCCGCCCCGCCCTTGGGCTGGGGGTCGCGGTCCTCGCGGTACTGGTCGATCGCGTCCTCGACCCGCTGGGTGAAGTCGGACTTCAGCTCGGCGGTGGCCACGGGCAGCCCGTTGACGAACAGCACCAGATCGATGCAGTTCTCGTTGTCTTGGGCGTAGCGCAGCTGGCGCACCACCCGCAGGCGGTTCTGCCCGTAGCGGGTCAGCAGCGCCGGGTTCAGGCGCAGGGCCGGCTGAAACTGGGCGAGCTGCACCGCCGACCGCACGCCGATGAGCTCGACCCCCTGGCGCAGCAGCTCGAGCGTGCCCCGGGCCTTGCGCTGCTCGACCACCCGGTCGATGAGCGCCGCGCCGGCCTGGGCCCCGCGGGCCCGCTCCAGGGCCGCCCAGGCCTCGGGCTGGCTCTCTTGCACCCAGGCGAGCAGGTCGGCGGGCAGCAGGGCCCGCGCCCGGTCGTAGTCCACCGCCGCGCCGAAGGAGACGGGGGTGCCGCCGGCCTCGAGCTCGGCGCAGAGCTGGTCCTCAAAAGCCCGCTCGTTGTGCCGCCCGGGCGCCATCAGGCACCCCCGCGCAGGTCGAGCTGGCCGGTCACCGCCGCGGCGATGAGCGCGGCGCGGCGCTCTCTGAGCAGGGCGCTGCCCTTGTCGGCCTCGGCGATCAGCGCGTCGATGCGGGCGGTCTCGGCGTCGAGGAAGGTGGCGATGGCCTCTTGTTCGGAAAGGGGTGGAACGGACAGGGGGTTGGAGGCGAGCACGCCCTTCGTCATGCTCGGTAGCGCTGTGTTTGTGGAATAGTAGCCGAACGGTATATTGAGTGCGCTGAAGTAGAGGAAGCGCGCTGACGCGGTTGGTCGCACGCAAGTCCAATACATCGTGTCGACGGTCCAGAACCGTCCGCTTACGTACAGTGGACGATCAATGGTTCCCTTTCGGCCGAGCAAGACCGACTCCCCATCGTACAAGTAAGACGAGGCGTAGGCGAACTGGCCTCCCGATCCATATACCGGGTATCCCTCCTCCACTTCAAGGTCCTTGTGATCCCGACCATTTTCAACCTCTGCGAGGTGCTTCAACGGCACCACCTCCCAATGCGCCGGCACCTCTCCCAGCCACTCGACCCCCGAGGGCTTCATCGGCGCCGCGGGGTCGAGGCCCCGGGTCACCGCATGCGAGATGACCGCTTGGCGCTTCTCGCGCAGCAGCCCGACGAGGCGGTCTTGCTCGGCGACCAGGGCGTCGATCTTGGCGGTCTCGGCGTCGAGGAAAGCGGCGATGGCCTCTTGCTCTGCGAGGGGAGGAACACACAGCGGGTTGGCTGCGAGCACGCTCTTCGTCATGCTCGGTAGGGCTGTATTAGTGGAATAGTAGCTGAACGGTATGTTGAGTGCGCTGTAATAGAGGAAACGCGCTGACGCGGTTGGCCGCACGCAGGTCCAATACATTGTGTCGACGGTCCAGAACCGTCCGCTCACGTACAGGGGACGATCAATAGTCCCCTTTCGGCCGAGCAAGACCGACTCCCCATCGTACAAATAAGACGAGGCGAAGGCGAACTGGCCTCCCGATCCATAGACCGGGTATCCTTCCTCCACTTCAATGTCCTTGTGGTCCCGACCATTCTCA
This sequence comes from Deltaproteobacteria bacterium, assembly GCA_016792625.1. Classification (GTDB taxonomy): domain Bacteria; phylum Myxococcota_A; class UBA796; order UBA796; family UBA2385; genus JAEUKK01. The sequence continues at coordinate 4,138 of JAEUKK010000163.1, read as the reverse complement.
ATCTCTGCGAGGTGCTTCAGCGGCAGCACCTCCCAATGCGTCGGCACCTCCCCCAGCCACTCCACCCCGCTCGGCTTGTACGCCGGGTACCGCCGCGCGCTCATCGGCTCAGCTCGCCGATCATCTGCAGGATGCGCGCGCTGACCCCGGCCAGCTCGGCGTCGATCTCGGCCAAGGGCCGCGGTGGCTTGAACACATAGAAGTGGCGATTGAAGGGGATCTCGTAGCCGACCTTGGTCTTGTCATGGTCGATCCAGGCGTCGGGCGCGTGCGGCAGCACCTCGCGGGCGAAGTAGGCCCCCACGTCTTCATGCAGGGGCACGTTCTCGGTGTCGCGCAGCGCCGCGTCGGCCACCGGCTTGCCCTTGCCCTTGCCCTTCTCGCCCCGCAGCACCTGGCCGGCCGCGTCGCGGGCCGGGCGCTCGATGGTGATGGTGCGGTAGCCAAAGGCCGCGGTGGGGAACACCCGGCTCACCGGCGCGCCCTCGCGCTGGGCGTCGGCGCCCGCCCCATAGAGCCGGCAGATCTCGTCGATGTGCGCATCCGACAGCTCTTTGCGCTTGCTGCCCAAGCTCTTGCGCATCTTCTGGTGCAGGCCGCTGGCGTCGATGAGCTGCACCTTGCCGGCGCGGCTCGGCGCCTTGCGGTTGCTCAAGACCCAGATGTAGGTGCTGATGCCCGTGTTGTAGAACATGTCGGTGGGCAGGGCGATGATGGCCTCGACCAGATCGCGCTCGAGCAGCGCCCGGCGGATCTCCGACTCCCCCGAGCCCGCGCCGCCGGTGAACAGCGGCGAGCCGTTGAGCACGATGGCGAGGCGGCTGCCGCCCTCGGCCGGCGGGCGCATCTTGCTGACGAGGTGCAGCAAGAACAGCAGGCTGCCGTCGCTCACCCGGGGCAGGCCGGGGCCAAAGCGCCCGGCCTCGCCGCGCTCCTCGTGCTCGCGCCGCACCTCGCGCTCGATCTTCTTCCACTCGACGCCAAAGGGCGGGTTGCTGAGCATGTAGTCGAAGGTCTTGCCCGGCAGCCCATCGGCCGACAGCGTGTTGCCGAAGATGATGTTGCCGATGTCTTGGCCCTTGATCAACATGTCGGCCTTGCAGATGGCGTAGGACTCGGGGTTGAGCTCTTGGCCAAAGACCACCAGCCGGGCGGCCGGGTTGTGGGCGCGCACGTGCTCTTCGGCCACGCTGAGCATGCCGCCGGTGCCCGCGGTGGGGTCATAGAGCGAGCGCACCACGCCGGGGCGGGTCAGGGCCTCGTCATCCTCGATGAACAGCAGGTTGACCATCAGGCGGATGACCTCGCGGGGCGTGAAGTGCTCCCCCGCGGTCTCGTTGCTGAGCTCGGCAAACTTGCGGATCAGCTCTTCAAACACAAGGCCCATCTGGGCGTTGCTCACCACGTCGGGGTGCAGGTCAACCCGGGCGAAGCGCTCGGTCACCAAGTAGAGCAGGCCCGCCTTGGCCAGCCGGTCGATCTGCGCGTGCAGCTCAAAGCGGGCGAAGACGTCGCGCACCGCCGGGCTAAAACCGTCGACGTAGGCCCGCAGGTTCTCGGCCACATGGTCGGGGTCGCCGATGAGCGTGCCGAGCTGCGTGGTCGAGGTGTTGACAAAAGACTGGCCGGCCCGCTTGAGCAAGAAGGGCTCGGGGGGCACCCCCTGGGCCGTGCGCTGGGCCAGCTCGGCGAGCACCGCCGCCTTGCTCGGGGCCAGCACGCAGTCGAGGCGGCGCAGCACGGTGAAGGGCAAGATGACCTTGCCATACTCGGACTGCTTGAAGTCGCCGCGCAGCAGGTCGGCGATCGACCAGAGGAAGGCGGAGAGGGAGGATTCGGCGGCCATGTCGGGCTCCAGCGGGCGCAGGCGGGCGCCGCCCCTAGCCGACCCAGGCCCGTCGGGCGAGCGGCCGGAGGGGCCGGCGCCGCCGCCGCTGGACGGGGAGCGAGCGGGCCCGGCCCGCGGGCGCGCGCGGAGGGTGGGAGGGCGCGGGCTGGTGGAGGAGCACCCGGCGGTCAAGGCCGGGCTACGCTGCGCAGGGCGACGACCGCCACGTGAGGTGCACGGATGATGAAGGTCCAGTGGTTCGACATCGGCTTGCGTGCGGAGACCCGGGTCGCCGCGGGCCAAGCGCTGCCGAGCGCGCCGGGCATCTTCATGCTCTTCGCCCAGGCACAAGCTGACGCGTGGGTGCCCCTGCTGGTGGGCATGAGCACCAGCGCCGCTGGCGTTTGCGGCTGGGTCGCCGGCGGGGCCAACGGCCACTACGCCTACACCGGCGGCGCGACCCCGTCGCTCATCGCAAAGCGAGCAGACCACGCGGCCTTCCTCGGGGCGGTCGAGGCGCACCACGGTCACCGCACCGGCTGGTTGGTCGCGAGCTTCAGCGGAGCGACGCGCAGCAGCGCGGATGTATACGCGACCGCGCTAAGGCAGGCCCTCAAGGCTGCCCTGGCGCCGCTCTGGGACACCACGGACAGGAGGTCCGTTGACCTCGCCGCGGACCTGCCTGCCCATGTAGAGCAGGCGTCGCATCGTGGGGCGGACCTGCGCGGCGCAGCGGTCGCGCTGCTCGACCGATGGGCCGAGGTGCAAAACGTCAGGGTTCGCCACAGCCTGTGGGCCGCGCCCCCGGCGGCGCCCCCCGCTGCGGGCCCTGCGGCTGCGGCGGCGGTGGCCGCCTCCCCGCGCGCCGCGGCCGCGCTGCGGATGGCCACCCACCACGCCGAGGTCGACCCGGCGGTCGTCGCGGTCTACTCCTGCGACCCGCCCGACGCGGCGCCGAGCGCGCCCCTGCAGCTCGTCGAGGTGAACACCGACACGCCCGAGCGGGGGGTGGTCCCGGTGGCCCTGCGGCCCATCGACCGCCGGCTGCCGTCTGCGGTCATCGTCGAGCTGACGCCGGCGGAGTGGGCCGCGGTGACCGAGGGCCGGCTGCGGTTGCCCCGGGGCTGGGCGGCGCCGCAGGCCCTCTACCGGCGCGGAGCCTGAGGTGGCCGCCAAGGCGGGCGCCGCGGCGCGCGGCGCGGCCTGGGCGCGGGCCTACCGCCAACAAGCCCGGGGCCACCTTGCGGTCTTCACCGTGCTCAGCAGCCAAGGCGTCGCGTCTGAGGGGCGCCGGCTGCACGCCCTGCAGATGGCGGTGGAGAAGCTCGCCAAGGCGACCTTCTGGGAGCGCAACCCCACCGAGAGCCCAGACAACGTCGTGAACCGCAGCCACGACGTCTGTGAGAAGCACCTGTACTTGCCGATGCGCGAGGCGCTGTTCCCGCCCGGCGCCGCCGGCCGCGCCCGGCGCTTCACCGCGGCCGAGCTGCGGGGCTTGCTGCGGCAGATCGACCAGCTCTGCCCCGCCAACATGCCCAAGAACGTGCAGAACACCGAGCACCCGTGGGCCCTACACACGGACGCCGGTGACGAGCTCACGGTCCTCGCGCCGGTCGAGGTGCAGTTCGCGGTCGCCGCGCTGCTCGACGCACCCCTGGGCCGGGCGACCCTCAAGCTGGTCACCCGCTGGCTGCACGACGAGGCTGGGGGCTGAGCGGGCAGAGTGGGTGCGCCGGGCGGGCCCGTCCTCCGCTGCTGACCTCGCCGGGCTCTGCCAGACGCACCGGCCGTTGCGCCAACCTGCAGGCTGCGGGTCAACGATGGGTCGCTCCCCTGCTCGCTCACCCGAGCAGCAGCCCGCAGCCTGCCGCCGCGGCGGCCGCGGTGCTGGCCGCCCTGACCAGGGCCGGAGCGCTCGACCGCTGAACGAAGCGCGCGGTGGGCCGCGCCCCTCAGCGCCCGCCGCCCCCAGCCCGCCCGCGCAGGCGCTCCACCCCCACGGTGATCCCCAGCGCCACCAAGGGCAGGCAGGCCAGCGCCACCGCCGCCCCGACCATCAGCCGCCCCGCCGGCAGCAGGTCGGGCCGACCGCTGCCGAGGCCCACGCCGAGCAGGCCGAAGCCGCCCACCAGCAGCAGCGAGACGACGGCGAGGAGGAGGCGCTCGAGCCGCACCTCAGGCGACCCCGCGCACCGCCGCCGCCCAGCTCAGGTAGGCGTCGGCCCGCGGCCCGCCCGCCTCGCGCTCGACCTCGCGGTCGAGGCGCTGCAGGGCCGTGCGCAGGGCCTCGGCGGCCGCGCTGGCGTCGGC
>JAEUKK010000143.1 GCA_016792625.1 Deltaproteobacteria bacterium | reverse complement strand
GATTCGACGCTGCCGCGGCTCGTCGGCGCGATGCGCCGCCGCCGGCTCCGCCGGACGCCTTGCCCCTGTCTCCCCGACTTTCCCGCGTCCTCCGCGGCGCCACCCTTCGGGTTGGCCTTCCTTCCTCGGCGAGACCCGATTCGACGCTGCCGCGGCTCGTCGGCGCGATGCGCCGCCGCCGGCTCCGCCGGACGCCTTGCCCCTGTCTCCCCGACTTTCCCGCGTCCTCCGCGGCGCCAGCCTTCGGGCTGGCCTTTCTTCCTCGGCGACACCCGATTCGACGCTGCCGCGGCTCGTCGGCGCATCGCCATCCGGCTCCGGCGCTGCCCGCGCTCAGCCCTGCGGGTGCCCAGGGTCCTGCCGGTGGGCCTGCGCAAAGGCCTCAGCGTAGCCCTCGAGCTCGGTGCCAAAGAGCCGGTCCCAGAGGCGGGTGAACAGGCCGAAGTTCCCGCGGTGTCGTGTGTGGTGCAGGCTGTGAAGGGTGGCGGTGTTTGTCCATCGCAGCCCGGGCGCGCGCAGCCACCAGGCGGGCAGCAGCTCGTAGCCGAGGTGCGCCATCAAGTTGTTCGCGAAGCCGATCCCCTGGACGAGGCCAAGGACGGGCGCGGGCAACGGCAGCACCAGGGCGACGGGCACGAGCCAGGCGGTGAGCAGCGCCGCCTCGACCGCGTGGAAGGAGTACGAAGTGAACGGGTTCACGTCGACGCTGCGGTGATGGACGCAGTGGACGCGCTTGAACAGCCACGGGGTGTGCAACATACGGTGTACCCCGTAGAACCACAGGTCGTTGCCCAACACCAGGCCGACCACGGTCAGCGCTGCGCCCCAGGCACCGCCCGGCCCGAGCCCCCCGGACAGCCGCGCGAAGCCTGCCACCTCCAGTCCGCCCAAGGCCACCGCCAGCCCGCCGCCGACCAGCAAGGTCACCACGCTGTGCTTCAGCTCGTGGATCAGCTGCGCGCGGTCAAAGGCCTTGCCCCGCACGGGCACGCGCCGGCCCGCGAGGCGACCCGCGCCCCACCGCCAGGTCAGCAGCCAGATCAGCCCGACGACGCCGAAGAAGGCCGCCGACTGGCCCAAGAAGGCCGCGACGGCCGTGGTGAGCAACCCACCCATCAACCCTCCAAAGGCGCCAGCACCTCCGCCGTGGCCGCCGATCCCACCGTGCGCGCCCAGTCCGCGGCCCTCGAGCTGGTCGAGCGGGCAGCGCGCCGCGGCGAGTGGGACCCAGCGGTGCACGCCCCCGACGCCATCTTCGCGATGGTCACCGGTGGGGTCATGCACCGCCTGTGGTTTGAGCAGCAGCCGCTGACCCCCTCATGGATTGACGTGGTGGTCGATGTCCTCGCCATCGGGCTCGCTCCACGCGCCCGTGGGGTCTGAGCCGGGACGGCTAGGGTGCCGCGCTCGACCGCCGCTGCGCATTGGTCAGCGCTGCGCGCCAGACGGGCCGCCGCCCGGGGGTGCCCCTCCTCCCCCGCCTGGGACTGGCGAGCCTGGCGGTCTTCCCCGCCCCTGTGGCCCACTTCCGCGCATCGGTCCCACCCGCACCATACCCGTCGGCGTCAAGCGATGGGATGGCTTCGACCCAAATGGTTGTGGCATTGGCCCGCCCATCTTCGGCGACCGCTCAAGGGCGTCCGCGAGCTGCGTTCGGTACACCCCCAGCGCAGCGTCGATCTCGGCTTGGTCCATCGGCGCGCCATGGTGCACGGCGCTCCCGTCCGCCCACAGGACGCTGTGATGGTCACTGCTCAGCAGCGCCAGCGACGGCCCGCGGTGCGCGCCAAAGGCCTGCTCCGCGTCGAAGGGGTTGGTCCGGGCGACGAGGACACGATCACCCGGAAGGGTCCCATTCAACAGATCGACCGCCGGCGCGGGATACTGCTGGGCGAGCCCGAGCTGACCCGCGATGGTCGGCGCGAGATCGAGCAGAGAGGCCGCACGTGGGTCAGGGCCCGCCTCGACGCCGGGGCCCGCGATCACCAGCGGCACCCGCAGCACCTCGGGGGTCAGCGCCCCGCGGTGGTTGAAGGGGTACTCTGGCGCGAAGCTCTCCCCGTGATCAGCCATCACCACGATGATCACATCGCAGGCCCCCGCGCCAGGGGCGCAGCCGACCCCCTCCACCAGGGCCTCAAGGGCCGCGTCGAGCTCGGCGATCCCCGCCTCGTAGAGGAGCGCTGCGGCCTGCAGCTCGTCTGGGGTGAGCTGGAGCACGCCATCTCGGGCCGCCCGCAGCCGCTCCTCGCGCGCCAGGGGGTCGGCGGGCAGCGTGCTGCTCACCGGCCCAAACCGCTCCGGCGCGTCCGGCGCGTAGGGGAAGTGGGCATTGAACAGGTGCACAAAAGAGAAATAGGGGCCGGTCTGGCTCCCCGTCCAGGCGAGGGCGCTGTCGACGACCTCCCCCGCGCGGCGCCGCACGAAGAGACCCTTGGCCGAGGTCTGGGGGTCGCTCGTCTCGGTGTAGGCAGGGTCCATGAGGTGGCCCTGGTCCCAGGTCTGAAAACCACGGTCGATACCAGACTCTTCCCGCGTGAGCGTATAGCCCCCGATAAATGCGCCGGTCGCCCAACCGCCGGCAGCGGCCAGCTCGGCCAAGGTGGGCGCGGTCGACGCCGAGTCTTTGCGCAGCCACACTTGGCCATGGGCCTCGGGCAAAACCCCGGTCATCGCTGACCAATGGGCGGGCCCGGTCTCTGGCCACGGCGTCGTCGCGGCCGTGAACAGCCGGCCCGTCTCGCCGAGCCGGTCGAGGGTCGGGATCGACGCACGCCCGCCAAAGGCCTCAAGGTGCAGGGCGGATACGGTGTCGAGAGACACCAGCAGCACAGACGGTGGGGGTCGACTCCGTTCGCACCCCGGCGCACAGGCCAGCGCAGCGACGAAGAGGAGGGCGCGGGCAGGGGGGCGCGGGTGGCTCATGCGCAACCGTAGTCCCCCGCCGGGCCTCGGCATGCAACAAGCGTGTCAAGGCCGGATACACACACCCCCAACGGTCGGCGGTGCCCAGGCAGACCGCTGGGTCTTCCACGTGAACCCACGGGCCGAACCGCGCAGCGTGGGGGCTGTTCTCGTGGTGGGTACGTGCAGACGATCTTCGGCGCCGCCCTCGAAGCCCCCTCCGGCCGCGCAGCGGCCTCCGGGGCCGCGGCGCGCGCGGCGCGCCGCGGGGCGGGCGAGCCAAGGTCTCGCCCGCCTCCTCCAGAATAACCCACAGCAGGCCAATCCAGGCCCATCGCTGCAGGTGGTGCTCCTCCTCCCCTGCGGCCCCCTCGCCCCGCTGGGCTATCCCTCCCCCATGTCCCAGCTCCCCGCCCTCGCCCAGCTCCTCTCCGGCCGCCGCATCTGCACCCTGACCGGCGCCGGCACCTCGACCGCTTCGGGCATCCCCGACTACCGGGGCCCAGGCACGGCGGCCCGCGCCCGCAACCCGGTGCGCTTCGCCCAATTCGTGGGCGACCCGGCCTGGCGGCGGCGCTATTGGGCCCGCTCCTTCTCCGGCTGGCCGGCCCTGCGCGACGCGCGACCCAACCCCGCCCACGCCGCCCTCGCCCGGATGGAGGGCGCCGGCCTGCTCACCGGCCTCATCACCCAGAACGTCGACCGACTGCACAGCAAGGCCGGCTCCGTCGATCCCATTGAGCTGCACGGCGCTCTCGCCGAGGTCACCTGCCTCGGCTGCGGGGCGCTGAGCGCGCGCGACGCGCTCCAAGAGCGCCTGGCCGAGGCGAACCGCGGGTGGAGCCCGCCGCCCGCGCCCGAGCTCGCCCCCGACGGCGACGCCGAGCTCGACGACACCGGCGGCTTTGTGACCGTGGACTGCCTGCGCTGCGGCGGGCTGCTCAAGCCCCACGTCGTATTCTTCGGCGAGAACGTCCCGAGAGAGCGGGTCGACCGGGCCTTCGCCGCCCTCGACGCGGCCGAGGTGCTGCTGGTGGTGGGGTCGAGCCTGACCGTCTTCTCGGGTATGCGCTTCGTGAAGCGAGCGACCACCCAAGGCACGCCGGTCTGCGTGCTCAACCTCGGCCCGACCCGGGGGGACGCCGAGGCCACCCTCTGCGTGGACGCCGACGCCGCCACGGCCCTCCCCGCGCTGGCCACCCTGCTCGGCGCCGGCTGAGCCGCCCGCCCACCGCCCAGGCCCGCGCGTCGCCGATTAGCAGCGGCGCCCCCACAACCGGAGCGCGCTGTGGCCCTTTTTGACGTGCACGCCCACCTCACCGACCGCCGCCTCGCCGCCGACGAAGCCGGGGTGCTCGCCCGGGCCGCCGCGGCCGGCGTCGGCACCATCATCAGCAACGGCCTGAACCCCGAAGACAACGCCGCGGTCGCTGCCCTCGCCGCGCGCAGCCCCCTGGTCAAGCCCGCCTTCGGCCTCTACCCGGTCGACGCGGTCCTGCCCGAGCTGCTGGCCAGCGGCCACAGCTACCCGCGCGACACCGAGGGCGAAGCTCCCGACTTTGACGTCTGCTACGCCGATCTCGAGCGGCGCATCGAGGGCGCCTTCGCGATGGGCGAGGTCGGCCTCGACCACTACTGGGTGCCCGAGGCCCTCTGGGCCCTGCAAGAAGAGCGCTTCCGCCGGCTGGTGCGCCTAGCGCTCGCCGCCGACAAGCCGCTCATCGTGCACACCCGCAAGGCCGAGGCCAGGGCGCTCGAGGTGCTGCTCGAGGAGGGCGCCCAGCGCGTCGTTTGGCACTGTTTTTCGGCCAAGGTCAAGCTGGGCGAGCGCATCGCGGCGGCGGGGCACTGGCTGTCCATCCCCGCCAACGCCCACAAGGCGGAAAATTTCCGGCTGCTGCTCGAGAAGCTGCCCCGCGACAAGGTGCTGCTTGAGACCGACTGCCCCTACCTCGGCCCCGAGAAGGGCGCGCTGAACGAGCCTGCCAACGTGGCGGGCACCGCCGCCCTCGCGGCCCAGCTGTGGGGGGCCAGCCCAGAGGCCGCGCTGGCGCAGCTCGGGGCCAATTTCGAGGGGCTGTTCCGGGCCGCGCCCTGATCGAAGGCGCCCGCCAAGGTGAGCGGGGCCCTCAGCCGAGGCGCTCGGCGCCGACCACCGCCCCGAGCAGCGCGCCCAGGGCGACCGCCGCGCCGATGATCAGGCGGCCCCGCGGCCCATGGCCGGCGACGGGCGCGGCGAGCAGCAGGCCCGAGAGCGCGCCGCCGGCGAGCCCCGCTTGGGCGGCGGGGAGCACGCTGGCGAGCGCCACCGCGAGAGGCGGCCCCAGGGCGGCGAGGCTGACCCCCACCACGAAGCGGCGCAGGGCAGCGGTGGTCGCGGCGACCGCCGCAGGATCGGGGGCCGGCTCGGCGCCGACAGCGTCGGTCAGGGCGGCCTCACCCTCTGGCCCGCGCTCGTCTGGAATGGTGTCCTGCGCGCTTGTTCCACCCCGTCGGCGGGCCTCGGCCCGCAGCGCGGCCGCCGCCTCGGGCGCGAGGTTGGCCAGCGCGTCCCGCACGGTCAGCGTGGTCTCTTCGCCGGCGGGCACAAAGGTGTGGGGCAGGCCGGCGTGGGCGACCTGGCCCCAGGTGCCGCCGAGGCTGCGCCAGACACCGCGCATGATCCGCGCGAAGTCGGGGTCAAAGGCGCTGGTCGAGTACCGGGCGATCACCGGCTGCAGGTAGGGCGCGAGCGCGGCCTCGGTCACCTCGACCCGGGGCGCGAGGCGCATCGCCCGCGGGCCCGGCCCCGACGACAGAGGACCACGCAGCTCACCCATCGGAGGCGCCGTCCACCGCCGCCGTCGCCAGGCGAAGGGGCGGATCCACACCCGGTCATCGGGGTCACCGGTCCAGGTCGCCGGCAGGCCGTGCGCGCGCAGCTGCTCGACCACCAGCGCGGCGAGGGCCGCACGGGCCGCCGGCGTGCCCGCCGCGTCGCCCGCCACGTCGACGGCGAGCAGCAGCCCCTCGCCCCAGAGCGCGTCGAGCACATCACCCTGGTGCACGAGGCAGAGGCCGCGGGCGGTGGGCGGGCAGACCAAAGCCGCCGCGGCGTGGGCGTCCTGCAGCGTCAGGCCACAGACCTGGGCGTGCACCCCATGGGCGCCCAGCGCCGCGAAGGCGGCGTCGAGGCGGTCGCAGTCGGTGGGCCCCACCCAGGCCTGCTCCTCCGCCATCAGGCGCGCGAGCAGCGCCGGGTGGGCCGCCTGGGCCGCCGCGATGACCGCGGCGCACTCCTCTTCGGGAGCGCCCTCGTAGAGGTAATCTTCGTTCAGGCGGTCGATCAGGTCGGGGAGCTCGTCACGCCAGACGTTCGCGCGGAGCTCGAGCTCCCAGGCCTCGAGGAAGGGGCCGACGGTCAAGGGTCCGGGGCTGCGGGCCTGCGTCATGGCGCTCCTCGGCGGGCTCAGGGCGGGGCCGCGCGGCGCGCCCCGCGGTCGGGCCCAGGCTAACGGGCCACGCGCGCCGCCCGCCTGCCGCAGCCCGCCGCGCCGTTGACGGTGAACGTGCTCCTCTTTGCCCTGCTCTGCGCCGCCGCCGCGGCACCGCTGCCCACCCTGCCGGCCCTCGGCCCGATCGGCGCCGCGCTCGAAGCCGCGGGCTGGGAGGTGGGCGCCCCTGGGGCCGCCGCCCTGGCCCCCGGGGATGTGGTCGATCCCCGCACGGGGATCTTGCAGGTGCGCGGCGCAGACTGCTTCGCCATGACCACCCTGGTGCGCCGCCCCCTCGCCGCCACCACCCTGGATCGGGCCGGCGGCGCCACCGCCCGGGCGGGGCTGCTGCGGGCGGGCGCCGAGCTCTCGCTCCAGGTCCAGCTCGAGGCGGCAGAGGAGCAGGCCCTCCCCGCGGTGGCGCTGCGGCCGCTGCCGGCCTGCGCGGCCGCCCTGCAAGACCTGGTCGACGCCGGCGCACCACCGGGCGCGCTGCGCGTCGTACAGAGCGTGCTGATCGCTGATCTCGTAGTGGAGCGCTGCGGGTCTGCCCGCGCCGGCGGGGCCGCGCTGGCCGGCAGCGGGGCGGTCGAGGCCCGGCGCTGCAGCAGCACCGCAGGGACGCGGGCGGTGATCGCCCACCGTTGGGCGCCCCTGCAGCTCGACCGACCGGGGGCGCCGCCCAAGCCGCCCAAGCCCACAAAAAGAGGGCCACCCTGCTGGCTCAGCGCCCCCTGCCCGCCGCACACCGCCCCCCGCTTCGCGCAGGCGGTCGGCCGCGGGAACAGCGTCGGAGAGGCTGATGCCGCCGCCCGGGCCGGGGTGCTTCGCCCCCACGCGCTGCGCCTCGTGGCCGCCCGCGGCGGCGCGCCCCCAGAGGCCCTCGCCGCGCTGGCCGCCGCCGAGGAGCGCCTGCGCGGCGCGATCCAGATCGCCGCCCGGGCCCAAGACGGCGGGCAGGCGGCCAGCCTCGCCGTCCTTGACCGCCCCGCCTTGGCCGCCGCGCTGCGGGCCGAGGCCGAGGCCCGCGCCGCCACCCTCACCGCCCACCTTGAGGCCGTCGAGGCGGGGGCCAGCCCGCTCGGCACGCTCGCCGCGGTCCGCGCCGCCGCGCCGGCCGCCGCCGAGCTCTTCGCCGCCCAGGTGCTGCTCGCCGGGCTCGACGGCGCCGCGCCGCCGCCCGGTCCGCCCCCGGCCGCGCCGCGCCTGCGCCAGATCGCCGCAGAGCAAGGCCTATTGGTCATCGAAGACAACGCCCCCGACGCCCACCTTCGGGTCGAGCTGCACGCCACCCCCGCGGGTGGCGCAGAGCACCCTGCGGGCCTGCGCACCCAGGCCCTGCGCTTCGAGCTGCGGGTCACCGCTGACGACCGACCCCTTCCCACCGTGGGCTGGACCGAGCAGTGGGCGGGCGCCACCCCGGCCGCCGCCACCCAGGCCGCATGGGCCGCCGGGGGCGAGCGCGCCGAGGCCGAGCTGCGACAGATCATCGAGGGCTTGCTGTGATCACCGCGCTGACACTCATTTTCACCCTGAACTCCGCCGAGGCGGGCGGCCTGCGCCGCGCCGAGCGCCTGCGCACCACGGGGGACGTCGCGGGCCTAATCTCCCTCTTGGATTCCGACGCCGCCTACCTGCGTGAGCTCGCGGCCCGCCACTTGGGGGCCCTCCCCGGGGGCAGCGCAGCGCTCCTCCCGCTGCGGGCCTGCGTATCGGACGAGGCCGAGCGCCCCTTCGTCCGCGCCGCCTGCGCCGAGGCCTTGGGCAATCACCACGATCAAGCGGCCGTCCCGCTGATCGTGGCCGCGCTGCCCGCCCTCGACCCGGAGTCGCGCTACTTCGCCGCCGCCGCCCTCGCCGCGATCGGCGGGCCCGAGGCGCAGGCGGCCCTGGTCCCCCTCGCCGACGACGCCGACCTGCTGCTCTCAGCGGCGGCCCGCCGGTGGCTGCGGTGAGCCGGCCGCCCCGCGCCCGCCCCGCGGCGCTCCACTGCTGGCCCACCACAGCGAAAACAACGCCCAACACATCGTGTTGGCCTGTCCGCCACCCGGGCCTCTCGTGGGCTGGGCGGCTCGGCCGCGCCGCCCTCACCGCCCTCCTCCTCCCCCTGCTCGGGGGGCCGGCCCAGGCGGGGCGTGCCGACCAGGTGCTCGCCGCCCTCGACGCCCCGGCCGCCCGCGCCCCGGCCGAGGCCCGCGCCGCCGCCCGGCTCGGGGCCCGCCAGCCCCGCGACCCCACGCGCGGCCAGACCGCCCGCGCCTCGGCCTGGCTGGTGGTGGGCCGGCTCGGCGTGCTGGAGCCCGAGATCGTTGATCAGGCACGCCTCACCCTGCTCGAGGCCCGCACCCCGCCCGCGGTGCGCGCACGGGCAGCCTGGGCGCTCGGCGAGCTGGCCCGCGGCCATAGCCCGGGGGAGGTGCAGCCCATCGCCGAGGCGCTGATGGCCGCGATGAGCACCCCCCTCGATCCCGAGAGCGCGCAGCAGGTGGTCGAGGCCTTCGCCAAGGCCTGGGGGCCGCACCCGCACGGCGTCGACGCTGACCTGCAGGCCGCGCGCGCGCTCAACGCCCTCGCCGCCCGTCAGCGGGCCGCGCTGCCCGGGGCCTGGGGCCTCGTGATGGACCGGGTGCTCAGCCCCGCCCTGGTGGTCCGCCTGGTCGCCGACAGCGCGGCCGCCGCGCGGGCCGCCCCCACACCCGCGCACCTCGCCGAGGCCTACAGCGCCACGCTGACCGGGGTCCGCTACCTCGCCGCCCACAGCGCGCCCCTCATCGACCGCGCCCCCCGCGAAGACCAGACCGTCCAGGCCGCTTTTGACGCGTTGATGGACTCCCTCACGGTCCCCGACCGCAGCCTGAGCCTGCTCGTGCTGTGGTCGATGGGCGAGTACGCCGGGGATCCGGCCTTCGCGCGGCACGTCGGCCCGCAGCTCGGTATGCGTGCGCCCGACCCAGACCCCGTGGTCCGGTGGATGACCGGCTGGGCCCTGCACCGCCTGCGCTCCGACCTCGAGGCCCGGCGGGGTCTGCGCCAGCTCATCAGCGCCGAGGCCGACCCTGACACGCTGCGCCTGCTCGGCGGGCTGCGGGCGCCCGGCGAGCAAGATCCGCTGCAGCGAGTCTTTGCCGTCGATCCCGAGGGGCTGAAGTGAGCGGAGCACACACACCGGGCCACGAACGCCTCGGGAGGCGGAGGCTGGCCGCGCTGGCCCTCGTCAGCGCCCTGGGCTGCCGCCCTCCACCCCCGCCGCCGATGCCCCGCCGCGCGCTCGAGGCCGAGGGCCCCTGTGCGGGCCCAGCGACGCTGTCTTGGGCGAGCGTCACCCGCGCCGCGCTCTCGCCCGCGCCCGTGGGGGCCATCTCGCCCGAGTCGGGCCCCGTCGCGCTGCTCTCGGCGATCGCGCTGACCACCGCCGATGGGCGGCTGCTCTACGCGGACCACCTGCACGAGGCCGCGCCGCTGCAGGCCACCACCCAGTGCAAGCTCGACCCGGGCAGCCTGCCCCTCGCGCCGATCGGCGGCCAGCTCGACGCCACGCGGCGCTTGGTGCCCGCCCGCCCTGTGCTGGAGAGCCTCGACAGCGGCTTCGGCCTCGCCCTGCGCCTGCCCGGTGGCCTCGAGCGGGTGGTCGCCCCGCCTTGGTACGAGAGCGCCGCCTACCAGCCCTTTGTGCGCACGGGTCGACCGGTGCCCCTGGCCCGCGCGGGGGCCAGCGGGCCGGTCGGCGGGGTGGCGGCGGCCGGCGCCCCCGGCACCGCCGGCGCGACGGGCAGGGACGGCGGCCCGGGCGCGCCCGGCGCCGACGCCCAGGGTGCGGGGGACAGCGGCGGACGCGGCGGCGCAGGCGGACCCGGGGGGGACGGCGCGCCCGGCGCCGATGGCCAAGCCGAGGGCGCCGCCGGAGGGCCCGGGCAGGCCGGCGGGGACGGCGCGCCCGGCGGGCGGGGCGGGCGCGGCCGGGCCGGCGCAGGCGGCGCGGCGGGCGGGGCCGGTGGCCCAGGCGAGGATGGGCCCCGCCTCGACGCGGTGGCCCGCCCGATCCGGTCGCCCTTTTACCCCGACGAGGAGCTGCTCTACCTCGAGGTGCGGGCCACCTGGGGCCCCACCGCGGCCGGCCCGGCGCGGAC
>JAEUKK010000129.1 GCA_016792625.1 Deltaproteobacteria bacterium | reverse complement strand
CGCGGACAGCGCCAGCCGCGCGCATGACCCGGTACATCGTTGAAACGGAGCACACATAGGTGTTTTCGTCAAGGAGCGTCGCATAGACCTGCCGCGGGGCGACGTCCATGAACCGTTCGGAGTGCAAGAGGTCGAGGACGGAGCGTCGCTCGTCAGCCGCGAGCGCGCGGCGCTGGGGAGTCCGGGCCTCCTTGGGCGGCTTCGGCGCACGCCGTCGGCTCAAGGTCGCCCGGGACACGCCCAGGGCGGCGCATGCGTTGGCCAGCCCGACCGCCGGGGAGATGGAAGCGACCGCGTTCATTCGCTGCTCCCGCTCGTCGTTGCTGACAGCGGGGCAGCAGCTCCGCCAACTTTTTTTGGGCGTCCAAGATGATCTCTGAGCGTCGCAGACGCTCCTTAAGCGCGGCGTTTTCGCGTTCGAGGCGCTCAATCTCCTTCCGCTGGGCTGCGACGACCGGGTCGAGCGGCGGGCGGCCCCGCTTGCGCGCCAAGGCGGACTCTCCACCCTCGGTCCGAGCCCGGCGCCAGTCGTGCAGATGCGAGGAGTACAGCCCCTCGCGGCGCAGGATCTCGCCGATGGTGCCGTCATTTGCAAGGGCGGCGTCGCACTCAGCGAGGACGCGGGCCTTGTAGTCGGCGGTGAACGTGCGGCGGCGACCGGCCCGGTCGTCTGCCGCGTGGGCTTCGGGTGCGGTCTTGTCGGCTGAAGTCGTCATGGGTCCTTCGAGGTGCCCTGCTCAGTAATATCGGGGGCGCGTCCTGTCTCAGCCTTGTTGACACGCAGGGGAGGGTGCCCGGTCAGCCCGCGGCCTGGATCACTTTGGCCGCCCCGGGGTGGATCACTTTGGCCGCCCCGAGGTGGATCACTTTGGCCGCCCCGGAGCGGGTCAGTTTGGGTGCCCCGGGTGTGGATCACTTAGGGCGCCCGGTGACACGAGGTAAACGAGAATGGCGCTGGACGCGCCGGGGGCCGAGCACGACCTTGTGGTGCTCGAGTTGGTCGTCCGCCCAACCCAGCACCGCGGGACCCAACCCGGTCGCCCGCTCCCACCACACACCGGAGCTGCGCTCGGCGAGCTCAAGCCGATGGGCGGGGAGGTGCGTGGGCACGGTGCTTCGGGTGGCAGGGACGCCGCGGGCGTGAGCGGCTACGCGTACATCATCGACAAGCACGGCCTCTTCGCTCGGCGTCGCCTGCACCCATGCCTCGGCGCCAATGCGCCTCCATGGCCCGGAGTAGGGACGACGCTCAAACATCGCATGAGCGTCCGGTGGACCTTCACCTTGCGTCAGGTGGTGATCTCGCACCACTCCGCGGGCAGAACGTCAGGGTTGTCGGGAGTAAATCGGCGACCGCCAGAATTCCCCCTGGAGCCCGCGATTTCTCAACGGCGGAACTAGTGTCTCCCCTCGCCTCGTGAGGTAGGATGGGAGAATAGGGTTGACGAAACGGGGCAAACCTCTTCCGCGTGAACGACAACCAACACCAGGAGGTGATCGCCCATGGAGAGGCCAAACCCATATGCACCGCCGGCGACAGCAAATGCAGGCTCGGCCCCCACCGAAGATAGGCCGGCTCTTTGGAACCCGAACGCAGCATCCAACTGGAGCGTGCTTCTCAGCCCGGCGTTCGGCGCATATCTTCACGCCCGCAACTGGGAGGCTCTCGGGCAGCCCGACAAAGCGGCGACATCTCGGAACTGGATGATCGCTTACATCGTCTACTCCGTGGCAGTCGGGACCGTCGGAATTGCCCTTTCCGAGGCTCATCCAGTATTTCGGTTTGGAAGGGTTGGCGGCATACTCTGGCTCTTCGTTTGGTATTTTGACGTGGCGAAGCCGCATGCTACCTATGTCGCAACGCGATTCTGTGGAGTCCGGAAAAGATGGCCGGTTTCGATCCGGAAAGTCTGGCGGGCGCTGACCCGCCGGCTGCTCCTCGTGGTCTCCGGTAGCTGGCGGGAGGGCTCTGGAGACCCGCCTGGTGATCGACATCATGACCCGCCTC
>JAEUKK010000100.1 GCA_016792625.1 Deltaproteobacteria bacterium | reverse complement strand
ACAACCTCGCGGTGAGCGCGGGCGCGAACAGCGACGTCGTCATCTATGACGCGCCCTGGCGCCAAGGCACGCGCATCACCATCTTCGACGTCTCGCCCGAGTTCGACGAGGTCTACAACTACCAGATCCAGGAGTACGTCGGCCTGCGCGAGCGTCTGCGCGAGCTGCTGGCCGCCAACGACCTGCCCGGGGTCGCGCTCGAGCTCGACGGCGCGCCGGTCAGCCCGCACTTCAGCCGCCGCGGCGGCGCGCGGGTCGACGTCAAAGCCGGCTGGGGCGAGGGCACCACGGCCACCGTCAAGGCCTACCGGCGCCCGCCCGGCGACCGCCACGGCGGCTACTTCGTGCGCCTGGGCGGCCTGTTCCAGTACAAGGAGCCCTCGCGCCGCGGCGAGCTGAAAGCCGACATCGTCGTGGATCTGGTCACGACGGCCCGCCCGGGCGCGCGGAACTACCCGCTCAACGCTGCCCGCGACGGCCTGCAGGGCCCGGCGGGCTGGGCCGCCCTCGACCTCGCCGAGGAGGTCGAGCGCGAGAACGAGAGTGTGGCGCGCAACGACGAGGATGAGGTCTACGACCCCGAGGCCGACGACCCGGGCCTGCGGGCCGGCGCCGACGAGCTCAGCGCGCTCGCCGCCGAGGCCTTCGCCGCGCCCGAGCTGCAGCGGGCGCTCGCCGACGCGGTGGGCGGCATCGCTGACTTCTACGCCGAGCAGGTCAAAGACCCGGGCGTGGAGCCCGCCGCCGACAGCGCCGCCCCGCCGAGCGCGCGCGCCGGCGACGACGGCCCCCGCCGCCCGATGGTGCTCCCCGCCGGCCTCGCGGTCGGTGGCGGGCCCGGCCGAGGCAGCCCGGCCGACGCGCTGCGCGACCTGCTGCGCCAGGCGCAGGCCAGCCGCGATGCCGAGGCCGGGGGCCTCCCGGTGCTGACCCCGCGGGCCGAGGCCGCCCTGGACGCCGTGGCGGCCGGCCAGGCCCTCGACGACAGCGACCTGCTGACCCTGGCCACCGCGGTCGACCGCGCGGCTGAGGTCGCCGTGGGGCCCGGCGGAGGGGGCCTCGTGCAGGTGGCCCGCGGCGAGGCCGCGCTGAGCGCCTTGGCCCCGGCCCGCGCTGGGGGCGCCCTCGAGGGCCGCCGCAACCCCTTCGGCCGCCTCGCCGGCCTGCGGATCAGCCGCAAGGGCTACGACCGCCGGCGCGCAGCCCGCTTCAAAAAGACCTTCCAGCGGTGGATCCCGCACCTGACCGCGTGGGACGCGACCCTGCGCCTCGTCGCCGGCGAGGCCCGCATCCGCCGCGGCTTCAAGCCCGGCTTTGTGCTCGACGACGCGGTCATCGGCCTGACTGCCACGACCCCTCACCGCGACGCGGTCGTCTACCTGCACCCCGACCGCTTCGCGCAGGTCATCAAGGCCCACCGCGAGCGTCCCATCGCCATCGCGGCCTTCCTACACGGCGTGGCCTGCCACGACCCGGAGCGAAGCGGAGGGGGGCGAAAGCCCGAGCGAAGCGAGGGACCGTACGGCTCACCCACCTCGACGGGCGGATGGGCCAGGGCCACAACGAGGCCCTCGTCGTCGCCCGGGAGGACCTGGGCCACGCCACCGGCCACCTGCTGCCCGCCATCGCCCTGCTGGTCGCCCGCCTGCTGGACCTGCCGGCCAAGCTCAGCGCCGAGGGCAAGCAGATCGCCGCGCTGGAGCGGCAGCTCGCGCGGGCGAAGGAGCGGGGAGCGGCAGGCAAGCAGGCGGCGGCGGAGGTCGCGCGGCTCCGCAGCGCCCTCGAGGCCCTGCGCGCCGAGCTCGCCGCGGCGCAGGCGGAGAGCGCGCGGGTGGGCGCGGACTGCGCGGGGCGGTGCCGGGCGTGTGGGTGCGGGCCGGGGCAAGACGCGGATGCGCTAGTGAGGAAGGCCGTGGGGACGCTGATCACGCGCCCGCCTGCGGGGGTGAGCGCGGCGGAGGTGGCGGCGTTCGCGGTGCGGCGGTGGGGGGAGCTGGTGGGGGCAGTGAGGGCCGGTTGACCAGCCCCGCGTGGCGGGGCTGTGGCCTGAGCTCCCCCGCGCGATAGCGCCCATGGCCGTCGTTTTCGATGAAGCATGCGGGAGGAAGCCGCTCAACTGTCTCCCTGCTCGTCGTCAATCAGCCACCGGTGGACGGCCACGCCGTTGCGGTGGAGGTACGCCGACCGGAGCCGGTCGACGGCACGCAGTCGGGTGAAGAGGTCCATGTAGGCGCGTTCCAAGGCGGACCAGTCGTCGAACTCCTCAAAGGTTCCGCCTTCGGCGCTGCAGTCGAGCATCCCTGGATGCTCCCTACCTAAGGAGTCCCACCAACTGCCCACCAACGGCCCGCGCCACGCGCTCCCGTGGACGGACCCCAAGACGGGTTGGGGAGCATCTTCGGGGACAAAGGTGAGCAAAGCCTGGTCGGGGCCGAACACGTAGAGCCGCCCGCACGCGACGCACTGAAACATTCTACGGACAAGCGATACGTCGAAGTCCCAGGGCCCCTTTAGCGAGAGGTTGAAGTCTTCCCAATCCTGCGAGGCGATGACGCGTGCCTCGTTGGGTAGGTAGTCGCCAACGTCGCTGATGACGTAGCCGCAGGTGCAACCGATCTTCATGGGCTTGCTCCGGCCAAGGCGTTTCGGGGTCGCGGCTGATGAGGAGCAGGATGTCCTCGGGGCCGAGGTCCATCTGCGCGCCCGGGTTGTTGGTGTCGCGGGACTGGGACTTCAGCAGCTCCGTCATCCAGCCGGGCTTGCCCTGGATGAGGTTGAACCGGAGCCCGTCCTGCGACCGGCGCGCGAAGTAATAGTTGATCTCGATGTTCGCGAGGGTGTTGCCCTGCCGCACGCCGCGACCGTTGCGCTGCTGGAGCGTCGCCGGCTCCCACGGCAGGTCGAGATGGTGGATGGCGCAGGTGCGCGTCTGGAGGTCGATGCCCTCGTAGGCGATGGCGTTCGAGATGACGACGTTGAACTTCGGCGCCACGCCCTCCTCGGGGTCGCCGTTGAACTCCTTGGCGATGCGCTGCCGGTCCGCGGCGGCCTGCGCGACCTCGGCGTTGAGCACGGCGATCCGCCCCTCGGGGATGCCGGCCTTCACGAGCGTCTGCACGACCCACCGATGCGCGGCGACGTTGTCGACGAACACGATGTGCCCGCAGGTCCGGTTCGTGAGCACGCGCTTCGTCATCGCCGCGAACTTCGGCGAGGTCGGGTCCACGCCCGACGACGCGGCGGTCTTCCAGTCGTAGCCCTCGTCGAGATCGGGGTGGATGGCGACGAGCGCCATCCGCGCGAGCAGGCCGAGGATCTTCGCCTTGTCGGACACCCGGTTGCTGTCGAGCGCCGCCTCGATCTGGTGGACGTACCGCTCGTACTTGGCGTCCTGGGCAGCGTTCAGGTCGACCTCGACGACGTTGACCTTCGGCTCCGGGAGCTCCAGGCCGACGTCCTCGGCGGTCTTGAACTCGCCGTACCGGAAGATCACCTCGCGCAGCTCATGGAGGTTCTGGAAGCCCACGACGGCGCTGCGCTCGACGACCTCCATCTTGCTGTCGACCACCGCCTTGAGCTCGATGCGGAGGTAGCGGTCGATGAACTGCTCGGGGTCGCGGATCCCCATGCGCGACCAAGCGTCTTGGTCGATGTACTGGATGAGGTTGTAGAACTCGAGCGGGCTGTTCTTGGCGGGGGTCGCCGAGAGCAGCACCACCCCGGAGCCTCCCGTGCGACGACGCAGGGCGGCGCACCGGAAGTCGAGCTGCCACGCCCGCTTGGAGCCCTCGCCAGCGTTGCCCATGAAGCGCGGCACGCCACCTTCGCGTGGCTCGGGCAGGTACAGGTTCTTGTAGTTCTGGGCCTCGTCGATGATGAGCAGGTCGATGCCGATGTCGTCCCAGGCGACGCCGGGGTCGTACTCCCAGCCCTCCGGCAGCTCCATCTGCTCGGCGATCCACGCGGCGACGCCCTCCTTGAGGATGGCGGCCTGGCGCTCGGTCAGCTTCTTCGTTTCGGCCGCGTTCCGCTGGCGGAGGCGCACCTCACGCCGGATCGCCTCGGTGGCGTCGGCGTAGGAGCGGATCGCGCCCTCGTTCATGCGCGTGCGGGACAGCGCCGTATAGGTCAGCAGGACGACGTCGAACTCGCCCGCCTGGAACCGGGTCCACTTGTCGGCGCGCTCGGCGGGGGTGTCGGTGTCGCTGGTGACGAGCCCCTTCCGCTCGCCGCGCTGCACGACCTTCTTCTTCGAGCCGACCACCGCGATGCGGTAGTCCGGCAGGACGCGCCGGATGTCGGCCTCACACTTCCACACGATGCTGTTCGGCACGAGGATGACGGGCCGGCGGCACCAGCCGTCCTGGCGGGCCTGCGCGAGCAGGGCGATGCCGGTGTAGGTCTTGCCGACGTCCACGTCGAACGCGAGCAGGCCGCCGCGGTTGGCGAGCACGCGCCGCGCACCGGCGACCTGGTGCGGGTGCAGCCGCACGCCGTCCTTGGTCCACCTCGCGAGCGGGAGCGGCTCGGCGTCGTAGGTGGGCGCGACGTAGCCCTTGAAGTGGTGGTTGTAGGCGTGCTCGACGCGGGCGCTGCGGTCGGCGTCCGACCCGACCCACGCGCGGAACGACTGGTCCCACTCCTTCGCCTTCGCGAGCCGGACCTCGTCGATGTTCTCGTCCTCCTTCTTCTTCGGCTTGAACGTGGTCTTGTCGTGGTTGATCCAGCCGATGCACCACCGTGCCTCGGGCGCGAGCTCGCCGGCCTCCTCGATCTGGTCGTAGTCGAGGCCGGGGACCTGCACGAGCCCCTCGCGGCGCTCCATGCGGACCTGCCCGTAGTGAGCGTTCAGGGTCTCGTTCAGCCAGCCCTGGACGAGGTCGAGCGGCACCCAGCCCAGGCGCGGGGACACGCCGCCGATGTCGTCGAGCACGGCCGGCTGGATGACCTCGACGAGCTTGCGTGCCTGGGTGGCGATGTGATCGAGGGGGACCACACCCCACACGAGCCCGCCCTGCACCACGCGCGCGGGCTCCTGCTTCTCGGCGAGGGTGACCGCGCGGGCGTGCTTCGGCCACAGGTGGCCCGTCAGGTAGTCGCGCTCGGGGACCAGCTCGTCCCACCCATCGCCGTCGAGGCACCAGCCTACGTCGAGCAGGTCCGAGAGCCTCCGGACGACGGCCGTCTGCGCGTGCTCCTGCGCGTGGCCCGACTGTTCGACCAGCGCGTCGGCGAGCTCGCGGATCGTGAGCGCGCGCTTGGTCCGGTAGACCCACTCGGCGAGCGCCACGAGGTCGTCGGACTTCCCGGCGTACCGCGGGGTCCACGTCGGCGTCGTCGCGAGCCCGTCGCTTAGGCGGCCGGACTTCGTGAACGCCTGGAGGAAGCGCTCGGCGCTGGTGTGGCCGTCGGCGACGAGCTTGCGCAAGTCGGGCGAGGTCCACGGGTTGCCGTGCTTCGCGCTCCACGCGTTGAGGGCCTCGACGAGCTCGGGCCAGAGCTGGACGTGCTCGTCGGTGGTCTGGGCCGATGCGGCGGCCAGGTAACGGTCCACGCGGAACCCGAGCGCCACGGCGGACGCGGCGTGCTCGGACAGGCCGGCGGTGCTCTCTTCGAGCTGACGCGCGATGCTGGAACGCGCCGGCCGCGCGGGGGAACACGACCACCTCGCGGGCGATCTCGCAGGCGCCGCACATCGGGCGCTCGTCGAGGTCGGGCAGGCGCTCGAAGGTGCCGACGACCTGGTGGCCCCAGCGCGGCTTGCTGGTCTGGTCGTCGTCGCCGGCGTCCTTGCCGAGCTCGGTGCCGAGGATGTGGCTCGGGAACTCGGCGAAGTAGTCGCCGTTCAGGATGAACTGGTCAGCCTCGTCGACCTCCGCGAGCTCGCCGCCACGCGCACGGAAGAACAGCAGGTCGGTGACGAGCATCGCGCCGGGGAAGATCGCCGACGGCAGACGGTAGGCGCTGGCCAGGTGGTGCCGCTTGAGCACCTTCTCGCGCAGTGACAGGAGCCCGGTCGAGCGGCCCGACAGGAAGCCCGACGGCACGAGGTAGACGCCGAGCCCGTTCGGCGCGAGCAGGTCGAGGCCACGCCGGAGGAAGTAGGCGTAGGCGGACTTCTCGCGGTAGCCGCGGTCGGGGTCCTCGGTGATCGACACGCCGCGCGCGCCGTAGGGCGGGTTGGCGAGCACGAGGCCGAGACGCCCGGCGTACTCGTGGCCGTGCTCGCGCACCCACCGCTCGAACGGCCCGTTGAACACCGGGATCTCGGGCCGGAGAGCCTGGAGCATCCGAGACGACAGCTCCGACCACTCGACGACGAGCCAGCGGAGCGCATCGAAGTCGGGGCCGCTGGCGGCCTGGACGAACCGGCCGATGCCCGCCGACGGCTCCAGCGCGAGCACCACGCCCTCGTCGCTTGGGAGATCCGGCAGCAGCGGCCGGATGACGCGGGCGA
Organism: Deltaproteobacteria bacterium; assembly: GCA_016792625.1. Lineage (GTDB taxonomy): Bacteria > Myxococcota_A > UBA796 > UBA796 > UBA2385 > JAEUKK01. The sequence continues at coordinate 123,044 of JAEUKK010000100.1, read as the reverse complement.
CCTCGCGCGCGACCTTGGTGGGCGTGTAGTACTCGTGGATGAGTCCGCGCTCCTCGGGCACGGGGAAGCCGGTCGGGAACTGGCTCGCGACGGCCTGGAGCGAGAGCCCGCCCCATCCCGAGTACGCAGCCAGTGAGGCACGGTCCTGCGCGCTCATCTCGTCGGGGCGCTTGCTCGCGGCGAGGCGCATCGCGGCGAGGTTGGCTGCCGTGCGTTGCGACGCCGCCCACAGGTCCGGCGGCTGCGCGTAGGCGTCGGCGTAGCGGTCCCCGGACGACCGGGGCGACTCGGTACCCGCCGGGTACCGAGTCGCGCGCGCGGTGATCTGGCGGTCGAGCACGGCCACCAGGGCGGGCCGGTTCCGGCGCAGGAAGCCCTCGAAGTAGGCCGGCGTCACGCCGGGCGGGAGGCGCTGGCGTAGGACCGTAGCGATGCGATCGACGAGGACTTCGGCGGACGGCTGCACGACGACTCCGAGGGGAACGGTGTCCCTCGTGTCAGTCTGGCGAACTGGGATCGCGCGGGCGAGCGGAAGCGTCTCCCACCGTCTCCCCGTCATCGCGCTCGCGCGGCCACGAACCCGATGGGGAGGACGCCGGGGACCAGTTCTCGGCTGTCGACGGCGAAGCCGGCCGCCTCTACCGCGGCGGCGAGCCCATGGAGGTCGAACCGCCGTTGCCCGGGAAAGGACACCAGCGCGAGCACGGCGGACGCCAGCCGAGCTCGGGCATCCTGCGCGTGGCAGTACGTCGGCACCACCAGGCGGCCGCCGGGCCGGAGCGCCCGCCGCATGGCCGCGAGCCCGCCAGCGAGGTCGGGGAGGAGGTGCAGCACGTTCGCGGCGACTACGGCGTCGAACGAGCCCTCCGGCTCGCCGAGCGCGTACAGGTCGCGCACCTCGCACCGCACGTTCGGCAGGTGTCCGACGCGTGCGCGGGTCCGTTCGACCATGGCCTCGGCGTAGTCGGTGGCGAGGAGCTCGCCGACGACGGGCGCCACGGCTTCGCTCACGAGCCCCGTGCCCGACGCCACCTCCAGCACGCGCGCGGCCCCGGACACCGCGGACGCGACGAGCGACACGGTGCGTGGCAGGGGCCCGCCGAGCAGGCCCATCGAGCGGTCGTAGCGCGCCGCGTTGCTCTCCCAGAACCGCCGTCCGGCGTCGTCCGACATTCCCGCCTCCTTCAGCGGCGCAGGAGGCGCAGCGCGTTCGCGACGACCAGGAGCGAGGCGCCGATGTCGGCGGCGATCGCGCCCCACAGCGACGCCACGCCGACGAACGTGAGGATCGCGAACACCGCCTTCACGCCCAGCGCGAACGCCGTGTTCGCGCGGATCACCGCGAGGGTCGCGCGCGAATGCTCGATCGACCAGGCGAGCTTGCCGAGGTCGTCGCCCATCAGCGCCACGTCGGCGGTCTCGATCGCCGCGTCGGTGCCGGCGGCCCCCATCGCGACGCCCAGCGTGCTGCGTGCGAGCGCTGGAGCGTCGTTCACGCCGTCGCCGATCATCGCCGTGGGACCGTGGTCGCGCTCGAGCTCCTCCACCGCCCGTACCTTGTCCTCGGGGAGCAGTTCGGCGCGCACCTCGTCCACGCCGACCTCTCGCCCGACCACCTCCGCGGTGCCGCGGTTGTCGCCGGTGAGCATCACGACCCGCGCGACGCCGGCGCGTTTCAGCGCCGCGACGGCCTCGACCGACTCGGGACGGACGCCGTCCGCCACCGCCAGGAGGCCGCAGACGTGAGTCTCGTTGCCGACGACCACGATGGTCTGGCCGCTCCGGGCCATCGCCTCGAGCCGATCGTGGACGGCGGGGGTCTCCTGCCCGCGCTCCTCCAGGAAGCGGTGCGAGCCGAGCCAGAACCTCCTCCCGTCGATGCGGCCCTCGACGCCCTTCCCGTGGACGGCCGTGACGTCGGTCGCGGCGCGGATCGGCACCCCGCGATCCCGGGCGCGCGCCAGGACAGCGAGCGCGATGGGGTGCTGGGAGTCCGCTTCGAGGGCGGCGGCGCGGGCGAGCAAGGCGGCCTCGTCGTGCTCCGCGAGGGGCACCACGTCGACCACCCGCGGGCGGCCCTCGGTGAGCGTCCCCGTCTTGTCGAGCGCCACCACGCGGATCCGCGCGGGGATCTCGGCCACGCGCCCTCCCTTGAGCAGCACGCCGTGGCGGGCCGATGCCGCGAGGGACGCGACGATCGCCACCGGCGTCGCGATCACCAGTGCGCACGGGCAGCCGATGACCAGCAGCACCAGTGCCCGGTACACCCACTCGGAGGGCTCGCCACCGAGCAACGGCGGGACCACCGCCACCCCGACCGCGAGGCCGAGGATGGCGGGCGTGTAGATCCGCGCGAACCTCTCGACCCACTGCTCCGACACCGACCGCTTGGCCTGCGCGTCGCCCACCTGGCGGACGATGCGCGCCAGCGTGGTCTCGCCCGCGGCGCGGGTGGAGGTGACCTCCACCACCCCCGACCCGTTGATCGTCCCGGCGAACACCTCGTCGCCGACCTCCTTCGCCACCGGCACCGACTCGCCGGTGATCGGCGCCTGATCGACCTCGGTCGCGCCACGTGAGACGCGGCCGTCGAGGCCGATGCGCTCACCCGGTCGGACCCGGAACACCGCCCCCGGGGGCACCTCGGCCGGGTCCACCTCGACCTCTCCGCCGTCGCGCACCAGCCGCACCCGGTCCGGCGCGAGCTTCATCAGCGCGGCGACCGCGCGACGCGCGCGCCCGACGCTCCACGCCTCGAGCGCGAGCGACAGGGAGAACAGCCACGCGACGGTCGCCGCCTCGAACCACTCGCCGAGCGCCACCGCGCCCGCGACGGCGATGGTCATCAGCAGGTTCATGTCCGGGCGGAGACCTCGCAGCGCGTACCAGGCCTTCGGGGCCACGACCCACAACCCGGCGGCGATCCCGACGACGTACGCCAGCCTCGCGGGCCACGGGACGACCTCGGCGAGGCCCGCGCCCTCGGAGCCCACCGCTGCGGCCAGGCCGGCCATCGCGACGTGCACCCCGAACCCTACGGCGGTCCCGAGCCCGCTCGCGACCACCAGCGCGTCGCGAGACGACCAGGAGTGGCCCGACTCGGGCTCGCGGGCTTCGATCCACGGCTCCGCGCGCATCCCGGTCGCGGCCACCGCAGCGACGACGCGCTCCGCCGGCACCCCCGCCGGCACGGACATCCGCCCGTTCAGCACGTCGAAGCCGAGCTGCTCCTCGGGCACGAGCTCGCGGAGGGCGCCCTTCAGGGTGGCGACCTCCTCGGCGCAGTCCATCCCGTGGATCTTGAACCGGCGCACCTCCCCGCCGAAGGCAGGTGGGGGCGCAGCGGCCACCGGCGCGCAGCAGGCTTCGTCCTCGCACTCTTCGCCCATCACGCACCCCCGGGGACGGCGGGCGCGTCCGCCCGGAGGGGCTCGCGCATCCACCACGCATACAGGCTCGGCAGGACGACCAGCGTAAGCACCGTGCTCGTCACCAGCCCGCCGATGACCACGGTCGCGAGCGGACGCTGAACCTCGGCGCCGGCCCCGTGGCCGAGCGCCATCGGGATGAAGCCCAGGCCCGCCACCAGCGCGGTCATCAGCACCGGCCGCAGCCGTAGCTCGGCGCCCTCGCGGGCGGCGGTCTCGGCGTCGCGCCCCTCCTCCTGGAGCTTGCGGATCTGGCTCACCAGCACGACGCCGTTCATCACCGCGATGCCGAACAGCGCGATGAACCCGACGGCCGCCGAGATGGAGAACGGCAGCCCGCGCACGGCGAGCGCGAACACGCCGCCCGTCACGGCGAGCGGCACGTTGGCGTACACCAGCATCGTGGTCTTGAACGAACGGAAGTTCGCCTGCAACAGGACGAAGATCAGCACCAGCACGAGCGGCACGAGGATTGCGAGGCGCGTGGACGCCTCGGCGAGGTTCTCGAACTGCCCGCCCCAGTCCAGCACGTAGCCCTTCGGGACGACGTCCGCGGCGGCGATGGCGGCCTGGGCGTCGGCGACGAACGACGCGACGTCGCGGCCGCGCACGTTCGCCTCGATCGTGAGCCGCCGTTGCCCGCTCTCGTGGCTGACCTGGAGGGGACCCTCCTCGATCGTCACCTCGGCGACCTGGTCCAGCGGAACCGAACCGCCCCCGGGCCTCGACACCAGGATCGACCGCACGCGCGCCTCGTCGGCCCGCACCTCGGGCGCGAACCGAACCTGCACCTCGAACCGCTGCCGGCCCTTCACGACCTGGGTGACGGGCCGCCCACCGAGGGTTTCGACCGCGTCCATCACGTCGGACGCGTTGAGGCCGAGGCGGGCGATGGCCTCGCGATCGACGTCCACCCGGAGCATCGGCAGGCCGGCGACCTGCTCGACCTTCACGTCCGCCGCGCCGGGGACCTTGCCGAGCACCCCGGCGAGCGCGTCGCCGGTGACCTTCAGCTGGGCGAGGTCGTCGCCGTACAGGATGAGCGCGACGTCCGAGCGCACGCCCTCGATCAGCTCGTTGGTGCGGAGCTCGATCGGCTGGCTGAACGCGAAGTTCACCCCGGGGACGTCCTCGCGGAGGCCCGCCTCCATCGCGGCGACCAAGCCCTCCTTGTCGTGGGCCTCCTTCCAGTCCTCCGGCGGGGTCAGCATGATGATGAGGTCGCTGAAGTCGACTCCCATCGGGTCGGTTGCGATTTCCGCTCGCCCCGTCTTGCTCACCACGGTCCGGATCTCCGCCGGGAACCTCGCCAGGAGCGAGCGCTCGACGGACCCCGCCTGGACGACGGACTCCTCCAGTGACACCGACGGCGGGCGGATGATCTGGATCGCCACCGCGCCCTCGTCGAGCTTGGGAACGAACTCGGCGCCGAGGAACGAGCCGACGACACCGGAACACAGCAAGGCGAAACCCGCCACCGAGGTCACGAGCCAACGCCAGCGCATGCCGAAGCCGAGCACCGGGCGGTACACCGCGTGCGCGAGCCGCAATAGCCAGGTCTCGTGCTCGACAGCAGACTTCAGGAACGTCGACGCGAGCACCGGCATCAGGACGAGCGCCAGCGCGAGTGATCCGATCAAGGCGAACACCACGGTCGCCGCCATCGGCCGGAACATCTTCCCCTCGATCCCGGTGAGACCCAGCAGGGGCAGGTAGACGAGGATGATGATGCCCACCGCGAAGGTCACGGGGCTCGCGACCTCTCGGACCGCTCCGAGGATGACGGCGTCGTCGACCGGCAGCCCCTTCTTCCGTCGCTCTCCGACCACCCGGACGACGTTCTCGATCATCACGACCGAGCCGTCGACGATGAGCCCGAAGTCGATGGCTCCGAGGCTCATCAGGTTCCCCGAGATGCCGAAGGTGTTCATCCCGGTGAACGCGATCAGCATCGAGAAGGGGATCGCGGACGCGACGATCAACCCGCCGCGGATGTTGCCGAGCGTGAACAGCAGCACCGCGATGACCAGGATCCCGCCCTCGAACAGGTTCTTCTCGACGGTGCCGATCGTGCGCTCGACGAGCTCGGTGCGGTCATAGAACACCTCGACGGTCACGCCGTCCGGCAGGGTCGGCGCCAGCTCGTCGACCGCCTCCTGGAGCGCCCTCGATACGGTCCGCGAGTTGCCGCCCATCAGCATCATGCCGATCCCGGTGACCACTTCGCCGCGTCCGTCGCGCGTGACCGCGCCCTGGCGGATCATCGGCGCGAACTCGACCGCGCCGAGCATCCCGACGGTGATCGGCGTGCCCTCCGGCGTGGTCGTGACGACCACCTCGCGGATGTGGTCGAGGTCCTCGTACAGGGCGACGCCGCGCACCAGCGTCTGCTCCCGCCCGCGGACGAGGTAGCCGCCTCCGACGTTGGTGTTGTTCTCGGCGAGGGACTCGAACAGGTCGTCGAGGGACACGCCGTAGCTGGCGAGGCGCTCGGGCGTGACCTCGACTTGGTACGTGCGCAGCTCACCGCCGAAGGTGTTGATCTCGACCACCCCGGGGACGGACCGGAGGCGCGGCGCGATCTGCGACTCCAGCACGTCACGGAGGACCATGGCGCGGTCCTTCTCCGGCAGGCCGTCGCCGCGCACCTCGAACTGGAAGATCTCGCCGAGGCCGGACGAGATCGGCGCCATCTCGGGGTCGCCGAAGCCTTCCGGGATCGCGTCGCGCGCCTCGGTGAGCCGCTCGGACACCATCTGGCGCGCCCAGTAGATGTCGGTCCCCTCGTGGAACACGACCGTGACGACCGACAGGCCGAACCGCGACAACGAGCGGATCTCCTCGACCTCGGGCAGGCCCGACATCGCCCCCTCGACGGGGTAGGTCACGAAGCGCTCGACCTCCAGCGGGCCGAGGCCCGGCGAGTCGGTGAGGATCTGCACCTGGACGTTGGTGACATCGGGCACGGCGTCGATCGGAAGCCGGAACGCCGCGCGCACGCCGAACAGCGTGACGAGCAACATCAGCACGAACACGAGCAGGCGGTTGCGGAGCGACCACGCGAGGATGTGATCGAGGAACCCGACGCCTTCACCCGACAGCAGCGCCTCGTTGGCCCGGTCGTTCTCGGGACTTGGGGTGGATTCAGTGTGCATGGCCTTCCCCCAGCTCGCTCTTCGCGAGCTCGCTCTTCAGGGTGAAGGCGCCTTCGAACACGACCTTGTCCCCAGCTTCGAGCCCGGAGACGACGCGCAAGCGCCCGTCGGGCAACGGCTCCGTGCGCACCGGGCGCACCGCGTAGGTTCCAGGCTCCTCCTCCACGAAGGCGCTCGGGCGGCCTTCGACGTCCTGGACCGCGGCGGCCGGGATCACCAGACCCTCGCCATGCCCACCCCCTCCGAGCGCCAGCCGCGCCTTGGCGAACATGTTGGGCTTGAGTCGATGATCCGAATTCGAGACGACGACGCGGACCTCTGCGGTGCGGCTGTCGGGATCGAGCCACCCGCCGATCTGGTCGACAGTGCCGGTGAACACCTCGTCGCCGTAGGCGTCCGCAGTGAAGGAGACTGGAGCACCGACCTGGACCTTCGCGAGACTACGCTCGTAGACATCCAGGATGAGCCACACCTCATCGAGGTTCCCGACGTGGAACAGCGGGTCGCCCGAGTCGACAGACGCGCCGAGCGACACGTCAATCGACAGCACCTCGCCGTCGATCGGGCTTTTTACGGCGAAACGCGACGAGAAGTGCTCTCCCTCCTTTGGCCGCACCCGCTCGGGCGACACGCCGAACACCCGGAGACGCTCCTCCGCAGCCTCCGCCTCGGCAGCGGCGACCGTGTAGTTGGCCTCGGCTTCGGCCATCTCTGCCAGGGACGAGAATCCGCCAGCCCGGAGCGTGTCGATCCGATCACGTCGGGCACGCGCGGTCTCGAGCCTGGCGGTCGCCGCGAGGTGGTCGCCGATCGCTGTGCCGAGGTCCGGCGAAAGAACGGTTCCGAGCGAGCCGCCGGTCGCGATGGTGTCGCCCGGGCGCACGAGGATGCGCTCCAGGGTGCCAGCCGTCACCGCGGACACACGAGCCTCCCGCCGCGGGTCGAGGGTGATGCGGGCCGGAACGGTGGTCTCGGCGTCGAGCGCGCTCGAGGCGAGCTCGACCACGCGCAGCCGGGCGTTGGCGAGCGCGGTCGCGCCGAGCACCACCTCGTCACCGTGGTCGCCGTGGCCGCCCTCGGCCTCTTCGTGATGCTCCTCTGCGGGGCCGGAGCAGGAGATCAGGAATGACAGGACCGCGAACGCGGTCCCGGTGCGGAACAGGTTCATCATCGGTCCTCCTCGGCGGTGTCCGCCGGGATCAGGTGGGGGTCTTCGGTGGCCAACAGAACTTCGAGGCGGGCTTCGACAGTGGACTGGCGCGCGTCGAGCCCCGCCACCCAGCCGTCCAGCACCTCGCGGCGCAGGAGCACCGCCTCGGACACGTCGATCTCGCCGGTGGTCCAGCCAAGCTCGATGCTGGTCAGTGCCTCGCGCGCGTCCTGCTCGAAGTCACCGAGGCGACCGAGCGCCTCGTCGGCGTACGTCCCGACGTCGGGAAGCACCAACTGCTCCGCCCGTGCGCGTGAGCGCACGCTCTCCAGTTCCGCGCGCGCGACCTCCAGATCGGCGCGCGCAGTTCCGATGTCGTCCTGATTGCGGGTCCAGAGGGGGATCCCGACGGTGAGCTGCGGGCCGATGTCACCGGGATCGCCGTGGGCCTCGTCCTTCTGGAAGAACACGCCGACCCCGACGTGCGGCATCGTGGCGGCTCGTTCGCGGCGCAGTACAGCCTCCGCCGCGCGCACGCGGGCTTCGGCCGCCGCGACATCCGAACGCTCGGACGTGCTGGCGATCGTCGGAAGCACCGCGAGCGGGTCGTCCGCGAGGTCCGCCGTGATTGCGTCCGGTGCGTAGCGGGCGAGCGCCGTAAGGGCGTCGGCGTGGTCGCGGCGGGCTCGGATAGCCAGCTCCGTGGCCTCCGCCTCGGCCATGCGCGCCAGGCGCACGTCCAGGGGGCGGGCCTCGCCGACCGCTTCGCGGGCCTCAACAGCCTCGCGGAGGCGCGTGGACTGCCGCATCGCCTCGTCGGCGAGCTGCCAGCGCTCTCGCGTGGTGACCGCCCACGCGTAGGCGGCGCGCGCCTCGGCCGCGACCCGGAGGTCGGTCCGCCGTGCGTCGCCCTCGGCGGCGTCGACACCAGCGCTGGCGGCGCTTCGGGCGTGCCAGCCCTCGCCGGTGACGGAGATCGGCTGGTTCAACGTACCCTGGACGAGGCCACCGGCGACGGCGACCCCGACCGAGGCTTCGGGGTTCTCGAGGAAGGTGCCGACTTCGCGACGTCGTGCTTCCGCGGCGGGTACCGCGGAGGCCGACGCCACAGCGTCGGGGTGGCGCGACAACGCGGATCGGACCACGTCGTCGGCGGACAGGGGTGTGGCCCACGCCGCGGTCGGCCAGAAGCCGACCGCCAGCGCGAACGCCACCCCGCGGGTTGCGGGGATCAAGGATTCACCTGAAGTTGGAGTTGTCGGGTGCACGGCGCGACCGAGGCGGGCGCGCACGCACGGAAGCGGACCGGATCCGCATCGCGAAACAGCAGGAACCAAGCGCCAAATGCGCTCAGCCCGTTGTCGCGACCGACTTCAGGCGATGGGAGGGGGCAGGTAGGGCTTCACGCCGGGAACGGGAGGCCCACGCTCCTGGAGCGACCGGTACTTCTCACGGCCGGGACGAAAGGCATGCACTTCGAGGTATGGCAAGCGCGGAAGGATCGCCGAGATCGACACGCAGCAGTGGCAGTGATGCGCCAAGGGCGTGCAACCATGCTCGTCCGAGTCGCCGCAGTCTTCCGATGCGGCGACGAGGTCGTGCTGCTCGGAGTGAGCCAGGTGACCGTCGTGGACGAGGTGAGCTACGGTCTCGACGAGTTCGGTGCTGCCAGGGAACAACCCAAAGATGAGCAAGGCGCAGATCATGAGCTTCAGGACACGCGTCGCCTTCCGTCGCACAACGGGACGGAGGTAGAGCCAGCGCTGAAGGAGTGAAGCCATGCGTAGCGTTCGTACCCGATTGGACAGCGGTTGTACAGGTCTGGAAGCCCTGGCCGTGCTGCCGTCAGGTCGACCTGTCCTTACGGTGCGGGGTCTTGCGCCAGAGAATCGATGAAGTCGTCGTGGCCGATTCGCATGCGCTCACTCCCACCCCAACCGCCCCTGTCCCTCGCCACTACGCCCCACGTCGCGGATGCGGTCGATGAAAGCCATCCGGTCGCCCTCGACATCGACGTCAATCACGTCGTCAGCGTAAGGTCGTAGCGCCTCGACTGCCTCTGCCCGGCGTTCCTCGGGCCCGCCGGCGGTGATGTAGGCCACCAAGGCACCGCGCCTGTCGGCAGCGCCAGTCGGGAGCAAGGGGCGGTACATGGCCAACCGCTCCGCGACTTCGCGCAGGTCGTGCTGGAACTGGCGGCGGGTGGGGACGACCGGCTCCATCAACAGCACCTGGCTGTTGCCCTTCACCCAGTGGGTGAGCGACGGGAGCGCGGAGCTGCGCGACGTCAGCCAGCCGTCGAGGTCTTTCCCCGGTTGGAAGGTCTTGCGCACGAAGTCGCTGACTTTCCAGGTCTGAAAGAAGCCGTAGCCGTAGGTCCCGCGCGTGGCACCCCGCGCAAGGTGCTGCGCTGCCTTCGCGCTCCGCGGGGGGTTGAGCATCGACGCCACCCAGCCCAGCGGGTCGGCCACCCCCTCCGGCACGGGCTGGGGGCCGCCGAGTGTGGTGTAGGGCCCGAACGACCGCGGGAGCTGGTCGGGCTGCCGGATCGTGTCGAGGCGCTCGCTCATGTGAAGCAGGGCCAGCTGGTGCACACGGTCACCGATGCAGGCAAGCGGCAGATGCTCAGCGCGGGCGACCCGCACCTTGCCGTCGTGGCCCACGACGACGGCGCCCAGCGGCACACGGGCGCCGGTGAACGGGTCGGGGCTGTAGTGCACGAGGCGGTAGGTGGCGGTCACGGGCGGGCTCCCAGGTCGTTCATGTATCGGGCCACGATCGCCGGCGCATGACGGCACCGCAGGGTCAGCGCGTCGGCCAGCGCCTCAACCTGCGGTTCACTGGTCTGGGCGCAACCTTCCACGACGATCTGCCGCAGCACCTCGTCGGGAAGGCTCGCCGCCACCGCGGCGGCGCCGAGGGCTGGTTCGTGCAGGAGCGCCCAGGGCAGGCCGCGGGCGTGGTTGCCGACGCCCGGCGGCTCAACACCGCGCCTCCGGATGTCTGCGGGGCAGCCGAGCTCTGCGTTTCCGGCGTCGATGGCCCACACGATGAACCTGCCATCGTCGTCGGGGGTCAGGAGCATGTTCTGCTGGTGGCGGTCCTCGTTGAAGACTATGGCGTCGAGTGCGAGCATGTGCCCGACCTCGTCGATGTTCGCGATGTGGTCGCGCAAGTCGCGGTCCCAGTGGGCAGCGCCCGGGATCGCAGCGCTGAGCCAGCCCGGGCTACCGCCATGTTTGAAAACGGCCCCCTGTGGCTGCCTCACACCCAGTTTCTCGCCGAGCGCGAAGGCCAACGCTTCTGCGAGGACTTCGTTCGCGCCAATCTCAAGCTTGGCCACCCAGGTTCGCCCCTTCGCGTCGCGCGCCCACCGTGCCATCGAGCCATTGTCAACCGGAACAAGGTCGTGCAAAACGACGCTCTGGACGCGTGACGGTCGTCGGCCGAGGAGGCGCTTCAGCTCAGGCATGCGGCGATGTCCGAGGTATGGCTTGGGTGGTTGCCGGGCCGGCGGGCGAGAGGGGGCGGTGCAACGGCGCTCCTAAACGTCGAAGCGGTGGCCCGCTGCGGCGGAGAACTGGCTATGCAGATCGCGGGCTACCGTGAGCCGGCTTACGAGCGTGTCGCATATCGCCATCAGTGCTTCAACCTTGGATACGATGCAATGCTGCTCAACAACTGAGGGTAGGCGTAGTTCCATGTCCTCTATTGAGCGTGTCGAAATGTGGGGTACACCGTTGGACCGCCCAGGGTCAATGGCGCACGAAAACTCTGGAGACTGGAGCCAGGTATAGAAGTAGTCAGCGACCAGTTCACCCGTCGTCGCTCGGGGGCAAGCGACACGTTGGAGTAGCAAACAGGGTAGGTCGTGACTCCTGATGCGAGCAACCTTCAGTCCGGTGCTGATAATGGGGCGGTCCAGCGACAGAACTATGTCTCCGTCATACAGGGCAAAGCGGTGGAACTCCGCTGCAACCCGCTCCGGCACCATCTTTCCCTGGCGCCAGTCGACATTGCCATGTCCAATGTTCTGATTGCGAACGACGCGCACCCCAGATGGTGAGTACCATTCGCTCTTGAATGCGTAGCCATTCAGGAACTCCACAACTTCACGCACCTTGACTCTTGGGGACTCCGTGACCGAAGGAACCAACCGCCCCCGCACCGCCAACCCGAGCACCGCCTGGCGCAGCGGCTCCACATCCTCCGGCTCGACGAAGAGCTCGTCCATCGCGTCGCTGACGCGACCCCACGCCACCTCGACCGCCTCAGCGTCCGGCGCGTCCCTGAGCGCGGCCAGCGCCGCGTCCCGGGCCGCCCGCCGGACCTCATCGCGCGCCGTGCGGGCGGCTTCGAGTTGGTCGAGCAGGTCCATCAGCTCGTCAACGCGGGCGACGATGCGGTGCTGTTCAGCGAGCGGCGGCAGAGGAACGCTGACACCCCGGAAGTAGTCGGTAGACACCCGCTGCTGACCAGCGGTGCCGGTGAAGGTCGCCACCCCGCCGGCGACGAAATCGGGCGTTCTGAGGAAGATCAGTAGGTAGTTTGGCAGGACCACCGCGAGGCTCGGGCGGAGCACATGAAGCTCAGTTGTGGCTGCCCCGATCCCCGAGGGCAGGCCGGAAACTACGCAGCCTTTGCCGTTCTGAAAGCACGGGGTGATTTTGGCGATTACAACATCGCCATCGGCAACGTGTGTGTATCCTTTCTTTACGTCGCTCCATATGCGGGTATCCACTTGAGGTGTCGCGCGAAGGTCGGTCGGCAGGTTTGCCATAGGCAGGAAGCCAACCACCGCTGCGTCCGGCGCCTTGTTGCGTGGACCGACGGTCCCCAGTGTGTCAAGACTGTACCTGCACCAGCCAGGCAGTAGGTCGTTGGCCGTATCGAATGGGTGCGGTCCGCCCCCTGCGGTCTCGCCTGCCCCTGGACCTTTCGACCCGACACGCTTCGCGCTGCCATGGCGTTGTACCGAAGTGGCGTTCGACGCAGGCTCTTCCGCGGGGTCCTGCTCCACCAACTTCCCCCGAACCGCCAGCGACAGTACCAGCTCCCGCAGGCGCTTCACCCCATCCGGAGCATCGGCCAGCACGTCAAAGGCCGCGATCAGCTCTGCCGGGGTCATTCCCGCCCCTCCAGCGCAGCGGCCAGCGCCTGGCGCAGCTGCTCGCGCAGGGCAGCTGCGGCGGCGCTGGCTTGGCGGTAGCGGGCGAGCAGCACGTCGGGGTCTTCGTGCGTATGCTCTGGCGCGTTCGGATTCTTGAAGTCAAGGTTGTAGCCGCGTGCGCGCACGTCTTCGATGGGCACCCGCCAGGCCTGGGGGGTCTCTTTGCGCTCGGTCCACCAGGCTTTCTCGGCGTCGAACTCCTCGACCCGCATGGGCTTGGTCTTCGAGTAGGACTTCACGCCCGGCGGGTAGGGATGCTCGTAGAACCAGATCTCTTTGGTCGGGCGGCCCTTGGTGAAGAAGAGCACGTTGGTCTGGATGCTGGTGTAGGGCGCAAACACGCCCTTGGGCATGCGCACGATGGTGTGCAGGTCGCAGGCGCCGAGCAGGCGCTCCTTGACCCGGGTCTTCACCCCCTCGCCGAAGAGCGTGCCATCGGGGAGCACCACCGCGGCCCGGCCGCCGTCTTTGAGCAGCTCGACGATGAGCACGAGGAAGAGGTCGGCCGTCTCGCGGGTGCGGAAGTCGGGCGGGAAGTTGTCCTCGACCCCGTCTTCTTCCATGCCGCCGAAGGGCGGGTTCGTCAGGATGACGTCCACCCGGTCCTTCTGGGTGACCTCACGCAGGGGCCGGGCCAGCGTGTTGGCGTGCCGCAGGCCCGAGGGCACGTCGATTCCGTGCACGATCATGTTCGTGACGGCGAGCAGGTGCGGCAGCGGCTTCTTCTCGACGCCGCGCACGGCGGCCTGCAGGCGCGCCTCATGCTCGGGCGTCTTGACCTCGCGCTTGCGCACGTGCTCGATGGCGCAGGCGAGGAAGCCGCCGGTGCCGCAGGCCGGGTCGAGGATGAGCTCGCCGAGCTTGGGATTGACCATGTCGACGGCAAACTGGGTCACGGCGCGCGGCGTGTAGTACTCGCCGGCGTTGCCCGCGCCCTGCAGGTCTTTGAGCACCTGCTCGTAGATGTCGCCAAAGGTGTGGCGGGCCTTGCTGTCGTTGAAGTCGACCGACTCTTGGATCTTGTTGAGCACCTGCCGCAGCAGCGTGCCGGACTTCATGTACTGGTAGGCGTCCTCGAAGACCGAGCGCACCAGCGCCCGGCGGCCGCGCAAGGCCTCGACTGCAGGGTCGTCGCTGCGCGGGCCCGGGTCCATGCCCTTAAGCGCCGGGAAGAGCACATCATTGACGAACAGCAGCAGCTTGTCGCCGGTCGCGCCCTCGGGGTCGGCGGCCCAGGTCCGCCAGCGAAGGTCGGGGGCCTGCTGCAGCTTGCCCTCGGCGTTGGTCCACCGCAGGCCGACCAGAGGCGAGTTGTAGCCATCATCGAGCAGCTCGAGCTCTTGCTCGCGGTCGTCCCAGATCTTGAGGAACAAGATCCAGACGAGCTGGCCGATGCGCTGCGCGTCGCCGTCGACGCCGACGTCCTTGCGCATGATGTCTTGGATGGACTTGATGGTGGTCGAGAGGGACATCGCGGGCTGCGCTCAGGGGACGTGGGTGTGGACGGGCGGTGGCGTGTCAACGTCGGCGGGGTCGCCACGAAACAGCCGCAGGTAGGGGTCGAAGTGGTAGCGGCGGTTGCGGCGCTGGCCGGTGACCTCAAGCAGCAGCCCCACCTCGACCAGCTCGTCGACGGCCTTGTTCGCGGTGGCGAAGGTCGTGCCGAGCAAGCCCTCTGCAGTGCGAACCGACAGCACCGGGTGCTCGAAGGCCTTCTCGATGAGTTCGCGTGCGGCGGGTGTGCGCACCTTGGCGCGGGCGCTCTCGCGCAGGGCGAGGATCTCCGCGGCGGTCTGGGCGGCCTGGTCGCTGACCTCGGCCACGCCGCGCAAAAAGAAGTCGACCCAGCCCTCCCAATCCCCGCGGGCGCGCACCGCGGTCAGCCGGTCGTAGTACTCGGCCCGGTGTCGCTTGAGGAACACCGACAGGTAGAGCAAGGGCTGGTGGAGGATGCCGCGCTCGCAGAGAAACAGCGTGACCAGCAGGCGCCCCACGCGGCCGTTCCCATCAAGGAAGGGGTGAATGGTCTCGAACTGCGCATGCACCAGCGCTGCCTGGATCAGCGCAGGGTAGCTCTCGCCCGCGTGGAGGAAGTTCTCGAGGTTGCCCAGGCAGCCCATCAGCGCATGGGGAGGCGGAGGCACGAAGGTGGCGTCCCTGAGGGTGCAACCGCCGGGGCCGATCCAGTTTTGGCTGCGCCGAAACTCACCGGGCTCCCGCTCGCTGCCCCGGCCCTCTGCCATCAGCACCCCGTGCACCTCGCGAATCAGGCGCAGGCAGAGCGGGAAGTCGGGCAGCCGGCGCAGCCCATGATCCATTGCCTGCACGTAGCGGACGACCTCGGCCACGTCGCCAGGCGCCTCGGCGGGCGAGGGGACGGCCTCGAAGGCCAGCAGGTCCTCCAACGTGCTCTGCGTGCCTTCGATCTGCGAGGACAACACTGCCTCTTGGCGCACATACATCGCCACGAAGAGCCGGGGGTTGGGCAGCGTGGTGGCGATGCCGTCCAACCGGCCCAGGGCGCGGTCTGCGGCCGAGAGGCGCTGCAGTAGAGCGACGGTAAGCTCGAGGGCCGGGTCTGGCGGCAAGTCTGCCGGGATGAAGGCGCGGTAGCCAGACTCTTGGCGCTCCCAGCGCCCAGCGAGGCGCGGCCCAGGCTGGCGAGGGTCTGGCATCGGTGCTCCCCGGGTGCGGCGGATGCTATTACAACTGGCGGCGACTTCGTATAATAAGCGCCGGCCGGCGGCACCAGTATGATGGGGGAGGACAACAAGCGCCGCCCCTGCCCGGTGCCGGTCAGCTGACCTGGCTGTAGAGCGCCGCTTCGATCTCCCGCACCGTCTCGCGGTAGCGCTCGCCACCGCCGAAGAGCCGCACCAGCTCTACCACCGTGCCCATGCCGTCAAAGGGCTGGTTGCGCAGCACGGCGGTCTCCTCCGGCAGAACGCCCTCGTCCGCGTACTTGTCGAGCAGCGCGTCCAGAACGGCACGGGCCTTCCCCTCAAACCGCGCGTAGACGTCGCGTTGGCGCACACCCTCGGCCCGTTGGCGGCGGGTGAGGGGCGGGCGGTCGAAGGCGACGTGGCAGACGAGGTCGAAGGGGTCGAGGTCCCGCCCGAGCTGCTCGCGCAGCTCGTCGACCATCACGCCCTGCGCGGCCAGCTCGTCGAGCACGGTCTGCTTGCGGTCGGCCGCCGACCAGCGGCGGAGGAAGTCATCGAGGCTGTCGTAGCTCTTGCGCACGGCGTTGCGGGTGTAGTCCTTGAGCGACTCCGTCACCAAGCGCCCGTCGGCGCCGTAGAACTGCACGCGCTCGGCGAGGACGGCGACCTCAACGCCGCTCACGACGTAGCGCATCGCCCCACTGCCCTCTGGAGCCGGGGCTTCGGGCTCGTCGTCCTCTGGCTCGGGCGGTGCGACTGGGCCCTCGGGCTCGGGCTCAAAGATGACCAGGGGCTCGCCATCGAAGTCGGGGTCGGCGAAGAGCTCGGTGGCCTTCTTGAAGTCCATGATCGTGAACCAGAGCTTGCCCGCCTCCTCGTGGATGCGGGTGCCCCGGCCGACGATCTGCTTGAACTCAATCATGCTCTCGATGCGCTGGTCGAGCACGATGAGCTTGCAGGTCTGGGCGTCCACCCCGGTGGTCAGCAGCTTGCTCGTGGTCGCGATGACCGGGTAGCGCCGCTCGGGGTGGATGAAGTCGTGCAGTGCGCGCTTGCCCTCGTCGTTGTCGCCGGTGATCTGCACGACGAAGCGGCTCAGGTTGTCGCGCTCATCGGGCCAGCCTCGGGCGACCTCGTTGATGAGCGCCTGCCGCATCCGGCTCGCGTGGTCGATGTCCTCGCAGAAGACGATGGTCTTGCCGTAGGCGTCGGTGCTGCGCAGGTAGGCGCAGAGCTTGGCGGCCACGGTCCGCGTGCGCTGGTTGAGCACCAGCACGCGGTCCATGTCGCGCTGGTTGTACACGCGGTCCTCGATCTCTTGGCCCAGGTCGTCGCGCATGCCCGCGGTCGGCCGCCAGCCCTGCAGGTCGCGGTCGAGGTCGATGCGCACCACCTTGTAGGGCGCGAGAAAGCCGTCAGAGATGCCGTCCTTGAGGGTGTAGGTGTAGACCGGCAGGCCGAAGTAGGTGAGCGTCGAGGTGTCGGCGGTCTCCTTCGGCGTCGCCGTCAGGCCGAGCTGGATGGCTGGCGCGAACCAGTCGAGGATGTCGCGCCACGCGGACTCCTCGCGCGCCGAGCCGCGGTGGCACTCGTCCACCACCACCAGGTCGAAGAACTCCGGCGAGAACTGCTTGTAGACGTTGCTCTCCTCGTCGATCCCGCTGACTGCCTGGTAGAGCGCGAGGTAGACCTCGTAGGACTTGTCGATGAGCCGGTGCTGCACCTTGGTCATCGCCGGGCCGAAGGGCGCGAAGTCCTTGTTGCGCGTCTGGTCGACCAGCACGTTGCGGTCGGCGAGGAACAGCACCCGCTTCACCGTGCCGGCCTTCCACAGCCGCCAGATGATCTGGAAGGCGGTGTAGGTCTTGCCCGTGCCAGTGGCCATTGTGAGCAGGATGCGCCGCTTACCCCGGGCGACGGCCTCGACGGTGCGCTGCACGGCGATGCGCTGGTAGTAGCGGGGCTCTTTGCCGCTGCCGTCGTCGTGGAAGGGCTGGCGGACCACCCGCTCCACCTCGTCAGACAGGCCCTTCCAGGCGCGGTACCGGCTCCACAGGGCGGTCGGGCTGGGGAAGTCGTCGAGCGAGAGCGTGCGCTCGACCGGGTCGGACTTGCCCGTGCGGTCGTGGAAGACGAAGCCGTCGCCGTTGCTCGTGAACACGAAGGGCACGTCGAGCGCCTCGGCGTAGGCGAGCGCTTGCTGCATGCCGCCGCCGACCGGGGCTTTATTGTCCTTCGCCTCAACCACGGCCAGCGGTAGGTTCGTGTCGATGAAGAGCAGGTAGTCGGCGCGCTTGCGCTGGCCGCGGACGGCGACCTTGCCGCGCACATGGACCTGCCCGGCGGTGAAGCTGTACTCGCGCCGGATCTGGACCTGGGGGTCCCAGCCGGCCCGCTGGAGGGCGGGGGTGATGAACCGGTCGCAGATCTCGGTCTCGGTGAGGGACTTCTTGTTCATCCCTGAGGCCACCCCTGGTTTGCCGTGCCTGAAGTCACAAGTGTACCGAAGTCATATCATTGTGGACCCCCGCGGTGGACCACTTGTGGACCCCGCGGAGCGGCCTTTTTCAGGGGGGACTTGTGGCACCCCTGTCGCCTTCCTGCCGGCGGCCCCCAGGCGGGACGGCCGACATTCGCCGGATCGACGTGCAGCATGCCGATCAAGCGCTCCGGGCCCCGTCCGGGGCGCGGCGGCGGCGCGCTCTCGCGTTGCCAGGCCAGACGCGAGCCGGCCCGCCCGGACGCGCTACGCTGTGCCGAACCGGGGCAGGCAGGGTGCCGGCAGCTGGAGGTGGCATGGAGGGCAGCTCAGACGACGTGCCGAAGCCGGGCCCGGTCACGCCTGCGACCGCGATGTTGAACGCGAGGCTGGCCGCCGCGCCCGGGCCCAGGGTGCTGACCGATGAAGAGCTGCGCCTACTGCGGCTCAGCACGAAGGAGGTCCTTGAGCGTGTCGCGCGCCGGCCACGTTGAGCACGGGCCGCCCGCCTACGTTCCGCTGCAGGCCCCGCTCGTGGCTCCTGCCGCACCCACCCGCGGCCATGCACCTGCCTCTTCGAGGCGCCGGCGGAGCGTCGTCGTCGACACCTTCAGGGCGCTGGCGGTCGCTTTGAGCCCGAGGCCCCCGTCCAGCATCACCAGTGCCGGACGAAGGTCGACTTCCACCTTCGAGCGGCCGAACTTCACGCCCTTCGCGCGCGCCCGGTCGACCCCCGCCTTGACCCGCTCCTGGATCAGCCCCCGCTCGAACTCTGCAAACGCCCCCATCAGCTGCAACAACAGCCGCCCCGCCGGCGATGTCGTGTCGATGCCCGCGTCCCGCAGGCTCACGAAGCCGACCCCGTGGTGCCCGAGCTCGTCGAGCGTGCTCAGCAGGTTCGCCAAGCTCCGCCCCAACCTGTCGAGCTTCCACACGGCCACCACGTCAATCTTGCCGAGGCGGGCGGCCTCCATCATCCGGTCGAGGGCCGGCCGCGAGGCCTTCGCGCCGCTGATGCCCTCGTCGACGAACTCCTCGACGACGGTCCAGCCGCGCTGTGCCGCGACCTGCCGCAGCCGTACGGTCCCTCGCTTCGCTCGGGCTTTCGCCCCCCTCCGCTTCGCTTCGGGTCGTCGAGCTGCAGGCCGACGTCCTGCCCGTGCCCCGTGGTCGAGACTCGGGCGTAGAGCGCCACCCGCTGCGCCTTTCCCGTCGTGCCGCTCATCCTTGCCCCCTCTGGCGCGGCGGTGGCCCACCCACCCGCGGCCGAGGCGCTTGCGGGGTCCGCGTCACCCAGCGCCCCGCGGCCAGCCACTCAGCGCCGCGCACCAACGCCTCCTGCTCGGTCGGCGCGTGGGGCAGGTCTTCGAGCCAGGACGTGGACAGCGCGTAGCACCACCAGCTCACCCCCTGATCCATCGGGAGCATCCGCGCGCACAGGTTGGCATGGCCGTAGTGTTCGCGGAGCCAGGTGAGCACGGCGCCTCGGGTCGCGCCGTCGTCGAGGACCAGCACGAAGCGCTCATCGAGGGGGACGCGGCGCACCACTGCCGGCTCGGCCTCGCCGCCGGCGGAGCACCAGGCCGCGAGCGCCGCGCCGTCGCCCAACGGGGCGAGGACCCGGAGGCAGGGGCGGGGGCCCCCGTCGGCAGGCAGCTCGTCGACCATGGCGAGGAGCGCGCCCGGGAGGCCCAGCGGCACCCCGGCGGCGGCGAGGCGGGCGCCGAGCGCAAGCTCGTGGGAGGGGCTGGTCATGGCCGCTCCCCCTCCGGCGATCCCCGCCGGACTGCCAGCTCCTTCACCCACATGACCAAGCGGTGCACGTCGGCCTGGCAGGGCAGCGGCCGAGACGCCTCCATGATGGCCGCCAGGGCAGCCTCCCAGCCGTGCACAACGCCCCGCGCGTGCGCGCGCTCGATGGCGTCGCCCACGCTGGTCCCTTCACCCACCTTGATCTCGTCGATCTCGACGAACCCCGCCCGCTGGCGGACCTCGTGGCGCCCGACGTTGAACAGGTCGGCCACGTTGTCGAGCAGGTCGAGGCTCCGGATGCGGAAGCGCCCGCCGGTCTCCATCGCCTGCAGCTTGGAGACCTTGATCCCGAGGACCGCAGCCGCGTCCCGCAGCGAGAGCCCCGCGCCAACCCGCAACGCGCGCAGGTACGGGCCGAACGCCGGGTTGTGCCGGCGGACGAACGCCGGCGCCGGCGACCCTTGTCCTGCGTCCGGTGTTTCGAGGGCTCCCGCATCCTCATGGGGCGCCGGATCACCCGACATCGGGCACCTCCGACGGGCGCGGACGAGCGGCTCTGCGACGCCGCGGACTCGGCGTGCCCCACGGGCTTGGCACCGAGGAGCTCGCGGGCTCCGAAGGTTGCGACGCCTCATGCTCCACGCGTTCCCACGGCCCGGCTTCCGACGGAATGTCCCGCGCCTCGACTATGTGCGCGCTCGCCGAGGCCACCATGACCTCCCCAAGGCCCTTGTCGAACGCAGCGTGCTGCCAAACTTCGACGTGCGTCTCGGTCGTGCCATCCGGGTCCAGCACGCGGCAGTAGACGACGACATTACCGACGGTGGCACCGTACCGGCTCGACGCCCACTCGAGTGCCGCCCCTCTGGCGTCATCGGAGAAGGGGTCATCCGCGTCCACCGGCCAGCCAGCGGTGCCGCCAAATTCATCGTCATGGGCGGGGAACACGATGAAGCAGCGCCGAGTGCGCAGCAGCTCCGCCGCGCTCAACTGTTCGCCATGCCGTGGCCGGGACCGCTCGATGATCGCGGCTTCACCGACCATGGGCTGGTCCTGTTCTGCCTCAACGCCCACCGACTGCGCACTTTCGTCACCCATCACGCACCTCCTGAAAGCGGCCACCACGACCGCACAAAGGCCGGCCCACGTTGGCCCGGCCGAAAGATCAAAATGGCGCTGTCGCCGCGGTTCCCCCGCTGCGGCAGCCCCGTGTTCGGGTCGAGGAACGCGACGCGGCGCGCGAGCAGCAAGATCTCCGCCGCCTCGGCGCAGCCGAGCCGCCAGTACCGGGTGCTCGTCGAGGGGGGCACGAGCAGGGCGACCACCAGGCCCTCGTCCCGCGCGCGCACGGCCGCCTCGACCCAGGTGAGCAGGCCCGCGCCGCCTTCTCCGGCGACCTTCGAGTAGGGCGGGTTGCACCAGGCGCGGGGGTGCTGCGGGTCGCAGGCCTCCGCCCAGCGCGCCGTGCGGGCGTCCTCGTCGGGCGTCAGCCAGCGGCCGGCCACGGCGTCGTCGCCCGCGCTGGCGGCGTCGAGGCCGAAGGGCCCCCCGAGCTCGCCGGCGACGGCCGCGACCAGCTCGGGCGGCGTGCGCCAGAAGTCCCGGGGCAGCAGCCCCCAGCGGGCGGCCAGGCGCTCGGCCCGGGGCGTGGCGCCCGCGCGGTGCCAGGCGGCCCGGCAGGCGGCGCTGCAGGTGGTGGCGTCGGCCCGGCGGCCGGCGAGCGGCGCGCCGCAGCGCCGGCAGGTCCGACCGTCAGAGCCGTTCGCCGAGGAGGGCAGCCCGAACGGCTCTGACGCTTCGGCGCTGAGCGGGCCGGCGGGGGGATGGGAAGCGCCCCTCGGCCCGCCCCCGTCCGAGACGTTCGCCGTGGCCCCGCCCGCGCACGGCTCTGACGTTCGCGCGGACAGGCGCCGCCGGTAGGCGCGCGCCGAGCATGCGCCGCAGATCCGGGCCCAGCGCGCCTCCACCGGGCGGGCGCAGGCGCAGACGCGGCACCCAGCAGTGGGCACAGGCGCCGGGCACAGCTGTGCCCGGTGTGCCCGGCGGCGGCAAAATTCCGGGCGACTTGGACACCCCCCGCCTACGAGAACAGCGCCCTGGACGTGATCGACCGTCGGCGACGGGGTAGCACTTCTACTTCTTCGCCGTGATCAGCCTCTTGGCGGTCTTCGGCAACCCCATGGTCGTCTTGGCCGCGGCGCTGACCGTGACCCTGCACCACCTCGTGCTGTGGGCCGTGCTCCCCAGCTCGGTCTTCAACTACGACGCCGCCATCTGGGTCGTGTTCGTGCACGCGGCCTTCGTGGTGCTCTCGACCTCGGGCGCGGTCTTCATCGGCCGCAGCTTCTTCGACAACGTGGTCCGCCTCGACGAGCAGGTCCAGGCGCGCACCGCCGCCCTCGCCGAGCGCAACGCGCGGGTGCGCCACCTGCTCGACAACGTGCCTCAGGCCATCCTCATGGTCGATGGCACGGGCAAGCTCGGCGCCGAGTGGTCGGCCCGGGCCGCTGAGTGGCTGGGGGCGCCCACCGCCGGCCAGCCCCTCTGGGCCCTGCTGGCCGCGAAGGCCCCCGACGAGGCCGCCTACCTTGAGCTGGGCTGGGAGAGCCTGACCGACGGCTTTTTGCCCCGCGCCCTCTCCTTGGCCCAGCTGCCCCAGCGGGTCGAGCTGGATGGGCAGACCTTGGCCATCCGGTACATCCCGCTGGACGACAATGAAGATGGCCCGATCGGGGCCATGTTGGTCATCTTTGAGGACGTCACCGCGCGGGTCGCCCAAGAGCGGGCCGAGTCCACCCAGCGCGAGCTGATGGCCCTGGTGCAGCGCATCCTGCAGGACAAGCACGGCTTTGTGGAGTTCGCCCACGAAGCCGAGGAGCTGATCGCCCAGGTCATCGCCGCCGAGGAGCTGAGCCCCCTGCTCGCCCGCCGCCTGCACACCTTGAAGGGCAACGCGGCCATCTACGGCCTCGACAGCGTGGCCGAGACCTGCCATGCGCTCGAGCAAGAGATCGCCGACGAGGGCACCTTGCCCAGCGTCGAGGCCCGAGGCGCCCTGCAGACCCGGTGGGCGACCCTGCGCTCGGCCACCGACACCCTCATCGGCGAGCAGGAGTCCGAGCAGATCGTCGTCGGCGCCGCCGAGCACCGCGCCGTGGTGCGGGCCCTGCTGACCGGAGCCGAGCGCGCGGTCATCGCCGAGGTCGTGGCGAAGTGGAGCCTCGAGCCGGGCCGGCGGCGCCTCGCCCGCCTCGCCGCCCAGGCCGAGCGCCTCGCGCTGCGCCTCGGCAAAGACGTCGTGGTGGACATCGATGACCACGGGGTGCGCTGCGATGGTGAGGCCCTGCGCGGGGTCTGGAGCGCGGCGATCCACGCCGTGCGCAACGCGCTCGACCACGGGGTCGAGCCGGCGGCCGAGCGCCTCGCCCACGGCAAGCCCGCCACGGCCCGCCTCACCGTGCGCCTCGACGAAGACATCGACCAGGTCAGCTTCTCGATCAGCGACGACGGCCGGGGCGTGGATTGGGAGCGCGTCGCCGCCAAAGCCGCGTCGCGGGGCCTGCCCCACGCCACCCCGGCCGACCTGCGCGACGCGCTCTTCGCTGACGGCCTGAGCACCGCCGAGGCGGTCACCGACGTCTCGGGTCGGGGCGTGGGCATGTCGGCCATCCGCGCTGAGGTCGAGGCGCTCGGTGGCCTCATCGAGGTGGACAGCACGCGCGGCCAGGGCACCACCCTGCGGCTGCGCTTCCCCAAGGCGCGGGTCGCGGCGCTCTCGATGGCCGCCTAAGCCGCCGACCCAGAGGGAGAGCCCCGCTGCTTCGCCCGATCTACCGCCCCTCCCCTTCCCTGGGGTGGGGCGTCGTCGCAGCGCGGGCCCTGCGGCTCAGTCGTCGCTGCCGCCGCCGCCCCGCTGGGCCTTCTTGCGGCCCATCAGGCGCTTGCCCTCGATCCGCCGCCGGATCGAGGCCCGGGTCGGCCGGGTGGGCCGCCGCGGGGGCTGGACCGCTTGCAGCCGCTCGAGCTTGGCGGCCATGCGCTCGTAGGCCAGCTCGAGGTTCTGGTGCTGCGAGCGGCGTTCGGTGGCCATCACCACCACGCCGCTGGGCAGGTGCCGCAGCCGCACGCCGGTCTCGCGCTTGTTCGCGTGCTGCCCGCCCGGGCCCGAGGCGCGGG
This sequence comes from Deltaproteobacteria bacterium, assembly GCA_016792625.1. Classification (GTDB taxonomy): domain Bacteria; phylum Myxococcota_A; class UBA796; order UBA796; family UBA2385; genus JAEUKK01. The sequence continues at coordinate 99,071 of JAEUKK010000100.1, read as the reverse complement.
TGAGCTCGACCTGACAGGCCCGCTCGAGGCTCTCGCGGTCGGTCGGGTGGCGGGTGGAGGGCGCAGCGGGCCCGGCCGCGGGCGGCGCGGAGGGGGGGCCGGCGGGCGGCGCAGGCGGAGGGGCGGCGGTCACAGGGGGCTCCGGGGCGGCCGGCGGGGCCGCACACGCGAGCCTCGCCCCGCGCCGCGTGACCCGCCACCGCGCGCAGGCCCAAAGCGGGGGGCGATCCGGTGAACCCGGGCGGTGCCGCCCGTCGCCGGCCCTACTCGAGGCGCAGCCCCACGCCCTGCAGAGCGGGCGTGAAGTCGGCGCCTGTGGACTCCAGCGCGGCGGTCTCGTTGGGCAAGGTCCAGGTCTGCCCGGTCAGGCTGACGATGGTCACCGACCAGAGCCCGGCGGGGATCTGCGCGGGGTCGGTCACCGTCTCGACGCTGCCGTCGGGGCGCGTGTGCAGCGCGACCCCCGGCCAGACCAGATCGAGGCGGGTCACGAAGCCCGGGGTGGGCGATCCCGGCGTGACCGCCCCGCTCATCAGCGCAGCGGTGGGGTCGACGACCGCTTGGCTGCGCCAAGCCTCGCCCTCGGCCAGCGCGCCGCCGTCCGGCGCGAGGAGCTGCAGATAGACCCGCGGCCAGCCGCCCAGCGGGTCGATGCTCGGCGCGGCGCCTCCTCCCCCGTCGCCACCGTCGGCCCCGCCGCTGTCCACCGCTCCCCCGCTGTCCACGGCCCCGCCGCTGTCCACGGCCCCGCCGCTGTCCGTGTCCCCATCCGTCGGGGCCCCGGTGTCTGCGGCCACCCGCGCGCGGCCCGCGGTGGTGGCCAGGGCGACGACCAGGGGGAAGGCCACCGCGCAGGGGGCCGGCGCAGCGGGGTCGAGCACAGGGCCCAGCTCGACGAGATTGGTGCGCACGGCGGTGCTCTCAACGCTGAACACCCCGCCCGCGCGGGGCAGGCTCACCGCGCCGGTGGCCGCCCCGACGAGCGCCGCGGCCGGGCGCTCAAGGCTGTAGGTCAGCGAGACCGGCACGATGACGTCGTCGAGCAGCGCCCCGCCCTGCAGCGCGACGGGCACCGTCGCCAGCGCCTGCCCGCCCGCCCCGTCGTCGACGAAGCCGACGTGGCCGCCCGCGTGGTCGCCGCAGCTCGCCCCGCTGGTCGCCGCAGCCAAGGGGTTGAAGTCGCCGTCCACATCGACCAGCGCGGTGATCAGGTACTCGCCATCGGGCAGCTCGGTGAGCGCGAAGGGGGCCGCCTGCACACCCGCGTCGGCGCCGGTGTAGGCGCTGGCCGGGATCGCCGCGAAGTCGACCGGCCGCCCCGTGCCCACCGGCGGGGGCGGATCGGCGGCGGCGTAGAGCAGCACGAAGGTGTTGGACACCGGCGCGCCGTCGAGCAGCAAGACCTGCCCCCGCACGCCGTTTTGGGTCGCTTCGGCGGCGGGGTCGAGCGGCGCGGTCCAGGCGCAGCCGGCCAGCCAGGCCAGGGGCGCGAGGGAGCGGAGGGGGCGCGGCATGGGGAGCTCCTCGCGGCGGGGGTGGCCCCGCGCGGCGACGGTCAGAAGCGGTAGCTGGCGGAGCCCATGAGCCAGCCGCCGACCGGCTGCCCCTTGGGGTGCTCGCGGGTGCCCTCGCCGCTGAGCAGCGCGCCCACGTTCCAGGCGGAGATCGCGAGCTCCAGCGCGTCCTCGGGCAGCAAGCGCAGGCCCGCCCGGGTCACCAAGATGGTCGGCGGGTCGACGTCGGCCTCTTCGGTGAGCAGCTCGCCGGTCACCGCGTCGTAGTCGCGCAGCTTCCACACTTGGTCGCCGCGCAGGTGCAGGTGCCCGCTCAAGTCGACCCGGTATGGGCTGCGCCAGCTCGCGCCGAGGTTGGCCTTCCAGCCGGGCGTCTCCCAGTCCACCGCGGTCTGCCCGCCGACCTCTTCGGTCATGCGCTGCAGGGTGCCGTTGGCGTACAGATCGAGGCCGTCGAGGGGGAAGAGGTGCAGGTCACCCTCGAGCCCCAGCGCCCGGTAAATGGGGTCGAGGTTGCCAAAGCGGGTGGTACCCGCCTGAAAACCCGCCGCAGCCGGATCAAAGGGCGAGAGCGAGAGCTCGATGTCTTGCAAATAGATCAGATCGGTGACCCGGCTCCAATATGCGGCGAGATCGGCCTGCATCCAGCGGAAGGTCTCGTCGTGCACGCCCCCTTCCACGGTGAGGATGCGCTCGGGGCCCAGGTCGCGATCACCGCGGGTCTCGACGTAGAGGCCGTCCGTGCCGACCGGCTGGTTGAGGTCGAGGTAGCTCTCCATCTGCGAGGGCGCGCGAAAGGCCGTGCCTGCGCCGAGGCGCGCGCTGGTCTTGGGTGCGAGGCGCGTGATCACCGCGCCGCGGGGCGAGAGCGTCTCGCGCAAGGGCACAAGCGGGTGGCGGTCGAGGCGCAGCGAGCCGACCACTGAGACCGGCCCGACGGTGGCCTGGTCGTTGATGAAGACCTTGGCGTGGTGCTCGGTGATCGGCGCCTCGCCGCCGCCCTCGAGGTAGCCCCACTCCACTGACTTGAAGCGGTAGCCGGCGCCGAAGCTGAGCTGGTGCTCGACCGGGCCCGTATCGAGGCTGCGGCGGGCGTCGGCCTCGACATCCCAGGTCTGGGTCTTGACCTCGGTCGACAGGTCGCGGCCGCCGGTGGGCTGCAGCCACGGGCTCGCCGCGCCCGAGAAGCCGTTGTAAAAGGTCCAGACGTGCAGATCACCGACGCTGGCGTCAATCCGACCAAAACCAGACCGAAAGGGCAGCGCGAAGTCGCCCAGCGCGCCGATCGCGTAGAATTCCTGGAAGCCCTCGGCATAGCCGCCCGAGACCCCGAGCAGGGCCTCGTCGCCGAGCTGGCGGTCGATGCGGCCATAGGCGCGAACGACGTCCAGCGCGGTGTCCTGATCCTCCACCGCCGAGGAGAGGGAGCTGTCTGCGGGCAGGGCCGCCGCCTTGGCCCAGCGCCCCGTCTGCTGCCCCCCGGCGGAGAAGCGGTAGGCGTTCGCCCCGCTCCGCCCGGTGACCGCCGCGCCCAGGTTGAGGTAGCCGGGCCGCCCCGCCTCGACGAAGGCCTCACTTCGGCCGGTGCCCGGCGTGCGGGTGATGATGTTCACCACGCCGGTCACGGCGTTGGCGCCGTAGACGGCCGAGGCCGGGCCGCGGATGACCTCGACCCGCTCGATGTCCCGCAGCGAGATCGGCAGGGTGCCCCAAAATGGGGTCGCGAGCATGTCTTGGTAAATGCTGCGCCCATCCAACAGAACGAGCACCTTGTTGGAGAGCTCGCGGTTGAAGCCGCGCACCGCGAGGTCGGGCTGGCCGGGGCTCAGCTGCATCACGTCGACGCCCGCGACCCGACGGAGCAGGTCGGGCACGTTGGTCGCGCCAGAGAGGCGGATGTCCTCAGCCGTGAGCACGGCGATGGTCGAGGGGGAGTCCAAGGGGGACTGCGCCGTGCGCGAGGCCGTGTAGACCAGCCGCTGGTAGGCCTCCTCGAGGCCATCGGCGCCGGCCGCGGGGTCGACCGGGCGTGGGTCGGTCGGGGGCGCGCCGCCGCCCGCCTCCCCCGCCGTGGGCGCGGGCTGCCCCTCGCGCAGCGCGGCGCTGAGCGCGGTCAGCTCGGCGCTGAGCGCTTCGAGGCGGGCCAGGGCGCGGCCGTCCACCGCCCCCTCGGCGCAAGCAGGGCCGTCGGCCGCAGCGGGCCCGCTGGCCACCACTGGGGGTGCGGCGAGGCGGGCGTCCAGCGCGTCGATCCGGGCCTGGATGCCCGCGAGCTTGTCCGTCGGCGCGAGCGCGAGGCTCTGCGCGTAGGCGGCGCGGGCCTCGGCCAGCCGCCCCAGGCGCTCCAGCATCACGCCCGCGTTCTTGTGGGCGCCCCAGCTCGGGTTGATCTGCGCCGACAGCTGAAACTCGGCGAGCGCCGCTTCGAGATCACCGCGCTGGGCGGCCTCAAGGCCCGCCTCGTAATGGCGGCGGCCGTCAGCGAAGGGGTCGGCCCAAGCGGTCGCGCTGGCGGCCAAGCCGAGGCCGAGCAGGAGCACACGCAGCGGACGACCCGCGCGGGATGGGGAGGGTGGGCCGCGCCAGCGGCGGGGGCCGGAGCAGCCGGACATGGGGAGCCTCCGCGGCCGAGGCTACCACACCGGGCCACGGCGCCCGCCGCCCGCCGCGGAGCAGTTCAAGGCGACCGGGGGCTGGGCCCGTAGCCGGCCTCGACGTCCTCCAGCTCGGGATCGCCGGTGGGGACGGGCTTCGGGGCCGGCGCTGGCGCAGGAGCGGGGGCCGCCCCGGGCGCGGGCGCAGGGGCCTTGGGCGAGGCCTTCGGCGCCGGCTTGGGGCTGGCCCGCGGGCCGGCCGGGGCTGGGCGGGGCTGCGCCGGCGCGGTCAGCTCGGCGCCCGCAGGCGGCGCATCCTCCACCGGATCATTGACCTCACCGTCGTTTTGAGGTGGTGTCGTCGGCGCCGGGGGCGCGACTTCTGCAGGGGCAGGCGGGGGCGAGGCCGTGGGCGGCCCGCCCGGCCGCAGCAGGGCGACCGACAGCGCGATCACCAGGGCCACCAGCAGCGCGATGCCGACGCCGGCCCCGACCAGCGCGCCCGGCCGCAGCCCCACCGCGGGCGCCGGGCGTGGGCCCGCCGTCGAGGCCTCGGCCGGCGGCTCCACCGGGGGAGGCGCGGGCGGGGGCACTGGCGGCAGCGGCAGCGTGGCCCGCGCTGCGCTCAGCGTGTTCGGATCGACGCCCGACAGCGTGTCGTAAGGGCTGGCCCCCATCCGCCCGCCGAGCAGCTCGCGCAGGCGGTCCATGATCACGGTGACGTCGTCGGGCCGGTCCACCGGCGCCTTGGACATGCAGGCCGCGACCAGCGCGTCGAGCCCGGCCGGCACGGCGGCCTCGGGCGCCGCGACCGACAGCAGCGGCGCGGGCTGCTGGAGGTGGGCCATCATGGTGGCGGTGCTGGTCTCGCCGTGGAAGGGCCAGCGCCCGGCCAACATGCGGAAAAGCAGCACACCGATGGCGTAGATGTCGGCCCGGTGGTCGACCTCCTGGCCGCGGATCTGCTCGGGGGCCATGCAGTGCGGCGAGCCGAGGATCAGGCCGGCGCGGGTGAGGCTCTGGTCCTCCTCCATGACCTTGACCAGGCCAAAGTCGACGACCTTGACCTGCTCTTCGCCGTCGTCGTCCACCCGCACGAGCAGGTTGCTCGGCTTTAGGTCGCGGTGCACCACGCCGCGGCGGTGGGCGTAGCGCAGCGCGCGGCAGACTTGGATCATCAGCCCGACCGCGCGGGCCACCGGCAGCGGGCCCGGCCGCAGCAGGTCGGTGAAGCGCGGCCCGTCGACGTACTCGAGCGCCAAGTAGAAGCGGCCGTCGCCGGTCTGCCCGTAGTCGTAGAGCGTGACGATGTTCGGGTGGTTGAGCGCGGCGAGCGTGTTCGCCTCGAGCTTGAAACGGTCGTCAAAACGCCCGCTGCCCTCGACGTCAGGGGTCGGGTTCAGCACCTTGAGCGCGATGGCCCGCGGCAGCTCGGTGTCTTGGCAGAGGTAGACCGAGCCCATGCCGCCGCGCGCGATCAGCCGCTCGACGCGGTACCGACCGGCCAGCAGCTCTCCGTCGGGGCGCGCGGCCAACATCCAGCCTCCATGGCGGGCAGGCCGGGGGCGGCTGCCCGGAGCGCGGGCGCGGGCCCGGCCTGCGTCCAGCCACTCTAGCACGCCGCGCGCGCCCCACCGTCCGGGCGCCCCACCCACAAGATGCTCAGGGACCGCCCGCCCCGCGCAGGTCGGTGGTCGCCGGCGGGGCACGGACCTCCACCCGCCGGCGGTCGGTCCGCCCCCGTGCGTCGACCACGAGCAGCTCGTGCAGGCCCGCCCGCGGCGCCCACCAGGCGCGGCCATCCGCGTCGGCCCGGGCGACCAGCGCGCCGTCCACGTACCACTCGAGCGGCGGCGCCCCGCCGCTGGCCTCGAGCGGCAGCTCCTGGCGATCCGCGGGTACGCCGGGGAGCAGCAGCACCACCTCCCCCGCCGGGGGCGCGGAGATCTGCGGCGGGCCCGCCTGCCCGACCGCCGCGCAGCCCGGCGCCAGCGGCGGCCGCGGCGCGGGGGCCCGGCCCTGGTCGGCGAGCCAGCGGCGCAGGGCCTCGGGCAGCTCCACCACCGCCTCCACCCGGGTCGGGCGGCCGTCCCGACAGGTCGGCAGGCGCTCCTCCCCCGTCTCCACGTCGATCTCGACGTGCTGGTGGAAGGGGCAGCGCTCCGGGGGCACCCGCGCCGCCAAGGCCAGGGCGCGCGCCTGCTGCGGACAAGCCGGGCCGGGCAGGTGGCCCGACATCGCGCAGACCGAGACCTCGCTGAGGTCCGCAGGGGGAGGCTCGGGCGCCGCTCTCCCCTCGCCGATGGCCTCCAGCACGTCAAAAAGCAGGGGCGCCGCCGCCTCCGAGCCCAGCAGCCAGCGGCTCGGGCGCTGATCGAGGTTGCCGAGCCAGACGACCACCACGGCGGTCGGCCCCATGCCCACCGCCCATGCGTCGCGGTGGCCAAAGCTGGTGCCGGTCTTCCAGGCGAGGCCGTCAGGCAGGTCGGCCAGCGCCCGCCGGCTGGGGAAGTCGGGCCGATCACGCAGGCGCAGGGCGCGCCGGGTCAGGTAGGCGGCCCCCGGATCGACGAGGATCTCACCCAGCGCGCCATCCTCGGCCGGATCAATCCGAGGCGGACGGGCCCGGCCCTCGCGGGCCAGCGCACCATAGACCGCCGCCACCTCGAGCGGGCTGAGCTCGAGGCCGCCAACGATGGCGCTGAGCCCGTAGCGCCCGGGGCGCGGGTCGAGGCTGCGCACGCCCGCCCGGCGCAGCAGTCCGAGGAAGGGCTCCAGGCCGACGTCGTGGAGCAGGTTGATGAAGGGCACGTTCAGAGAGCGGCTCAGCGCCTCTTCGACGCGCACGAGGCCGTCGTAGCGGTCGTCGAAGTTGCGGGGCGCGTAGCTCCCAAAGCGTGCCGGCACGTCGAGCCGCAGCTGCTCGGGCAGGAGCTGCCCCGCGCTGATCGCCTGCGCGTAGAGCAAGGGCTTGAGGGTCGAGCCGGGCGAGCGGGGCACACCAAAGGCCGGGACCTGGCCGGCCGGGGTGTCCGCGGCGAAGTCAAAGCCGCCGACCAGGGCGCGCACCGCGCCGTCGCCGTGGTCCATCACGACGACCGCGACGTTGTGGACGTTGTTCTCCGCCGCGTCGCGCTGCAGGTTCGCCACCACCCGCTCGACCCGGGCCTGCAGGCCGCGGTGGATGGTCGTCGGCACGCGGAGGGCGCCGGCCCCGCGCAGCCGGGCGGCGGCGAGGTGCGGGACCATCCGGGGCAAGGGCCGGGCCACCTCGGGCAGCGGCGTCCGAGCCAGGTCGGCGAGCACAGCCTCAGGCGGGCCCTCCAGCGCGCCCGCGGCGCCGAGGCGGCCGGCGATGTGCGCGCGGGCGGCCCGGAGCGCGGCGCGGCGGCCCTCACCCAAGCGCCGGCCGTTCGGATCTTGGGGGATGGCGAGCAGCAGGGCGATCTCGGCGTCGGTCAGCTGAGCGGCGCTGTGCCCAAACAGCGCCCAGGACGCTGTCTCGACCCCTTCGAGGTTGCCGCCGAAGGGGAGGAAGGTGAGGTAGAGCTCCAGAAGCTCGTCTTTGGAGAAGCGGAGCTCGAGCTGCACGGCGCGCAGCGCCTCAATGGCCTTGCTGCGCAGCGTGCGGGGCCGCGGCTCGACCATGCGAACGAGCTGCATGGTCAGGGTCGAGGCGCCCGAGGTCACCTCCCCTGCCCGCAGGTTGCCCGCCGCCGCGCGGAGCACCGCGACCGGGTCCACGCCCGGGTGCCAGCGGAAGCGCGCGTCCTCGACGACCATCAGCGCGTGGAGGTAGCGCGGGTCGGTGCGGGAGAGCGCGCTCGGCAGGCGCCAGCGCTCGTCGGGCGCCAGAGCGACGTGCAGCACCTCACCTTCCGCGTCGAGCAGCGCGGGGGAGGGCGCCGCGCCGAGGCGGGCCGGCAGGGGCACGAGCCACGCGCCCGCCCACCCCAGCGCCAGCGACCCCAGAAGCCCCAGCAGCAGCGCCACCCCGCGACGGGCGGCGCGGCCGAGGCGGGCCCCGCTCACCGGCCGTCGCCCGCGCGCAGGCGGCGGCACATCAGAGCACCGAGCCGGTCCAGGGCCCGCGCACCTCGACCTGGCTCGAGGGCAAGCGGGCCCAGACGTTCGGGTCGTACATGGCCTCGGCGGTCATGCCCGGCCAGGTGAAGCGGCCGGCCGAGGTGGCCCGCAGCTCGAGCCAGACGGTGCGGGTTTGGCCCGCGGGCAGGGTGCCGAAGAGCTCGATCCGGTCGTCCCGCACGTTGACGTGGTCGACCGACCAGGCGGCCAGCGCCTCCTGCCCCTCGGGGGCGAAGGGGTCGACCGGCACGCGGGCCGACTCCACCTCCCAGCCGGCGGGCAGGCGCCCGACCACCGCGAGGTTGGGGACCTCGACCGGGCGCAGGTTCTCCACGCTCATCTTGACGAAGAGCCGGTCACCGAGCGCCTGGCTGCGCAGATCGGCCGCGCCGCCGGTGGTGGTGAGGGCCACCCGCTCGAGGCGCAGGCCAGAGGACTCGACGACCTCGGGCACCGCACGCACGCCGTGGGTGCGCAGCAGGACCCGCGCTTGGGCCGGCGCGCCGGGCGCGCGCAGGGCAAGGTCAGCGACCGCCGAGGCGCCGTTGAGCGCCCAGACGGGGCCCGTCGGCGCGGTGATGGCGGCGAGCTCTTTGCCGTCGGCGGCGAGCACCACCGGCGGCAGCTTCGACCCGCTGGCGCTCACCCGCTTGCCCAGGCCCGACACGGCCCAGGCCAGCTCTTGCGTGGTGTACCAGCGGCCGTCCCGGCGGCCGATCGCCTCGGCCACCGCTTGTGCCAGGGCCTCGCTGCCCTTGTCGCCAGGGAAGAGGTCTTCGACAATGTTGAGCAGCAGGCCGGCCCGGCGCAGCTCGGAGTAGAAGGTCCAGTCGTTGGACCGGGCCTCGAGCTGGGCGGGCACCGCCGGCTTGCGCAGGGCGCCCTCGTGGCGCCGATCCCCGGTGAGCTGGACCGCGGCCATCAGCAGGGTGCGGGCCTCTTCGACCTGGCCGCGGCCGTCGGCGGGCAGCTGCTCGAGCAGGCGCTGGGCCTCGCCGGCCCGGGCGCGCCCGCCGCGCGCGAGCACGTAGTGGGCGTAGGCAGCGCCGGAGTCCTGGGCCGGGCGGCCCGCGCTCAGGCCGCTGCGCTCGAGGTAGGTGAGCGCCTCGTCGAGAGCGACCTGAGGCACGTCAAAGCGAGCGTCCTTTGCGTCGAGCAGCAGGTGGGTGGCGTAGGCCGTACCCCAGGCGTGGGCGTCAGCGCCGCCCGGCCAGTAGGCGAAGCCGCCGCTCGGCGTCTGCATCGACAGCACCCGGTCGATGCCCGCCTTGACCCGGGCGTCGACTGGCGCCTCGGCGACCAGATCGGCGTCGAGGCCCGGCATCAGGGCCCGCAGGGCCAGCAGCGGCCGGGTCGAGGACACCGTCTGCTCGATGCAGCCGTAGGGATAGCGCACCAGATCGGTGATCCGGCCGAGCGAGGGCGCATAGGGGTTGTCGGTCACGATGATCTGCGTGCGGTCGGCCCCGTCGATCCAGCCGCCGGCGTCCAAGGCGGCGTCCACGTCGACCATGTCGGCGAGCGCCAGCGCCACGGTGCGGTGCTCCTCGGCCCGGGCCGGCACCAGGGGGACGTCGAGCTCATCGCGGCTCTGCTCCCCGCCGCCGCTGGCGGTCACCCGCAGCCGCGCCGCGCCCCGCACCGCGTCGCTGCGCAAGCGGAAGACGGCAACGTCGCTCTGGCCGACCTTCAAGTTCAGGGTCGTGTGATCGGCCCCGAGCACGCGCACCGGCGGCGCGCCGTCGCGCAGCCCGACCTGCTGCACGCCGGCCAGGGCCTCGGCGGCGAGCTTGACCTCGACCTGCACATCTTTGCCGGTCTGGTTGCTCACAAAGACCGGCACCTCGACCTCATCGCCGGTGGCCAGCACCCGCGGCGGCGTGGTCTGGATCACGATGGGATCACGCACCACCACGCTGGCCTCGGCGCTGCCAAGCTTGGCGCCGGCCGAGGCCACAGCCATGACCCGCAGCTTGCCGCGGTAGCCAGGCAGGTCGACCTTGACCGTCGCCTTGCCGTCGACCCCCACCGTCACCGGCCCCGACCAGAGCGCGACCGGCTTGACCAGCTGGACGCGACCGAGGCTGCCGCCCGCACCGTCGCCGCCGGTGCGCGACGAGGGGCCGCCGGGCTCCATCATCAGGGTCCAACCCACGGTCTCGAAGGACTCCACCCCGAGCTGCCGGCGGGCGAAGACCCGGTGCAGCGGGTTGGGGGTCTCAAAGCGGGTGATCTGGAGCACACCCTCGTCGACAATGGCGACGGTCGCGGTGGCGGGGGCGGACAGGCGGCCCAGATCGAGCTTGACCTCGAGCGGCGCGAAGGGCCGGGCCTCGGCGGCGACCTCGATCTTCACCGACTGCTCGAAGGCCTCGGGCCGCACGCGCACCGAGCGTGCGCCGTAGGACCGGCCGGGCAAGAAGGCCGCGGCCGATTCGAGGTGCGGATCTTTGATCAGGAAGGCGGAGACATAGACGTTGGGGGTGAACTCCTCGACCTCGGGGGTGATGCGGATCGGCCCCGCCTCGACCTTCTCCCAGCGGTGGGTGAGCACGCGGTCACTCTCGACGGTCCACAGCACCCAGCCCGCGTAGGGTGCGGTGGCGGTCACCTCGAAGTCCTCGCCCACCTCGACCTGATCGGGGGCGGTCAGCGCCATGGGCGTCGGTCGGGCCGGGCGCGGGGTCTGATCGGCCTGCTGCTCGCCGTCCCACCAAGCGTAGCGGTTCGCGTCGCCCTCAAGGAAAAGCTCGGTGCGGGCGCCGCCCCCGGTCGCGACCACGAGCCAGCCTGCGGCCTCGCTGACCCCCGGCCAGCGGAGGGTGAAGCGCCCACCGCTCACCGGCAGCACCCGCCGGCCCTCGGACACCCGGCGCAGCGAGCGCCGTACCTGGCCCGAACCTTCGCCGTCATCCCAGAACCAGCCTACCTCTTCGTCGAGGCGGAAGACCTCCACCTCGACCTTCTCGGGAGCGCCGGCGCTCAGGTCTTTGCCGTCGAGATCAACGAGGCGCCCCTCCACCGCCAGCTCTTGGCCGCGCCGCACCTGCGCCTTGGGCGAGCGCAGGCCGATGTAGAGCGGTGCGGGGTGGACGGGGACCGTCGCGGTGGTGCGGGTGGCCCGGCCGCTGCCGCCCTCCAGCACCGCCAGCTCGGCGACGACCTGGGCCGAGCCGAACATGGCCGCCTCGGTCGCCGGCGCGCAGCGCACCGAGGCCTTGCCTTCTGCGTCCAGCACGCCCTTGTCGCCGCCGATGCGCACCGAGGTGTGGGCGAGGCCCTCGACGCTAGCCGCGCCGAAGTGCCAACCCTCGGCGCCCGGCGGGCTGAAGCGAGCCGGCTCGACCCGGCAGCTGGCCTCGACCGCGCTGCCGCTGGCCGAGCCGCCGAAGAGCCAGCGCCCTTCGACCGCGAAGGTGGCGCGCTCCGGGCCAATCACGTGCGCCGCGCTGGCCTTGGCGCTCACCGCCATGCGCTCGGGCACGAACTCCTCGACGTTGAAGCTCAGCTCTCCGACCGGGCGATCCGCGACCTCGAGCCGCGCGTGGTAGCGCCCGGTGGCGGCGAAGTCGGCGAGGCCGAGGTCGGCTGTGAAGTGCCCGTTGGCGTCCGGCGTGAGCGCGACCCGGCGCAGCTCGCTGCCGCGGGCGTCGATAAATCGGGCAACCGCGCGCGGAAGAGCCTCGGGCAGGCCACCCTCACCGTCACGCAGCACGCCGGCGAGGTGCACGGTCTCGCCCGGCCGGTAGACCCCGCGGTCGGTGTAGAGGCCGGCCCGGTAGGCCACGGGCTCGCCGCCGGTGGACCAGGGCTCACCCTGGGTCTCGGCGTCGCTCTGCAGCAGCAGATCCTCGAAGCGCAGGAAGGTAAGGTCGGCGCCCTTTTGGGCGATGATCGCGAAGGCCTCGGACGAGTCGAGCGGGTCTGCTGGGAACGCAAGCGCGCAGTGGCCATCGCCGCCGGTGAGGCAGCGGCCGAGGACCTGCCCGCTCGGGCGGACCGCCTTCAGCTCGACCCCGCTGGACGGGCCGCCCGTGTGCACGTCGCGCACCCACAACCAGAGGGGAGCCGGCACCCGCACGCCCTCGGCGTCGACGGAGGGCTGGCCCCGCTTCGCGATGATCTGGTGGTCAGTCAACACCAGCCGGGCCGCGTCGACCGCCGGACCGCCGCGGACCGTCACCTCGTAGACGCCCTGCCCGGCGTTGGGCACAAGGCTGGCGAGGTCGAGGTAGTGCGTCCCAGGCTGATCTTCGCGCATGGCGATGGGGACCTCGGTGCGCGCGAGGACCACCGAGGTGCGCGCGTCGGCCTGCTCAGCGCCCGAGAGCCAGAACACGAGGTTCTCGGGCGGCACGTGCCGCACCTCGACCTCGACCTTGTCGACGTTGAGCGTGCGCACGGCGAGGTTCCGCCAGGCGCTGCGCGGCAGGTACCGGCCGGTGCTCACGAACTCGACCGCCGACGCCCGCCGGGGGACCCCGAGCTGCCGGCTGACATCCGCGGGCAGCTGACCGCCGTCGATGGTGCGCAGGCCGCCCCCCAGCGACAGATCGTAGACGCCGCGGGAGAACTCGCCCATGATGCGGAAGCCCGCCGGGCCTGGGGTCACCGTGAACGGCACCGCCGGGCTGATCTGGATCGCGCTGGCAATGGCGTCCGCGTCGGGCATGCAGCGCTCGTGCACATACCAGGACTCGTAGCTGTCGCGATCCCAGTACCAGCGCTCCTCACCTGCGCTGGGGTCTTTGCAGACCACCTCAAAGTAGAAGCCGGACAGGCCCTCTTTGACCATCACGGCGAGCACCTCAACCGGTGGGGCGTCGCTCAGCGTGAGGGTGGCGGTCGCGGCGGGCGCGAGCAGCGCGCCATCTTCGGCATAGGGCACGCCGGCGGCGAGGCTGACCTGCAGCGGGCCCTCGACCAGGGCGCCCGGATCGCGCGAGCTGAGGCGAAGGGTGCGGCCGTCGGCGAGCAGGGTGCCGGTGAAGCGGATCGGCGCGCCAGCGGGCCCGCGCAGCTCAAGCTTGGGCAGCACATCTTCTGCGCGCACCGCGCCGGTGAAGCGCAGATCGAGCTCCATCACGCCATCTTTGGGCGAGAAGCGCCGCGGCGAGGCTCGAAGCAAGCCAAAGTCGGGGGTGCGGAAGCTGTGGCTCCACGCGTCGGGCTCGGGCGGGCTCAACAGCTCGGCGCCGCGCTGCAGGCCGGTGACCGTCAGCTGGTACTCGGTGCCCGGGCGCAGGCTGACCTTCGGCCGCAGCTCGATGACATCGACGCCGACGACCACCGCCTCGACCTCGACCGCCGGGCTCAAGGTCCAGCGGAGCGCGTCGCCGGCCGGGCCGCCCACCTGCTCGGCGCCGAACATCGGGGCGGTGAGCCGCACCTGCAGCGCCTCGGGCACCCCGCCCGCCGGCCCGATGACCTGGATGCGGCGCAGCGGCCCGTCGAGGGCGGCGCCGGGGGCCATCGCGCCCTCGCTCGCCAGATCACCGTCCTCTGCGTTGTCTTTGTCACACGCCGCCAGCCCGATGGCCGCCGCGAGCACCGCCCCCACACCCACCGCCGCGCGCACGCGCGGCCACCAGCCCGAATTTCCCATCGAAGCCTCCTCGACGCGGTGGGGCGGCCCTCCGCGGACCTCGCCCCCTATCGCAGCGGGCGGGCCCCCATCCGGGCCCGCGCCTGCGCCCCGGCGACAGCAAAATGTGGGCCAGTCGCCCCATCCGCGGCGGAGCTCAGGGGGCCCCGAGCCGCCGCCGCACCACGAGGCCGAGGCCGAAGAGGGCGCCAAAGAGCAGGCCGAGGGCCGGCGCGCGGCCCAAGCGCAGCTCGGCGCGGGAGGGCAGCCGCCGACGTGCTTCGTCATCCCAGAGCCCGGCGCCGGGCAGCTCACCCTCGGCCAGGGTCGCCTTGTCGCCATAGAGCGCGACCAGCGCCTTGAGGAAGCCGATGTCGGGGGCGATCTCGTTGAGCTCGGGGTCTCGCGCGCTGACCGCGAAGACCGTCTCGGCGCGCTCGGCGGCCAGGGGCCCGCTGCGCACCTCGACGCGGTGCGCCCCCTGCTGGGTGGGCTGCAGGGTCAGGGTCACCTCGCCCGCCGCGTTGGTGCGCAGGCTGAGCGGGGAGGTCGTGCCGTCGGGCGCGCGCACGAGGCCGTCGACCTGGGCGTCGGGCTTGGGGCCGTAGGCAGCGTCGCGCACCTTGATCGTGACGCGCAGCTCTTCGCCCACCAGGGCGTTCTCGCGCGAGGGGCTCACCACCACCCGCCGGTCCTCGGGGTCGGCGACCAGCCAGCGCAGCGCGTTCTTCCAGAAGCGCAGGTAGGCCTGGTTGCCCTTGCCTTGCGCCACCTCGGAGAACGACCACCTCCAGCTCGCGTCGACCATCAGCGCGGCGCTCCGGCCCTCACCCACCTCCCCCACGGTGAGCACGGGCAGGGGCTGCCCTCCGACCTTCATCGTCGGGTGCTCGAGCAGGACCGCGGCGCCCTCGGACGGGCCCAGCGAGAGGTTCAGGCCATCCATCGGGGGCAGCGCGGCCCAGGCGGCCGCCGTCTCTTCGGGATCACCAGCGAGGCGGGTCAACGGGTGGGCGCGGCCGGCGGCGGTGAGCACCGGCGTGAAGCGCTCCTCGGCGGCCTTCATGCCGTCGAGGCCGAGGCGCACCGGCAGCACACCAGCGACCGGGGTGCCCGCGTAGCCGCCGAGATCGAAGCTCAGCGCGCCGCCGACCATCATCAGCGCCCCGCCGCGGGTCACGTAGTTTGCGATGTTTTGCAGGAGGTCGGGCGCCGCGTAGGCGTCGAAGTAGGGCCCGTAGTTAAAATTCTGGAGGATCACGAGGTCAAAAGTGCTCAGATCTTCCGAGAACAGCCGCTCATAGGGGAACTCGATGAGGGAGAGCTCAGAGGGGCTCCAGCCGGCGAGCACATCGGTGGTTGAGCGGAGGATGAAGAAGCTCACCAGATCGACGGCCTGGTCCTCTTTCAACAGCAGGCGGAGGAACTTTTGGTCGTAGCTCGGGCTGCCGCTGACCTGGAGCACCCGCGTCCGGTCCCGCACCACCCGCACAACCACGGGGAAGGTGTTGTTGCCCGGGACCGCGTCGCCAGCGAGGACCGGGACCGACAGCTCCCAGGCGAAGCGCCCGACCTCGCGCGGGGTGATGGTGAACCGCGCCTCGGCCCTGCCCTCGGCGTCGAGGCTGACCTGTTGCTGCTCGACCACCTGGCCGCCGGTCGACAGGCTGACCGGGATGGTCTGGCCCGGGGCCCCGCGGAGCTGGGCCCGCAGATCGAAGGGGGTGCGCAGGAAGGCGAAGCCGCCCGAGACCACCTCTTCGATGGCGAGATCGGTGAGCTCGGCCCCCGAGCCGATGGGGACGACGGTGAGCGGCCCGGGCAAGGCGGGCACCAGATCGGCGCGCAGCCGGCCCTCAGCCGCCGCCTCGCGGACGGCGCGGCGCAGCGGCCCCCGGTCGATGCCGTCGGTCAGCACGACGATCCCGCGCAGCCGCTCGCCCAGGTGGCGGTCGGCCACCGCGGCCAGCGCGACGCCCAGATCGCTGTGGTGGCCGTCGTACTTGACCGGGACGCCCGGGGTCAGCTCGGCGCCGAAGGTGTAGACTTCGACGGGCCCATCGGCCTGCAGCGCGTCGATCTGGGCCTGTACGACCACGGATCGGGGCGCGCCCCCCTCCTCGACCGCCATCGAGGCGCTGCCGTCGATGAGCACGACGACCCGGCCGCGCTCCTCCCGGCCCGCCTCGGCCACGAGGCGCGGATCGCAGAGCGCGAAGGCCAGGGCCGCGGCAGCCGTGCCGAAAACAACCCCATCTACGATCTTCCCGCGCAGGCCGCGGGCGCGGGCGACCATGAGCCCCGTGGACGCGATGGCCAGGCCGACCGCGAGCGCGCAGACCTCGGGGGCGGCGCCCCAGACCAGCTGCGCAGCGCCGGGCCAGGCGCCTCCCCACCACCAGCTCATCGGCCGCCCGCCGCGGGCAGCCGCAGGTCTTGGAGCTTGCCCTCGCGGAGCAGCTCGGCGACGTGCGCCTGGTCGTGCTTGTAGTTGCTGGTCAGGGCGTACATCACGAGGTTGACGCCGAGCTTGATCGCCTCGCGGCGCTGCTCCTCGCCGCCGGGCACCGGGAAGTGCTTGGAGCGGCCGTCGCTGCCGCGGTCGAGCGCGCCGCTGAGATCGTTGGGCATGTACATCATCGGGGTGACCGGCCCGACCGAGACCCCCTCTAGGGCGGCGCCGCGGTCGGTGCGCCCGAGCGGGCGGTCAAGCAAGAAAAAGGCGCGAAATACGCTGTGATCACCCGGCAAGGGGGCCATCGGCCGCGTGGGGAACAGCGTCGCCGCCAGCTTGCGCACCGAGCGCGCAAAGGGGCTATCGGGGGCGCCGCTGGCGTCATCGCACAACAAGAAGCCGCCGTAGGACAAGAAGCGCCGGAGCTGCTCGACCGCCACCGGGCTCAGCTCGGGCAGCGCGCCGTCGCCGATGAGCACGCAGAAGGGGTGCTCGAACAGCAGCGGATCTTCGGGGGCGAGCGCGACCGAGCGGGGGTTGGCCTCGACCGAGGTGGCCTCGATCAGCTCGTAGAGCAGCCGCTGCCAGGCGCCGGGACGGCTCAGGCTGCCGCGGCTGAGGTTGAGCTCGCAGACGTCTTGTTGGCTCGGCGCGCCAAAGGCGGCGACGCCGCGGGGCAGCAACAAGGCGGGCAGCGCGGCGCCCAGCGCGAGCAGCCCGCGCCGGGTCAGCGGGGTCAGCGGGGCCGGCGGCAGGCCGGCGAGGCGGTCAAGCGGCGCGGACATCGGGCTCCTCAGCGGCGGGCGCGGCCCGGTCCCGCCACCAAGCGAGGGCGCCCTGCAGCAGCAGCAGGCCGAGCGCGGCCCAGAGCAGCGGCCGGCTCAGGTCCAGGCGGACGACGAAGGCCTCGGGTGCGACCTCGGCGGCGACCGCGAGCAGGCTGGGGCCGCGCTGGACGTCGGACTCGACGGGGTCGGTGTTCACCGCCACCCAGGCCAAAGGCGGCGCGCCGGGCAGCTCGACGGCGTAGGCGCCGGCTTTGGCGGGCGTAAAGCTGAGGCTGTCGCCGGCGCGCTGGGTCGGGACGGGGCCGTCGGGCCCGGTGACGCTCACCTCGTCGATCGCCCCGCCGACGGGGATGCGCAGCGGCGCGCCGACCGCGCCGACGAGGCGCTCACCAGCGCCCCCCGCTTGGCCGCCGAGCTGGCCCACCAAGCGCTGAATGAGCGGCATAAACGCCGACTGCAAGCAGAGGTCACCCCAGCCGAGATCGATGGTGCCGGTCAAAAGGAGCAC
This sequence comes from Deltaproteobacteria bacterium, assembly GCA_016792625.1. GTDB lineage: Bacteria > Myxococcota_A > UBA796 > UBA796 > UBA2385 > JAEUKK01. The sequence goes on along the minus strand of JAEUKK010000100.1, from coordinate 81,542 downwards.
CCGGCCCCGGCCGACCGTCCGCTCCAGGAGCAAGGGCACCCCCGCCTCGGTCCGCAGCAGCACGGTGGCCCCCTCGACCGGCTCGACCTCAAACAGCCGCCGCCAGCGCGCGGCGCCGAAGCTCGCCCGGCCGCCCCGCGAGAACGGCTTAAACAAGGGCAAGCTCGTGTCGGGCAAGGCGGTGGGCGCGCCCCGGTCATCGCCGCCGAGCGGCACGACCCGGCCCAAACGACCCGGCAGGATGCCGCCCAAGGCGGCGTTGTAGGCATCGGCGGTCACGTTGTCGCCGAGGCTGATCACCAGCCCGCCGCCGGCTTGCAGGAAGGGCGCGAGCTCGGCGAGCAGGGGCGCGGGGTCGGAGACGTTGGCCAAGAAGGCCACTCGGTGCACCGCGGGATCCAGCGTGGAGATGCCGACGGGCGTGGTGATCTCGGGCCGGACGCCGGCGCGCGCGCCGCCCGCCGGCCCCCAGGGGGCCAGGGCCCGCTCCAAAAAGTAAACCTCGGAGGCGGCCGCGGTGTGGCCAGGGTCGCCGTCGACCACGAGCACCCGGCTGGCGCCCACCCGCGGCAGGTGGAAGGCGAAGACATCGTCGGCGGGCAGCGCCGGGTCGCGCAAGCGGGCGATGCCGACGCCGCCCTCGTTGCTGCGGGGCACCGTCACGCGCTCTTCGGCGCTGCTGCGGGCCGCCACCTCGACGAAGGTCGTGATCTCAACCCCGCCCGGAAGCTCGACCACCAGAGGCACCTCGGCAGCGGTCGCGCCGTGGTTGACCACCACGAGGCGCACGCTGCCGCCTTCGAGGCCCTCGCCGTACTCGGCCTCGGTGATGTGCAGGTTCGCCGGAGCCTCGGCGGAGAACACCACCGGCTCCAAGCCGACCTCTTGGCGCGCCAGCAGGTCGAGCTCGGCGCGGGCCGCCTCGACCGCCACCGGGCCAGCCTCGTCGGTGAGCACCACGAGGGTACCGCCGGCGCCATCGAGGAGCCGGCGACCGAGCTGCAGCGCCCCGGCCAGGTCGGTGGCCCCCTGCCCCTGTCGGACCTGGGCGAACGCCGCCTGCAGCGCGCCCGGGTCGGCGGTCAGCTCTGGGGTCAGCGCCACCGCGGGGGCGCCGATGCTGACGATGCCGGCGCGGGTGCCCTCAGGCAGCGCGGCGAGGCGGCGGCCCAGCTCGGCCCGGGCGCGCGCGGCGAGGCTGTCCTCGCCGCCGTCGGGGCGCAGATCCATCGAGAGGCTGTCGTCGATGAGGAAGACCACCGGGCCGCGCGGGCCGCTGTCACGCGCGTCGCCCGGCCAGCGCAGCTCGGGCCCAGACACGGCGAGGATGACGGCCAGCAGGGCGATCAGGCGGAGGATCAGCAGCGGGAGATCTTGAAGGCGCTGGCGCCGGCGCTGCAGCTGCTGGAGGCGCTGCAACAGGAGCATCGCGCCGTAGGGCACGTCATCTTGGGGCCGGCGACGCGCGAGGTGGGCGAGCAGCGGCCCGACCAGCAGGACCAGGAGCCCGAGCGCCGCGGGGGCGAGCAGCGCCGGCGTCATGTGCGCCCCGCGAGCAGGCGCCCGAGCAGCGGCACCATGTCGGCGTCCGACGGGGCCAAAAGGTGCAGACCGCGGGCGGCGACCACCGCGGCGCGCACCTCGCGGAGGTAGCCCTCGACGACGGCGGCGATGCCCGCGGCCACATCCGCAGGCTCGGCGGGCAGGGCGGGGCCGCCCTCGGGTGAGCGGTAGCGGGCGGGGCCCTCCATCGCGAAGCGCCACTCGGCCGGGTCGTGCACATGGAGCACCCGCAAGTCGGCGCGGTGCTCGCGAAAGCCGGCCATCACGGGGGCCCAGGCCGCGGGCTCCTCCATCAGGTCGCTGATCAGCACGACCAGGGTGCGCGGACGCAGGTGGGCGCCGACCGCGCGCAGGCCCGCGGCGAGCTCGGCCCGGCCCTCGGGTCGGCAGCCGGCCAACACGCCGAGGATGCGCGCGAGCTGCGGCTCGCCAGCGCGGAGGGGCAGGTAGGGCCACCGGACATCGGCCCCGCCGAGCACCTGCAGGCCCACCGGCTCGCCGCGGCGGGCCAGGGCCCAGGCGAGCGAAGCGGCGAGGACCACGGCGTAGCCCCACTTGTTGCCGTCGAGCGGCGGCCGACGGGCCGCGCCGCGGGGCCAAGCGCTCGCCTTGCCGGTGAGCAGATCGGCGCTGGCGTCGAGCACGATCAAGCAGCCGAGCTCGTCCTCGGCGCGGTGCCGCCGCACCACCAGCCGATCCGAGCGTGCAGCGACCCGCCAGTCGAGGTCGCGCAGCGGGTCGCCCGGGCTGTACTCCTTGTAGTCGGCGAACTCGACGTTCGAGGTGACCCGACGGCTGGCGTGCGCGCCCAGGCGCAGGCCCTCGACCTGCTGGCGGGCGCGCAGGCTGAGCGTGGTGATCCGGTGGATGACCTCGGGATCCCAGGGGCCGTCGGCGGGCAGGCTCACGTGAGGGCGGCCCCCGCCAAGGTCGCGACCAGGGCCGGCGCGGTCTGGCCCTCGGCCTCGGCCTGGAAGTTGAGGAGCACGCGGTGGCCGAGCACCAGCGGAGCGACCGCGGCCAGATCGGCCATCCGCACGACCTCATGGCCGTGGAGGGCCGCCCGGGCCTTGGCGCCGAGCACCAGGTACTGGCTGGCCCGCGGGCCCGCACCCCACTGGACAAAGCGCTGCACGAGGGTGTGCGCGCCAGGGCCGGGGCGGGTCGAGCGCACGAGGCGCACCGCCGCCGCCACAACGTCGGGGCTCACGGGGATACGGCGCACCAGCGCTTGCAGCGCGAGCAGGTCTGCGCGGCTGAGCACCGGGCGCACCTCGGCCTCGGGCGCGCCGGTCGTGCGCTCGACGATGGCGATCTCCTCGGCCTCAGAAGGGTAGCCGACGGTGACCGAGAACATGAAGCGGTCGAGCTGGGCCTCGGGCAGGGGGTAGGTGCCCTCTTGCTCGATCGGGTTCTGGGTCGCGAAGACCAAGAAGGGCGCGTCCAGCGGACGGGTCTGGCCGGCGGCGGTCACCGCGCCCTCGGCCATCGCTTGGAGCAGCGCGGCTTGGGTCTTCGGCGGCGTCCGGTTGATCTCGTCGGCCAGCAGCAGGTTCGTGAAGATCGGCCCCGGCATGAACCGCAGCGTGCGGCGACCGCTCGCCCGCTCCTCTTCGAGCACCTCGGTGCCGGTGATGTCGGCCGGCATCAGGTCGGGCGTGAACTGGACGCGGTTGAACGCGAGGCCCAGCGCCTGGGCGGTGGTGTTCACCAGCAGGGTCTTGGCGAGGCCCGGGACGCCGACAAAGAGGCAGTGCCCTCGGGCGAGCAAGGCGATGAGCATGGCGTCGACCACGTCGCTCTGACCGACGATGCGCGCGCCGATGGCCGAGCGCAGCGCGGCGCCCACCCCGGCGAGTTTATCGAAAAGAGCGCCATCATCGAGGCCCACGAGGGCGTCAGGGGGAGCAGAGGAGGCAGCGGGCTCGGACACGGGGGCTCCTGGGGCCATCGACTCAGCGGGGGGAGGGTGCGCGCGCTCCGGCGACGGCGCCGCCGGTCTCGAGCAGGCGGGCGTACCGGAGGTGCCGCGCGGCCGCCTCAGCCTTGCCGGCCCGCCCGTACAGCGTGGTGAGCGCGCGCTGCACGTCGATGTCGTAGGGGTTCAGGTCGTGGGCGGCGCGGAAGGCGCCGAGGGCGGCGGGGTCGCCCTGAGCCATCAGCAGCCGCCCGCGGGTCTTTTGGAGGAGGGCGTGCTCGGGGTACATGCCCAAGCCCTCGTCGACCAGCTGCAGCGCCCGGCCCGGCTCGCGGAGCGCCTCGTAACAGTCCGCTTGGCGGGCCAGCAGCAGCGGCGAGGTGGGCGTGCTCGGATCGACGGCCTTGGCGTACTCCACCAGCGCGGCGCGCGGATGGCCCGCCTCGCGGAGCAGGTCACCCAGGCGGTAGAAGCGCTGCAGATCGGGGCGACCAGCAAGCAGGGGGTCGCTGGCGGTCTCGTCCCCGCCGCCGTCGAGCACGACGGGGAGGGTCGCGAGCTGCTGCGCGACCAGGGGCTGGGTGCGCAGCCACTCGACCCAGCTGAGCCGGAAGGCCTCGAAGCTCGGCTGCCCCGCCAGCTCGGCGAAGACCTGCATCGGATCATCGCCGCCCGCGACGCGGTCCATGAGCACGGGCAGCGCATCGGGGCCGGCGCGCTCGATCAGCAGCTGGACCATGGTCGCGACCTGGCCAAAGGCGAGCGCGGCCTCCTCCCCCGAGTCGAGGTAGGCCATCGAGCGGGCGAATTTCTCGAAGGGCACGAACTCGCCGGTCTGGACGGCCTTGGCCAACAGGCTCTCGGTGTGGGCGCCGAGGCGGCCGGCGCGATCACCGCGCCAGCGGCCCTCGAGGTGTTTGGCCAGCCCCTCTTGCAGCCAGACCGGCGCGCGGTTGCCCGTGCGGTAGGCCACGACCAAGTGGATGTACTCGTGGGCGACCGTGTCCTTCCAGGCGTAGCCGCGGGAGAGGGCCCGGGGGCTGGTCAGCAACAAGCGCGTCCACTTGGACAGGGCGATGACCCCGGTGGTGCGCACGCTCTCGGGCGGCAGCCCGCTCGCGCCGATGAAGCGGGTCGCGGTGGGAAAGATGTCCAGCACGATGTCGTGGGCAGGGCCGCCGCCGAACAGCGCGTCGTACGCCGCCCGCGAGGCCACCAAGGTCTCGACCGCCTCTTCGGCGAGGATGGCGTCCAGGCCGGGCGCGTAGCGAACAGAGACCCCGGTACCGCCCTGCTCCACCATGCCCCGGGCCGACTCGACGGTGGCCCGGTAGGGCGCCTCGCCCTCGTCGGGGCCGGAGCCAGCGGCGCCCGCTTCGACGAGGCGCGCCACCGCGCCATAGTCGCCGCGGTGGAAGGCGATCCAGAGGTCGGCCCGCTGGCCCTCGGCGCCGCCCAGGCCCTTGCGCTCCTGCACCGCGCACTCGAGGTGGAAGCGGTCGAGGCAGTCCTCCAGCTCGCGCAGGCCGGCGCGGGCCGGCGCGCCCACCAGCAGCGCCAACAGCACGCCAAGCCCCAAGAACAGCGGCGGGGAGCGTCGGCTCATTGGCGCACCAGCTCTTCGAAGTACCGCTGCTTGAGCGCCTCGTACTCCTCGGGCACGTCGCCGGACATGCCCTCGAGCAAGGCGCGGCGGTAGGCCTCAGGTGTGCGGAAGGCCTCGGGCGGCGGGATGAGGAGGTGGTCTGGCCCGACCGAGGGATCCCCCTCGTCTTTGCCGGTGGGGTCACCTTGCGGCTGCTGCTGGCCGCGCATCTCACGCTGGGCCTGCTGCTGTTGCTGTTGCTGCTGCAGCGCCTGTTGCAGCGCCTCGCGCGCGGCCTTCACTTGGTCCGCCGCCGCGTCTTGGTTGCCCTCTGCCTTCATCGCCTCGCCCTGGGACAGCGCGTCTTGAGCCCGCTCCATCGACTCCCCCGCGCGCTCCATCTCGGCGGTGGCCTTGCCCTGCGCGGTGGGCAGCGCGCGCTCCACCCGCCGAAGCTCACCCTCGAGCTGCTCGCGGCGCTCGGCGAGCTCGGACTGCTGGGCGCTGAGCTTGCGGGCGGCGGACTGAACCTCGGGAGACTCGGACTCGCCGCCTTCCGCCATCGGTTCGAGCAGGGCGCGCAGCTCGCGGAGCTGGGCGACCGCGCCAGCGGCGGCGGCCTGTGCAGCGGGCTGGGCCGCGGGAGTGGGCTCGCTCGGTCCGCGCGGGCGGGCGGCCTCGGCGCCGATCAAGCGGCGGGCGGCCTCCATCAAGGGGGTCGCGCCGAGCGTGCGGTCGAGGGCGCCGACCGGGTCGCGCCCCCGCACCGGCGCCTCGACGGCCCGCGCCTCGCCGACCGCCCGCTCTGCGCGCCGCAGCACGTCAATCCGGTAGCCGCGCCCATCGCCCACCGCCGCCTCGAAGGCCTCGGCCTGGCGCAGCAGCTCACGCAGCGCCTTGTCGATCTTCGCCCAGGCGGCGACCTCTTCCCCCACCTCGTCGCCCAGCGCCTCGCGCTCCTTGCGGAGCTGCTCGGCCAAGGCCCGCTGGTCGGCCTCGAGCTTCTCCATCCCCTCGAGCGTCTTCTTCAGCGCCTCTTTGAGCTCGTCGGCGTCCTGCTGCTGGCTCGCCATACGGTCGCCGAGGCTCTCCGACATCTGCTGCAGCTGCTCGGCGAGCTGCTTCATCAGCTCGCGGGCGTCCTCGACCCGGCCCTCTTCGAGCGCGGCGCGGATCTGGTCCATCAGCTGGCTCGCCTCGCCGGTGCGGGAGTTCACGAACTCCTTCAAGTCGGCGTCGGAGAGGGCGGCCGCGGCTTTGTTGAGCGCGTCCAACATGCGGGTCAGCTGATCGAGGCGGGCGAGCAGCTCGCCAATCTCAGCCTTGTCAGCCACCGCGGCCAGCTCGCGGGCCTCGGCGGCGACGTTGTCAGCGGCCTCGCTCAGCTGCTGCAAGGCGACCGCGCGCAGCGACGCGTCGATCACATAGATGGCCTGTTCGAGGGCGAGCACCAGATCGACCTGCAGCGCGCTCACCTGGGCGGTATCGGCGGCGGTGATGCTGCGGCCGGAGCCGGGCTCCCAGGTGGTGAGCACAAAGCGGAAGAGCCGGCCGGCGTCGGCGAAGACCTCGTCGAGCAGCGGCCCGTCGAGGGTGCCGGCGCCATCGTCGCCCCACTGCGCGGCGCGCAGCCGGGCCACCTCGTCGAGCCGCCCCTGGGCACCTTCGGCCCAGCGCATCGCCGCGGACGCCTCGGCGGCAGGGGGCGAAGGGTCGAGCAGGTGCGCGGCGAGCACATCGACCAGCGCGTCACGCAGCTTGCGCAGGTAGGCCTCGAGGCGCTCGCCTTGCCCGCGGGGCCCCAGCGGCGTGACCTCGAGGGTCGCGGACGCCCCCTTCTTATTGCCCCCGCCGACGTCATTGTCGTAGGCGACGATGCGGAGCTTGGAGCGCTGCCCGATCGGGAGGCCGAGCTGGCGCGGGCTGAGGCTCAGGACCCCTTGCACCTCGCGCGGCTGGTCGAGCAGCTCACGCAGCGGGACCTCGCGGAGATTGCCCTGCTCATCTTCGATCTCGACAGCGAGCTTGGTCACCCCGAAGTCATCTTGCACCGAGAAGGCGACGCCCAGCGGCGCATCGGCCGCCGGGGTCGGGCCGGGCGGCCGTTCGAGAGCGACCACAGGGGCTGCGTCTTCGTCGATCTCGACCTTGTAGTCGGGGCTGAGCACCCGGGCCTCGCCCCGGGTCAGCGCGAAGCGCCAGGTGCCGTCGCGCTCGACGGTCAGGGTGGCCAACAGCTCGCGGCCCGCCACCAAGTTTGCGGGCCCGAGCAGCTGGCCATCGAGCTCAAGATCAGCGTGATCGTAGCGCTCCAGCGTGCGGGCGCGGACCTCGACCACCGTGCCCACCGGCGCGTGAATGGTGCCGTCGCTGTTCTTTACGGTGACCGGCGGATTGCCCGTGTGCGCCGGAAAGACGTAGCGGAGCTCAATGTCGCCCACCACCGCGCGCACGTTGGGGTCGACCGGCGCCGCCGCCTCGACCGAGGCCCCGCCCGGCGCCACGGCCATGGCGAGCGCCTCGACCGGCCCGACGGGCGCGAACAGCGCAGCGAGGAGGGTCAACAGCAGCGCGCCCGCGGCGATGAGCGCCGGCACCCGCAGGCTGTCGAGGGGGTAGACCCGCGCCGGGGGGAGGTCGCGCAGCACACCTTCGGCGCGGCGCGCGGCGCGCTGCAAGAGCAGGTCGGAGCCCGGGCCCGCGGCCCCCCGCGGCTGAATCAGGCGACCTGCCACGGTCAATAGGCGCTGCTCGAGCTCGGGGCGCAGCGCCTCAACCAACCGCGCGTGAACCAACAGGTCGCCGCGGCCCCGCCACGCGGGGACCAGGGGCGCGATCAAGCCCACGCCGCCGCCGACCAACAGCGCGGTGATGCCGACACCTGCGGCGAGCAGCGGAGGCCCCCCGGCCGACGCGATGCCCGAGGCCAGCAGGAGGCCAACGCTGACGCCACCGACCGCGCCCGCACCGGCGCGGAGCCCGGCGAGCAGCGCTGCACGGGCGGCGAGCCGCTCCAAGGCGGCGCGGATCTGCGGGACCGGCCCAGCCTCCACCACCAACCCCCTCCCTGGCGCGCGGCTCAGGGCAACACCCGAGGTGCCGTGCGCCATCCCGCGGGCGCTGGCTGCCGGAGCGGGAGGCCCGCGGCCCCGCAACACCGGCGCGGTCCGACCTCGATGACGACCCCCCAGGGATAGCCCGCGGCCGGGTCCTTCACCAGGGCGAGGGGCCGGAGGTAAAAAAGGCGCTCCAAGCGCAGCGCCCGGTCGCGCACGCCGCGGCTCGACCAGCGCCAATCCTGCAGGTCGGCCACCCACAGCAGACAGCCCGCAGCCCCGCGCAGGGCCTCGGCCTCGACGGGATCGATGAGGTTAAAGTGGCTCAGCGTGGCTGCACCTTCAGCCGGCGGCGGCGCCCGGTGGCTCTCGGTGACCCAGGTGCAGCCCTGCTGTGCGGGTGGGGGTGCCTCGAGCGACCACCGCGGCAAGCTGCGGAAGGGCACTTCGACCTCGAGGACCTCAGCCAGCGCCTCTTCGCTCCCATAAAAACGGGGCCGGAGCGCGGCGAGCTGCGTGAGGAAACCAGCGGCCAGGAGGCCAAAGCCGAGCGCACCGAGCCCGCGCGGGATCGGGCCGCGGCCCTGCACCCCCAGGCCGACCAGCAAGGTCACCGGCCCGAGCACGAGCAGGGCGTGCCGGTCACCCAGGTCATCAAAACTCGCCAACACGAGGTGGGGCACCACCCCACCGACCAGCGCGCAGAGGGCGAGCCTTGGCGCGGCCAACAGGGCGAGGCCCCCCAACAGCAGCAGGCCGGTGGGTGCGAGAAAGCCGCTCAGCTCGGCATAGGGCGCCCGCCACAGCAGATGCATCGACCAGGAGAGCGCGCGCTCCCCCTCGCCAGGCAGGCCGCCGGGCACGACGAGGGGGTAGACCCCCAAGCCAACGACGGGGAGGGTCAGGGCGAGCGGGCCGACCCAGCCGCGCAGGAGCCCGCGGAGCCCGAGACCACCCTCTCGCGCGTCGTGGAGCGCGAGCAGCAGCGGAAACAGCAAGCCTGGGGCCACGTCAAGGCGGGTGAGCACAGCCAGGCCGCCGGCGGCGACGGCCACGAGGCGCAGGGGCATGGACGCCGGCGGTCCCGCGCTGCAGCGGTCGACCGCCGCCGTAGCCAAGGCGAGCAGGGTCAGCGGCAGCACGACGTTGTAGGCGCTGGTTGACCAGGCCGCGTGGGTCGGGTGGAGGGCGACGAGCGCCGCCGCTGCGAGCCCAGCGCGGCCGCCGACCCGGCGCCCGACCAACGCGCCCGCCAGGGCCGCCCCCGCCGCGCCCACGACGGCCATCAGCGCGACGGGCACCTCGGGACGATGGGGGAGCACCGAGCCGAGCAGCGCCCAGAGCCATTGCACGCTCGGGTAGAGCACCGTACCCCCGCGGCTCAACGCCCGCTCGCCCCGGAAAATGTCCCAGTACTCGGCCTCGTGGCCATCAAACTCGTGACGCTGAAGCGCAGGGAGCACGGCGAGGCGCACGACGAGCGCGAGAGCGCACACCAGCAGCCATGGCGCGGCGGCGCTCGCCCGCGGGCGGGGCAGGCCCCCGGCGCGCAGCGCAGCGGCCCCCGCGGCGATGAGCAGCGCGGCGAGCGCCCCCGCGGGCGCGGCGGTGAGCGCGGGGCTGAGCTCAACCATGTGCGCAGCCCGCGCCCGACGGCAGTTTGGCCCGGCGCTCGGGCGGCGGTGGGACGTGCATCAGCAGGTCGACCCCCAACCCGAGGTCGGCGCCGACCGGCTCGACCTGCACCGGAGCCCAGGCCCGCAGCGCGCGCTGCACCCGCTGGTCGAGGCCGGCGGCCGGCGCGTGATCGTAGAGCACCACCCATGCGCCAGCGCCGCGCGCCTGGGCGGCCGCGAGCACCGCGTCGAGCGGCCCCCAGGCGAGCTCGGTGGAGGTGCGCAGCTCGAGCCCGCTGGCCCAGCGCGGGTGGCCGTAGCGCCAGTCGGCGAGGTCGTGGGGCACATGGGTGGCCCGGGGCATCGAGCGCCACGGCCGGATGCGCCACAGGACGGGTGCTGCGTCGGTCTTGTCGTCATCGGCGTGCAGCGCAGGAGAGACGAGCCACAGCAGGTCGCCGCAGGCCGCCCGCTCAAGGGCAAGGTCGATCGCCCGGGGGCGCTGCAGATCGGCGCGCACCGCGCCCCAGCGCTGCAGGTCTGCGACGAACAGCGGGCCCGCGCCAGCGAGGCCCGCGCCCAGCGCCAGGGCCGCCCAGCCGCGCCCCCGCACCCCCGCCCAGGCAGCGGCGAGCGGGACCGCGAGCAGCGAGAGGTAGGGGAACTGGTGCGCCGCGGCGACCCCGAGGCCCAGGAACACCACCAGGGCACCGAAGAGCGCGCAGAGCGCCCAGACGGCCTCGGCCCCCTCGACCGCAGCCCGGCGCGCGCCTGCGAGACCAAGGACCTGAACGACCCCGCCGACGCTAATCACAGCGAGCGCGCCCTCAGCCCAGGCGCGCAAGGGGACCTCTGGCTGACCGAAGGTGCCGCCCTCACCGGCCCGCGAGGCCGCCCCCATCAGGACCGGAAGCACGCCGAGGAGGCTGCCCACGGCGAGCCCCAGCGCCGCGCGGGGGCCCGCCCACAGCCTGCGGAGCACGACCGCCCCGCCCACGGCGAGCCCCAGCACGTGCCCCCAACCGGCGAGCGCCGCGCCAAGGCCCGCGAGCGGCGAGGCGCTGCCCGCGCAGACCAGGGCCAACGCGATGAGGAGCGCGGCGAGCGGGTAATTGTTGGCCTCAGCTGCATAGGTGATCGACGCCGGGGAGAGCGCGAGCACCAGCCCCGGCAGCCAGCCCCAGCGCCCAGCGAGCAGGCCAGCGGCCGCCGCGCTGCAGCCCGCGCTGAGCCCGAGGCCCAACAAGGGCACCGGCGCGACGTGCTCACCGACAGCCCAGAGCGCGGCATGGAGGGGCGGGTGCAGGCCCACCCAGGCCGCGGGCAGCTCATGCAGCGCGCCGCGATCCACCGCACGCGCGGCGGGCTCGGCGTATGCAGCGTAGGCGAGGCTCACCTCGTCCCACCGCAGCAGGGCCCGGGGCGCGCGCAACCCCAACGCGACCGCGCCCACCACAAGACCGCGCCCCCAGCGCGCGCGCTCAGGCGAGGTCAGGGCGCACCTCGTTGAGCCGGAGGCGGACGCACGCGCCGCCGGTAGCGAGGTTGCACAGCTGCATGCTGCCGCCCTGCCCCTCCATCAAGTGCAGGCAAGCCGCGAGGCCGAGGCCGTTGCCCTCACCCGGCGCCTTGGTGGTCAAAAAGGGCTCGCCGAGGCGCGGCAACAAGGCGGGCGGAAAGCCGGGGCCGTTGTCGACCACCTCAAGCACCGCGGCACCCTCGGCGCGGCGCACGTGGAGCTCGATCTGGGCGCTGACCTTGCCCAAGACTGCGTCGCGCGCGTTGAGCAGGAGGTTCATCAGCACTTGGTGGAGGTGCGGAGGGCTCACCTCAGCCCAGACCTCACCTTCGGGGCAGCGCACCTGCAGATGGACGCCGCGGAAGGCCGGCAGCGGCCGGAGCGCGTCGACCGCGGCCGCCGCGAGGAGGCCCAAGGGGTGGGGCGCCGCCGGGGTCGCGGGTGGGCGGGCCGAACGGAGCAGCTCACGGATGATGCCGTCCATGCGGAGCAGCTGCCCGCGGGCCCCCTCGACCAAGGAGGGGTCGGCGCCCGCCCCGCCGTCTTTGGCGAGCTCGAGGTAGCCGATGGCCGCCGCCAGCGGGTTGCCGAGCTCATGGGCCACCCCGGCGGCGAGCCGGCCAACCCCGGCGAGCTGCGCGCTGCGCACGAGCGCGTCTTGGGCGCGGGCCAGCTCAGCGTTGGCGCGCTCCAGCGCTTGGACCTGGGCGAGGGTGCGCGCGCGGTAAGCGTCGAGCGACGCGCTCATCGTGTTGAACGCACCACAAAGGTCGACGATCTCGCGGCTGCCGTGCACGGGCAGCAAGGCGCCGAACTCTCCGGCGGCGATGCGCTCGGTGTGCCCGCGTAAGGCGTCGAGGGGCCGCAGCAGGTGTGAGCGGAGCCAGGCCAGCGCCGCGGCGCCGGCGAAGAAGGTGCTCAGGCTGGTCAGCGCGAGGGCCAGCGGCGCGGGGCCGACCGGCAACATCGGGTTGATGAGCGGGATCTGCACGCGCAGGCGGCCGGGCGAGAGCGCGCCCAGCGGGCGCTGCACCTCAACCACCCGGTCACCCCACAAGGCGCCGGTCACCTGCGGTGGGCTGGCCGGCGCCGGGGGCGCAGCGGGCTCAACCCAGAGCTGCCCGACCCCGTCGGCCAGCGGGAGCCGGAGCCCAGGAAGGGGCTGAAGGGGGTCGGGTTGCCCCCGACCGACCGCCACCCCGTGAGCGAAGAGGGCCGCGGCGACCAGCGCCTCTTCGGTGCGCCGCTCTTCCTCGGTGCCCTTGAGCACGAGCCAGAACAGCCCCGCGTGGCCCATGGCGAGCAGCAGGCTGACTGCGCCGACCGACCACAGCAGCTGCGCCCGGATGCCTAGCGGGGTGCCGATCACGCAGGACCTCGGGTTGCGCACAAAAGGCGCCGCTCAGGCACGGTAGCCCACGGCGGGGCGCGGTTGGCGAGCCCCGGCGCACACGCCGGGCAGGTGGGCACCGCACGCGGGACCAGGCGCTGAGGCCAGCGCCAGGGTGGCGACCTGTGGCCGGTCGGCGCCCGAAAGGCGGGGCCCCAGCGGGCCTAGTACTCGCGCCAGACGCCGATCACGACGCCTTGGACCAGCGTGGTGCTCCGCCCGTCGACGTAGATGGGCTCCATCGTGGGGTGGGCCGGCTGCAAACGAATGCGGTCGCCCTCGCGGAAAAAGAACTTGACCGTCGCTTCGCCATCGACGAGCGCGACGACGATGTCACCGTTGCGCGCGCTGTCTTGGCGCCGGACGATGACAAGGTCATCTTGAAAGATGCCCTCTTCGATCATCGAGTCGCCGCGGACCTTGAGGGCGAACACCTGACCACCACCCCGGAGCAACGACCGGTCGATGTGGAAGCTGCGCTCGTAGTTCTCTTCGGCCAGCACCGGCAGCCCTGCGGCCACAGTGCCCACGATCGGCACGCTGACCGTGTCACCGCGGCGGGTGGGGCCAGCCTTCTCGGTCAGGCGCAGGCCGCGGGCGGCCCCGCCGCCCTCTTTGGCGATGAACCCTTTGCGTTCAAGGGCCTTGACATGGTCAGCAACCCCGTTGGTCGAGGCGATGCCCAGGGCGTCGCCGATCTCGCGGTAGGTCGGGGGGATGCCGCGCTGCTCGAGCATCGTGGCGATGAAATCGAGCACGTCGCGCTGGCGAGGCGACAGCTCGTCGTTGGCTGGGGGGGTGCTCATGGGCTGCTCCGAAGCGGAGAAGGTGGTCCGGGCGCGGGAGGCCCTGCCGGATACGTTCAGCTTACTGAACACCCATTCAACCGTCAAGGCTCGGCGCGCGCCTTTTCCTCGACCGGCGCCAAGCCAGGGCGCACACGATGGGGGCGAGGCCGAGCATTGCGGCCAGCCCCAAGCCGAAAACACCGCGCATGACGTCGGTTTGGTCCTCGCCGACCAGCGCGGCGCGGGCCGGGAGGGGCGCGTCTGGGGCAGCCCCCCGCAGCAGCCGGCCGAGCCGGCCGAGCTGCCACCGCCACCATGGGCGGGGCTGGATGGACAGGCGCAGCTCGCGGTCCTCGGCGAGCTGACCCCAGCGCCCAGTGCGGTCCTCGACCATCCCCTCGGGTCCGACCTCGATCATGGAGCAGGCGTCCAGCCGCCAGCGCGGGTGCAGGTGGAGGTCCAGCAGCCGCACCGCGCGCTGATCGGGGAAGTTGTGGTCCACGAGGTTGATGGTGTGGACGGCCTCTGGGGCGAGCCCAGTCGCCAGCTCAAAGCGGTAGATCGCGAAGCGGGCCTGCAGCTCGGCGCTCAGCTCGGGCGGTGGGCGGCGCGTCCAGGCCACCGGGGCACCGGCCCGGTGCGCCACGAAGCCGTCGATGAGCTCTCCGAGCCAGAGCCCGTGAAAAGCCTCGACCTCGGCTGGGCTTCGCCGGGCCGATCCGGTGCGCCGCACGAGGTCCTCGACCACCACCCGGGTCGGCACCTCTGAGGCCACACGCAGCCGAAGCTCGTCAACATCGATCAGCACGTCGATCTGCTGACCATAGAGATCGGCGTCAAATGGGTGCGCCCGCGCCGCCCCGGACATGGGCAGCACGAACAAAAGAGGACCGAAGCGCCAAGCAGCCCAGCGGCGCAGGTCGGGACGGGGGAGCATCGAGCGACCTCGCGGACCGGGCGCGGCGGCGGGCGCGCGCCGCGGACGCCCCGTTATGTGACCGGCTGGTGTGCAGTCCAACCGCCCCTCCCCTCCGCGGTGGTCCCCATGTTCCAGCTCCCCCGGCCGGGTCGCGGCGTCAAGGCGCTGATGGCCATCCTCGCGGTCTCGTGGATCCTCTTCGTGCTGCTCGCCGACGCCGGCGGCGGCGAGATCGCGGGGGTGCTGCCGCTGGTCCCCGAGCAGCTGCTGCGGGGCTTCTTGTGGCAGCCGCTGACGGCCATGCTGCTCCAGCCACCGAGCTCCATCGGCGCGATCGCCGTGCAGCTGTTCATTCTGTGGTTCGCGGTCTCTCCAATGGAGGATCGGCTGGGCACCCGCAAGCTGCTGCAGTCCTTCTTCTTCGCCGGCTTGGCCGGCAATGTGCTCACCGCGGCGGTCACGCTGGCCGGCTCGGCGCTGCTCGACAGCCCCCCTCACCTGCTCGACGACGGCGCCCTGTACATCGGCAGCGGGTCCGCCGTGCTCGGCGTCTGGGTGGCGGGCCTCGGCACGGCGCGGGGCCAGATCCTCCGCACCGGTTTCTTGGGCGAGATCAAGGCCGAGCACCTCGCGGCGGGCTTGGTCGGTCTGGGTGTGCTGCTCTCTTTCGGCGGCGGGGGCACACACCCGCTCGGCGAGCTCAGCGCCGGTGCCTTCGGCTGGTGGTGGGGCACGCGCGGGCGGGTGCGCGCCGCGACCCGACCGAGCAGCCCACGCCCAGCGCCCCGCTTTGAGGTGCTGGAGGGCGGAAACGAGAACCCCGGGCGCGCCGGACGCGGCTGGAGGGCGCGGGCCGGCGCCGACGAACAGTGGCACTGAGCGCGCACACACAACGGTGAGAAGAGCCGCGCGGGGCTGATCCTGCCCCGTTGTGCGTGCCTCAGCCCTGGCGCCTCCGGCGAACCGTCAGCGCCCCGAGGGCCACGACCAGCGCCCCGACGCCCGCCGGACCCGCGCCCCCACCGGCGCAGCCGCAGCCCGCGGGCCCCTTGCTGACCGAGGGGGCCGAGGCCGCTGGGTTCGCCAGCGCCGCGCCGCCGCCCGCGCCGACCGCGCCTTCGGAGGGCGCCCCCCCGCCGGAGCCCGCGCCGCCCCCATCGGCCGCACCGCCGTCGTCCGCCGCGCCCCCTGCATCGGAGGCATCGCCGCCGTCCGAACCTCCGTCACCCGCCGCGTCCGCCGCGCCATCTCCGGCGTCCGCCGCGCCGTCTCCGGCGGCGTCGGCTCCCCCTCCAGATGCCCCGTCCGCCGCGCCCCCATCGCCTGGCCCGGCATCCCCGCCGCCGCTGTCCCCTGGGGTGGCGGTGTCACCGCCGCCGGAGCCGGACCCACCCCCGTCCGTACCTGCGTCGGTCGAGCCATCGGTCGAGCCACCGGACCCGCCGTCCGCGCCCGAGCCTCCGCCGTCGGCCACGCAGTCCTCATCCACCAGACCGTCGCAGTCGTTGTCTCGGAGGTCACAGGGATCGCTGGCGATGTGCGGACCGCGGAGGGGGTCGGCGTCATCACAGTCGCCGCCGCCGCCCGCGAGGGCGCGCTGACCATCACCGTCACGGTCAAAGTCGTCGCCGCCCGCGCAGTCGCCGTCGATCCCATCGTACCAGCGCTCGACTGCGCCGGGGTAAGCCAGAGGCTCCCCGTCGTCGCAGTCGAGGCCACCCGCCGCTGCGCTCGCGAAGCCGTCGCCATCGCAGTCCTCTTCCGGCGCCCCGTCGCAGTCGCTGTCCACGAGGTCACCGCAAGGGTCAGCGGCGCCGGGCCGGACGGTCGCGTCCGCGTCATCGCAGTCGGCGGCGGACCAAGCGCCATCCCCATCCAGATCGACGTCGTCTACGCCATTGCAGTCCTGATCAATTCCGTCGCCCGGGATCTCAGGTAAGCCGCCGCGACGGGAGGGGTCAGCGTCGTCGCAGTCGTCGCCCCCCGCGCTGGCGAGGTCTCCGCCGTCGCGATCCGCGTCAAAGTCGCTGCCGCCGTCGCAGTCTTGGTCGACGCCGTCGTACCAGCGCTCCGGCACGCCAGGACCACGGCCCGCGGAACGGTCGTCGCAGTCCCCGCCGCCAAAG
This sequence comes from Deltaproteobacteria bacterium, assembly GCA_016792625.1. Taxonomy (GTDB): domain Bacteria; phylum Myxococcota_A; class UBA796; order UBA796; family UBA2385; genus JAEUKK01. Next base: position 65,062 of record JAEUKK010000100.1, on the reverse strand, counting down.
GCCAAGGGGCGGGCGCCATCGCCGTCGGCGTCGAAGTCATCGGCGCCGTCGCAATTGGCGTCAACCCCGTCGTACCACAGCTCGCGCACGCCGGGCCGGACGTGGGCGCGGGTGTCGTCGCAGTCGAGGCCACCGAAGGCCAAGGGCCGAAGACCATCGCCGTCCGCGTCGAAGTCATCGTCCGCGGCGCAATTTTGGTCCACTCCGTCGTACCAGAGCTCGGTGGCGAAGGGGCTGATCAGGGGATCGGTGTCATCGCAGTCCAGCCCACCATCTTCGACCCCGTCGACGCCATCGCCATCGTCATCGAACTCGGGGGCGCCATCGCAGTCCTGATCCACCCCATCTCGGGGGAGGTCGACCGCACCCGGCCGCACGTCGGGTCGGGCGTCATCGCAGTCCGCACCCCCGTGGTCATCGCTGTTGTAGCCGTCACCGTCGCAGTCGAAGTCATTGCCACCGTCGCAGTCCTGATCAACGCCGTCGTAGCAGACCTCCCCCGGGGCGCCGGGGAAGACCTCGGGCCGCAGGTCGTTGCAATCGAGGCCGCCCCAGAGCGCGGCGTCGAAGCCATCGCCGTCTACGTCAAAGTCGCTGTCACCGCCGCAGTCCTGATCGAGCCCGTCAAACCACAGCTCTTCCGCGCCCGGGAAGACGGACGGGTCCGCGTCATCGCAGTCGATCAAGGTGCCGGACAGGCCGCCGCCGGCGCCGATCCCATCCCCGTCGGCGTCGTAGTCGTCCTCGCCGCCGCAATCGGAGTCGATGCCGTCATACCAGCGGTCGAAGGCCGAGGGTGAGATGTCGGGGTCGGCGTCGACGCAGTCGGTCCCGCCCCAGAGCGTGCTGTCATGACCATCCCCGTCGACGTCGAAGTCGCTGCCCCCGTCACAGTCCCCGTCGACCCCGTCGTACCAGAGCTCCTCGGCCTCGGGGGACACCGCTGGATCGGCGTCATCACAGTCGAGCCCGCCGTACAGCGCGCTGTCGACGCCGTCGCGGTCCTCGTCGTAGTCGCTGGCGCCGTCACAGTCCCCGTCGATGCCGTCGTACCAGACCTCCACCGCCCCTGGCCCGACCCCTCCGTCCGCGTCATCACAGTCACCTTCGGCCTCGGTCAGACCGTCTCCGTCGGCGTCATCGAGGCCGAGCACCGAGAAGGTCAGGTCGTCCAAGCCCCAGACGTCCCCCACCGTGGTGCTCTCAATCTCTAAGGTGTCGACCCCAAAGTCGAAGCGGAACCCGACGAAGACACCGCCGCTGACGTCATCTCCGCCGGCGTCGACCACCTCATCGTAGAGCAGCACGCCGTCAGCCCAGCCGCGCACCGCCAGCGGACCCTCTACGTCGAGAGCCCAAAATCCCACCGCGGGCTGCACCTCGGTGAAGCGCACGGTCGCCGCGGCGCCCAAGGCGCGCCCGCCCCGCAGGTCACGTGGATCGGCGTCGTCCACCGAGGTCAGGACGCGCAAGGTCCCGTCGAGCTCGACCCCAAGCAGGCGGTAGATGTCGGTGGGCTGGCTGCCGACGGTGAGGTCCTCAAAGTCGACGATCTCGGCGTCGATGCCCGAGCCGACCTCAAACTCCACCGGGTCGGGCCAGACCAGCAGGTCGCCCCCGTCGATCACGCCGTCGCAGTCGTCATCCACGCCGTTCTCGAGGTCTTCCGCCGCGGCCGGTGAGATGGCCGGATCGGCGTCATCGCAGTCCCCTTCCCGGTCGGTGTACCCGTCCCCATCCGCGTCGGTGTCGGCTGCCCAGATCACCTCCAGATCGTCGATCCCAAAGGCGTCGGCGCCAGGGGTCCGCAGCCGCAGCGCGTCGACGCTCTCGGCGAAGGTAAAGCCGACAAAAGCCCCACCCGGCAGATCTTCGCCTGGGGCGCGCATCGAGAGGTCCACGAAGCGCGGCGCCCCGGCGAGCTCCGCGCTGACCAGCAGCTCGTCGGCGAGGTCGAGCACCCGCAGGCCGATCGCGTCCACCGGTGCATCAAAACGCAGCTCTAAGGCCGCGCCGGGCCCACCCGCCACATGGGCCGCGCATCGAGCGCCGCGGGCCGGCGCACCCCAGGCCTCCGCGGCGGCGCTGACCGCCACGCCCGGCACCAGCTCGAGGCCCGCGGCGGCGTAGCGCGTGCGCAGATCGGCCCCCGACGGGGCGTCCTCGAAGTCAAAACCCGCGCTGGGCGGGCCGCCGAGCTCCTCTTCGACGTCCCAGTCGAAGCCGTCGGCCTCGGTGCGCACAAGCACCAGCCCATCGGTCCAGCCGTCGCAGTCGTCATCGACGCGGTTGGCCACCTCGAGGGCCGCGGGGTGGACCGCCGGATCTTGGTCATCGCAGTCGGGCCCCCCGCTCGCATAGGCGACAAAGCCGTCCAGATCGTCATCTGCGAAGGCGCTGAGCAGGGGCGCCCGGTAGACCGCGCCCACCCGCGGCCGGGTCGCTCCGCTGACAAATGGCGCGCCGACGATGAGCTCCAGGCCGAGCAGACCATCCTGACGGGGGCCGAAGACGGCGGCCCGACCGAGCCCAGCGCCGATCTCCGCCCCCTGCAGCAAGAGCGCGGCCTCGCTGAGGCTGAGGGTCGGCGAGCCCAGGGGCGCGTCGAAGCGGGCGACCAGCCCAGCGCCGGTGGGGGCGCCCGCCGAGGCGGACGGGGCGCCGACCCAGAGGGCGGGGCTCTCTCCGCTGCGGTCGACGGCGAGGCTGGCCCCCATGCCCGCCCCGGCGCTGTCCGCGCTGAGGAGGGCGTCGGCGGCGTCGCTTCGCACGATCCCCACCAGACCACCCGCGTCCGAGAAGACCGATACGCTGCCCGAGACCGGCAGGCCGTCCGAGGCGTAGGGTGCGCCGAGCGCGATGTCCAGCAGGCCATCTTCGTCAAAGTCGGCCAGGGCGACGGCCGAGCTCAGCTCGCCGCGGGCGGTGGTGCCGGCGATCTGGGCGAAGGCGGCGGCGCGCGCCGGCTGCTGCCCGAGGCCCGCCGGATCGATGAGCAATGCGAGCCCACCGCTCAGGGCGCCGGCCGGCGCGTCGCCCAGCGTGCCCAGGACCAGCTCGTCATCCCCATCGCCGTCGAGATCGCCAGCGGCGAGGGCGGTGCCGACGCGCTGGCCCGCCGCGTCGCCGGTGAAGGTCAGGGGCGCGGTCGCGAGGTCAAGGGTGCCGCTGCGCCCGCCCGCCGCCGTCACCACGAAGGCGGCGCCCGCGTTCGCCGCGGCCGTGCCCTCGGTGGGTGCGCCGATGATGAGGTCCAGCAGGCCGTCCCCGTCGAGATCACCCGCGGCGAGCGAAGCGCCAGCGCCAGCCCCGACCCAGGTGGAGAACGGCCGACCATCGAGAGGGCCCGACGGGCCGAGCAGGGTCAGGTCGGCGTCGAGGCGGGGGACGGACGCCACGGGGAGCGCGCCGCCGGCGAGCCGGTACACCGCGCCCGCGTTGCTCCGGGCCGTGTCGGCGCCCGCCGCGCCGATCAGCGCCTCTGCATAGCCATCCTCATCCAGATCAACGATCAGCAGGCTGCTCCCGAGGAGGGCCCCGCCGAGCGGCTCGTCCAGCTCACCCACCGCACCGGCGAGCGCGCCGCCCCAGGGGCCGACCCCGCCGCCGAGCAGGAAGACGCGGTCATCCGCCGGCGCGCCGACCAGCACCTCATCGAGCCCGTCGCCGTTCATGTCGCCCGCGGCGAGGCGCTCACCGACAAAACCGTCGGCCACCCCGCCCACCCAGGGCGGATCGAGGGCGTCGACCGTGCGGCGCGCAGCACCCGGTCGGTCATCGACCTGGCCGAAGGCCACCGCCGCGGGCAAGGCCACGCCGCCGCAGGCCACCGCGAGCCCGCCGCCCGCCCCGCCCTGCGCGCCGACCGTGGCGCCGAGGCCCCCGTCGAAGGCGGGCGCGCCAAACTCGAGGTCATCGAGCAGCACGACAATGTCGCCGCCGTGCTCGGACAACAGCGCCTGCACATGGCCGCTGCCCGTCGCCCCGGGCGGGCCACCCGCCCAGTCCACCACGACGGTGCGGCGGGGGTACCGGCCAAGCGTGCGGGTGCTGACCGCGTTGGCCGACCACGGCTGGGCCAAGGCGGCGACGCCGACCCAGTCCCCCGCGCCGGCGCAGCCGAGCGCGCCGGCCCCACCGTCGAAGATCATCCATCCATCATTATAGACGTCAACGGCCCCCCACGTACCGCCGGCCCAGGCGAGCGGGAAGGGCAAGGGCAAGGCGTGCACCCCGCCCTCGGGCATGGGCAGGGCCGCCGCGCCAAGCATGGGGACGGGTCGGGTCGCGGGGCCCTCGGGCGCGCCATCGTCGACCCACCCGAGCCCAAGACCGTCAGGGCCCGCCTCAGCGGCGAGCACAGCGGCGGGGAGCGCAGCCGCAGACACGAGGCCCCACAGCGCAGCGGCGCGCAGGCGGGCTCGAGCAGGCGGGCGGCCTTGTCTCCACATGTCACGAGCCTAGCACAGGCTACCGCGGGTGCGGCCGCCGAGCGCTGACATCGGCGGGTCGGTCTGCGGTACACTCCGCCGCCCCGACCGGGCCGGAGGTGCGCATGGAGCAGCAGAGCGCGAAGGGCAGCGCAGCAGGCGGGCTCTCGCGGGGGGTGAGCCATGTGGCCACCGCCTGCCTCGGCCTGATGGTCGCGCTCGGCCTGCTCAACACATCCATGCGCTGGCTTGGCAAGCAGCTCGGCGAGAACCTCGCCGGCAACGCTGGCCTCGAGGGGCAGTGGTACTTGTTCAGCCTCGCCTTCTTGCTGGCCGCCGCGCCGACCCTGGCCCGCGGCGAGCACGTGCGGGTCGATGTCCTCAGCGGGCGCTTGAGCGACAAGGCGCGGGCGTGGATCGAGCTGCTGGGCGGCCTCTGCCTGCTCCTCCCCTTCTGCGCCTTCGCGGCGTGGAGCACGGGCGAGATGGCCGCCCGCTCCCTCATGATCGGCGAGGGCTCGCCGGACCCGGGCGGGCTGCCGCGGTGGCCGATCAAGCTGGTCATCCCCTTCGCCTTCGCGCTGCTCGGCCTGCAAGGGCTGGCGGAGCTGCGCGGGGCGCTCGGGCGGCTGTGGGGGCGCGCATGAGGCCCGAGCTGATGGCCCCCCTGATGTTCGGGGTGGCGCTGGCGCTGATCTTCTCGGGCTACCCGGTCGCCTTCTCGATCGGCGGCGCGGCGCTCGCCTTCGCCGCGCTCGGCACAGCGCTCGGGCTGTTCGACTGGGGCCTACTGAACGCCTTCCCCGAGCGGGTGGTGGGCATCATGAGCAACCAAGTCCTGCTCGCGCTGCCCGGCTTCATCCTGATGGGCGCCGTTTTGGAGAAGAGCCGCATCGCCGAAGAGCTGCTGACCAGCGTGGGCGGGGCGTTTGGTCGGATGCGCGGCGGGCTGGCCCTCGCGGTGGTGGCGGTGGGGACGCTGCTCGCCGCGGCGACGGGGGTGGTCGGCGCGAGCGTCGTGGCCATGGGGCTGATCTCGCTGCCGGCCATGCTCCAGCAGGGCTACAGCCGCAGCCTCGCCGCGGGTGTGATCACCGCATCGGGCACCCTTGGCCAGATCATCCCGCCCAGCGTTGTTTTGGTGGTCTTGGCTGACCAGCTCGGCGTCAGCGTGGGCGACCTCTTCTCGGGCGCGCTGCTGCCAGGCTTGTTGCTCGCGGGGCTCTACGCAGTCTACGTCGTCGTTCTTGGCCTGGTCCGCCCCGATCTTGCGCCCGCCGCCCAGGGCGCGCGCCCACCGGCGGGGGCCTTGGCCGCGGCGATGTTGCCCCCCTTGCTGCTCATCATCGTCGTGATGGGGAGCATTTTGGTCGGGCTGGCCACCCCGACTGAAGCAGGCGGCGTGGGCGCAGCGGGCGCGGTGGCCCTGGCCGCGGCCAAGGGGCGCTTGCGGGCGGCGGCCCTGTGGGCAGCGCTCGAGGAGACCACCCGGCTCTGCGCCATGGTGATGATGCTCCTCATCGGGAGCACCTTGTTCGCCCTCGTGTTCCGCGGCTTTTATGGCGACTTTTGGATGGAGGACCTGCTGCGCAGCCTGCCTGGCGGCAAGCTCGGCCTCATCGTGGTGGCCAACCTCGTCGTGTTCATCCTCGGCTTTTTCATCGACTTCTTCGAGATTTGTTTCATCGTCCTGCCGCTGCTGGTGCCCACCGCCCGGCTCCTCGGCGTCGATCTGGTGTGGTTCGGCGTGATGTTGGCGATGAACCTGCAGACCAGCTTCTTGACGCCGCCCTTTGGGTTCTCGCTGTTCTACTTGCGTGGGGTGGCGCCGCCCGAGGTCCGCACCGCGGACATCTACAAGGGGGTCCTCCCCTTTCTTGGCCTGCAGCTGCTCGCGCTGCTCGCCGTGATCACCTTCCCTGAGCTGGTGTTGGGGCTGGTGCGCTAGGCGCGGCGCGCGCTCAGCCGCTGCCGCCGACCGCTTGGGCATAGGCCAGCTCGGCCGTGCCAAACCAAGTCGCCGAGGCGGCGCGGAACTGGCGCCAACCCTCGAGCACAGCGGCAAACTTCGGGTCTTTGGCCGCGTCATCCGCCAACATCTGCTCAGAGGCGGCCTTCGCCGCGGCCATGACGTCCACGGGGAAAGGGCGCAGCTGGACGCCGGCGGCCACCAGACGTGCCAAGGCTGCCGGGTTGCGTTGGTCGTACCGGACCTGCATCGTGCGGGCGGCGAAGGCGGCAGCGGCGGTGAAGATGGCCTGGTGCTCGGCGCTCAGCGCGCTCCAGGCCTGCTCGCCGACGTAGAAGCTCAGCGAGGGCCCGGGCTCCCACCAGCCGGGGTAGTAGTAGAAGCCTGCCGCCTTGTGAAAGCCGAGCTGCTCGTCATCATGGGGGCCGACCCACTCGGTGGCGTCAATCGCGCCGCGCTCAAGGGCGGGGAAAATATCGCCGCCAGCGATGTTTTGCACCGACACGCCCAGGGCAGACATCACGCGGCCGCCCAGCCCGGGGATGCGCATTTTGAGCCCGGCGAGATCGCTGAGCCCGCCGAGCTCTTGTTTGAACCAGCCGCCCATCTGGGCGCCGGTGTTGCCGCCGATGAAGCTGCGGACCCCGAAGGCCGCAAAGTGGGGCGCCAGCGCCGCGGCGCCGCCCCCTTCCGTCAGCCACGCCGTCTGCTGCCGCGGACCGAGGCCGAAGGGCACACAGGTGTCGAAGCCGAGCGTCGGGTCTTTGCCGATGTAGTAGTAGCTGCCCGACTGGCCGGCTTGGCAGGTGCCGGACTGCACCGCGTCGAGCACCTGCAGCGCGGGCACGAGCTCACCCGCCGGGTACACGCGGATCTCGAAGGTGCCGCCGCTCATCAATTTGACCTGCTCGGCGAGCACCTCGGCGGCGCCAAAGATCGCGTCGAGCGAGCGGGGGAAGCTGGACGCGAGCCGCCAGCGCACGTGGCGCTGGGTGTGGACCGCCGGCCCCACGGAGCCGCCCGCGCAGCCGGCCGCGGCCGCCGCTGCCCCGCCGAGGAACCACCGCCGGCTGCGTGCGCCGTCACCACCACCCATGCCACCCTCCGCGGCCACCCCGCGGCGGCCGGCGGCCATGCTGCCGGTCGGCGGGGCCCGGGTCAAGACCGGGGAGCGAGGTCCAAAAATCCGACGAGGCTGGCCCGTGTGGACCAGCCTCGAGGGGAGTGGCGAGGGGCGGACTTGAACCGCCGACACTGCGGGTATGAACCGCATGCTCTAACCAACTGAGCTACCCAGCCGCAGCGATCCTCGAATAACCAGCAGGCCCGCCGGCCGCAAGGGGCAGCGGCGCAGCTGGCCCGCGCTCAACGGGGCAAGACCTGCACAAGGCCGACCCCGACGCCGATCAGCGCGGCATTGAGCGCGGCGAGCAGGGCCAAGCCTCCCCCGAGCCACAGGCTCAGGGGGCGCGGCGCCTCGACCGCGCCGAGGCGCGCGACCAGCGGCGCGGGCAGCAGCTCGGGAGCCTCCAGCAGGCGGGCCGCGGCGAGCAGCAGCCACAGCTCAGCGGTCAGGAGCAGGGCGAGCAGCCCGGCGACCCCGAGGATCAAGGCTCGGGCAGGGCCTCGAGCTCCCGCTGCACCCGCTCGATGTGCTTGCCGATCTCGGCCGCGTGGACCGAGTCTGGGTACTTCGCGCGCAGGGCGGAGAGCTCCGCGGCGATCGCCAACAGCCCGTCGCGGTGACGGGCGGCGCTGGCCTCACCCCGCAGCTCGAGGAAGCGCTGGGCCGCGCGCTCTTTCTGCCGGAAGACCTCGGCGTCGCGCGCCTTGATGTAGGCCGGCTTGACCTCGGCCCAACAAGGCAGGTCGCGGCAGGCCTCCAGCGCCAACATCGCGCCCAGCAGGTCACCCGACGCGCTGCGCTGCGCGGCCGCGGCGAGCAGGGTGGGCACGTCAGGGCCGGCCACCGGCGCCGGGGTCGGGGCGTCCGGGTCGAAGAGGGCCACGTCGGGGCCCTTGGGGGCCGGCTCGACCGGGCCGCCGCCGGCGTCGAGCTCCTCTTCGCGCACCCCGGACGCGCCAAAGCTCGCCGCGCCAGCCGCCGCCTCGGGCAGGGGCACCGAGCTCGGCTGCCCGCGCTGCTCGATGTCGTGCAGCTGCTGCAGGTAGGCCTCGACGTGGCGGGGCGCGCGCCCGGGCTCGGCCGAGACCAGGTCGGCCAAGGCGAGCGCGGCGTTGATCCGGTCTTGTTGGTCGATCAGCTCAGACGACTCGAGCAGGCGCTTCAGCGCGCGGGTCTCGTCGGCGAGCTCGACCGGGGGCTCGGGGGCGGGCCCGGCCGCGCCAGAGGCGGAGCCGCGGGCCCCGTACTTGACGACGCAGCCGCCGCCGAGGGCGACCACCAGGCTGAACAAAAGCAGGCAGCGCAGGTGCACGCAGAGCTCCGCGGCGGCGCGTGGGGCCGCGCCTTCACACAGGGGACCCCTCCGCTATCCGTGCCCGGCCCGGCCGTCCGCAGGCGCTCAGCCCTCATCGAGCTCGGGCGGCGCCTCACCCTCGGGCAAAATACGCACTGGCTCGTCGTCCTCATCGAGCGGGGCGGCTCCCGCACCGGCCCCATCGGCGGGCGGGTCGGCCTCTCCCTCCTCGTTCGGCCCGCCGTCGTCGGCATCAACCGGCGCGGGCTCGTCCTCGGCGGCAGGCTCTGGAGGAAGCGGCTCCTCCTCCGGGGTCGGAGCGGGGCCCTCCGCCTCACCCGGCGCAGGTGGAGGGGGAGAGGCCGGGGCCGGCGCGGGCCCCCGCAGCCACGCGGCCTCGAAGGACCGCTCCAGATCGACAGCCCCGTCGGAGAGCAGGCCGGCGCCCCGCACAAGGGTGCGCTGGGGCCCGCCCGCTGTGGGCGCGCCCGAGCCCGCGGCCACTTGGACCTGCGCGTAGCCGCCCTCGACGCGAAGCTCAGCGACCCCCGGGGAGACCTTGCCCAGCAGGCCCGCGTCAGCGAGGCCCTGGGCGGTCGTGATCCAGGCGGGGAGGGCCCCGCTGGCCCCAGCGAGGCGCGTGGCCCCCCGCTTCATGGGCCGGTTATCGTCGTAGCCGACGTAGCTGACCACGGTGAAGCCCTCGCCCCAGGTCCAGCCCTCGGCGCCGGCCTTGGGGACGAAGCCCGCGAAGGCCGCGTTCTTAAAACCATTGGTGGTGCCGGTCTTTCCGGCCACCGGCACGTGCTGGCCGCCGAGGGTGACCGCGTCGGCCGCCCGGCGTCCCGTCCCGTGCAGGACGACGTTGCGCAGGACGTCCCCGAGCAGGCGGCCCGCCGGCGGGGGCGCGACCGCGACCGCCCTGGGCAGGGCCCGGTACAGGGGCGCGCCGTTCATGTCGCGGATCTCGGCGATGAGCAGCGAGGGGGACTCGACGGGCGCCACGTCCGCCCAGAGCCCGAGCGCGCTGTCGGCGGGCAGCACCTCGCCGGGGAAACGCCAAACCCGGCCGGCGAGCATGCCTTGGTAGATGTTCGCCGCCTCTTCCAACGAGATGTCGACCGCCCCAAGCGGCATGCTCAGCACCGGCGGCAGGGGGGTCTGCACGCCAAAAGCGCGGGCGGCGCCGCTCATCACCTGCATCGAGAGCAGCACCCGGAAGTCGGGGTGGTGCTGCAGGACCTCAAAGTCATACGGATCTTGCTCTGCGAGAACGAGCTCCCAGCGGCGCTTGCGGCTGAGCAGGTCTTCGACGTCGGCGAGGCGGAGCCGGCCGCGCAGGCGCGCGTCTTCGGCCGCGGGCAAGCTCGGCGCGCCGATCGACGCCCAGGTCGCGAGCAGCGCGTCGTCGACGCTCACCCAGCCCGGCCCGGCCTCACCGCAGGCCAGGGCCCCGCGCTCGGGCTGCCAGCGGAGGGTGGCGCGCAGAGCCGGATCGGGCCGGGAGCCGCCGCCGACGAGCCCGGCGATGGCGTCGACCACGCCGCCGAGGCCGCCGCTGCGACCGACCTCGGCCTGCAGCGCCTCGACCGCGGCGCGGCAGTCGCGGGCCGCCGCCTCCACCTCGACGAGGTTCCAGCGCAGGGCCGCCAGCCGGGCCGCGCTGGCCCCGTTCCGCGCCTGCCGCCGCTCCTCGGTGACCGCGCCTTTGCCGTGGAGCAGGGCCATCAGGTCAAGTCGGTCGGGGTCAGTCGGGCCGCGCTCCCGCACCATCTCGAGGCGGGCGGCGGAGAAGGCGAGCTCGTCCACCCGACCCGCAGTGGAGATCACGCCAAAATCGTCGCGCACCCGGCGGATCCACGCATCCCTGTCCGCGAAAGCGGAGGGCACGAGGCCGACCGCTTCGGCGAGCTCTTTGAGCTGCTCGGGCTCCACCCCGTCGAGCAGATGGTAGAGAAGCCAGATGCTGGCGATGTTCTCGCTGGCGACGCCCGCTTGGTTGAGGCTGACCGTGGCCACCGGCGCGTGATCGGCGCGGGGGCTGTACCACGAGCCCTCAAAAGGGAAGACAGCCTCGCGGTTGTCGAGCGGGTCGGTGGGCGCCCAGCCGAGCTGCAGCGCGGTGTAGTAGAGCAGGGGCTTCCAGGTGCTGCCGAGCTGGCGTTTGGCGGCGACCGCCCGGTTGAAGTTCTGGTTGTCGCTGCCACCGACCATGGCGCGGATCTGCCCATCTTCGAGGACGACCACCGCACCCTGCAAGGCGGGCCGCAGCTCGAGGTCACAGAGGCCCGCGGCGCGCAGGCTGAGCAAGGTCCAGCTGCCCGCGGGCAAGGCGGCCTTGAGCGCCGCGATGTCGGCCGCGGTCGCCTTGCGCGAGGTGCTGCCGTCGCGGCCCCGGGCGAGGGCGGTGGCCATCCGATCCAGGGCCCGCCCGTCGATCAGGCAGCTCTGCCCGTGGATGTCGGCCTGCAGACCGCCCTTGGCCGGGCCGACGATCTGCCCTTCATAGAATTGCCAAGGCACGAGCGCGCCGCTGTGCTCGGCGCCCGCGGGGGGCGCCGCCCGGAGGAGCGCCTCAGGCCCCTGCCCCTCGAGCTGGGGCCCGACCTCGGAGAGGTGGTGCCAGAGGCCGTAGGTCGCCGCGCGCTGGGCGTCGACGTCGAGCGTCGTGACGACCTGGATGCCTGCCGTCGAGGGGTTGTCTATGCCCAGCCGGTCGAAGACCTCGGGGAAGGGCGCCTGCTCGAGGCGAGCCGCGACCTCATCGAGCAGCACGCTGCTGTCGTAGCGAAACACCCCGCGGGAGAAGGGGATGTCCAAACCTTTGAGGCGCGCGTGCTCTTCGTGGCTGAGCTTGCCCATGCTCAGCATGCGGTCCAGCACGTAGCCGGTGCGGGCGCGGGCCCGAGAGCGGGCCGCCGCCCGGCGCTCCTCGGTGGTGCCAATGAACGGGTTGTAGTTGGCGGGCGCCTTGACCAAGCCGGCGATGTAGGCGCTCTCGAGCGTGTCGAGCTCGCCCACCTCTTTGTTGAAGAAGTAGCGGGCGGCGATCGCGATGCCCCGGCCGTTGTGGGAGACGTGGAACTGGTTGGCGTAAAACTCGAGGATCTTCTTTTTGGAGAAGGCGCGCTCGAGGCGGACGGCGTTGGCCAGCTCATCGAGCTTGGAGCGCAGGGAGCGATCTGGCCGATAGAACAGGTTCTTGGCCGTCTGTTGGGTGAGGCTACTGCCGCCCGCGACGAGCCGCCCCGCCTTGACGTTCTGCACCATCGCCCGGGCGATGCCCTGGGGGTCGACGCCGGCGTGGTGCCAGAAGCGCTGGTCTTCGGCGGCGACGATCGCATCGACCCAGGCTGGCGGGAGCTCGTCGAAGGTGACGTACTGGCGGTGCTCTTCGGCGAAGAAGACGCCGATGCGGGTCTGCCCGTCGCGATAGAGCACCGGCGACTCTTGGGCGATGATCGCCTTGATCTGGGCGTCGGTGAAGGCGCCCGCCCCAGCGCCCAGCCGGTCGGACTCAAAGAGGCCCAGCGCGCCGGCGAGCGCGAGCCCGAGCGAGACCAGCGCGGTGACGGTGAGCGCGAGCGCCCAGCGGAGGAAGCGCCGCAGCGCGTCGACGATCCGTTGCAACAAGGTGCGCTCCGGCGGCTTGAGGGCCGCGCCCATCCGCTTCAACCGTCCCATGCCTCGGACTCCCCCGGCGGTGGCCGCCCTTCGGCGATCGCCTCGATCAGCGCGATGAGGGCCGCGTCCGCCGCGGCCGCGGGCCAGTGCGCCGCGGCGGCCCGACAACGCGCCCCCAGCTCTGGCTGTTGCAGGCAGCGTACCAGGGCCGCGGCGACCGCCTCGGCCGTGGGCGGCGGCGCCATCCACGCCTCGGGCACCAGCTCGGCCGCCCCGTCGGCCGGGCTGGTCAGCGGCGGCACGGCGCAGGCCATCGCCTCGAGCACGACGTTGGCGCTCGGATCGTAGGCCGTGGGCAGCAGCAGCGCCCGGGCGCCGGCCAGGGCCCGCTCGACAGGCACACCGCCCCCCAAAAACCGCACCCGCGGGCCGACACCGCGAACCCACGCCCGGGCCTGCCAGCGCCAAGGCTGGCGCTCGTGGCCGAGGACCCAGAGCTCGTGCCCCGCCAGCGGGCCGTGCGCGAGGGACGCGAAGGCGTCAATGGCGACCGAGAGGCCCTTTCGGGCGAAGCCGTGCCCGACAAAGACCACCCGCGGCCGGGGGTCAGCGGGCGCGCCCCCAAAGCGCAGCAGATCGACCCCATTACGAACCAGCCGGAGCCGCCCCGCGGGCAGGCCGGCGTCGCGCAGCACCTCCCGGCCGGCCATGCGGGAGTTGACCACCACCAGCCCGGCGCTGCGGAGCGCGCGCTGATCGCGCTCCAGCTCGTCATCCTCGTCGCGCCCTCCGCGCCCAACCGCGCGCAGGTATGCGGCGTGGCTGCCCCCGCCGGCGCGCAGCAGGTCAAAGCCCGGCGCGCGGAGCATTCCGATGCGCAGCGCCGCACCCCGGCCTGCGGCGGCGGCGCGGTCCTCCATCCACCGGCCACGCGGGCCCCGCCCACGCGGCGCTGGCCCCGGAAACAGGTGGAGGGAGCAGCCATCTGGCGGAGGGAGCGTAGCCGTCGCGCAGTGGAGCTCGACCGCGAAGCCGGCCGCGCCCAACGACCGGGCCAAGCTGTAGCCCCGGCGCTCCGTGCCACCTTGCTCGCTGAGCTGGGGGAGCACCAGCGCGATCCGGCCGCGCGCGCCGTGGTTCACGGACCCGCCGGGTCATCGGGTGGGGCCGCCGCCCGCTGCCACTTTAAGGAGACCGCTGCGGCCCCGAGCAGGGCGAGGCTCAGCCCACGCTGCCCGTCGAGCAGACCGCGCTTCAGCACGAGGGCCTTGAAGAGGTGGGCCCAGGGCCGCAGCCAGCCACCCCAAGCGCCGCCGCGCCGCCGCAGCCCCTCGGCGGACAGCGCCGTGTAGTGGTCGATCGTACGGAGATGTTCGGCCAAGTCGCGGTAGGGATGGTGGTACAGCGGCGCATGGAGCTGTGCGGTCGGGCCGTCACAGATCACGTGGTCATGCGGATCCTCGCCGCCCCAGCGCCCGAACCGGCGGTCGAAGAGGCGCAGCCGGCGGTCGGGCCACCACGTGCCACGGCGCACCGGCGCCCCCTCCCACCAGCTGAGCCGCGGCACCGAGAAGCCCACGCACCCGCGGGGATTGGCCATCACCGCGCCGATCTCGACGGCGAGGCGCGGTGGTACGCGCTCGTCGGCGTCGAGCGAGAGCACCCACTCGTGCGCCGCCAGCCGCGTCGCCCGCTCTTTTTGCGCGACGAAGCCGGGCCAGTCGGCTTGAACCACCCGGGCGCCCGCCGCCCGGGCCCGCGCGGCCGTGTCGTCGGCTGAGCCGCTCTCGACCACCAGGACCTCGTCGGCGAAGCGCACCGAGGCGATTGCGCCCTCGATGCGGTCGGCCTCGTCTTTGGCGATGATCACGGCGCTCAGACGCTGCATCACGTGGGCCTAACACCGCGCGGGCCAAGGGCGGCGGCGAGCCCGGCGCCGGGCCCGCCTTGACACGGCGGCCCGATCCGTTAAACCGCCACCACCCTGGCGATGTACCCAAGTGGCCAAAGGGGCGGGTTTGCAAAACCCGTATTCACCGGTTCGAATCCGGTCGTCGCCTCTCTCGAAGCCCGGCAACACGCCGGGCTTCGCTCATTTTTGGCCCCTCTTCGCCACCTCTCGGCCTCGGCGCGGGCGGCGCATCCCCCCCCTCCGGTGACGGCGCCGCTTCGCCGCGGTGTTCAGCCTCGACGCAGGACCTACCGGTCGGTAGGTGCGCGTCGCTGGACGCGCTGCGCGCCCGCCCCCCGGAGTCTCCGTGCTTGAAGAACAGCTGAACCACTTCGCAGCCATGGGCGCCGGGTGGGTGCTTTGGCTGCTGGTCGGCCTCTCTGTGCTCTGCGTCGCCGTGGCCATCGAGCGCCTCATCGTGCTCGCCTTGGGCCGCAGCCCCGAGGGCCCGCTGATGGACGCGATGCAGGCCTGCCTCGACGGCGGCCCGCTCGCCGCGCTCAAAGAGCGCCTCGCCGGGCAGAAAGGCGTCGAAGCGACAGTTTTGCGTGCCGGGGTCGACGCGGGGCTGCGGGGGGGCGCCGAGGCCGCGCAAGAGGCGCTGACCGGTACTTCGGCGATCGAGAAGGCCAAGCTCGACCGACGCCTGATCGTGCTCGGCACCGTGGGCAGCAACGCCCCCTTCATCGGGCTCTTTGGCACGGTGCTCGGGATTATCCAGGCCTTCCGCGATCTCTCGCTCGACAGCGACGACGGGGCGTCGGCGGTCATGGCCGGCATCTCTGAGGCGCTGATCGCGACCGCTGTGGGCCTCATCGTCGCGATCCCGGCCGTGGTGCTGTACAACTTCTTCCAGCGCCTCAACAAAGAGCGCATGGCCCGCATCACCTACCTCTCCCACATGCTGCTCAGCCGGCTGCGGGACGCGCCGGCCGCCGGGGGGGCCTGAGCCATGGGCGCGAGCATCGGCGGGGATGACGACGAGGCCATCGTCGCGATCAACATCACCCCCTTCGTCGACATCATCTTGGTCGTGCTGATCATCTTTATGGTGACGGCGACGACCATCGTAAAGAAGTCGATCAAGGTCGAGCTCCCCGAGGCGGCCACTGGCGAGTCCACCGAGACCACGCCGCTGGCCATCGAGCTCGCGCCGGGCGGCGCCATGACCCTGCAGGGTGAGCCCACCACCTTCGAGGCGCTTCGGGCCGCGGTGCGCGCCGCTCAGGCCGAGAGCGCGGCCACCAAGGTGCCCGTCGTCGCCATGATCGGCGCGGACAAGACCGTGCCACACGGCGAAGTCGTCAAGGTGATGGATCTGGTGCGCCAAGAGGGGGTGGCCCGCTTCGCGCTGAACATCGACCCAGCGCCGATGCCCGCCGAGGCGCCGGCAGCGGCCGCGGGCGCGCCCGCTGCGCCATGACCACCCTTGACCGCGGGCAGAGCCCGACCTGGCAGCGGGCGCTCATCCCGGTCGGCTTTGGCCTGAGCGTCGCCGCGCACGCCGCCTTCGCGATGACCGTCGATGTGCAGCCGCCCAAGGCCAAGCCCCAAGACCGCTGGGTCGAGATGACCGTGACGGCGCCGCCACCCCCTCCACCACCACCACCGCCGCCACCGCCAGAGCCGCCCAAACCAAAGGCGCCGCCCAAGGTGGTCGACATCATAGAGACGACCAAAACTCCCCCGCCGACGCCCACCCCAGCGCCCGCTGAGCCGCAAAAGCAGGTGCGGCGGGTCGCGGGGCTCTCGGCCAGCTCCTTCGCCAAGACCGGGGGCACCGGCTTCACGGCCGACGCGGGCACCACGTTGGGCACGGCGCCGACCAAGGAGAAGATGACCGTGGAGGAGGCGCAGCAGAGCGTCGCCTACTCGGCGGTCACCAGCCGGCCGACCTGCGAGCGCCCGCCTTTTGTGGTGCCCGAGGCCGTGGCCGCGGCGGGGGTCGAGGGCCAGGTGCGCGTCGTCTTTGACGTGTCAGACAGCGGTCAGGTGCAGCGGGTACGTGTGACCGGGCGGCTGCACCCCGAAGCCGACGCCGCCTGCGTGGCCGCGTGGACCAAGGCCCGCTGCACGCCCGGCCAGCAAGGGGGCACGCCTGTGACCGTGACCAACATGCCTTACTACTGCACCATCAAGGCGATCGACTGATGCGCAAGACCCGACGCTGGTCGGCCCACGGGCTGCTCGGGGCGGCGCTGCTCGCCCCCCTCTCCGCACCGCTCCTCGCCGCGGGGCCCGCGCGCGCGCAAGCGCCGGCCGAGGAGGCCCTGATCCGCGAGCCGGCGCTGATCTCGATGGTCGAGGCGCCGTATCCGCCCGCGGCAGAGGCCGCCGGGCTGGGCGGCCGGGTCCTCCTCCTCATCGAGATCGACGCGACTGGCGTCCCCACGGCGGTCGAGGTCTTGGAGGCCGCGGGGCACGGCTTTGACGAAGCCGCGGTGGCCGCGGCCCGCCAGTTCCGTTTTGAGCCCGCGGCGACCGCGTCTGGCCCCGTCCCCGTCGCGATTGAATTTGCCTACGAGTTCGCCCTCGCGCCTGCACCTCTGCCCCCCGCTGATCCAGCGGCGCCGCCCACGCCCGAGGCAGAAGCGCCGGTCAACCTGACCGGGACCTTGGTCGAGATGGGCACCCGGCGCGCGCTCGGGAGCACGCCCCTGCAGGTCATCGGCGCCGATGGCCAAGCCCAGGACCTGATGAGCGCCCCGGACGGGCGTTTTGAGGCCCGTGGGGTCGCGATCGGCGCAGCCCAGGTGCGCGTGGTGGCGCCTGGCTTTGATGACACGCCCACGACCGTCGAGGTCACCGCGGGTGAGCTGACCGACGCGCGCATCTGGGTGAAGAACCTTGGCTACCGCGACAACGAGGTGGTCGCGGTCTACCAAAAGAAGCGCGAGCCGGAGATCACCCGCCGCACCCTTTCTGTCGCCGAGATCCGCCGGGTACCCGGCACCTTTGGCGATCCGGTGCGCGTGATTCAGAACCTGCCCGGCGCGGCCCGCGGCCCCTTTGGCTTGGGTTTGCTGGTCATCCGTGGTGCGAACCCCGAGGACAGCAACGTCTATGTCGATGGGGTCGAGGTCCCCATCATCTACCACCTCGGCGGCTACCGCTCGGTCATCAACGCCGACCTGATCTCCAGCGTGGACTACCTGCCCGGCGGCTACCAAGTCAAGTATGGCCGGAGCACCGGCGGCGTGATCGACGTCCAATCCAGCCGCACCTACGAGGACCAAGACAAGTTCACCTGGAAGACCGATGTCTTGGACACCGGCCTCTTCTACAAAGGTAAGCCAGGGCCCAAAGACAAGTGGGGCGTGCAGGTCGGCGCCCGCCGCTCTTATGTCGATGCCTTCATCCCCTTGTTCACCCGGGGGAGCGAATTCGTGGTCAAGCCGCGGTGGTTCGACTACCAAGTGAAGGCGGACCGGATCGACAAAGGCCAGGATGAGCTCACGCTGTTCGCCTTCGGCTTCCAAGACAAGCTGTTCATCCAGACACCGTCCAGCTTCGCCCAGAGCGCAGATCAGGACACCCAGGGCGATCTCAGCACAACCTACCAAACCCACCGTCAGATCCTGAGCTGGACCCACCCCTTCACCGACACGTGGTCGCTGTGGGTGCAGCCCGCCGTCGGTTTCGACGCCATCGAAGCCGGCCTCGGAAGCAGCTTCGAGCTGACCCAGTCCTTCACCAACCTCAGCGCCCGGGCCGAGCTGCGCTACGCGCCAAGCGAGGCCCTGACGGCGAGCCTCGGCCTCGACAGCCAAGCGACCTACTACAAGATCGAGTTCGCGATCCCCTTCTTGCCGTCCTTCGACCAACTCGACGACCCGCTGGCCGAGCGCGAGCCCTTCCGCCAAACCATCGACGGCTGGTACTTTTCCCCCGATCCGTACCTGGATGTGCGGTGGCGCCCGCTGGGCGACCGGCTGCTGATCAACCCGGGCGTTCGGCTGAACACGCTCAAGATCGGCGAGGCCAAGGCCCTCCTCACCCTCGATCCCCGTCTCGGCGCGCGGGTCGCCGTCGGACCGACCACCGCCATCAAAGCGGGGACGGGCGTCTACCAGCAGCCACCGCAGGGCCAAGAGTTCGGCATCGACGAGGACGAGCTCAACGTCAACTTCGAGCGCGGCTGGACGCACGAGGTCGGCGTCGAGCAGCGCATCGCCGAGACCGGCACGCTGGACTGGACGGGCTTCTACAAGGGGCTCGACCGGCTCATCGTCAACAACCCCGACGCCGAGGACGCGACCGTTGACCCCATCTACGTCAACGAGGGTGTGGGGCGCATCTACGGCATGGAGATCATGCTGCGCAAGGCGCTGGTCGACCGTTGGTTTGGGTGGGTCAGCTACACCCTGTCCAAGTCAGAGCGCAACGACTACCCCGAGCGCAGCGAGCAGCGCACGGCCGAGGGGGTCGTCACCCGCGGCCCAGAGGCTTGGTACGACTACGACTTTGACCAGACCCACATCTTGACCGTGGTGGGTGGGTATCGGCTGCCCCGCGACTTTGAGCTGAGCGGGCGCTTCCAATACGTCACCGGCAACCCCTACACGCCCTACGACCTCGCCGTGCAAGACCTCGACAGCGACAGCTGGGCCCCCATCCAGTCGGGCGCGAAGAACACGTCGAGGTTGGCGCCCTACACGGCCTTGGACCTGCGCGCCGACAAGCTGTTCACCTTCAAGTATTGGCAGCTCGAGGTCTACCTGGACCTGCTCAACGTCGTCCGGGGCGAGAACCCCGAGCAGCTCATCTACAACTACGACTACACCGAGTCGGCGGTGGTCCGCGGGCTGCCCTTCATCGCGTCGCCTGGGTTCCAGGCCGACTTCCGGTTCTGAGGAGTGCACATGGCCGGCCACACGTCGCCGCTCCGCGCGCTGCTCGCGCTCGCCCTCACCACCTCGGGCTGTGGGGCCGCCGACCTCAGCCAGACGTGGCAGCTTGACCGCCTGCGCGTGCTCGGGGTGCAGGCCGAGCCCGCCGAGATCGCGCCGGGCGAGGCGACCGCCCTGTCCTCGCTGGTCTACGTGCCGAGCGGCGCGCAGCTCGACGCGCAGATCTGGTTCGCCTGCCTGCCCACCGCGGCAGACGACTTCGGCTGCAGCCTCGATGCGAGCGCGCTGGACGCCTTCGCCGAGCTCGACCCCGCCACCGCCACGCCCGAGGAGCTCGCCGCGGCGCTCGAGGCCGCGCAGGAGGCGGGGCTGATCGGTGTGGAGCCCTTCTTGCCACCGCGGTGGGTCGCGCCGATCAACGCGCTGGACGGCCTCAGCGAGCAGGAGGCCCGCGAGGGGGTCAGCGCCTTGGTCAACCTGTCCGCGGCGAGCACCGGCCCCGACGCGGGGGAGGAGGACCTCGAGCTCGTCTACAAGCGCGTGCCCGTCAGCCGCGCGACGACCCCGAACCAGAACCCGCTGCTCATCGGCCTCGCCGTCGACGGTGACCTGCGCCACCCCGATGCAGAGGTCCTCGTGGTCAAGCCCGGCGCCGAGGTCGAGATCGAGCCGATCCTCTCGCCCGACACCATCGAGGAATACATCTACGTCACCACCGAGGGCGAAGAAGAGGTGCGCACCGAGGAGCCCTACTTCACCTGGTACGCCGAGGGCGGTGGCTACGAGCAGGCGATCTCGCTCTACCCAGACTCGGCCCGCGCCTGGACCGCACCGGAAACGGTCGGCTTCGAGGGCGTGCTCGTCGTGGTGGTGCGGGACCGGCGCGGCGGCATGCACTGGACCCAGCTGCACGTGCGGGTGGAGTAGCTGCGCGGCCGACGGGCGCGCCACGCCCCACCGGCCTGCTCCGCCGCATCCTCGGCGCCCCGCACCTCGAGCGCCGCGCCCCGAAGCACCGGGGTGGCCCTCCAACACGACGTTCTCGACAAGGGGCGGGGCGCCCTGCCCCGTGCCCTGCGCCTTCAGCTCACATCCGGCCGCGCGTGATATGCTCCCCGGGCCCAAGCGGCTGCCACCGAGATCCTGAACTGGACCGGACGATGGCCGCCCGCCCTTCGCCGCCGCGGCCCCTCACGGCCCCCTTGCACGAGAAAGGCACCCCATGAAGGCCATCCCCTCCCTGCTCAGCGCCGCCCTCCTCTTCGCTATCGGCTCGCAGCCAGCCTGGGCGCAGGATGACTACAACGACCTGGACGGCGAAGAGACCGAGAAGAAGGCGCCGGCCCGCGAGCGCAAGCGCCCCGAGGTCCGCGAGATCGTCCGCGGCTTCTACGCGAAGTCGAACGTGGGCGGCGCGCTCTACCTGGGCCAGTTCGCTGGCGTGGTCAACCCCGGCACCATGGTCGCCTTGAGCGTCGGGCAGGACTTCCTCGACCAAGAACGCCAGTCCGCCGCTTGGGAGGTTGGCTTCAACCAGGGCATCCACAACGGCCAGTCCTACGAAGAGCAGGCGGCGGTCGGCGGGCCCTTCGTGCAAGGCGACCTGCGCACCTACGCCTTCACCGCGGTCTTCGAGTACAGCTTCTACCCCTCGCGGCGGATCGGCCTCGGCATCCGCGCCGGCGGCGGCATCGGCTTCTCCCCCCTCCTGATGGAGGATGGGTACTACGCCGACGAAGTGCTGGGCAAGACCTGGGGCATCTCCGATCCCGGCTACCACGGCACCCCGCACCCCATGGGCATCGGCGGTCCGACGATTGAGTACTACACGAAGCTGTCGCACTTCTCGGTCGGCATCGAGGCGGATGTGTTCTACGCGGTCGGCTTCGACCTCGGCGCGAACACCACCGGCTTCCTCAAGTACACCTTCTGAGCCAGGTCGTCGCGGCGGGCCGCCGCCGGAGGGCGCGCGTCGCGCAGGGCCACCGCGCCCTCGGCGGGCCGCGCGCACCGCGAGGGCATCTGCTACGTTTGGCCGCCCCTCCGGAGTGCACATGCGCAGCCCACTTCGCCCCGCCACCTTGGTCCTTGTCCTCTCCGTCGGCTGCGGCCTCGGTCCGCTGACGCTCAAAGACTCCGGCCCAACCGGCACCGAGACGGACGGCGACGCCGTCGTCATCGGCGACCTGCGCATCGAGCCAGGCGAGCTGACCTTCGGCGAGGTCGCTCTCAACGAGACCTCGGTCAAGGCCGTGGTGCTCAAGAACACCGGCGACGAGGGCGTGGTCGTGCGCCGCGCCCAGCTCGACGGCGACGCCGCGTTTACGGTCGAGTCCACCACCGCCCTCCCGCTTGAGCTGCAGAGCGGCGGTGAGGTCATCGTCGAGGTGGGCTTCACCCCGACCACCGACGCGCAGGTCTTCGCGGCGCTGGCGCTCGACGTGGCCACCCTCACCGAGCCCTACGAGGTCCCGATCCGCGGCCGCGGCGCCTCCGCGGGCGGCGACGGTGGGGATGGCGCCAGTGATGGCGCGAGCGACGGTGCCGACGGTGGGGGCGACGGCGGCGGTGATGGCGGCGGCAGCGATCCCATCGCGGTCAGCCCGAGCAGCGTCAGCTTCCCGTCGGTCGAGGTGGGCGGCTTGGTGTACGCCGACGCGCGCATCACCAACAACGCCACCGAGGACATGCTGCTGACCAGCGTGAGCGGCTCGCCGTCCGAATTCTCCTACCGCCGCGGCGCCGAGATCACCCTGCCGCAGGTGTTCAGCCCGGGCTCCAGCCGCAACATCAGCCTGAGCTGGGCCCCAGGCTCGGCCGGCAGCCGCAGCGGCACGGTGTCGCTCACCTTCGAAGACGGCGCAGGCGCCGAGCACTACGAAGAGATCGCCGTCTCGGGAACGGCGTCCGAGCCCTCCTGCACCATCTGCGCGCCGATCCTCGAGGTCACCACCAACGATACGCCGACGACGCTGACCATCCGCGAGCTCATCTCCTGCAACCGCAGCGAGAACGTCGAGCTTCGCAACGTCGGCGACGAAGACCTCGACATCTCCACCATCTACGTGAACAACGACTTCATCGCGACCTGCGGGACGCTGTCGGTCAGCGGCAGCGGTTTTACGCTGAGCCCCGGCGAGTCCACCGTGGTGCGGGTCAGCTACGCCGCGACCGAGAGCTGCATTGACGTGCCGGTCACCTCTCTCGACACGAACGTGCTGCACATCCTGAACAACAGCGGCGTGTCAGACTACGCGATCGCGGTCAGCGCCTCGGCGAGCTGCCTCTTCTAAGCGCCCGACGCCGCAGCTCTCGACGCCGTGGCCTCGAAGCCGCGCCGCGCCGACGGCTGATGACCACCGGCGCCTCGGGCGCGGTTCGCACCGGCGCCCCGCCGACCGCAGCCCCGCCTGCCAAGCCCACCTCGGTGGTGCACGCCAGATTTGCGCCGCAGGCGCGACGTGCAAAAACAACACCGCCGGCCCAAGGGACCGGCGGAGTGAGGTGGAGCGGGAGACGGGACTCGAACCCGCGACCACGAGCATGGCAAGCTCGTGCTCTACCAACTGAGCTACTCCCGCATGGGGGATCGGTGACAAATGGAGCGGGAGACGGGACTCGAACCCGCGACCACGAGCATGGCAAGCTCGTGCTCTACCAACTGAGCTACTCCCGCAAGAGCACCGATCCCTGCGTGCAGGGCCACCATTTCAAGGGCGCGGGAGGGGAGCGACCCAACCTATGCCCCACCGACATCACCCAATGCAACCAAGTTGCGAGGCGCTATCGGACCCCGTCGGCGCAACGCGCCGCCGCAGCGCCGCCTTTCTATTCTCTCCTCGCCGGCGCGCAAGGTCATCACGCCCGAATTTCTCTCCACCAGGCGACGAGCCTGTTCAATCGCCGCGTTTTTCAATCCGCGCCTGCTCGCCGCTCTGCAGCGCCCGGTGGAGGCGCCCGGGCAAGCCGGGCCCCTCGTAGATGAAGCCCGTGTAGACCTGCACCGCCGCGCAGCCGCGCTCGAGCAGCGCCCGCGCCTGGGCCGCGCTGGACACGCCGCCCACGCCGATGACCGGCACCCGGCCCGCCGCGGCGTCGACGGCCTGGCCGATGCGCTCGAAGGCGAGCGGCCAGAGCGGCGCGCCTGAGAGGCCGCCGGCCTCGGGGCAGCGCGCGGTCTCGCCCGGCCGGCTCAGCGTGGTGTTGGTGGCCACCACCCCGGCGCAGCCGGCGCGCACCGCGACGCCGACCGCCTCGGCGAGGGCGTCGGGCTCGAGATCAGGCGCGAGCTTGAGCAGGACCGGGGTGTCGCGCGCCGCGGCGACCGTGCGTTCGAGCAACGCGCCGAGGCGGCCGGGCTCCTGCAGCGCGCGCAGGCCCGGCGTGTTCGGCGAGCTGACGTTCACCGTGAACCAGTCGGCCAGCCCACGCAGCGCCGCCGCGCAGGCCACGTAGTCAGCCTCGGCCTCGTCGTTGGGGGTGTCTTTGTTCTTCCCGATGTTCGCGCCCACCGGCGCCGCGGGCCAGCGCCCCTGCTCGCGCAAGGCGCGCAGGCGAGGGACCAGCGCGGGCAGGCCGTGGTTGTTGAAGCCCATCCGGTTGATGATCGCGCGTTCGTCGACCAAGCGGAAGAGCCGCGGCTGCGGGTTCCCCGCCTGGGGCCGCGGCGTGACCGTGCCGACCTCCATGAACCCAAAGCCGAGCGCGTCCCAGACCGGGATCGCCTCGCCGTCTTTGTCGAGACCAGCCGCGAGGCCCACCGGCCCCCGCAGCTGGACGCCCGCGACGCGCAGCGGCGGGCCCGCCGGCGCCCCCGCCAGCGCCCGCAACAAGCCGAGGCCGGCCGGCCCGACCGCCGCCGCGCGGGCCATCACCGCCCGGTGCGCCTCTTCAGCGTCGAGGCGGAAGATCAACGGGCGGCTGAGCGCCCAGGCGAGATCGAGCAGCACGGCCACCTCCAGCGCCGCCGCGGGGCGCGGCCGGGAGCGCCGGGCTAACCTGAGCGCCGCCCTGGAGGTCCGGATGCCCGCCCCGCGCCGCGCTCCGCTGACCTGCGCCTTGGTCTTGGCCGCGGCGCTGCCCGCGGGCCTGGGGCCCGGCTGCGCCCGACCGCCGGTGGGCGCCCAGCTCGGCGAGGCCCTCCCTCCCCTGCCGACCACCGCCGGCCCCGCTTCCCCTTGGGCGGGCGGTCCGGCGGTGATCGTCGTGTGGTCCAGCGACTGCCGGCCCTGCCGATCACTCGCGGCCGAGGCCAGCGCCGCGCCCCTGCCCGCCGAGATTCGTCTACTGCACGTCAACCTCAGCGACGACGCCGATCTAGCCCAGCGCCAGGCCCGGGCGCTCGGCCTGCCGGGCGCGCCGGTGCAGGGGCCGACAGCGGCGCTGCTCGACGCCCTCGCCCTCGACGCCTTGCCGCTGGTGCTCGTCCTCGACGCGGACGGTGTGGTACGAGCCCGGGGCGCGGTCTGGGCCGACGCGCGCGCAGCGGCCGCGCGCATCGCCGCGGGCTGAGCCAGGGGGTGAGGATGGTGGGGCTGATCGGGGCGCTCGTCGCCCTCCACGTCGGGACGGCCGCTGCGGCCGAGCTGGTGATCGTCCACGCCACCATCCTGCCGGTGGTTGGCCCGCCGATCACCGACGGCACCCTGGTGGTCAGCGACGGGAGAATCACGGCGGTGGGGGCGGCCCTCCCGGTGCCGCCGGGCGCGGTCGAGGTGGTCGACGCGGGCGGCGCCTACCTCCTCCCCGGTCTCATCGACCTGCACTCCCACATGGGCGTTTACCCCTGGCCTGGGGGCCCGGCGCACAGCGATGGCAACGAGGCCACCCACCCGACCACCCCCGCCGTGTGGACGGGCGACAGCGTGCGCGTGCTCGACCCGGCCTTCCGCGCCGCGTCGGCGGGCGGCGTGACCAGCGCGCTGGTCTTGCCGGGGAGCGCGAACTTGATCGGCGGAGAGGGCGTCGTGCTCAAGCTGCGCCCCGGCCGCACCCTGCACGACATGCGCTTTGACGGCGCGCCGCGCCACCTCAAGATGGCCTGCGGCGAGAACCCCAAGCGGGTCTACGGCCAGGACGTCGACGGCCCCAGCACCCGAATGGGCAATGTGCGCGCGCTGCGGGCGGCTTTTCAAGCGGCGCGCGACTACCGCGTGGCCCGGCAGACCCGGCCCAACGAGACCCCCAAGGACGCCGACCTCGAGGTGCTCCTTGACGTGCTGGACGGCAAAGTGCGCGTGAACGTGCACTGTTACCGCCACGACGACATGGAGGCGATGCTCCGCGTGATGGAGGACCAGGGCGTCAAGATCAGCGCCTTCCATCACGCCACCGATGCCTACAAGATCCGCGACCTGCTCGCCGCCAAGGGGGTCGGCGTGGCGACCTGGCCCGACTGGTGGGGGTTCAAACACGAGGCCTACGAGGCCATCCCCGAGAACGCCGCGCTGAACAAGCAGGCGGGCGTGGTGGTCGCCACGCACTCCGACTCCCCGCACACCGTGCAGCGCCTGCACATCGAGGCGGCCAAGCACGTCGCGGCGGGCCTGTCCGAACAGGCCGCGCTCGAGACCATCACCATCGACCCCGCGCGGCTGATGGGCGTGGCCGACCGGGTGGGCAGCCTCGAGGTGGGCAAAGACGCCGACCTCGTCCTGTTCAGCCACCACCCCTTCGATGTGCAGGCCCTCGCCCTGCGCACCTGGATCGACGGCCGGCTCGTCTATGACCGCGCCGCCGCCAAGGAGCTGGCCCATGTCCAGCCCTGAGCAGCTCAGCCGGCGCGCCCTGCTCGGCGGCCTCGCCGCGGGCCTCTGCCTGCCTGTGGTCGCCGGCGCCGCGCCCCCCTCGGGCGGCCCCCAGGCCCTGGGCGGCCTGCTCGACGAGGCGCCCCACGCGGTGCGGCTGCGCAACGCCAACCTGGTGCTGCCCGACGGCCGGGTCCACCGCGGCGGCCTCGTGGTCGAGGACGGCCGCATCACCGCGGTCGGCCCGCACTGTGAAGAAGGCGAAGACCTGGGCGGCGATTGGTTATTTCCCGGCGTCTTCGATGCGGGCTGCAGCGTGGGCATGGTCGGCATCGACCAAGACAGCGCGAGCCGCGACGACCGCGACAGCGGCGCGCTCACCGCTGACGCCCGGGCCATCGACGGCTACAATCCGCTGTCTGACGTCATTCCGGTGACTCGGCGCGGCGGGGTCACCGGCGTGCTCGCCCTCCCCCAAGGCGGCGGGCTGGTCGCCGGGCAGGCCGCGGCGATGCAGACGGCGGGCCGCAGCCTCGGGGAAGCCCAGCTCAAGGCGCCGGCCGCGCTGCTGATCCGGCTCGGCCAGGGTGGCGCGGGCGGCAGCCGGGTGAGCGCGCTGCGCGAGCTCCGGGCCGCGTTGGAGAAGGCGCCCGCGCCGCCGACCGTGCCCCCTCCGCCCAGCCGCCGCGCGCCCTTCCCCGGCGGGCCGCCGGGCCCGCCGCCTCCCCCCGAGGATCGCCTGCTCGGCGCGGCGCGGGCCCGCCAGATCAAGGTCTTAATCGCCGCTGAGCGGGCCGATGACATCGAGCGCGCGCTCGGCCTGTGCGCCGAGTGGGACCTGGACGCCGCGCTGATCGGTGGCGCAGAGGCCCACTTGCTCGCCAAGGCCCTCGCCGACGCGGCGATGCCCGTGATCCTGAGCCCGGTGCTCGCCCAACCCGACGGCTGGCAGCGCCTCCACGCCCGCTACGACAACGCGGCGCAGCTCCACGCCGCGGGGGTGCAGCTCGCCTTCGCCAGCGGGGCGGCGCACTTCTCCCGCAACCTGCGGGTCGACGTCGGCGTGCTCACCGCGCATGGCCTGCCCGCGCCCGCCGCCCGGCACGCGCTCTGCGCCGGCGGGCCCGAGGTGCTGGGCTTGCCCGGCCTGGGGCGGCTCGAGCCGGGCGCGGTGGCCACCTTTGTGCGCGCCTCTGGTGACCCGCTCCAGCCCCGCAGCGCGGTGAAGGCCGTGTGGTACGGCGGGCGGCGGGCGAGCATGAGCAGCGTCCAGACGCGCCTCTTCGACGAGTACCGTGAGCTGAGCCCGCTGCGGGCCCCCACGCGCTAAGGCGCCGCGCGCGAGGTGTGGATGCAGGTGCTGGTCACGGGCGGCGCGGGCTTCATCGGTGGGCACCTCTGCCGGGCGCTGCTGCGCCGCGGTGACGAGGTCACCGTGCTGGACAGCTTTGACGACGCCTACGCGCCCGAGATGAAGCGCGGAAACCTCGAGGGGCTGAGGCTCCGGCTGGTCGAGGGTGACCTGCGCGATGGCCGTGCGGTCGACGCCGCGCTCGAGGGCGCCGACGCCGTGGTCCACCTCGCCGCGCGGGCCGGCGTACGCGAGAGCTTGGCCAGCCCGCTGCTCTACGAAGACGTCAACGTGCGGGGCACCCTCACCCTGCTCGACCGTATGCGGCGGCGCCCGCTCCCCCTCGTGTTCGCGAGCAGCAGCAGCGTCTACGGCCGTCGCGAAGACGCGCACGCCTTCACCGAGAACGACGACACCGGCCGCCCGGTCAGCCCCTACGCTGCGTCGAAGCGCGCGGGCGAGCTCTACTGCTTCGCCGCCCACGCCGACTGGGGGCTGCAGACCCACGCCCTGCGCTTTTTCACGGTCTACGGCCCGCGGCAGCGCCCGAGCATGGCCATCGCCCTGTTCCTGCAAGCGGCGCTGCAAGGCCAGCCCCTGCCCATCTTCGGCGATGGCAGCGCGCTCCGCGACTTCACCTTCGTCGACGACGTGGTCGACGCCATCCTCGCCGCGCTCGACCGCCCGGGCGCTTTTCAGACCCTCAACGTCGGCAGCGGCGCGCCCATCCGCCTCGACGCCCTGGTCGACGCCATTGAGCGGGCGGTGGGGCGCCCGGTCCTCCGCCACCACCTGCCCGATCAGCCCGGGGACGTGCCCCGCACCCACGCCGATGTGCGCCGGGCCGCGGCCGTCCTGGGCTGGCAGCCGCGCGTCCAGATGGAGGAGGGCCTGCGCCGCACCGCCACCGCCATGCGCGCCCAGCGCTGAGGCTGCCCGGCCTCAGCCTGCCGGCCGCTTGACCTTGCCCGCGCCCTGCCGGAAGAATTGGATCATGTACTCGGCGGCGCTAGCCAAGGAAAAGAACGTCGCGATGTAGAGGAAGAAGAGGCCGGTGACCTGCGGATCCATCCCGAAGGTGTGGGGCGTCCACAACATCACGCCCAGCGCGGTGCCCTGGTAGGCCGTCTTGAACTTGCCCAGCGTGCTCGCGCTGATCACCATGCCCTCTTGGCTGGCAATGCCGCGCAGGCCGGTGATCGCGAACTCGCGACAGATGAGCAGCGCGACCAGCCAGGCCGGCACCCAGGCGCGCTCGACCATCATCACCAGGGTCGTGGTCACCATCAGCTTGTCGGCCAGCGGGTCGAGGTAGGCGCCGGCCGGGCTCACCAAGTTCCACTTGCGGGCGAGCCAGCCGTCGATGATGTCGGTGATCATCCCGCCCACGAAGATGAAAAAGCCGAGCCAGAGCTCAAAGGGGGTCGGATCATCCCAAAGCAGCCAGACCATAAAGGGCACGAGCGCGATGCGGGCCACGGTCAAGCTGTTGGGCAGGTTCCAGAAGCCGTCCCGCTTCAGAAGGGGCTTGTCCATGGGGCTCCGGCGGCGCGCGGCGTGGGGTGCGTCTGGGTCCAGGGGGTCATTGCCCGGCCCCGTATGCGGCGAGGTCCTCGGGCACCACCGGGCGGTTGTCGCGCAGGTGGTCATAGAGGTCAAGCACGCGCACCACGTAGTGCTGGGTCTCTTGGAAGGGCGGGATACCCCGGTGCTTCTCGACGTTCTTGGGCCCCGCGTTGTAGCCAGCGATGGCGTGGTCCAAGCGGGGGAAGCGCTGCATCAAGCTGCGCAAGTAGCGCGTGCCGCCGTCGATGTTCTGCACCGGGTCCCAGGGGTCGGCGACGCCGAGGCCCCGGGCGGTCGCCGGCATGAGCTGCATGAGGCCTTGGGCGCCGGAGCGGCTGAGCGCGCGGGGGTTCATGCCGCTCTCGGCGAGGCAGACCGCCTTGATCAGCTCGGGCGGCACGCCGTAGCGGTCGGACGCGGCCAAGATCTCGTCGTCGAAGGTGTCGAGCAGCGGGAAGCTGCGGACGTTGACCTTGCTGCGGTGCGGCAGGGGCTTCTTGTCGAGCAGGAAGGCGCGGAAGCCCTGCCCAGACGGCGCGTCGGTGTAGAGGAAGGTTCCGTCGGCGAGCTCGGCCCGGTAGATATCGGTCGCCCGCGCGGGCAGGGCCGGGGCCAGACCAGCCGCGACAAGGGCGGCGACCGCCCACCCGAGCGGTGCGCGCGGCGCAGAGGTGGCGGGCGGTGGCGCTGCGGGGGGAATGGCGCGCTCCAGCGGAAGGGCGGGGACGGGGCCGCTGCAGTCTACAGAGCGCCGCGCGGCGGGACAAGGCGGGCTAAGGCCACCCCTCGCCTGCGCGGGGCGCTCCTGTGGCGCCCCGCAGGCAGCGGAGTGGAGGCGGCGTGGATCAGGTGGACGTGCTCATCATCGGCAGCGGGCTCGCCGGGGTCCGCCTCGCGCTGGCCCTGTCGGACGTGGCCCGCGTCCGCCTGCTGACCAAGAAGGTGCGGGAGGAGGGCAACTCCCGCTACGCCCAGGGTGGCATCGCCGCCGCTTGGCGCGACGAGGACTCCTGGGAAGAGCACGTGCGCGACACGATGGTCGCCGGCGCCGGTCTCAACCGCCGCGAGGTCGTCGAGCGCACGGCCCGCGAGGCGCCCGAGCGGGTCCAAGAGCTCATCGATCTCGGCGTCGAGTTCGACCGCTGGGCCGAGCAGCCCCACCTCTACGACCTGCACCGCGAGGGCGGCCACAGCCGCCGCCGCATCCTGCACGCCAAAGACCTGACCGGCGCCGAGATCATGCGCGCCCTCTTCGCCCGCCTCGAGGAGCGCCCCTCGGTTGAGCTGCTCGAAGATCGCATGGTCATCGATCTGGTGACCGACGGCTGGCTGGCCCGGCGCACCGGGCAGCTGCCGCCGACGCCCGACCGGGTGCGCGGCGCCTACGTCCTCAACACCACGACGCAGGAGGTCGAGGTGCACCGGGCCCGCGTCGTCGCCGTCTGTACCGGCGGAACGGGCAAGGTCTACCTCTACACGACGAACTCGGACGTCGCGACGGGGGACGGCATCGCCATGTGCTACCGGGCCGGCGCCCGGGTGGCGAACATGGAGTTCGTCCAGTTCCACCCGACCTGCCTCTACCACCCGGACGCGGGCAACTTCTTGATCTCTGAGGCGCTGCGCGGCGAGGGCGGCGTCTTGCGGCTGGCCAACGGCGAGCCCTTCATGAAGCGCTACGACCCGCGGCTCGAGCTGGCGCCGCGCGACATCGTCGCCCGCAGCATCGACTCCGAGCTCAAGCGCACCGGCGCCGACTGCGTCTTCCTCGACATGACGCACATGAGCCGCGCCCAGGTCGAGCACCACTTCCCCAACATCGACGCCAAGTGCCGCAGCCTGGGCATCGACATGGCCACCCGCCCGATCCCGGTGGTGCCCGCAGCGCACTACCAGTGCGGCGGCGTCTTGGTGAACGGCGACAGCGAGACCGACGTGGCCAACCTCTTTGTGGTCGGCGAGGCCAGCTGCACGGGCCTGCACGGGGCCAACCGCCTCGCGTCCAACTCGCTGCTCGAGGCGATCTCGTTTGCGCACCACGCGGCGGTGGCCATCCGCGCCCGCCTCGCCGAACCCGAGGAGCAGCCCGCCCTCCCCGATTGGGACCCGGGCAAAGCCGGCCGCCCCGACGAGCAGGTCGTCATCACCCAGGTGTGGGACGAGATCCGCCGCTTGATGTGGAACTACGTCGGCATCGTGCGGAGCAGCGGCCGCCTGCGCCGCGCCCGGAAGCGGCTCGACCTCATCGAGGACGAGATCGAGGCCTACTACTGGGACTACGTGCTGACCGGTGATCTGATCGAGCTGCGCAACCTCGCGACCGTGGCCGGCTGCGTGGTCGACTGCGCGATGCGCCGCCGCGAGAGCCGCGGCCTGCACTACACGCTCGACTACCCCGAGCCCGACGCCCGCTTCCTGCGCGACACCACCGTCCAGCGGCGCTTTTAGCGCGCGCCGGTCGAGCCACCGTCGCGCTCAGAAGGGCAGCGGGCCGCCGCTGCCGACGATCGCCTCGAGCTCCGCCACGGTGCGGGGGAGATGGGGCGTCAGCGAGGCGCCGCCCTCGGGCCGCACCTGCACGTCGTCCTCAACGCGGATGCCGCCGAAGCCGAGCCAGCGCTCGGCCACGCCCAGATCGAGGGCGTGGCGGAAGCGCGCCCGCAGCGCCTCGTCCTGCAGGATGGCCGGCACGACGTAGAAGCCGGGCTCGATGGTGACCAGCATGTCCTCCTCGAGGTCGAGATCGAGGCGGAGGTAGCCGGTCCCAAACTGTGGGGAGCGCGCCCGACCGGGGGCGTAGGCGGCGCGGTCCCCGAAGACCTCGAGGTCGTGCACATCGAGGCCGAGCAGGTGGCCGAGGCCGTGGGGGAAGAAGAGCGCGTGGGCGCCCTCGGCGACCAGATCGTCGACATTGCCGCGCAGCAGGCCCTCATCGACGAGGAAGCGCGCGAGGATGCGACAGGCGCCGAGGTGGAGGTCGCGGTAGCGCACACCGGGCCGGGCCGCGGCGATGGCCCAGGTCTGCGCCTCGAGCACCGCCTCATAGGCGGCGCGCTGGCGGGGATCGAAGCGGCCGCTGACCGGGTAGGTGCGGGTCAGGTCGGCGGCGTAGCCGTCGGGCGCCTCGCCGCCGCCGTCGAGCAGCAGCAGCTGGCCCGCCTGCAGGGTGTTCGGGTGGCTGTGGTTGTGCAGCACCTCACCCCGAACGGTGAGGATGGTGTCATACGCGGTCAGCCGGCCCTGGGCGCGCAGGGCGCCCTCAAAGAGCCCGACCAAGGCCGCTTCGGTGCGGCCGGGGCGGGTCTGAGCCATCACGAGGCGGTGGGCGGCCTCGGAGGCCGCGGCGGTCTGGCGGGCGGCCTCCAGCTCCGCGGGGCCCAGCCGCCGGCGCAGGCGGATCAGCGCGTCGAACAGCTCATCATCACCGTTCTCGCGCCCAAAGCGCAGCGGCCGACCGGCGAGGGCCGCCCCGCGGGCGCAGGCGGCGGGGTCGGAGACCGCAATGGTCCGGGGCCGGCTGTCGCCCACCAGGCCCTCCAGCGCGCCGAGCTCGGCGACCTGGTCAAAACCCCAGGCGGTGGCCCGCTCGGCGTTGGGCGTGAGGTGGCCGTGCCAGAGGCCATCATCGTCGGCGGGCGGGGTCAGCAGCAGCAGCTCACGGTCGCCGTCCATCCACAGGGCGGCGCCGGGCTCGTCGCAGCCGGTCAGGTAGAGGAAGCAGCTGTCCTGCCGAAAGCGGTGCTGGTTCATCGGGAGGTTGCGCGGCTGGCTGCCGTTGCCCATCATCAAGATCGGGCCGGAGACCATCGCGCGCAAGCGGGCGCGCCGGTCGGCGTGGACGGCGGAGCCGAGGCTCGAGGCGGGGCGGAGCATGGGCACCTCGGGGCGCGGAGGGCCCTGGCCCCACGCGGCGGAGAGGGCGCGCGGCCCGGCCCGCTCAACCCTCGAGCAGATCCCGGCGGCGCACCAGCGCAGAGAAGGGGTAACCGGCCGCGGCCACCCGCTCCGCGGCGCCCTCCTCGCGGTCGACCACCACGATGACCTGCGCGACGCGCAGACCCGCCTCCTCCACCCGGGTGATGGCCTGCAGCAGGCTGCCGCCGGTGGTCACGGTGTCTTCGACCACGCAGACCGCCGCGCCATCCTCAAGGTTCTCGCGCCCCTCGACGAAGAGCTTGCGGCCGTGGCCCTTGGCCTCCTTGCGGACCATAAAGCCGTGCACCGGCCGCCCGCGCAGGCCCGACAGGGCCGCCACCGCGCCGGCGATCGGGTCGGCGCCGCTGACCGGGCCGCCAACGGCCACCACGGCGGGGTCGAGGCGGTCGAGCACCGCTTCGGCGATGAGGCGCGCGCCCTCGGCGTGCAGCGTGGTCTGCCGGGCGTCGACGTAGAGGTCCGAGGTCGCGCCGCTCGCCAGGGTGAAGCTGCCCCAGCGCACCGAGCGGGCGCGCAGAATGGCGATGAGCGGGGCGAGATCGCTAGGCATGGGGACTCCGCCGGCTCAGGCCGGCCAGGCAAGCTGCCCGAGCCAGGCGCTGAGGCCCAAAAAGACCTGCTCCTTCTCGGGCTCGTTGAAGAGCTCGTGGTACAGGCCCTTGTAGAGCACGATCTCTTTGGGGCCGCCCCAACGCTCGGCGACCGCCGTGCTCGCGTGGTGGTCGCAGATCTGGTCGGCGTCGCTGACCATCAGGTACAGCGGCGGCCGCGGGGCGCCACCTTGGGCGCTGACCCGCTCGCCGGCGGCCAACATCTCCATGCCCCAGCGCGGGCTGATCGTGCCGTAGACCAGCGGATCGGCCTCATAGGCCCGGACCACGGCCGCGTCGCGCGAGATGAGCCGGGTGTCGATCTCGTTCTTCAGCGGCAGCCAGGGCCAGATGCGGCTGAGCACCCGCGCCGCCTTCACCTTGAGCGGCGGCGCGACGATCGCCGGGCGCACCAGCGGGTTGCTGAGCGCGAGCCCGAGCAGCGGCGGCGAGAAGGGCTCGGCCACGGCGTCGAGGCTGACGAGGCCGCCCATCGAGTGCGCGACCAGGCCGAAGGGCGCGCCGATGGTGGCCGCGGCGGCGCGCAGGTCCTCGCCGTAGCGGCGCCAGCGCTCGACATGGCCCCGCCGCCCGCCGCTGGCCCCGTGCCCGCGCAGCTCGACAAAAGTGACCCGGTAGCCCTCGCGCACGAGGCGCTCGGCCACGTGGGTGTAACGACCGACGTGCTCGGCGAGGCCATGCACCAGCAGGATGTTCTTGGTGTTGTTCTCACCCCACCGGTAGAGCTTGATCAGGGTGCCGTCGGCGGAGCGGGTCTCAAGGGGCTGCACAGGTCATCCAGAGCGGCGCGGGGGCCGCGGCGGCGGGCGGGGCCCCTATTCTTCGGGGGGCACCCACTCCTCGGGCATCGGCTTGGGGTCACCCGCGGGGGCCGGCGCGGCCTCTTCGGGCGGTACCCACTCCTCGGGCATCGGCTTGGGATCGCCACCAGCGGCGCCCTCTTCAGGAGGAACCCACTCCTCGGCCGCGGGCGCAGCGCCCTCTCCGGGCGCGGCCGCGGGCGCACCTTCCCCTTCGGGCGCGGCGGCGGGCAGGGCCTCGGTCGGGGCCACGACCTCCTCGATCGGCGGCGGCTTGGGCGCGACCACCGGCGGCCGCTCACCGAGCAGGCCCAGCGTGAGGCTGGGGATGGCGGTCACCACACCGAGGCAGAACAACATCAACAGCATGTAGGGGAAGCTGGCCTTGATGACCTGCACGATGCTGCGCTTGAACACCGTCGACGCGACGAAGAGGTTGATGCCCATGGGCGGGGTCAGGTAGCCGAGCTCGAGGTTCACGATGAAGATGATGCCGAAGTGCACCGGGTCGATGCCATAGCTCGCGGCGATCGGCGCGAGCAGCGGCGCCACGATGAGGATGGCCGAGATGATCTCCATCGCGCAGCCGAGCAGCAGCAAGAACACGTTCACCAGGATGAGGAACTGCCACTTGCTGGTGACCACCGACTGCAGCCAGGCCGCCGCCTGCTGCGGGATGTAAGCCGCCGCGAGGAACTTATTGAAAGCGATGGCCAGCACGATGATCAGGAAGAGGCTGCCCATCATCGTGCCCGACTGGTAGAGCACCCGGGGCAGGTCTTTGGGCTTGAGCTCGCGGTGGAAGACGAGCTCGACGATGAGCGCGTAGACCACGCTGACCGCGGCGGCCTCGGTCACCGTGAAGCGCAGCGGGCCGAGCACGCCGTAGATGCCGCCGAGCACGAGCACGGGAAGCAGCAGAGCCAGCGCGCTCTTGCGCAGCTCGCGCCCGAGGTTCTTGAGGTAGCCGCCTTGCAGCTCAGGCACGATGATCTGGTTGCCGGGGCGGGTCGGGCGGGTCTGGTAGAGCGTGTAGACCGCGAGCACCGCGGCGATGAACAGGCCCGGACCCACGCCGGCCACGAACAGGTCATTGGGCGAAATTTGGGTGGTCGCGTCGCTCACCATGATCGCGTAGATGATCATGGGGACGGACGGAGGGATGATGATCCCGAGGCTTCCAGCCGAAGTGAGCAGGCCGATGCTGTAGGGCTCGGGGTAACGCTCCTTGACCAACATCGGGAACATGATGCTGCCGACCGCGATGACCGTGACCGGCGACGAGCCGCTGATCGCCGCGAAGATCACGCAGGCCATGACGCTGGCCAGGCCAAGGCCGCCCGGCGTGCGCCCCATCAGCGCCCGCGCGACGCCGACGAGGCGCTCGGCGATGCTGCCTTGGGTCATCAAGTTGCCGGCCAACACAAAGAAGGGCAGCGAGAGCAGCTCTTCTTTTTTCAAGGACTCGAACATGTCCTTGGCGACGGTGTAGCCGCTGATCCCCTGGATCAGGACGACCGCGCCCACCGCCGCGGTGCCGATCGACAAGAAGAGCGGCGCGCCGACCAACATCATCAGCACGGCGGCCAAGAACAGCAGCCAGCCGGGCGACAGACCGAAGGCCGCACCGATGCCCAGCAGCAAGCCCGGGAAGAGCCCGACCAGCAGCAAGTCGCGGGCGCCACGGCCGCTGTCTTCGACGAGCTGCGTCTTCACGGGCTCGGCGTCGGCGGGCGGGGCAAAGTCGGCGAAGATGGCCCGCCCGAGGAAGCGGGCGGCCATGATGAAGAAGCTGAGCGGCAGGATGGACTGGGTGACCCAGAGCGGGAACAGCGTGCCACCCGCGCTTGAGGCGACGAGCGCGGCGATGTCGGGCGCCTTGCCGCCCGGCGGCGTGCCGGTGTCGCCGATGAGGCCCTTGAGCTGCTCAAAAGAGGCCTGCTTCGACGCGACCTGCTCGGCCATCGTCTGCAGCGGCGTCCAGACAAAGGGCGTCCCGTCGAGGTTCTGGGCGTCCCACACCGCGGCGGCCAGCCCGAGCCCGCCCAAAGCCAAGCCCGCAGCGCCGACCGCCTCAAGGCTCAGCCGTGTGGCCTGCGCGGGGCGCGCGCCGCCGAGGTGCAGCTGGGCGAGCACGGCCACGCAGGCCAGCGCCAAACCGCAGCCCAGCGCGATCACCGCCGAGGCGGGCACTAGATCGCCGTGCACGACGGCCCCGACGAAGTTGATCGGGGCGACGAGCAGGTCCCAGAGGGGAAGGCCCTCTTGACCGGCGGCCGAGACCAGGGCCTCGTCGACCAGCTCGACCGCGTAGGTCGTGAAGTTCCAACAGAAGGCGGCGGCGAGCAGGGCGGCGAACCGTTTGCTCAGCCGGGCCGCCCGCGGAGAGAGCAGCTTGTCGGCCGCGTCAACCGAGAGGTGCCCACCTTCGCGGGTGGCGAGCGAGGCCCCGAGGAAGCCCACCCAGACCATCAGCGCGACCGACATGTTCGCCGCGCCGTCAATCGAAGGCGCGATCTTGGGCAGCTCGCGGCTGAGGTAGTTCATGAACGACAAAAAGGTCATGGCCAACATGGCCACGACGATGAGCGCCTGCTCGATGCGCGCGAGCAGGCGGTCGACCCCCAAGGCGATGCCCCGCAGCAGCACCCAAGCGCCGGTCAGCGCCAGGATCAGGCCGAAGAGCAGGCTCTGAATCGGGCCATCCCACAGCGACCGAAGCGCGCCTCGCACGCCCCGATCCACCGTCGAGATCACCTTCTCGAGACCGTCGAAAACACCGAGGAGGAGCTTGTACACGTCGACCTACTTCATCGCGTCGAGCTTGGCCTTGACTTGGCCATAGACCGGCTGCAGCTCGGGGTGGGAGCCCAAGAATTTGGTCAGCGTGGACTGCTTGCAGGCCTGCCGGAAGAGCTTGCGCTCCTCTTCGGTGAGCTCGACCACCTGCTTGCCCTGCGACTTCATGGTCTCGAGCAGCTCGCCCTCGAGCTTGCGCACGCCGGCACGGCCGCGCACGCTCTCAGCCTTGGCGTCCTTGAGCAGGATGGCCTGCAGGTCGGGCGGCATCTTGTCCACATAGGACTTGGTGTAGACCACCGCCGCGGGCTGGTAGATGTGGCGGCTCAGCGTGTAGAACTTGACCGGCTCCATCCAACCTGCGGCCATCGAGAACAGCGGCGTGTTGTCAAAACCATCGACGATGCCCGTGTTCAAGGCCGGCAGCACTTCAGAGATCGGCTTGGTGACCGCCTTGACCCCAAGCGCGCTGTACATGTCCATGTGGGTGGCCGATTCTTGGGCCCGCATCTTGAGCTTGGCGAGCTCGGCCGGGCTGCGGATCGGGCCGGTCTTGGTGGCAAAGTTGCGCCAGCCGTTCTCGGCCCAAGCGTAGAGCTTGATGTTCTTGGTGGCGAGGGCCTTGCTCACCGGCTCATAGAGCACATCGTCAAGCACCGCGTCGGCCTGGGCGGTGTTCTTGAACAGGTAGGGCAGCTCGGGCATCTCGAGGATGGGCAGCTTGAGCGCGGTGCCCATCGCGCCGGTGGAGAAGCCGCCGCCCTGCAGGCGCTCGCCGCGGGCGGTGTCTTGGGCCATCTCGATCTCGCTGCCCAACGAGCTGCCCAAGAACAGCTTGATCTTCACGCGCTGGGCAGACTCGGCCTCGATGCGCTTCTTGATCGAGGCAAGCTGCGTCGACCAGGGCGTGCCCGCCGGCGCGGCGGTGCCAAAGTTCATCACGAAGGTGGCCTCGGCCTGGGAGCTGGAGATCGGCGCCAGGGACAGGGCGGCGACCAGCGCGGCGGCGAGGCCGATGAGCTTGTTCTTCATCAGGGGGACTCCTCAGCGAGAGGGAGCGAGGGGGGTGCCCAGCCGGGCGCCGTGGGGACCCGCAGGCGCAGAAGTTCGGCCCGCCGCGGCGACCGGGCGCGGCGCTGGCGGCTGGTCGGCGCTATTCGACGAAGCGGTCGTCGGCCTGGGTCAGCAGCACCTTGGCCTGCTCGATGGCGGCGACGTTCTCGGCGCGGCAGTTCGGGTCGTCGCCGGGGCTCGCCGCGATCACCTCTTCGAGCATCTTGCGGTAGAGCGCCTTGTCTTGTTTGGCGACGGCGAGCGCGTCGGCGACCAACACCTTGGTGGGTAGGTAGTTGGGCGAGCCAGCCAAAGAGCGGTCGAAGTGCTCCTTCGACTTGTTCACATCTTGGCCCTTGAAGCTCGGGATCAAGGAGAAGTACGCGCCCCAGTACCGATCCGGCGCGTGGTAGAAGTACTCGGGGGTGAGCTCGCTCACCCGCTTCATGTAGGCCTCGACCGTGCCGATGTGCTTGAGCGTGGTGCCCAAGCCCTGCATCTTGGCCCACTTCCCGAGCGCGGTCGACGTCCAATACAAGCAAGGGGCGTCAGCGGCGGTGAGCACGCGCACCGCGGTGGCCTCGGTCTCGTCGCCCTTCTCAAGCAGCTTGACGAACTCGGCGTTGCCCGCGATGCACTGCTTGCCAAAGCCGATGCTCTTGTCCCACGCGGCGAGGCGGTCGTCTTCGGTCACAAAGGTGTCGCCGTAGAAGTACCAGCCGCGGGCCAACATCGCCGCGACCTCGCGGTTGGACGGCTGGGCGGCGAACAGGGCCTCGTACTTGGCGAGCGCGCCCTTGAGCTTCTCGGCGTCGCCGCGCTCGGCCCAGAGGGCGTCGGCCTCGGCCTTGAGCGCCTCGGCGCTGCTCGGGTCGACCGCGGCCGCCGGCGCGGCGACCTCGTAGACGCCCTTCTGCTGCTTGCCGCAGCCGACGAGGCCGAGGAGGAGGAGAGCGAGGGAGGCGAAGCTGCGGGGCGACATGGAGACTCCGTCAGAGGGTGGGTGCGGGGCGGAGGGCAGCGGGAGGGGGCGCGCAGCGCGGCGGGGGCCTGTCGCAGCCCCCCGTTCCGGGGAGCCCGGCGGAGCTCCGGGGAGCTCGGGGCCTGGGGCGCGCCCCGCCGCTGTGCAGGCCGCCGCGGCGGCGGACCGAAGCGCCGCGGGCGGCGGTTCGTGGTCGCGACGTTTTGGCACGGCGCGCCGCGCTTGAGAAGCCCCGGTCGGTCATACCCGGCCCACGAGGCCGAAGCACGTCGGGCGTGCACCGTGGAGCACCGCGCCGGCCCGGGCGCGCGGCGCCGCGCCCCGCCGCAGCGCACCGACCGTCGCCTGGACGACACCCGGGCGCGCTTGCCTCCCCGCCGAGCCCGGCGCTATGGCGCGGCAGGCGCAGCGCCAGCGCCGGGCCAGGTCCATCGACCCGGGCGGGGGTCGGGGCGGAGCCTGGGGCGCCGCCGCTTGGAGGCCCC
The DNA here is from genome assembly GCA_016792625.1 of Deltaproteobacteria bacterium. Taxonomy (GTDB): domain Bacteria; phylum Myxococcota_A; class UBA796; order UBA796; family UBA2385; genus JAEUKK01. The sequence continues at coordinate 25,489 of JAEUKK010000100.1, read as the reverse complement.
ATGCTCACCGACGCCCTTCCGCTGGCCCTCACATTTGACGACGTGCTGCTGCTCCCCGCGCACTCCACGGTGCTGCCGGGCGAGGTGAACGTCGCGACCACGCTGAGCCCCGGGCTCCGCCTGCGCTTGCCGCTGCTCTCCTCGGCGATGGACACGGTGACCGAGGCCGAGATGGCGATCGCGATGGCCCGAGAAGGCGGCCTCGGCGTCATTCACAAGAACCTGAGCCCGCAGCAGCAGGCCGCCGAGGTGGCCCGGGTCAAGAAGGCGATGACCGGGGTCATCGGCGACCCGGTGACGCTGGCGCCCGCCCAGAGCCTGCGCGAGGCCCGGCGGCTGATGCGCAGCCACGGCATCTCGGGCCTGCCAGTCGTCCAGGATGGCCGCGTGGTCGGCATGTTGACCGACCGCGACCTGCGATTTGAACGCGACAGTGAGCGTCAGGTGCGCGAGGTCATGACCCAGGCCGAGGCGCTGGTCAGCTGCCTGCCCGGCACCGATCTCGAGCAGGCCAAAGACCTGCTCGCAGCCCACAAGATCGAGAAGCTGCTCGTGGTCGACAACGAGGGCCACCTTCGCGGCCTCATCACCTTCAAGGACCTGCTCGCCGCCCAGCGCCACCCCGCCGCGACCCGCGGCGCCGACGGCCGCCTCAAGGTGGGCGCCGCGGTGAGCACGGGCGCCGACCGCGTGCCGCGCAGCGAGCTGCTGGTCGAGGCGGGTGTCGACGTGCTGGTCGTCGACACCGCGCACGGGCACAGCCAAGGCGTGCTGGACGCGGCGCGTGACCTCCGCCGCCGCTTCCCCCAGGTGGTGCTGGTGGTGGGCAATGTCGCCACCGCCGACGCGACCCGGGCCTGCCTGGACGCCGGCGCCGACGTGGTCAAGGTCGGCATCGGGCCCGGCAGCATCTGCACCACCCGCATCGTCGCCGGCGTCGGCGTGCCGCAGCTGACCGCGGTCGCCGAGTCCGCCCGGGTCGCCCACGCCGACGGCAAGACCATCATCGCCGACGGCGGCATTAAGTACAGCGGCGACGTCGCCAAGGCCGTCGCGGCGGGCGCCGACGCGGTGATGGTCGGCTCCCTCTTCGCCGGCACCGACGAGGCGCCCGGCGAGATGGTGCTGTACCAGGGCCGCACCTACAAGGCCTACCGGGGCATGGGCTCGGTCGAGGCGATGCGCCAGGGCTCGGCCGAGCGGTACTTCCAAGAGGGCGGCGACAGCGAAGGCAGCGCCCGGAAGCTCGTGCCTGAGGGCATTGTCGGCCGTGTGCCCGCGCGGGGGCCGATCGCCGACACCGTGTACCAGCTGGTCGGCGGGCTCAAGGCGGCCATGGGCTACACCGGCTGCGCCGACATCGCCGCCATGCAGCGCGACGCCCGCTTCACCCGGATCACCAGCGCCGGCCTCAAGGAGAGTCACGTCCACGACGTGATCATCACCAAAGAGAGCCCCAACTACCGGATGGACTGAGGCCCGCAGCGGGGAGCGGCGGCGCCCCCTCCCCTCGCGGACCTTCGATGGGCTGCGCGCCCCGTCCGCCGTGGCCGACGGGGCGCGCTTCGCCAGACCGGCAGCGGCGCGACCTCCCGAGGAACAAAACGACGAAAGCCCAGGGAAGACCCTGGGCTTTCTTAAGAGTGCGCGAAGGGGGACTCGAACCCCCACGAGTTGCCTCACTAGGCCCTCAACCTAGCGCGTCTACCAATTCCGCCATTCGCGCGCGGCACACCCGGCATGTATGCCGCCGCCCCCAAGCCGTCCAGGCCCCATGGGCAGGTTTTTAGGCCACCGCCGACAGTGTTCTTCCATCCTTCGCTCTCATCGTCCCGCGCGAATCCGGCGCGCCGCCGGTGGCTCATCCTCCGCCCCTGCCCGGCGCTCGGTTGGGTTGTGTGCGCCGGAGCGGGACCGGAACCGCAGCGCCGGCGACGGAACGCACCCATTGCGCACGCAGACAACTCGGTGAGAGGGCTGGGCCCCCGCGGATCACGGCGCGCAGACGCAAAAACCCCCGCGTGTTCTGCGCAGCAGCGCAGCCCAGGCGGGTCGGCATCACATTGGCCCAGCAGCGCGCCGGAGCGCTGCGCTCAGGGCGTCGGCGGGGCGGCGGGCGCAGCACCCGCGGGGGCGGACGGCGGGGCGGCGGGGGCAGCGCCCTCCACCGGGGTGGGCGCCGCGGGATCGGCAGCTGGAGCCGCGCCCTCCACCGGCGCTGCGGGCACCACCGGCGCTTCGGGGGCGGGCGGCGCCGGCGCGGTGGCAGGGGCGACCGTCGCGGCCTGCTCCTGCTGAAGGCGCTTGAGCTCGTCGTTCACGTCGCTGCCCGACTGCATGCGGTCGGTGCTGTACCAAGCGAGCCCGATGCTGGTGACCATGAACAGCGCGGCGACCACCGAGGTGCCCTTGGTGAGCAGGTTGCCCTGGCCGCGGGGGGCGTACATCTGGTTGCCGCCGCCGCCGCCGAGCACAGAGGCGCCCTCTTTGCCCGGCTGGAGCAAGATAATGCCGACCAGCGCGAAGCAGAGCATCACGTGCAGGATGGTGATGAAGAACTGCATGGGATCCTCTACAGAGCGGTCGCGGGGCGGCCGCCGGCGGCCCGGATGATGGCGAAGAAGTCGTCGGCGTCGAGGCTCGCGCCGCCGACCAGCGCGCCGTCGATGTCGGGCTGGCTGAGCAGCGCGGCGGCGTTGGCGGGCTTGACGCTGCCGCCGTATTGGATCCGCAGGCTCGCGCCCACAAATGCCGGGTACTGGGCCCCGAGCCAGGCGCGGATGGTCGCGTGCAGCTCTTGGGCCTGCGCGGGGCTCGCCGAGCGCCCGGTGCCGATCGCCCACACGGGCTCGTAGGCGATGGTCAGGCTCGGCAGCTGGTCGGCGGGCACGCCCCGCAGCCCCGCCTCGAGCTGGCGGGTGACCACGGCGCGCTCTTGACCTGCGTCGCGCTCGGCCAAGGTCTCGCCGACGCAGAGGATGGGCAGCAGCCCCGCGCGGAGCGCAGCGAGCACCTTTTGATTGACCAGCGCGTCGTCTTCGCCAAAGAGCGCGCGACGCTCGCTGTGGCCCACGATGACGTAGGCGCAGCCGGCCTGCTTGAGCATCTCGCCGCTGACCGCGCCGGTGAAGGCCCCTTCGGCGGCGGGGTGCAGGTCTTGGGCGGCGAGGTGCACCCCGCTGTGCTTGAGGCGGGCCCCCACCACGGCGAGCGAGACGAAGGGCGGCGCGACCGCGACATCGACCGCGCCGACGTCGACGAGCGCGCGCCGCAGCGCCATGGCCAAGGTGTCGGCCTCAGCCGGCCCCTTGTACATCTTCCAATTGCCCGCGATGAAGGGGCGCCTCGCCATGGGGACCTCCGGGGGGCCGAAGCCCCCGTGCTCAACGCTTGGCGCGCAGGGCCTTGAGGCCCGGCAGGTCGCCGTCCTCGATGTACTCAATCGAGGCGCCGCCGCCCGTGCTCACGTGGTCGACCTCGGCCGCCACGCCCATCTGGGCGACCGCCGCCGCGCTGTCGCCGCCGCCGACCACGGTGTAGCCCGGGGCCTTGGCCACCGCCTGCGCGACCGCCAAGGTGCCCGCGGCGAAGGGGGCGACCTCGAAGACGCCCATGGGGCCGTTCCAGAAGACCGTCTGGGCGCTGGCGATGACCTCGGCGTACTTGGCCGCGGTCACCGGGCCGATGTCGAGGCCCATCAAGCCATCGGGGATGGCCGTCACCACCTGCGCCTCGGCCTCGGCGCTCAAGGTCGCGGCGACGACGTGGTCATCGGGCAGGAGCACCTGGGTGCCGCGCTCGGCGCAGCGCTCGAGGATGCGCTTGGCGAGCAGGCGCTTGTCTTCTTCGACCCGGCTCGCGCCCACCGGCTTGTCGAGCGCGCGCAGGAAGGTGTAGGCCATCGCCCCGCCGATGAGCAGCGTGTCGCAGCGGCGGGCGAGGCTCTCGAGCACGGCGATCTTGTCCGAGACCTTGGCGCCGCCGAGCACAGCGACCACCGGCCGCTTCGGGCTGTCGAGCACACGCCCGAGGGCCTCGAGCTCCTTCTCGACGAGCAGGCCGCAGGCGACCCGCTCCATCAGGGGGACGATCGCGTCGATGCTCGCGTCTTTGCGGTGCATGCAGCCAAACGCGTCGTTGACGAAGACCCGCGCGAGGCGGGCGAGGCTCGCCGCGAAGGCCGGGTCGTTGGCCTGCTCACCCGGCTCAAAACGCAGGTTCTCGAGCAACATGACGCCGCCCGCGGGCAGGTCACGGGCGAGCTGCTCGACGCCGTCGCCGGTGAGCTCGGGCGAGAAGATGACCTCGCCCTCGAGCAGGGTGGCGAGGCGCTCGCCGGCCCCGACCAGGGAGTACTTCTCAACGCGCTTGCCATCCGGCCGGCCGAGGTGGCTGCACAGGATGACCTTGCAGCGGCGGGCGGTCAGGTGGCGGATGGTGGGGAGGGCCGCGCGGATGCGGGTGTCGTCGGTGACGTTGCCCTGCTTGTCGAGCGGGACGTTGAAGTCCACGCGCAGCAGGACCGCTTCGCCGGAGAGCTCGAGGCCGGCGAGGGTGGGGACGCTGATCACGCGACCTCCATCCCGCCGAGGCGGATGGCGAGGTCGATCATGCGGTTCGAGAAGCCCCACTCGTTGTCGTACCAAGCCAAGACCTTGCCGGTGTGGCTGCCCATCACCTGGGTCAGGGCGAGGTCGACGGTCGAGCTGTGGGCGTCGCCGATGAGGTCGGAGCTGACGAGGGGCAGGTCGCTCGCGGCGAGGATGCCCTTCATCGGGCCGTTCGCCGCAGCGATGAGCGCCTCGTTGATCGCGGCGACGCTGAGCGGGCGCTCGGACTGGAAGACCAGGTCGACCAAGGACACGTTCGCGGTGGGGACGCGGATGGCCAAGCCGTTGAGCTTGCCGTTGAGCTGGGGCAGGACGAGGCCGACCGCCGAGGCGGCGCCGGTCGAGGTCGGCACCATGTTCACCGCCGCAGCGCGGGCGCGGCGCATGTCGTCATGGGGCGCATCGAGCAGCCGCTGATCCATCGTGTAGCTGTGAATGGTGGTCATCAGGCCACTTTGGATGCCAAAGCTGTCGTCGAGCACCTTGGCGAAGGGCGCGAGGCAGTTGGTGGTGCAGCTCGCGTTCGACAGCACCCGGTGCTCGGGCCGCAGGCCCGCGTCGTTGACGCCCATCACCACGGTGTAGTCCTCATCCTTGGCCGGGGCGCTGATGATGACCCGCTTGGCGCCCGCGTTCAGGTGCACCGCCGCCTGGCTGCGCTTGCGGAAGATACCGGTGCACTCCATCACCACGTCGACCCCTTCGGCCGCCCAGGGGAGCTTGCTCGGGTCCTTCTCGGCGGTGACCGGGATCAGGCGACCACCGACCGAAATGCCGCCGGGCACGGCCTTGACCTCGGGCGCGAAGCGGCCGTGCACCGAGTCGAACTTGAGCAGGTGCGCCAGCATGTCGGGGCTGGTGAGGTCGTTGATGTGCACAAACTCGACCTCGGGGTTGCCCCAAGCCGCGCGGAGCACACAGCGGCCAATGCGACCGAAACCATTGAGAGCGACGCGGACGGCCATCTTTTCACCTCGAGGTCGTGGTGGGTCTGCGCGCGGGGCGCGCGGGTCCCGAAAAAGCGCGCGCGGCCTAACCCCAGGGCGCCCCCGCCGCCCCTTCCGCCGGCGCCCCGCGCCGACACCGGCAGAGGCGCGGGATAGCCGGCCCCCATGTCGCTGCTCGTCGCCAACATCCCCTGGCCCGGCCCCGAGGGGGACCCTTGCCCCGCCATCCGGGCCCGCCTCCAGCTGCCCGCGGGCGCCGCGCTCCACTTCGAGCTGGTCAAGCGCTCCGTCGACGGGCGCCGCCGGCCCCCGCAGTGGCTCGCGAACTACCGCGTCGAGCTCGAGGCCAGCGCGCTCGAGCAGCAGGTCCTGCGCGCACCGCCGCACGGGGTGCGCGCCTACAATCACCGTGACCATCAACGTTTTGACCGCGAAGACCAGCCCGCAGACCGAGGCGCGGCGCCGGCCCGCTGGCCCGCTGGTCTGCGGCCGATCGTCGTCGGCGCCGGCCCGGCGGGCCTGTTCGCCGCGCTCCGCCTCGGCGAAGCCGGTGCCCCGGCCGTGCTGTTGGAGCGCGGCGGCCCGGTCGAAGAGCGGCACCACGCCGTCCGCAAGTTCTGGCGCCACGCCGAGCTCGACCTCGACACCAACGTCGTCTTCGGCGAAGGCGGCGCCGGCGCCTTCTCCGACGGCAAGATCTACACCCGGCGCCGCGACGGTGAGCTGGGGTGGATCTTCCGCCGCCTCGTCGACTTTGGCGCTGACCCCGAGATCCTCGAAGAGGGTTGGGCACACCTCGGCACCGACCGAATCCGGGCCATCCTGCCAAGGCTGCGGGCCCGCCTCATCGAGCTCGGCGTCGAGGTGCGCTTTCACGCGGCCGTCGCAGGGCTCTTGGTCGAAGGCGGCCGCTGTGTGGGCCTGCTCCTCACCGGCGGCGAGGAGCTGCGCGGCGCCCCCGTGATCATGGCCACCGGCCACAGCGCCCGCGATGTCTGGGCAGCGATGCTCGCGGCGGGCGCGGCGGCCGAGCAGCGGCCCATCCACATCGGCGCCCGCGTCGAACATCCGCAGCAGATCATTGATCAGGCGCGCTACGGCACCGCGCGCGGCGAGCTCCCGCCGGCGTCCTACCGCCTGACCTCCCACCCGCGGGCGCTGCGCGGCGAGGCGCCGCCCCGGGCCGCCCACACCTTTTGTATGTGCCCCGGCGGCACCGTGGTCGGCGCCACCAACGAGCCCGGCCGCGTCGTGGTCAACGGCATGAGCTACAGCAAAAGGCAGGCTTGGTGGGCCAACAGCGCCGTGATCGTCGAGGTCCGCCCCGAGGACTACCCGGGCCCCGACCCGCTCGCCGGGGCCCGCTACCAAGACGCCATCGAGCAGCGCGCTTTTGCGGCCGGCGGCGGTGCCTTCCGGGCGCCCGCCCAGCGCGTGGTCGATTTGCTGGCCGGCAAAACCAGCGCCGAGCTCCCCCGCACCTCGTACACGCTGGGGGTCACCCCCGCAGACCTCCGTGAGGTCCTGCCTCCGCCGCTCATCGCTGGGCTCTTGGCGGCGATCCGCCACTTCGACCGGCAGATCCCCGGTTTTGCGGGAGAGGAGGGCGTGCTCATCGCGCCCGAGACCCGCACCACCGCGCCGCTTCGCTTCGCCCGCGGCGAAGACCTGGAGTCCCCCACCCTGCCCGGCCTGATGCCGGTGGGCGAGGGCGCAGGCTACGCGGGGGGCATCGTGAGCGCCGCGCTGGACGGTGATCGCGCCGCCCGCTCCATCATCGAGCGGGCCAGCGCCCTCGCCGCGCGAGACCGCGCCCCGACCGCGTGAGCCCGGCGGCGGCCTACCGGAACTCGGTGTTCACGCCGTCCTTGTCGATGGTCATCTTCACGCGCACACTCGCGCCCGCGTCCCGCCCGGCGCAGTCGGTCTTGGCGATGACCCACTCGACGCTCGCGCTCTTGTCGGTGTCGGCGGCGTCCATCTTCCACGTGCCGGTCTCGGTGCAGTCCATGCGCTCGCCGTCCATCTCGACGAAGCCCTTGGCCGCGAAGACATTGCCCGCGCCGAAGGTGGCCTCGCTGTACTTGAACTCGGCGCCACCCGCGTCGGAGGGGCGGAAGTCCTTCAGCGAGGTCGTGAGCAGCTTCGCCAAGAACTTCTGGCTGTTGGCGTCGGAGGGCGCCGCGGTGGCGGGCCCGGTCTCGACCGGCGCCGCGGGAGCAGGCGCGTCCTTCTTCTTGCCGGCCGCAGCGGTGGCCGGGACGAGCAGGGCGCAGAGCGCGGAGATGACGACGAGGCGGACCTTCATGAGCTCCTCCGGGCCCCGCGGCGGTGCGGCGAGGCGGCGAGTGCAGGGGGCGGGCGTCGGGCCGCCCCCACATAGGGCCCACCCGACTGGCTGCGCGCGAGCCTACCACCCGCGCGGGCGCCGCTCCGCGGGCCCAGGGCCCAAGCCCGGCACCGACACCGCACACTCCCGCGCCGGGTCGCGCGCGGCGGCCACGCCATGAAGGCGCGCGGACCGTGGCGGCTGCTGCTGCACGCCCTCGCCGCGGCGGGCCTGCTCGCGCCCGCGCTCCGGGCAGGCTCCGCCTTCGCGCCGGGCAGCCCGCGGACCGATGTCGAGGATGGCCTCTGGGGGGCCCTCCACCTGCGCGCGGTCCTCGAGCGAGGCGCGCCGCTCTGGCGGTCGACAGACCTCAATCATCCAGACGGCGGCGTCGTTTTGGTCGCCGACCCCCTCGGCGCGGCCCTCATCGCCGTGGCCAGCCCGGCGCTCGGGCTCGGCGGCGCGGCGACCGCCCTCGTGGCCCTGCAGCTCACGTTGGCGGGCTGGCTGGTCCACCACTTTGCCGTAGAGCGCGCGATCGCAGCGGGCCGCAGGGGTATGGGGATCGAGGCGGCCGGGCTCGCCGCCGGCTGGTCGTTCATGACCTGTGGGACGCTGTTGTCGGTCGTGCACAACGGGAGCAGCGAGGGCCTGGGCGCCGGCGCAATTGCGCTGAGCGCCTGGATGGCCTGGCGGACCGCCCGGGCCGGACGCGCGCGCGACGCGCTGGGCTGCGCGCTCGGGCTCGGCTGGGCCGCCTTGCAGGGCCCCTACATCGGCGCGCTGGCGCTTGGCTTCGCCGCCTGCCTGCTCGCCCGCGGCCCCGCCCCGGCCCCGCTCCGCGCCGGCGCGCTCTGCTTCGGCCTCGCCCTCGCCCTGCCCTGGGCCGCCGCCCAACGCGCCGCGGCGGCGCACCCCGACGCCCTGCTGCACATCAAAGGTGCGCCCCAGCTGCACGCCATGCGCCGAAGCACAGGCCCCGCCGACCCGCGGTCCTACCTGCTCCCCCTCGACGCGCGCGCGCCCGACATCGCGCGCCTCGGCCGGGGCGGCGAGGCCTTCCTCCACTGTGGCTACCTCGGCTGGATCACCCTCCTCGTCGCGATCTTCGCGCCCCGCGCGCCGGGTGACCGGCGCCTGCTGCTCGCCAGCCTCGGGGCCGGGCTGCTCTCGCTGGGGCCGACCCTCCTCCTCGACGGGCGGCCGCTGCTGCTCGGCGGTCGGGCCCTCCCCCTCCCCTTCGCCGCGCTCGAACAAGCCCCGGGCTTCTCCTCCCTCTCGTTGTTGTGGAGGCTCGGGCTGGGGCTGAGCCTCGGGCTGGCGCTGCGGCTCGGCTCGGCACAGCCAGAAGGATGGCTCCGCATCATTTTGCCGGCGCTGGTGCTCGCCGAGGCCTGGGCGCTCAACCCCGCCGGCCGGGCCCAGCGCGCCGTCGAGGTCGAGGCGCCCGCAGCGATCCGCGCGCTCGCCGCCGCCCCGCCCGGCGCGGTCCTCCACCACCCCGCGGCCGCGGTGACGCCCTTCCTCCTCCACCAAGCCCAGCACGGGCACCCGGTCGCCGCCACGCTGAACATCGCGTCGAACCCCGCCGCTGAGGCGCTCTGGCGGGCGGTCGAGGCGGCGGCCACGGCGCCGGCAGGGCTGCGCTGCGACCCGCTCCTGGCGCGCGCGCGCAGCCTAGGTCTGCGCTACATCGTCGAGATGGACGTGGTTGAAGCCGCTCCCGACCCGCGCGGGCCTGCGCTGCGCGCCGCCCTGGGCTGCGCGCGCCGGGTCGGCCCCGCTGAGGCGCCGGGGCCCCGGGCCTGGGCCCTGTGGTAGCCTCGCCGCCCATGCCGACCTTTCCCGCCGTCTTGTTGCCCGCCGAGGGCCCCGTGGAGGGGCTCATCGGCGAGGTCGACGCCCTTCCCCTCGCCGACTCGACCGTGGGCGCGCAGCGCGCCGCGGCCCTGCGCGCGGTCGGCGCCGAGCTGGTCGACGCGGGCGCGCTGGCCGCCGACCAGCCCCGCCTCGTCCTGCGGCAAGACGCCGTGGTCACCGGCGCGGCGCTCCAGGCGCTGCTGGCGGTCGGGGGCGCGGGTGACCGCAGCCTGCAGGTGGGCGGCGCGGTCGAACAGCTCTGCGGCCGGGTGCGCTTCGGCGATGACAGCCCTGTGGTCGGCATTCTCAGCGATGGCCGGGGCGATGCCCGGGCGCGCCTAGCCGCCGCGCCGGCGCAGGTGGCCCCGCCGGGCGGCCGGGTCGTCCCCTTCCCGCTCGCGCCGGGTCAGTTCCAAGACGAGCAGATTGAGCTGCCGATCAGCGATCTGCTCGCCGCTCCCCTCACCCACTGGCTGCAGCTGCTCTGGTGGAACCTGCTGCGCCTCGCGCCGACCTTGCTGCGCGGGCTCAGCAGCCTCAACCCGCTGGTCGCCGTCCCCCGCCTCTGCGGCGCCGCGTGGCGCGCGGGCAGCCTGCGCCCGATGGCGGTCGCCGCCCAAGCCCGCCGCTTGGACGCGGGGGCTGAGGTCCACCCGAGCGCGGTGGTCCAGGCGAGCTGGCTCGGCCCGGGGTCCAAGGTCGGCGCCGGCGCGATCGTGCGCGGCTGCGTGCTCGGCGCGGGGGCCCAGGTCGAGGAGCAGGGCCTGGTCGAGGGCACCGTGCTCGCCCCCGGCGCGCGGGTGCAGCGCAAGGCCATGGTCAAGTTCAGCCTGCTCCGCGAAGGCGCGATGGCCGGCGGCTACATGCAGCTCGGCGTACTCGACCAGAACTCCGCCTTTAAGCTCACCTCTGCGCTGCTCGACCAAAGTTTTGGCGCGCCGGTCGAGGTGCGGGTCGGCGGGCGGCGCTGCACGGCACCCTACGGCCTCGCCGGGGTCTGCCTCGGGGCCCGCTCGGTGGTCGGCGCCGGCGTGATGGTCGCGCCTGGCCGCATCGTCCCGCCCGACCTGCAGATCATGCCCAACCCAAACAGCGTGCTGCGGCGCATTCCCACCGCCCTGCGGGGCCGCGTGGTCATCGTCGACGGCGGGCTCGCCCCCGCAGACGCCGGGGGCGCGCCGTGATCATCTGGGGGGAGCCCGCGCTCAACCTCGTCCTGATGGGCGGCTACCTCGGCTTGATGAGCCTGATGTGGCTCGGATTGTGGTGGGGTGTGCCCCGCTGGGCGGCGAAGTGGCGCCTCGACCGCCCCGCAGCGGCCCCAGCGGCCCCGACGACCGCCCTGCCGCGGGTGAGCGTATGCGTGCCCGCGCGCGACGAGGCGCTGAACATCGGCGACTGCGTCCGCAGCGCGCTGGCCAGCCGCTGGGCGGAGCTCGAGCTGGTGGTGGTCGACGACCGCTCCACCGATGGCACGGGCGCCGCGGCGCTGGCCGCCGCCGCGGGAGACCCCCGGCTCCGCCTGGTCCAAGGCACAGAGCGGCCCGCCGGCTGGGCGGGCAAGGCCTGGGCCTGCGCACGGGCAGCGGGCGAGGCCCAGGGGGAGTGGCTGCTGTTCATTGACGCCGACGTGCGCGTCGATCCGGACGCGATCCCCGCGCTGGTCCAACAGGCGGAGCAGGACGGCCTCGACCTCTTGTCGGTCTTCGGCCGGTGGCGGCTCGACAGCTTTTGGGAGCGGGCCTTGATCCCCACGGTCGGCTGGTTCATCCGCGGCGCGGTCGACCTGGACCGGGTCAACGCGCCCCAAGAGCCCGCCGCGTTTGCCAACGGGCAGATGATCCTCGTGCGGCGCGCGGCCTACGAGGCGGTGGGTGGGCACGGGGCGATCCGGGCCGAGATCCTCGACGACGTGCGGATCGCCGAGCTGATGAAGCGGCGTGGTCGGCGGGCGGGCATGCGCGCCGCCCCTTGGGCCTTCGAGGTGCGGCTGTACCGAAACCTCGCCGAGATCGTGAACGGCTACACCAAGAACCTCTACGAAGGCATGGGCCGCCGCGCGGCGATCGGCGTGGGGGCGGTCCTCTTCGTGATGGTGGGAACGCTGTTCCCCTACGTGCTCGCCGTGGGCGGCGCCGCTGCCCGGCTCTGGGCAGGCTGGGGCGCCCCCGCCTGGGGGTGGATCCTCTGGGCGGCGCTCATCTGCGCGGTGCAGGTCGCTTTTCGGGCCCGCATCGAGCGCTTCGACGGCCGCTCGCCCCACATCGCCTGGGTGCACCCCGTCGCGAACATCCTGCTGGTGTGGATTTTGCTCCGCTCCGTCTTCGGCGTCCGCGTGCAGTGGAAGGGCCGCGAGTTCGTGGACGGCAAGGCGAGCTGAGCCCGCGCGCCTCGGCGCAGCGCCACCAGCCGCTCAGCCCTCAGGCTGCGGGATCGTCAGCGGCTTCGACTCCAGCGAGCGCACCGCACGGCAGCCGGCGCGCGCGATCGGCAGGCCGGGCGCGCAGCCCTCGCCAAGGACCACCACCGCGCGCACCGTCTGGCCCGGTGCGAGGCGGGTCGGGGCCACGATCCGCAGGCCATCGGTGGGCACCGGCGTGGCGGCGGTGGGCGCGCCACAGCCGGGCTGGGGGATGGAGAGGAAGCGCCCCGCGGCTGCGTCAAAACGTTGCCAGTCCACGCCGCGGCAGGCCGGCAGGCTGAGACCGACGGCGCCACGCAGCTCAACGCTGAGCGCCGCCGCATCCAGCACGAGCACGGCCTCAGGCGCAGCCCCACGTGCCGGCGTCACGGCGGTCGAACCGAACAGCAAAACAACGGCAGGCCACCCGAAACGACGCATCGGCGCTCCACGATCCACCCGCGAGACTATCGCGGTCGAGGGAGCGCCACCGGCGCGCCGACGGAACGAGCGTTCTCAGGGGCGCAACCGCGCCAGACTCGCTCGATCAAGGTGGCGCATTCAGCAGCTTTTTCCGAGCTAATCCACGAGCGACACGCAGAGGCCGCGCCCCGTCGCCCCCGGAGGGGCGCCCTGCGTTATAGTCCGCCGACCCTTACGCACCCGCCATCCGCGGGGGCGCGAGGGGCCGCGGCATGGCACCCTCGCGAGCGCCAAGCCGACCGCCCGGCCGGGGCGCGGTGTGCGCTACACTCCGCGCGCCGATTGCGCCCCGACTCCAGTGCCGCGGCTGACCCCGCGCCGCTCTCCAGCTCAGCATCCCCTCGGCCCCGCCACCCGGAGCCCCAGGAGAACACCCCTGATGCGCGCCCCTCTCCAGCTCCTGGCCCCCCTGCTGGCCATCGTCGGGTTGGCCACGGCATCCCCCGCCGCGGAGGCGGGAGCCAAACCCGCGACCGACGCGATGGATGAGCTCAACAACGGCCGGCCGAAGTACAACGTCGTCCAGAACCGGTTCTTCCTGAAGGAGAACCGCGTCGAGCTCTCGCCGGTCGTCGGCTACGTGCCGAACAACCCCTTCGCCAAGCGCTACGTCGGCGGCCTGCTCGGGGCCTACCACTTCAGCGAGACCCTCGCGGCCGAGGCCGCGTTCATGTACTCGCCTGACCTCGGCACGGGCGACCTCAAGGGCCTCACCACCACCCTGGTGAGCATCGCCCACGAAGGCACCGACCAGGGCTTCCAGCAGCCGGTCGAGAAGATGATCCTCGGCGCGACCTTCGCGGCGCGCTGGGCGCCGGTCTACGGCAAGATCAACCTCCTCGGCGAGCGGGTGCTGAACTTCGACCTCTACGGGGTCGCCGGCCTCGGCTTGTTGTCGATCAACGAGTACTACGCGACCTACACCGAAGAGGGCGGCGTGCCATCGGCGGCGCTGGGCACGGCGATCAAGAAGAACAAGGTGCCGGTCAACCTCGGCGTGGGCATGGACTTCTTCGTGAGCAGCAGCGTGGCAGTCAAGATCGACGCGCGCAGCTACCTCTACCTCGACAAGAAGCCGCAGTACGACCCCGACGTGGCGGTTGAAGAGTCGCGCCTCTACAACAACTTCATCGCGTCGGCAGGTGTCAGCGTCTTCTTCCCGAAGATGAAGCCCCGCCAGTACGACTTCTGAGCCCGGCTCCGCGAGGATCACAAGATGCGTATGATCAACACACTCGTAGGAATCGGGGCGCTGAGCGCGGCGTGCAGCCTGGGGGTCGCCCAGGCGCAAGAGGCCGCCGCGCAGCCCAGCCCGCCGGTCGCGGCTGCGACCGCGCCCGTGACCGCGCCCCTGGTCACGGAGGGCGACGGCCTCGCTGACGATCTGGATGATGTGCTCAAGGGCCCCGACCCCGGCGGCGAGTCCAGCGGCTCGGAGCAGACCGTCGACGAAGAGCCAGCGGCGCCGGCGCCCATCGCCCTCGACGAGGACGGTAAGCGCAAGAAGACCGTCATCAAGACCTTGGCGCGCAAGAACTTCCTGAAGCTCGGTCGCTTCGAGGCCTCGCCGCATGCGGCTTTTGTCGCCAACGACCCCTTCCTCAACCGCTACATCGTCGGCACGGGCTTCGGCTACCACATCACCGAGGTCTTCGCGGTCGAGACCTCGATCGACTTCGCCCCCGACCTCGGCGAAGGTGACTGGAAGCCGCTGACCACCCAGCTGGTCACCGAGAACAACGTCTCCCCCGACATCTCGAAGCTCACGCTGTTCGGAGCGGCCACCTTCCAGTACTCGCCGATCTACGGCAAGGTCGCTGTGGTCGGGCGCAACATCGTCAACTTTGACGTGTACGGCGCGTTTGGCATGGGGTTCACCCGCACGACCGACGACCTGACCGCGCTGGGCGCCGAAGACGACCCCCGGGCCCAGATCACCCAGTTCCAGACCCACCCGACCACCAACTTTGGCGGCGGGCTCCGCATCATCTTCGGTGAGAGCATCGCGGCGCGCGTCGAGGCCCGCTCGCTGGTCTACATCGAGACGGTGAACGCCACGACCTTGGAGATGAAGAACAACCTCATCCTCCAAGGCGCGGTCTCCTTCTTCTTCCCGAACATGAAGTGACCCGGCCGCGCCCCGCGAGCGCCGGTCCCGCGTCTGCTCTGGAGCCCCGCATGAACTCCGACCGACTCCACAAGGCCTCCCCCCTGCTGCTGGGCGGGCTGTCCTCGCTCGCGCTGCTGTGGGCCCCGCAGGCGCGGGCCCTCTCCTGCGACGACATCATGAACATGGTCTCGGTGAACGTGCCCGAGAACATCATCGTGATGACCGTGAAGGACTCGGGCGAGCAGTTCTCGAACGACGAGGTCAAGTGCCTCACCGAGCGGGGCGCCCCCGCGGCGGTCATCAAGCAGGCCAAGTCCATGACCGCGGCCGAGCCCGAGGTCGGCCCGACCGTGGCCCCCGACGAGGGCCCCCAGCGCAGCGCGCTCGATGAGGGCGACGACACCCTGGGCACCCGCGTCGACCGCACCAAGGCCAAGGACCTCTCCGATGAAGGCGAGGCCAGCGACGCAGACGAGCCGGCCAAGCTCAAAGAGGCGGTCAAGCAGTACCGCGCGAAGAAGCCGCTGGCCGCATCGCTGCTGCTGTTCGAGCTCATCGAGGCGGGCAACTTCGACCCGAAGCACGAGGCCAAGGTCGACTACTACATGGCCCGGTCGCTCGAGTCGCTCGAACTCTGGCACACCTCGCAGTACCACTACATGAAGGTGGTGAAGAAGGGCCCGCAGGACCCTTACTTCAACTACGCCCTGCCCAAGCTGGTCAAGATCGCCCGCTACACGGGCGACGACACCGAGCTGTCGCGCATCGTGTCGCAGATCCCGACCGACGCCTTCCCGAGCGGCGCCCAGAGCGAGATGTTCTATCTCCTCGGCGTGCAGGCCTTTGAAGACGACGACCTGAGCAAGGCCCGCAAGTACTTCGGCCAGGTGTCGACCAAGTCCCCGCTCTTCCTCAAGAGCGAGTACTTCCGCGGCGTCATCTACAACCAGCAGAACAAGCTGAAGAGCGCCGTGCGCAGCTTCCGCGACGTCTACCGGGCCCAGGCCGAGGTCACCAACGACCCGCGCTACCTCAAAGAGGTCGAAGAGGTCAAGGACCTCGCGCTGATCAACGTCGCCCGCGTGTACTACGGCATCGAGCGCTACGACGAGGCCGGCAACTACTACGAGCTGGTCAACCGCGAGAGCAGCTACTGGGCGCAGTCGGTCTTCGAGCACGGCTGGGCCAACTTCATGCAGAACAACCTCAACGACACGCTGGGCCAGCTGCTCACCGTGCGGAGCGGCTTCTACAAGGACGACGAGTGGCTGCCCGAGGCGCCGATCCTGCGCGCGCTCACCTACTTCAACCTCTGCGAGTACAACCGCGTCGACGCCATCCTGGTCAACTTCGACCAGTACTACAAGCCGATGCTCGCCGAGATGCAGGACTTCACCAAGCAGTACGCGACGGATGAAGGCAAGAAGCTCGCCGACCAAGCCTGGGACACCTACTTCGGCAAGGACAAGAAGGCGCAGACCCTGCTGCCCAAGTCCTTGTTCAACAAGATCCTGCGCAACCAAGAGCTCACCGGCCTGGTGCGCCACCTCTCGATCATGGACCAGGAGCAGGAGCTCATCGGCCGCCAGCAAGAGCGCTGGGCCGACGCGATGACCCCCTACCTGACCAAGATCCTCGAGAAGGACCGTGAGCGCTACAAGCGCCGCGCGGGCATGCTCCTGCTCAAGGAGATGGTCCGCCAGTCCAACAAGCTCGCCGACCTGATGTCTCAGTCGCAGATCATCCGCTTCGAGGTCGTGGACGCGCAGCGCGTAGACTACGCCTACAAGGCGCAGAACGACGAGATCGGCGACGCGCTCAACGCGGTCAACATCGACTTCGCGACCGCGGTCGAGTTCATCTACTGGCCGTTCAACGGCGAGTTTTGGAAGGATGAGCTTGGCTACTACCACTACACGGAACAGGGTTCCTGCAAGTAGTGTCAGGCCGATGTGAGGCCGCCCAGAAGCGGGCGGCCTCATTCGCGCCACCTCCCCTTGATCGACCCCATCGTCCCTCTCGGGACCCCCGGATCCGAGGCTGCCCATGAAGCGCTCTCCCCTCGTCAGCACCGTCGTCGCCCTGGCGCTCGGTGTGGTGACCCCCGTCGTCGCTCCCGGAGTGCTGGTCCCCGCTGCGTGGGCGCAGGCCCAAGACGCCAAGAAGGACGAGCGCCGGGTGCTCAAGGTCGACGAGGTGCAGACCACCTCGAAGTCCGACGCCTACCGCCAAATGGCCCGGACCAAGCGGCACGAGTCGATCAAGATGCTCAAGAGCATCCTGTCCGACAGCCCACCGCAGGGCACGCAGAAGGCCGAGATGCTGTTGCGCCTCGCCGAGCTCTACTTCGAAGAGCACCGCGACCTGCGCATCGACGAAGAGGCGACCCACGTCGCCAACGTCGACAAGTGCTTCAACACCCCTGGCTGCGACACCGACAGCATCAAGGCCAACTACACCGCGAGCCGCGGCTGGGCCGAGAAGGCCGTGGTGCTCTACCGCCAAGTGCTCGACAACTACCCGCAGTACCAGCGGGCCGACGAGGCCACCTTCTACTTGGCCTCGACCCTCTCGGGCATCGACGAGCGCGACAAGGCCAACGAGGAGTACACCCGCCTCGTCCGGTCCTACCCGAACTCGAAATTTCTCGCCGCCGCCTACGTGCAGATCGGCGAGTACCACTTCGACAACAACGCCGCATTTAAGGCGTTGGGCGCCTACAAGCAGGCGACCCTCGACAAGAGCGGCGAGTGGTACGCCTTTGCAAACTACAAGCTGGCGTGGTGCTACTACAATGTCAGCGAGTACGGCAAGGCCATCGACACGATGAAGCACGTCGTCGACTTCTCGATGACCGGTGCTGAAGGCCAGTCCGAGGCCGACGCCAAGAAGCGGGTCAACCTGCAGGAAGAGGCGCTCAAGGACTTGGTCCGCTTCTTCGCCGACGCCGGCGAGCTCGACGAAGCCTACGCCTACCTCGTCAAGCTGGGCCGCAAAGACCTCATCCGCACCATGCTCAAGCGCCTCGCCTCGACCTACTTCGAGCAAGGCAAGTTTGAGCAGTGCATTCAGACCTACCGGCGCCTGATCGCGGACAACCCGCAGAGCCCCGAGGCGCCCGAGTACCAGAACGAGATCATCGGCGCGTTCCAGAAGATGGGCCGCAAAGAGGAGACCTCCCAAGAGATCGAGCGCCTGCGCAAGGACTACGGCAAGTCTTCGGCTTGGGCCCGCGCCAACTCGGCCAACCAAGACGCGGTCAAAGCCGCCCGCGAGTACCTCGAAAAGAACCTGCGCACCGTCGCTGTGAACTACCACGGCGAGGCCCGCAAGCTGGGCACCGGCGCGCGCGCGGTCGAGGCCTACAAGTTCGCCGGTGAGGCCTACGCGGTCTACCTCGACGAGTTCCCCGACGGGAAGTTCGTCTACCAGATGCGCTACGAGTACGGCGAACTTCTGTACAAACTCAAGCGCTTCCCCGAGGCCTACGACCAGTTCATGGCCGTGGTCAAGCTCGACGCGAACGGCAAGGAGTCCCAGTTCTGCGCCCGCTCGGCGGTCTTCGCCGCCGAAGAGGTCATCAAGCAGGAGGAGAAGGCCGGCAAGATCCAGAAGGCGAGCAAGGGCAACACCGCGCAGCTGCCGCTCAACCCCTGGGAAGAGAAGAAGCTCGCCGCATTGGACCAGTTCTCGAAGATTTATCCAACCCACGAAGACACGAAGGGGATGATCTACGAGGCCGGCTACATCTACTACGACAAGAACCGCTTCAAGGACGCTTCGGACCGCTTCCGGACCGTTATCAGCATGGACCCGAAGTCCAAGCAGGCCATGCAAGCGGCGAACCTCATCGTCGACAGCTTTGCGTTGGTCGAGGACTACGAGAACCTCAAGGACGTCTCGAAGGCCTTCTATGACCAAGAGAGCCTGGGCAACGCCGAGTTTAAGAAGGAGATGCTCGGCGTCTACGAGAAGGCCTCGCTCAAGCTGGTCGACGTGAACTTCCAGAAGGACAAGGACCAAAACAAGGCGGCCGTCGCCTACATGGCCTTCTACAAGGAGTTCCCCAAGTCTGAGGACGGCGACTTCGCCCTCAACAACGCGGCCTTCTACTTCTACCAGACCGGCCAGGCCGGCAAGTCGATGGAGGCGCGCCACGCCCTCATCGAGAACTACCCGAAGTCGAAGTTCTGGAAGGACCAGGTCGCGGCGCTGGGCTTCGACTACGAGTCGATCGCTGACTTCGACACCGCGGCGACTTGGTACGAGAAGCTGTTCGAGACCGACCCGGCCTTCGCCAAGTCGAAAGAGGCGCTGTTCTCCGCCGCGCTCTTCCGTCGCGCGCAGCGCCAGAACAGCAAGTCGGTCGAGAACCTCACCAAGTTCCGCACCACCTACGCTGACGACCCGCGTTCTGTCGCCATCCCCCTCGACATCGCCGCGCTGTACGAGGAAGACAAGAACTGGGACGAGGCCGCCCGCTGGTACATGGACTTCTTCATGAAGCCACCCACCGGCGCGAGCGTGGAGCAGACCTTCTTCGCCCGGCTCAAGTACGGCCAAGCCCTCGAGGCCAGCAACCAGACCGCCAAGGCCGACAAGCACTGGAAGGAGACCGTCGCGGCCTACGACGCGGCCATCGCCAAGGGCACCGACCTCGGCGCGTCTGCGGCCTTCGTGGCCGAGATCAAGTACAAGCTCGCCAAACCGCTGCTCGACCGCTACCTCGCCATGAAGATCTCCGGCCCGGGCAAGAAGATGTCCGAGGCGCAGACCAACAACGTCCTCAAGGACCAGCTGGTCGGCAAGATCAAGGTCCTCGGCGAGGTCGAGGCCACCTACGCGAACATCCTCAAGATGCAGGCTGGTGAGTGGGGTCTGGCCTCGTTGGTGCAGCTTGGCAAGGCCTACGAGGACATGTCGGAGAGCCTGCTGAAGTCCTACATCCCCGAGTACCTGACCGACGATCAGAAAGAGATCTACCGGATGGGCCTTGAGGACAAGGCCTATGTTCAGGTCGACAAGGCGATCGCCGCCTACGCCGAGGGCCTCAAGAACGCCTACGAGCTGAACCTGTACAACGACAACACCGCGTATGCGACGCGCCGTCTCGGCGAGCTTCGCCCCGATGACTACCCCGTGCTCGTCGAGGAGCTGTCGGAGGCCCGCTTCACCGCGCGGTCCTCGTCCGGCCGCACCTTCGAGACCCAGCCCTGAGCGCCGGAAGAGAGAGGAGCACGCACATGTTCAAGATCAACACCCTGGCGCTCGTCATCGCCCTCGGCCTGAGCTCGACGGTCCTCACCGGCTGCCCCAAGCAGGCCGCGCCGACCGAGGGCGTCGTCGACCCCTCCGCGGCGTTCATGGCCGGCGTCAAGCTGCTGCAGGAGCCCGGCAAGGACGGGTCCATCGACTTCGCCGGCGCCTACGCGCAGTTCAACGCAGCGGCCACCGCCAAGCCAGACTTCGCGAAGGCGCAGTACAACGCCGGCTGGACGGCCGAGCAGATGGGGAAGCTGGCCGACGCGGAGCAGCACTACCGCAAAGCGCTCAGCGCCGACCCCAACAACGGTGACACCGCCTTCGCGCTCGCTGACGTGCTCACCCGCCAGAAGAAGGCCGCCGAGGCAGTGACGCTGTTCAAGGGCCGCGTCGACGCCAACGCGGATGACCTCAAGAGCCGCAACGCCTTGATGGAGGCCCTCGTCGCCTCCGAGCAGCACGATGACGCCATCGAGCAGGCCAAGCAGATCCTGCTGCGCGACTCGAAGAACGTCAACGCGTACCGGAACTTGTCGCGCCTCTACTTCGCCAAAGGCGAGTACAAGCTCAGCCAGCTCTGCGCCGAGAAGGCCAAAGAGCTCGCCGCTGGTGACTCGGGCATCTACAACAACATCGGCGTCACCTTCCTCGTCATGGGCGAAGAGGCCTCGGCCATCGAGGAGTTCAAGACGGCGATCAAGCTCGACCCTGACAACGTCGAGGCGAACCTGAACCTCGGCTATGTCGCGCTCAACTCTGGCGACTTCATGCTCGCGCGGACCGCATTTGAGGCGGCGCTGCAGGGTGAGCCGGGGAACATCGACGGCAAGCTCGGCATGGCGGTCGCGCTCCGGGGGCTCAAGGAGTACGACCAGAGCGGCAAGCTGTACGACGAGGTCATCAAAGCCGATCCGCGGAACCAGAAGGCGTACTTCAACGCCGCGACCTTGTATGAAAAGTACGTGAAGGACTACAAGCGCGCCGAGAAGGTGCTGCAAGAGTTCATCAACGCCAACAACAAGGACGGCTCGATCGGACCGGCCCACGAGGTCTTTCAGCGGATCGACCGCATTAAAGAATCGCAGCAGATCGAAGAGGCCCGGCTCCGCGAAGAAGAGCGCAAGAAGAAGGAGGCCGAGGAGCGCAAGAAGCGCCAAGAGGCCGAGCTCGAGAAGCTGAAGACCAAGCTGGCCGAGCTCAAGGCCATCGCCGACAAGTACCAGACCTGCGAAGCATTCGCGATGGGCGTCGGCGAAGAAGCCAAGATGGTCATCGAGAACGCGCAGATGGTCGTCGAGGCCAATGACGCAGAGATGGCGGGTGACGTGTCGACCTTCGTCGACCAGATCCTCCCGATGGCCACGGAGGCCGCCACGGCCTGCGGCGGCGGTGGCGCGGCCCCCGCGCCGGCGCCGACCGAGGGCGCGGCCCCTGCGGAGCCTGCTCCAGCCGAACCCACGCCGGCCCCCGCTCCGCAATAGCCTACGGGCGCAGCTTCACGCCGCACCGTCGCCCCCCGGCAGTCGCCGAGGGGGCGTTCCTTTTGCGCACCGCCCCAGCACCGGCGCGCCGGAAGCCGACGCACATGGACGCGGGTGGGACCGGGGGGATCGCCCGCGCGCGGCCAGTGGAGCGAAGCGCGCCGAGCGACGCGTCGATCCTCCCCACCAGGCTCCCGCGTCGAAAAACGCCCTCCGTCGGGAACCGACGCCAGGCAGCGCTGTCGAACATGCCCGGGAGGGGCCCAAATGATCACGACAAGTGGACGAGCCGCGGTGGTAGATTCTCACCGTGAGGTCAGCCTCTGCCCAGCGGCGCGGCGACCAGGGGCGCCGCGGATCACCCCCATGGCGGCAGGTCCACCGCGAGGGTCTCGCCCACCGCTCGCACCCCGCCCGGCATCCCAAGCTTGACGGATACCTTGCAGTAGCCGATCAAGCATCCCACAGCTTTCTCACCCTTTCAACTACTCCCCCCGCTACCTGCTTGGGCGGCCTGCTTTTCCAAGCCGCCCGCTGCTGGTAGTGTCCGCTGCCACGGCCTTTGCTCCCCGCGAGGGCCCTCGAACCCGAGGTCGCCATGTCCGTCCGCACCGCCCCACGTCTCCTCGTGATCGCCCTGCTCAGCTTCGTGGCCCCCGCGGCCTTCGCGCAGGACGATGATGAGTCCGGTGATGACAAGAAGGTTCAGTACAAGGCCAAGACCGAGATCGACTTCGAGGGCCTGGACGTCTCGGGCGAGCTCGTGAAGCCGGCCGGCTCCGTGGTCGCCGAGACCAAGCGCGCTGCGTTCAACCCGTTGATCCGCCTGCGTACTGACTTCGCCCAAGAGATGGTCGAGTCCGTGGACGAGATCAAGTAGTCTGCGCCCCCTTCGCCGCGGGCCTCTTCCGCACCGTTTTCGCAAAAGGATCGACCCATGGGTAACCCCGGAAAGATCGTCCTCGTCTTCGAAGTTTACGAAGGCGGAGAGTTTCAGCGTCGTGAGGAGCTCTCCGCCGAGAGCGTGACCATTGGCCGCGGCGTTGCGGCGATGCTTCGCATCGACAGCCCCGCCCTCGCTGACCTCCAGGCCGTCATCAACGTGGGGGATGATGGTGAGGTTCGCCTCCTCGACGTGGTCGGGGCAGACGGTGGCACGAAGGTGAATGGCGCCGCGGTGAACAACTGCGTGCTGCGCACCGGCGATGAGATGGCCTTCGGCTCCGTGCGCGTGAAGGTGGCGGTGATCGACGCCGGCGCCTTCTCCGATGACGAAGCGACCCAGCTGGGCAAGGTCGTCGACCTCAGCAAGGGCGCGGTGGCTGCGGCGCCCGCGGCGGCGCTTGAGCGTTCGGCCGCCCCCGCTGACGACGACGACGCCGAAGAGTCCGAGGCTGGCGAGGACGTCGTCGCCTTCATCATGCGCAGCGGCACCTCGACCAGCGACGCGGGCATCGACAAGAAGCTGCCCAAAGTGCTCGAGGTCGCCGAGGCTTGGTCAAACACGCTGCTTGACGTCAAGCACTTCCCGAAGGGCCACCGCGCGGTCACGGTCGGCTCCAGCACCGGTACGCGCTGGCGTGTCCTGGGCCTCCCGATCGCTTGGGTTCCGTCGGCTGCGAGCGCCTTTGCGTGGCTCGCTGGTCCGACCATCTCCGAGACGACCGAAGAGTGGAAGAACGACTTCTACGGTCCGCCCGAGAACATGCCCGACGCAGACTTCAAGCTCTTCGAGTCGTCGGGCGGTGGCTTTGTCGCGAACATCAGCGACAAGTGGACCGGCTTCGTCGACGTCGGCGAGGAGCGCCACAGCTTCCAGCAGCTCATCGCCGCCGGGAAGGCCAAGGCCAGCGGCGCCGGCGTGTACCAGGTCGAGATCACCGAGGACACGCGGCTCTTCGCCGACACCGGGCATGTGTACTTCTTCGGCCAGATGGTCCACCCGAGCAAGCGGGTGGTGTCCAACATGACCGACGGCATCGATTACCCCTTCCTGGGCTCGATGACCTTCATGTCCTTCGTCTTCTTCCTCCTCTCCTACGTGTACGTGGTCTCGCCGACCCCGCCCGAGCCGGAGATGGTGGAGATCCCAGACCGCTTCGTTGAGCTGGTCCTTGAGGAGCCACCTCCGATCGAGGAGCCCAAGAAGGAGCAGTCCAAGCCCGATGCGAACCCGGACGCAGGCGAAGGCGCCAAGGCCAAGGGCGAAGAGGGCAAGGTCGGCAAAAAAGACGCCAAGATGAAAGAGGCCAAGGGCGACAAGGTCGCGGCCAACAAGCAGCAGCTCGACAAGGAGGTCGCCGAGAACGCTGGCGTGCTCGGAGCCCTTCGTGACGGTGGCAGCTCGATGGACGGCTTCGGGAGCTCCGCGCTGAACTCCGACCTGACCGGTGGCATCGGCGGCTTGGTCGGCGCCAAGGGCACCCAGATGGGCTCTGGCGGTCTGGGCTCGCGCGGCGGCGGCCTCGGCGGCGGCGGCACGGCTGAGGGCCTCGGCGGTCTCGGCACCAAGGGTCGTGGGTCTGGCGCCTCGGGCTACGGCACCGGCGGCGGCAACTTCGGCTCCCGTGGTGAAGGCGGCATTGGCAAGATCGGCGGCGACCCGATCATCCTCGGCGCCCTCGACAAGAGCCTGATTGACGCTGTCATCAAGCGGAACATGAACCAGATCCGCTACTGCTACCAGCGCGAGCTCACCAAGAACCCGAGCCTCGGCGGCAAGGTGACGGTCAAGTTCGTCATCGCCAAGGATGGCACGGTGTCCAAGGCGGATATCAAGCAGGGCATGGGCAGCGCGGCAGTCGAGAGCTGCATCGCGAGCCGGTTCATGCGCTTCAAGTTCCCCGAGCCGAAGGGCGGCGGCATCGTCATCGTGTCCTACCCCTTCATCTTCAGCCCGGGCTAGCCCCCGCGTTGGTCCCGGTCCGGCGTCGCGAAGGCGATGCCGGACTTCGTCTTTTTTGGCCGCCGCACGCTGAAACAACAGGCCGTGGTCTGAGCCCCTCCGCCCGTTCCGGACGACCGTGTCCGACCGTGTCCACGTCATCCCACCCACAGCCCGATCAAACCGAACCAACCGTTCCAATCGCCCGCCCAGTCGGCCCCGGCCACCACCCTGGACACCACCGCCCATGCCTCCTCGGCCCGCTACCGGTGGCCCTCCTGATCGAGCGCCGGGCGGCCAAGGTGTCGCACGTCGCGCCGAGACCTCCGGTGTGTCGGGGCAGGCCGTCCACGCTGCGCAGGCGACGGCTCGCGCAGCGGTCGCAGGCGATGCCCCGGAGACCACCGAGGCCGGTGCGCCAACCTGGAGCCCACTGTCCGCCCCACGGGGGCCCGCGGTCACCCAACCGACGCGCACGTCGCCGTCGCCAAGGCCGTGGCGCAAGAGTTCGCCGCCTTGGCATCCGCGGTGGCGGGGTCACGCTGAAGCACACGGCCCCGCGGCCCACCCCGCTCCGCATCAGCCCGCTGGAGCACCTTCTCGCGTAGCCCACCGCGCCGTTTGCGCCCAAGAACCAGCCCTGGACGCGGAGGTGCCGCCCGCCGGGCCTGCTGCGCTCGCAGCAAGAAGTGGCGGAGAGCCTCGCCAGATTGACGGCGCAGGTTCCGCGCCCTCATCGGTACGAGGGTGCGGCAGCTCCTGAGGCACACCTTGTTGAGCACTTGGGGGACACCACGGTCACACGGCCCCAAGCACCGCCTCGGCAATGAAGGCCATCAACTCCATCCCCACCATCGCAGCGAGGTGTGCTCCCAGAGCGAAAAGGAGTGGCTTTACCCACCCACGACGCGGATACTCCGTGCCGAATCTGTGGCGTCCGGAAACTCTGGCGGCCAGGATCCGGAAACTCTGGCGGGCCCCGGAAGGTCACACGCCCAGGCCACCCCGGCAAGCGCCAGCCGAGAGCGCGCGTGGCGTCGCGGTTCTCCTCCGGGTCGTCGGCCCGGGCGGGGGGCCACGCGGGGTGAGCCCCCCGCCCGGTCCGCCGCCCCTCGATGGCTC
>JAEUKK010000063.1 GCA_016792625.1 Deltaproteobacteria bacterium | reverse complement strand
CCGCTGCGCTCCGGTCGGCCCGCCCGCCTGGGGTTCGCCGGGGCCCCGGGGCCGGCCGCGGCCTGCGGCGCGCGTCCCGCCCCGCCCGGCTCCGTCGGGCTGCGCCCGACCGCCTGCGGCGCCCGCGGGGGGCCTGGCGCGTGGGCTGCGGCAGCGCGTCGGTCACTCCGACCCTGGGCTTTTGAGCCTGCTGGTCTGGTGCGCCCGCCCTCGGGAGAGCCGGAGGCCCAGGCGGTCGCCGCGGAGCGACGGGCCGCTGGCGCGGCGGTAGGCCGCGCGCACGCGCTGCGCGTCGTCCCACCAAGAGCCGCCGCGGTACGCGCGGCTCGGGCCGGCTTCACCGAGCGGGTCCACGCGCGCGCCGCCGGGGTAGCCCTTCCCGTCCCACGCGTCGGCGCAACACTCCCACACGTTGCCCAAGCTGTCGTACAGGCCCCAGGCGTTCGGGAGCTTCTGCTTCACCACCCGCGTGCCCGCCTTGCTGTGCGGGTGCTGCTTGTTGGGCCAACTGCTGCTGTCGTAGCCGCCGGCGAGCTCGTAGTCGACGCCGCTGTTGCCGCCGTACCAAGCGATGTCGTGCAGCTCAGGGGCGTCGTTCCCGCCCCGCAACGTGAGGTCGCCGGCGTAGGTGGCGGTCTGCGTGCCGGCCCGGCAGGCGTGCTCCCACTGGGCCTCGGTGGGCAGCCGAAAGACGAGGCCGTCGTCGGAGAAGCCGGCGCGCTGCAGCCGCTCCTCGAGCAGCGCGCAGAAGCGGGCAGCCTGTTTCCAGTCCACCCTCTCCACCGGCCGGTCGAGGTGGGCCGGGTCGGCGAAGTGGCTCGGGTTCTCCCCCATCACCGCCAGCCACAGGGCCTGGGTCACCGGGCTGTCGGCCATCCAAACGCCCGCGCTGAGGCTGACCTCGTGCTGGGGGCCCTCCCGGTCGTAGCGGCCGGCCTCGCCCTCGGGCGAGCCCATCTGAAAGCTGCCCGGCGGGCACCAGCGGAGGCGCTGAACGACGTCTTGGACGTGCAGGTCGGCGAAGGGGCCGTACTTGTCGCAGCCGGTGAGGGTGGCCCAGGGGGCGGACGGCGGGGTGGGCATGGGTCCTCCTCCAGGGGCATAACCTGCTCCTCAGCGCTCACCCAAAGCAGCGCGCTGCAGGCCAGCTTCGCGTCACCGCTCCTGTGGGCGCCCCCTCCGCTGCGCTCCGGGCGGCCCGCCCGCCTGGGGTTCGCCGGGGCCCCGGGGCCGGCCGCGGCCTGCGGCGCGCGTCCCGCCCCGCCCGACTCCGTCGGGCTGCGCCCGACCGCCTGCGGCGCCCGCGGGGGGCCTGGCGCGGGGGCGCCTGCGACACCGACTGGTGGGTATCCGTCCCGAGATCTGCGGCTGACCGTGCGGTCGTCAACCCAAACGGTCGGTCCACCGGATCGATACCCCTCGGCGCCACCGCGCCACCGCTGGGCCGGGCTGGGCTCCGCCCTCAGCCCGTCTGGGCGGGGTCGCGGCGGCGCCTCCCTCACTCCGAATCTGGGCTTTGGACTGGGCTGGTCTGGTGCATCCGCCCTCGGGAGAGCCGGAGGCCCAGGTAGTCGCGCCGGTCCGACGGGGCGAGGTCGTTGCGGTAGGCCGCGCGCGCCTCCCGCGCGCGGCGGAACCAAGAGCCGCCGCGGAACGTGCGGAGCGGGCCGGCTTCACCGAGCGGGTCCACGCGCGCGCCGCCGGGGTAGCCCATGAGGGGCTCGACCGCGTCGGCGCACCACTCCCACACGTTGCCCAGCGTGTCGTACAGGCCCCAGGCGTTCGGCGCCTTCTGCTTCACCACCCGCGTGCCCGCCTTGCTGTGCGGGTGCTGCTTCTTGGGCCAGCCGCTGCTGTCGGTGCCGCCCGCGAGGTCATAGTCGACGCCGCTGTTGCCGCCGTACCAGGCGATGGCGTCAAGTTCCGGGGCGTCGTTCTCGCCCCGCAGCGTGAGGTCGCCGGCGTAGGTGGCGGTCTGCGTGCCGGCCCGGCAGGCGTACTCCCACTCGGCCTCGGTGGGCAGCCGAAAGACGAGGCCGTCGTCGGAGGGGCCGGCGCGCTGCAGGCGCTCCTCGAGGAGGGCGCAGAAGCGGGCGGCCTGGGGCCAGTCCACCATCTCCACCGGCCGGTCGAGGTGGGCCGGGTCGGCGAAGTGGCTCGGGTTCTCGCCCGTCACGGCGAGCCACAGGGCTTGGGTCACGGGGCTGTCGGCCATCCAGTAGCCCGCGCTGAGGGTCACCTCGTGCTGGGGGCCCTCCCAGGAGTAGCGGCCGGCCTCGCCCTCGGGCGAGCCCATCTGAAAGCTGCCTGGCGGGCACCACCGAAAGCGCTGCTTGACCCGCCCCACCGCCAGATCAGCGTAAGGGCCATACTTGTCGTGCCCCCAGCCGCAGGCCCAGCGGGGCGGGTGGCCGGCGGCCAGGGGGTGCGTAGCCACGACGGCGGGGCTTCGTCGCAGGTAGCCGCTAAGGTTGGGGAGCCACGGGCGATCACCGACGCGAGCAGCCCAGGCCGCCGCTGCGGTCAAGCGTGCGCTCAGGTAGGGCCGCCCCACGTCAAGCTCGATCATCGACAAGCGCTCTCGCTGGCTCGCGTCGAGCAGGCGCTGCGCAAACGGATCGCCGGGCAACATCGCGTCGATGGCATCCAACCGGTCCTCAACCTCACGCATGGCCGCAGCGCGACCAGCCACCAGCGCTGGACGGTTGAGCTGCACCACGCCGATGGTGACGCGGCCGCGGGGGCTCAGCGCGCCCAGCTCACCATCGAGCTCGATGTCGATGTGCTGGCGCGGATCTTCGCCACACGGGTCGATCAGCTGCGCGGCCTCTGAACCAGAAATGCGCGCGGCAGGAGTTCCGGCGGCGGCGCGCGGGCCATCGACCGGGAAGGCGCCCGCCTTCGCTGAGTTGCAGGCGCGGCAGCAGAGATAGACGTTCTCCCAAGTGTGGGCGAGCCACGGATAGAGTGAGCGCGGCCGGAAGGTGTCAATGGCCCACGGCCCGTCCGCAACCGGCCCCTCGCAATACGCGCAAACCCCATCGAAGGTGAGCTTGAGCGCATCCAACACCCCAGCCGGTTGCCCAGATTGCTCACCGCCCGGGCCGCCCCGCCGCCGGCGACCGGCGTCCGTGCGGGTCCACTCGGTGAGCGCGGTAGCGACCGCAGCGGGCGGGGATTGGCGATGGACCCGCCTCATGGCCGGCCCCCGGCCCTGCCCCGGGTTTGCCCTTTAGGACTGGTCATGCTGGCCTCCGGCGGCCTTAGACTCGGACCGGGACTGGTGCGCCCGCCCTCGGGAGAGCCGAAATCCGACTTCGTCTACACGCGCCGTCAGAGGCAACGCCCCTCGGCTGGCCGAACGCACACTCCTCGCCCTTGCAATCCAGGATCCGCCGCGGAACACCCCGTGCTCGTATGTCGCCTCGACACCCGTAGGGTTCCGCCCCGTCTTCGCCTCGCGAAGGTGGCTGACTTCGTAGCACCACTCCCACACGTTTCCAAGCATATCGTACAGACCCCACGGATTGGGCATCATTTGGGCCACCGGCTGAGTTGCGCCACCGCTATTGCCCACATACCAAGCGAGGCGATCCAAGAGCGGGGCGCGGACTCCATCGGTGTCGACGTAGTCGAGTGGGCCATGCCATGTCGAACCGTCCGTCCCGGCACGGCAGGCGCGCTCCCACTCCGCTTCGCTGGGCAAGCGATAGCCAACTGCACTAGCCGGAGCATCGTTCAACTCGCACAGAGCGGCTTCGATGTCGTCCCAGCTCACGTTCTCGATAGGGCGTCTTGACGCACTAACACCGTCCCTAAAGGCGGCGGAAACGCTGCCGGAGAGCGCGCTCCAAAGGGCCTGCGTGACGGGTGTATCACCGAGCCAACAGCCCTCGGCAAGATCGACCACATACGGAGGCCGTTCATCGTCGTGGGCATCCTCGTCGGCCGAGCCCATGCGAAAGCGCCCCGGCGGTATCCACCGAAAGCGCTGCACCACGCCGTTGAAGTCGGCGTCGGCCCAGAGGCCGAACTCGTCGCGGCCCATGGCGGCCCAGCCGCCGTCGTCGGCGCGGCGCAGCGGGGCGAGGCTGAGCACCTCGGCGCCGCCGTCGAGCTCGAGCTGCTTGACGTGCTGCAGGTCAATGTCGATGGGGCTGATGGCGGCTTGGGGTGCCCCGCGCAGGCCGTCGCGCACGACGGTGAGGGTGGCGCCGATCAGCATGGCGCCGACGGGGCTGCCGGGGTGGAGCTCGGCCAGCAGGGCGGGGTCTTCGACGGTGGGGGCGGGCTCGAGGCGCAGGGTGGCGCCGAGCTGGCGGATGGACCAGCGGGTGGGGGTGGTCGGCGGGAGCGGGCGGTCGCCCTGGGTGACCAGGCGGGCTGCGGCGGCCTCGTACATCGCGCGCAGGAGCGCGCCGGCGGGGCCCTGCTCCCACCCAGGGGGCAGGGCGCGGCGGTGACGCTCGCCCCAGACCGCGAGATCAACGGCGCTCACAGCGCCTTCGCCGCGGCGCAAGGTGCCCACCGCCCGGCCCACCCAGGTCGCCGCCTCAGCGGGGAGGGCGCTGGTGACCTCGGCCTTCGCGGCCACGGCGGCGCCCACCGCGCGCAGCGCAGCGTCGCCCAGCCTCACCTCGGGCGGGGCGAAAACAGCCCACTGCTCAACAATCTGAACGGCGGGGCCGCGCAGGGTGTGAAGCGGGCTGCCCTCGGGGGCGCCCCACAGGCGGGCGCGGGCCGTGGCCAAGGTCTGGGCCGGCAGGGCGAGCCAGCCGGCAGGGTGGTGGGCGCCGGGGCTGTCCCACACGTCGAGCTCGGTGATCAGGTCGGCCTCGTCGGCCGGCAGCAGGCGCCGCAGCGCGCGCAGCAGCGCCGGCGGCGCCCACGAGCACAAGCTGAGGAGGGCGCAGAGCTGGCCCGCCCGCGCGGCCCGCACCCCATCGTCGGGCAAGGCGCGCAGGCGGCCCGACCACGCGAGCAAGCCCCAGCCCGCCCGCGCCTCGGGCGCCACCGAGGCCTCGCCTGCCGGGCTCAGGGCTACGAGGCGGCGCCGGGGGCCGCGCAGCGCGGCGCCGAGCAGGGCCCAAGCCCCGGCCTCCGCCGAGCCCAGCCCCCGCAGCGCGCCGAGATCGCTGAGCACCAGCACCACCTCAGCCTCGGGCAGGCCCCGGGCCCAGGCGCGCGGGTCGGCCGCCGCGTCTTGCAGGCCCTGGCCGGTCAGCTCGCGCAGCTGCACCGCGCCCGGCCCCATGACCCGCCGCAGCGCGGCCAGCAGGCGGTGGTGGTCGGCCGCCAAGGGCTCGAGGCGTCGCGCCCGGTCGATGATCACGAGCAGGGTGGCCGGCCAGCCCGCGCGCCGCTCGCGGGGCAGTCGGTCGAGGGCCTCGGCCCGTGACAGGCGCTCGACCGCCGCGCCAAGGTCAGGCGC
Source organism: Deltaproteobacteria bacterium (assembly GCA_016792625.1). Taxonomy (GTDB): domain Bacteria; phylum Myxococcota_A; class UBA796; order UBA796; family UBA2385; genus JAEUKK01. The sequence continues at coordinate 46,622 of JAEUKK010000063.1, read as the reverse complement.
CCGCCCCGGCCGTTGGCCCACCAGGGCCCGGCGCAGGCGCCCCTCGATGCGCGACCAAGGGACGAGGGGCACAGGCGCCAGCGCCGCCCCCCGCCGCAGGTCGTCATCGCCGAGATCAGCCTGCTGCAGCACCTCAGCGCGCGCTGCCTGCTCCTGTGCCTTCGCCTCATCCTCGGGCTGCCACGAGGCCACCACGCGCCAAAACGGCGTGTCTGCCCACGGGATCACCATGGGGGTCGGCGCGACCGGCGGGGGGCGCTGCTCAGGCAGCGGCGAGCGCTCCGGCGCGGGTGCGTGGCCCTGCGGGGGGAGCACGCCCAGCCCAAGCAGCCCGGCCAGCATCCCAGGGTCCGCCTCGGGCAATTTGGCGCGCAGCAAGGCAAAGTCGGCGTCGGCGCCGCGCGCCGCCCGGGGGCTCGCCGGGCCCATGCCCAGCACTGGCGGGCCGCTCACGCTGGCTTCCCCGCCTTGGCGCGGGGGCTGCGGCGGGGCTTCGCCGGATCGGCGGGCGGGGGCGCGGGCGGTCGGGGAGCCTCCTCGACGGCGCCCTCTCCTGTCGCCGGGGTGGCGGGGGTCCGGGGCGGCGGGGCCAGCTCGAGGTGCTTGCGGTAGGTCAGGCGGCGCACCTCTTCGATCACCTTGATCTGCGCGTCTCGCCCCGTCGCGAGCTTCGACACCGCGCGCAGCAGGTCGATCAGCTCGGCCAGGCCGGGCGCGGCCAGGCCCAGCTTCCGCGCCTCTTCACGGTCGTCGGCGAGCCGCTCGGCGGCCTCGCGAAGCACGGCGTCGTCGAGCCCGCCGACGTGCAGCTTGGCGCGGGGCTCGACGTACTTGATGAGCTCGTCGCGCTTCTCGGGCAGCTCGAGGTGCAGGACCAAGCAGCGCCGCAAGAAGGCGTCGGGCACCGCCCGCTCTTCGTTGGTGGTGATGACGACCAGCGGCGGCCGCGTGCCGGCGGGCACCGACACCCGCGCGCCGTCCGGCCCAGTGAAGCCCCCGTTGCCGAGCACATCGAGCAGCGCGTTGGGCACGTCGGCCTCGGCCTTGTCGATCTCGTCGATGAGCACCACCACGCCGTTCTGCGCGCGCTTCTCAAACCAGTGGGCGCAGGCCGCGCCGGCGGACTTGGCCTTGAGCCCCGCCGCCTCGGCCCAATTGAAGGCGAACCAGAGCGCGCCCGGCTGGACGTAGTTGTGCAGCGCGAGGCGCTCTGCGTTGGTCTGCGGGGCCTTGGCCCGTTTGCCCGCTGTACCCTCAGCCGGAGCCGCGGCCGCAGCTCGCTTCAGGGGGATCTGCGCGTCGGCGAGACGCTGCACCGCGTCAATCCGGTACATCAGGTCGCGCGGCTCGGTGCGGGCGTCGACGGTCTGCAGCACCAGCGCGCGGCCCAGCGCCTGCGCCGCCGCGCGCGCGAGCTGGCTCTTGCCGACGCCGGGCAGGCCGCGCACCAACAGCGGGCGGCCGGTGACCAGCGCCGCTTGCAGCGCGAGGCCCTCACGCTCGCCGAAGAGGTGCACGCCGTTGAGCAGGCCATCGCAGGCGTCGAGCGGCAAGGGGTAGCCGTTGACGAGCTTGCGCAGCTTGGCGAGGTCTGCGTCGAGGGCGGCTTCGAGGAGGGCGTTTTCGGTGGTGGGGGGCATATGGGCTCCAGCTCAATGGGGCTAACTAAGGAGGGCGACTGTTTCGACCAAAGAGTCTGCTTCGCCGTCAGCCACCGCCCCAAGTACGAATACGGGGGGAGGGTTTTTGGGGATCAAGTCGCCGAGAATGTCGATCAGCTGTTGGTGCACAGCCAGCGTCTGGGCCGAGGGGTGACCCGAGCTCGGGATCACCACCATCCGAAGGCGAGCCCCAAGGTCGCCACGCTCGATCTCCCTCTTTAGCGCAGCGTGCAACAACTTGGCGAGATTCGCGACCCCACGCTCTCGTATACGCGTACTCTCAAAGACGTACTTGACCAGGTCGGTGTCAGTAGTGTATGAAAGGTCGGGGCGAGCCGAGATGTTAAGCTTCGCCGCCATGTCGTCCACAAGGGCATCTTGGCGCGTCACGCGAACCTGCAAGAAGGGGGCATCACCCTGGTGGTCCCAAAGCAGCGTGCCGTCCACGACAGGCTGGCCATCGCCAGTTGCGCCAGAGAGCCGGACTGGCGCGACCACACCATTGGCCGCGGCGTTGACCAAGCCGACCGACAACGCGATACCGGCCCAGTCGAGCACGCCGCCGCCCTTTCGAACTGCCTTGACGAGCGCAGCGACCGCCGGATGGCCAGCCGCTGCGGTGCCCAGCCTTGCGCCCACCAGTCGCTCGTACACCCGACCGGGCGGGCTTTGAGTGCCGAGCCCCTTCTTGGCATCGTGCAGCTTCGAAAGCGCCTTCAGCTCCGGTAGCTTGAGCCAGGTCTCACCCACCAGCTCTGGCCCTGCGGAGGCGACAAGATTCAGCTGCACTGCGAGCGTCGAGAGCAGCGCGCGGTTCTGGTAATCACCCAGCTCCCCGCACACAGCAAGCCGCGCCGCGCCGGCGACGGCGTCTGCCGTGGCGGCTTCCGCGAGTGGCTTCGACCCCGTGGACGACCTTTTGGGCTTAGCCGAACCCCGTGGACGCGCCGCAGCCCCTCCCGGCGCGCCAGGTTCAGCATCTCGATCGCCAGGCGAACGCTGGGATACGGGCGACCCCGTGGCCACTGGGGTCGGCATGATCGACTGTGATTGATGGGAAGGAGGGCCGCCAGCAGCAGCGGCGGTCACACTCTTGCCTGCCGCGCGGCGCCTGGGGCCGCCCTCCGGTGGCGGGCGAAGCGGCGGCCGACCGCCAGCATCGCCAGCCTTGGCAGCTACTTCCTGAGGCGCCGGCTCTCCCAAGGTGGCCGTCCGACGGACCACGGTCCACCCACAGGCGGCGGCGAGCTTAGCCGCGAACTCGCCAGCATTGAGGTCGCTGCCCTGAAAGTCTCGAAGCCCCGAGGGCCAATCCGCCAATGGGGGAGCGCCGGGCCGGATCCACGGAACGACGCGCCGGTTGCGAAACTTGCCTTGGATTTCGATAGCAGTTGCGATCTCCCCGAGTTGGTGCGAACTGGCAAGAGTAGCTGGACCGAGGACGGCCACTGTTACCGGCGCGCCCTGAAGCTCGTTTCTCATGACCATGCTGGAGCGAGCGCCAAGCTCAATGTCCTCCTGGTCGACAAAAGCCATCTTGCCGTAGGTGCTAGCGAGCACGCTGCGCAGGATCAGCGCGTCCTCCAGCCCGCCTGGCCGAGCGTCGACCGGCTCGCTGGGCCGAGCATCGGAAGACGGCCTGACCCGCGCGAAGCTGATGAAGACGTCGTACCTCGGTTCAATTGGCCCCGGCTCTACCTCTTGCGCCTCTACCCCAACGTCAAGCCGCGCCTCAGCGAGCACGTCGTCAACGCCGGGAGCCAACGCGCGCGACTCGGACCTACCGCCGGGCTTCTTGGTCTTCGGGACAGCCCGCGCATCGGGTTCTTTCGATCTCGCTTTGGCGGGCGCCGGCGCCGGGTCGGTCGGTGGGGGTCCAGGTTTCGTAGCCCGGGCCCGGGTACCTGCGGCAGGCGCTGCCATCGCCCCGTCCGGCAGGACAACTGGCGGTGGCCCCGCAGATGAATCGACGCCCGCAAGCTCCGGAATCGGCGCCTGCTGACCCTTCAGGGTCTGCACGAGCGCCGCGTGCCCAGACGCCCACGGATGGACATGCCGCCCCCTCACCACGAGGGGAGCCTCTGCCGGAAAGCCATCCAGGGTCACCAGCACGATCTTGTCAGAGACCAATTTGGCGTCATACAGCACGTTGTAAAGTAGGTTCCCTTCCCATGCGACGCCCTTCCCTACCTCCAACGCCTCACGGCCCTCCACCCGTCTCGCCCACGTAGGCGTGCAGATGCAGACGATGAAGTCCACTTCGCGCGCCATCCGCTCCATCCACCGGGGCCAACCTTCTGTGGGGCCCCCTGGCAGCAGGTACTGGTCAATCCATGCGTCGATCCATTCCTTTCGAAGTGCCGCCGCAAGCTCAGCGACCCTGTCCGCAACCCTGGAATCTCCCGGCTCATGGGCATAGCTGATCAGCACACGGACTCCGTCGCCGCTGGCGCGAGGTGGCGGCACCAGCGCCGGCGGCGAGGCTCGGCCGAACGGGGCCGAGGCAGGTCGCGGGCCCAGACCGGACACACCGTCATGGGGCGTCGCCGCTTGGCTGAAGTCTCTGAGCAGCTCACGTGCGATCCATGCCGCGCCATGGCCCTTTCCGCAAATGATAGCGTTCATCACCCCCAGACCATAAGGCCAGTGCCCGTCAGGCCCGGGGAAGCCGCGCACGCCGATAGGGCGCAGTCGCCATCGAGTCGCGTCTCGTCGGTGGAGTTGGACGGCGAGCTGCACTTCTTCGCGGAAGTAGTGCGCCTCGGGATACTCGCCCGAGTAAAGGCAGGCGACCATCGCCGAGGCGCGCAGCGCAGCGGGGATCGTCTGGACCCAAGCGCCATCACGCAGGTCAGCATCGAAAAACACCCGCAGGCCGCCTTCTCTCAACCTCTGCACCACATCGCCTGCAAGCACCTTGTCAGGGCTCGCGTAGGCGAAGAAGATGTCGTACTTTACTTCCAGTGCGTCGTTTTGGAGGTCGTCCGCACCATCAGATCCAGCGTCGTAAGGAGAAGTGGCGCCGACCGCCGTGGCGGGCGCGCTCGTCTTGCTGTCCCGCGGGCCACTTGCGGGCGCGACATTGCGGCCTGCGTCGGCTACCGCCTCCGGTGGCTTTGCCGGCGGAGCGGGCGCCGGCGGTGCCGACCCCAGCACCTCTCGAATCAGCTTCTCCTGCCCCGGTCGCTCCTTCAGCAGCAACGCGATCAGATCACCGATCTGGTCATCGTTCAGCAAGCCTCGCGACTGCAGCTTATCGACCAGCTCCAAGCAGATCGCCGCCGGGGCGGCCTCAAGGTTGACCGAGCGGCGCAGCTTGGCCCCACCGCGGAGCCTCTCGACCCGCGCCGCGAGCTGTTTGAGGTCGCTGGTGGAGGGGAAGAGCTCGCCGAGCAGTTCAGCCAGCTCGGTTGTGTCAATCGCCACCTTGAACCTCCCAGTCCAGACACGTCCCGCTCGCGCCCGCCGCATCCTCCCACAGGCCCAAGCCCGGGTCAACATCCCATCATATCAATACGATACCCCGCGCCAGCACCCCCTACGGCGGCCGCAGGCCGGTCGGCCGCAGCCCGACGGAGCGGGGCGGGCCGGGACCCGGCCGCAGGCCGCGGACCGGACCGGGGCCCCGGCGAACCCGGGCGGGGGCGCGGCCCGGAGCGTAGCGGAGGGGGCGCCCTGAGTTGGGGAGGCGCTCGCTCACTTGGGGCTCGCCCGTGCGCGAATGTGCTGCATCAAGGGCGCGCATGGCTTCAGCCTTAAAGAATCAAGGGACGAAGGGATCAAGGTTCAAGGTGCGGTCCTGAGGAGCCGAACGCCGAGGTCGCCGCGGCGAAGCCGCGAGCCGGGGTGCGGCTGGGCCCGACGGCGTCAGCCGGCGGTCCTGAGGAGCCGAACGCCGAGGCCGCCGTTGCGGTCGCCGGGCGAGTAGTCGCGGCGGAACGCGACCCGCAGGTACTGCGGGTCGATGCTCCAGCAGCCGCCCCGGGCGACGCGGAAGGACCCCGACCCAGGGCCAAGCGGGTCCCGCACCGCGCCGGCCGCGTACGCGCGCTCGTCGTACCAGTCCCAAACCCACTCCCAGACGTTCCCGCTCATGTCGTGCAGGCCATAGCCGTTCGCCTGCTTCTGGCCGACCGGGTGGGGCGTGGCGCCGCTGTTGCCCGCAAACCAGCCGACCGCGCTCAGCTCGTTCCCGCCAGCATGCTTAGCGTCGCCGCCGCCCCGCGCCGCGACCTCCCACTCCGCCTCGGTCGGAAGACGATAACCAAGGCAGCCAGGCCCCTTCGGCCAGCTCACTGACTCACCGGTGATGACGTAGCAGGACTCGAGGCCCTCAGCGGCTGACAGCTTGTTCGCCAGCTTCACCACGTCATACCAGCTCACGATCTCCACCGGGCAGTTCGAGCCGCAGGACTTCAACATCGACGGGTTGCTGCCCATCAGGCGCTGGTACAGGCCCTGCGTCACCTCGGTCTCGCCCACCAGGACCGCGCGGCTCAAGGTGACGTTGCGCGCCGGCTTCTCGTCGTCTTCACAGTCGCTGCCCTGCCCCGCCGTGCAGCCCACTGTGTACGTGCCTGCCGGCACCAAGCGCAGCGCGTACCCGCTGCTGCCCACCACACGGCTGCCACTATCGCCGCTCGGCGCGCTGCCTCCGCCGCCTGCGCTGGCCGCTGGCGCGTCGAGCCACGCCCGCGCCTGCGCCACCTCGGCCACCGCCACCACCTCGCTCCGCTCGCCCAGGTCGTTCGTGCACCTCACCGTCACCGCGCCGTACACCGACACGAATTTCTCCAAGTACCCCTTGACCGCGGCCTTCGCCGCAGCATCGGTCTTGGCGACCAGCGGCGCTAGCTGCCCCCAGTCGGTCTTCGCCTGCGCCCGCACCTTGTCAGCCTCAGACTTCAGGCAGGCCACCAGCTTGACCTCAAGCTCGACCTTCAGCTTCTCAGCAGCCTCGAACTGCTTCGCCAAATCACCGGCGCCGCCAAAACCGCCCGAGCCCGACCACCCGCCGCCTTGGGTCGCCCCCCCACCCGCAGCCGCCGGCACCGGCGCACCGCCCACCGCCACCAGCTGCGCCAGGGGCACCGCCTTGTACCCCAGCGGCACCTGCGCGTCGCTCTCTTGCACACACTCGCTGAACGCCGCGGCCTCGGCCGCCGCCAAGGTCACCACCTTGCCGCTGGCGTCGGCCTTCGTACACACGCTGTTCTTGATCTGGGCCACCAGCACGTCATAGATGACGATGCCTCGGCTCAGGTCGGCGAAGCGGGCCGCGTTCTTCACCCCGTTGGTGCAGGCCTCGGTGGCCGCGAGCTGCGAGAGCGGGATGGTCCGCTGCTCGGGATCGACGAAGCTCAGCCTCTTCTCGATGCCGGCGGCGGCCGCGCCCTTGGCCACGCCCAGGCGCGCCGACACGCCGGTGGCCAAGCTCGTCGCGATGCTGCTCTGCGCCATCACCGACACCTCGGCCTGGACCGCGAGGCAGTCCTTCACAATCACGTCGTGGCCGCCCTTCGCGTTGGGCACCAGCACCGCGCCCGGCCGGTAGATCTCGGACTGCGAGGGCGTCGGGGTGAAGCCCTCTTGTTCGACCACCTCTTCGACGCTGGGTACGCGCTGCACCGCAGGCGCCCCGCTGGGCTTGGCCCCGAGCAGGGGCGCCAGCACCGCGGCGAGCAACAGCCCGGCGTGGGGACTGCGGGGCGAGGACGAGGCGAACATCAGGGACCTCCAGGGTGCCGGCGGCTTAACCCCGCCTCTGCCTGGGCGCGGGGGGGAGCTCGCCGCGACGCGGCGGGGACCGGGCGTCAAAGGTCAGCGGGAGGGCACGGGTTCTTGTGAACAACGTGCTGCACGTCATGTACGAGCCGGCAGCGGCCCCCGCGCCAGCGCCCCCAGACGGCGGCCGCAGGCCGGTCGGGCATCGCCCGACGGAGCCGGGCGGGCCGGGACCCGGCCGCAGGCCGCGGCCCGGACCGGGGCCCCGGCGAACCCGGGCGGGGGCGCGGCCCGCAGCGCAGCGGAGGGGGCGCCCGGTCCGAATCCATCGACCGGCACGTCACTCTCGACCACCGGGCCCCGCCTCGGCGCACCGTTGACGGGAGATGTAGCCAGCCCACCCAGGTCTGGCTACATTCGGCGACATGGACCCAGCCCTGCACACCCTGCCCGCCGCCTTCACCCACGCCGAGGCCGCGCGCGCCGGGCTCTCTGACCGCCGGCTGCGCGCACTGGTGACCGGGGGCGCGCTGCAGCGCATCGGGCACGGGGTGTACCGCCGCGCCGATGCTCCGCCGGCCGACCTTGACCGGGTCGAGCTCGCGCTGCGCGCACCCGAGGCCACCCTATGCCTGGGCACCGCGGCCGCGATCCAAGATCTGACCGACCGCATCCCTGCTGAGATTGACGTGGCGCTGCCACGCAGCCGACGCCCGCCGCGGGTGGGCGCGCCGGCGCGCTGGCACCGCTTCGATGAACAGACCTTCGCGCTCGGCCGCACACCGCTCGCCATTGATGAGGGTATGTCGATGGGGCTGTACAGCCCCGAGCGAACGATTATCGATCTCTTTCGCTTGCGGCATCACGAGGGCGAGGACCTCGCGCTGGGGGCGCTTCGGCGCTGGGCGCGCCGCCCTGGGGCGACACCCTCTGCATTGCTGGCAATGGCCCGACACTTTCCGGTGGTCGAGCCGGCGCTGCTCGCCGCGCTGCGGGTGCTCGGTTGAGGCCCGCGCCCACCCGTGCAGACCGCGGGGCGCTGCGTACCTCGACCTGCAGCGCCTCGCACGCGCACAGGGGCGCCCGACCGCCGAGCTCCTTCAGCTCTACGTGCTCGAGGCGTTTCTGCGGCGGCTCTCTCGCTCGGCCCCGGTCGACCGCTTGGTGCTCAAGGGCGGCATGTTGCTCGCTGCTTTTGACCTGCGGCGGCCGACCCGCGACGTCGACCTCTTGGCCATCGCCTGCGACAATGACCCCTTCGCCGTGCGCGCGCTGGTGGTCGAGGTCGGCGCGACGCCAGACGACGACGGCGTGCTGTTCGATGTCGACGGCGCGGTCACCGAGGTGATCCGCGACCAGGACCTCTACCCGGAGTGCGGGTGCGCCTCGAGGCGGCCTTGGCCACGGCGCGGGTGCCGTTGAGCGTCGACGTCAACGTCGGCGACCCGGTGTGGCCCCGCCCGGCCCGCACGCCGATCCCTGCCCTGCTCGGCGGGCCGCCCGTCCACGTGCTTGGCTACCCGTTGGCGATGGTCGTGGCCGAGAAGCTGGTCACTGCGATCCAACGCGGGCGGGCCAACACCCGCTGGCGTGACTTCGCCGACCTGTGGATGCTGTTGGGCGGCCCACAGGCGCAGCAGCCCGACCAGAAAGGGCCCGTCGGCCTCGGCGTCGACGCGCTCGACGACACAACCGTGATCGAGGCCATTCGCGCAGTCGCAGCACACCGGGGGGCCGCGCTCGCGCCGCTCGGGGCCACCCTCGCAGGCATGGAGCGCGAGGCGCAGCCCCGGTGGTCCGCCTGGCGGAGGCGGCAGGCCGGCGCGGCGCTGCTCCCTGAGCGGCTCGGCGCGCTCATCGCGCACATCGACGCCCGCAGCGGACCTTGGCTGGCCTCGACTGGGCCCGCCAGCACGCCCTCGCGGGCATGAACCCGCGCCAGCGCCCCCAGACGGCGGCCGCAGGCCGGTCGGGCATCGCCCGACGGAGCCGGGCGGGACGGGACCCGGCCGCAGGCCGCGGCCCGGACCGGGGACCCGGCGAACCCGGGCGGGGGCACGGCCCGCAGCGCAGCGGAGGGGGCGCCCATCGCGGCCTGCCCACCTGCGGCCCCGCCCTGAACCTGCGCCCCCGCAGGCCCGCCGGGCGCCCAGATCGGCTACCCTGCCGGCGGAGGTCCCCCCATGCCGTCGCTGTCTGCTGCCCGCGCCCTGCCCCTCTCCACCCTCTGGCTGGCCCTCGCCGTGGCCTGCGCTGGCGACAAAGAGAGGAGCGGCGGCGGCGATGACGGCTTCACCGACGGCGGTGGTGACGCGGCAGATGGCACGGACGGCGCGACGGATGGGGCCGACGGCACAGACGGCACAGACGGCACAGACGGCACCGACGGCACCGATGGCACGGACGGCGGAGCAGACGGCGGCACAGACGGAGCCGACGGTGGGACCGACGGCGAGTGTGTCGACGTCGACGGCGACGCCGCGGCTCCGGCCGACGCCTCAGGCTGCGCCGACGCGGGCGGGGTCTGTGTGTGGTCCGACGACATGTGCACGGGCAGCGTGGTCGATCTGGGCGGCTGCGCCTTTGACGGCGGGGGCGCCGCCTGCTGCGTCCCGAACATCCCCGCGCCCGAGGGAGAGACCTGCGCCGCGCTCGGCGGCACCTGCGCGCCGGTGGGCGGCTGCTTGCAAGCCAAAGGCTGGCTTGTGCAGGATGATGGCGGCTGTTCGGCCGAGTGGGGCCCGAGCGCCACCTGCTGCGCGCCGACCGCCGCTTGTGAGGGCTGGGGCACCGAGCTCTGCTGCGCCTACGACTCGACCGGCACCGCGATGACGGCCTACAACCCCACGTGTCAGCGGGGCGAGGCGGCCTGCTTCGAGGGCACCACCCAGGTCTGCGAGGCCGACTGCCGCCCCTGAGCGGGCGGCGGGCCCGATAGGCGGGCGAACCGCGCCGGATAGACAGACCCCCAACTTCTCCGCGCGGACAGACCCCCCAAGCAGCCCGAGCGAACAGACCCCGCCAACAGACCCCGCCAACAGACCCCGCCGCCGCTCAAGCCGCGAGCAGGCCCGCTTCTTGCATTTTGGCGATGTGCGCCGCCGCCAGGGCGTCGCTGCCGAGCTGATCGGGGTGAAAGCCGCGCCGCAGGTACATCAGCAGGCGCGAGAGGAAGCGCTGCCCGTGCTGGCGCCAGTAGGCCCGCATGCGCGCCCGCGCGGGATCGACGTAGCCGTGCGGCTTTGGGTCTTGGCGCAGCAGGTGGCGCACCCCTTGGGCCCAGAACAGGGTGAGCACGCCGAGCGCCATGGCAAAACCGGCGGCGCGCACGCGAAGACGGCCGTCAACGACGCCCAGCACGTCAAAGGCGACGGCGCGGTGCTCAATCTCTTCTGCCGCGTGCCAGCGCAAGAGATCGCGCATCGCGGGGTCGGAGTCTTCGAGCAGCTCGGTGTCGAGGGCCAGCTCGGCGAAGGTGGCGGTGAAGTGCTCGAGCGCCGCGGTCGTGGCCAGGCACAGGGTCGGAGGCACGCGGGGCTCGATGATCTCGTAGGCTTGGCGCTCGTAGCTGGCGAGGAAGCTGCGAATCTCATAACCTTGCGCTTCAAGGGCCGCGAAGGCGGCGAGGTGGCCGCGCTGGTGCTGGGCCTCTTGGCCGATGAAGGCCGCCGCGCGGGCCCTGAGCTCGGGATCATCAACCTGGTCGAGGAAGTGGCGCACCGAGCGGATAAAGAAGCGCTCGCCGGCCGGGAACACGAAGTTCATGCCGTTGGCCATCGCCGTCGCGAAGCGGCTGTCGACGTGCCACCAGCGCGGGGTGGCCGAGAAGTCAAAGCGCGGGCTGCGGACCGGGAACGCGGCGGGCATCGGCACCTCCACGCGCGAGCGTAGCCCGGGGGGCGCAAGCATGGGCCTCTGGGCGCGCCCCTGCGCTGCGCTCCGGGTCGGCCCCCCGCCCGGGTCGCGGGCCAACCCGCCGCGGCCAAGGTCCGCGTCGGGCCCGCTCCGCCGCTGCGCGGCCGGCCTGCGGCCGCCGGCGGGGCGCCTCGCGCGGGCCGGCCCGCGTGGCAGACAGGCGCGCGCGCCCGCGATAACCCGCGCCCGAGGTGCCCATGCACGCTGAGCGACCCGCCGCCGCCCATGACGAGACCACGCTGTCTGACGCCACTCTCGACATCAGCACCCTGCCCGAGGTCGGCCCGCTGGGCCCGGACGGCCGCCCGCTGGTGCGCAGCGACTGGTCGCGCGCCGAGGTCGAGGCGCTCTTCGCCGCGCCGCTCTTTGGCCTCATCGACCGAGCCCGCGCCATCCACCTGCGCTTTCACCGCGCCGACGAGGTCCAGCTCGCCACGCTGGCCAACATCAAGTCGGGCGGCTGCCCCGAGAATTGCGGCTACTGCCCGCAGTCCGCTCACCACGAAGGCAGCGTGACCAGCACCCCCCAGATGGAGGTGGGGGCCGTCGCCGAGGCCGCACGGCGCGCCAAAGCAGCGGGCGCCAGCCGCTTTTGTATGGGCGCCGCTTGGCGCAAGGTGCGCGACGGCAAGGCCTTTGACGCGGTGGTCGAGATGGTCGCCACGGTCAAGGCCGAGGGCCTCGAGCCCTGCGTGACGCTCGGCATGCTCGAGCCGCACCAGATCTCCCGCTTGGCCGAGGCCGGCCTGCACAGCTACAACCACAACCTCGACAGCAGCCGCGAGTTCTACGAGAACGTCGTGACCACGCGCACCTACGACGACCGCCTGAACACCCTGGCCACCGTGCGGGCCGCTGGTGTCAAGGTCTGCGCCGGTGGCATCTTGGGCATGGGCGAGGCCGAGGCCGACCGGGTGGGCCTGCTGCTCACCCTGGCCACCCTGCCCACCCACCCCGAGAGCGTGCCGCTGAACCGTTTGGTGGCCGCGCCGGGCACCCCGATGGGCGACCTGCCGCCCCTCGACCCCCTCGACTGGGTGCGGGTCATCGCGGTGGCCCGGGTGATGATGCCCGCCGCCACCCTGCGCCTCGCCGCCGGCCGGGCCACGCTGAGCGAAGAGGGCTGCGCGCTCGCGCTCTATGCGGGCGCCAACAGCATCTTCTACGGCGACAAGCTGCTGACCACGCCCAACCCCGGCCCCGACGCCGACCGGGCCCTGCTCGACAAGCTCGGCCTCAAGCCCCGGCCGGTCTCCTGCGCCACCGCTTGAGGCCGCCCGCCGAGGTGCCCATGCCGCCCGACCCCAGCGCGGCCCTGCGCGCCCGCGCCGCCGCGCGGTCCGCGGCCTGGCGGGCCCGGGGCTTGGAGCGCCACCTCTCGGGGCCGCAGGGCGTCGATTTGACCAGCAACGACTGCCTCGGGCTCTCGAAGCACCCCGCGGTGGCCGCCGCCGCCGCCGCCGCGCTGCAGCGTGAGGGGCTGGGCAGCGGGGGCTCGCGCCTGCTCGGGGGCCACCGCCCCGTCTTTGACGCGCTCGAGGCCCGCTTCGCCGCCTGGCAAGGGGCCGAGGCCGCGCTCTACTTTGGCAGCGGCAGCGCGGCCAACCTCGGGGCCCTGGGCGCGCTCTTTGGCCCCGAGGACGTCATCTTCAGCGACGCGCTCAACCACGCGAGCCTGATCGACGGCCTGCGGCTCTGCGGCGCGCAGAAGGTCATCTTCCCCCACGGGGATATCGAGGCCCTCAGACGGGGCCTGTCAACCGCCCAACCTGGGCCCGGCGGGCTCTGCGCGGTCGTGGTCGAGAGCCTCTACTCGATGGACGGTGACCTCGCCGACCTGCACGCTATCGCCGCCGCCTGCGCAGAGCACGGCGCCGCGCTGCTGGTCGACGAGGCGCACGCCACCGGCCTCTTTGGCCCGACCGGGCAAGGCTTGGTCGCCGCCGCAGGGCTGCGCGGCCAGGTCGCGCTCAGCCTGCACGGGGCGGGCAAGGCCCTGGGCGCCCAGGGCGGTTTTGTCGCCGGCGACGCCATCTTCATCGACGCGCTGCTGCAGCGGGCGCGCAGCTTCATCTTCTCCACCGCGCCGCCGCCGGCGGTCGCGGCGGGCCTGCTCGCGGCGATCGACGTGGTCGAGGCCGATCCCGAGCTGCGGGCCCGCCCGCTGGCCCTGGCTGACCGCCTGCGCGCCGCCCTGCCGCCCGAGGCCGCCGGGGGCGCCGCCCACATCGTGCCCGTGCACATCGGTGATCCCGACGCGGCGATGGCCGCCGCCGCCGCCCTGCAAGCCCGGGGCTGGGACCTGCGGGCCGTGCGGCCGCCCACGGTGCCCGCGGGCACCAGCCGCCTGCGGGTCGTGCTCCGCGCGGGCCTGACCGAGGCGCAGATCGACGCGCTGGCCGCTGATCTGCGAGAGGTGCTCCCTCCTTAGGGCCCGCAATCACGCCCCGCTTCGGGGCCGCGGCCGGCCCTCCCCTCCCCTGCTTGCCCGGCCCCTGCGCACCGGTAGACCGCCCGCGCCGTCGCCTTGCCGGGCGCCGCCCCCTCCCGCTGGAGCCCGCGCCGATGACCGCGCCCGCGTCGAACCCCGCGCCGAACCCCGCGCCCCCGCCCGCGGGCCCGCCCCGCCGCTTCTTCTTGGCCGGCACCGACACCGATCTGGGCAAGACCACCGCCGCGGCCGCCATCTGCGCCGCCTGGGGGCACGCCTATTGGAAGCCCGTGCAGGCCGGCCTCGACGGCGAGACCGACGCCCAGGCCGTGGCCCGCCTCTCGGGCGCCCGCAGCTTCCCCGAGGCCTGGCGCCTGCGCCGGCCCGCCTCTCCCCACCGCGCGGCCGAAGATGAAGGTCTGCGCGTCGATCCCGCGGGCCTCCGGCTGCCCACCGACGGCCCGCTGCTGGTCGAGGGCGCGGGCGGCTGGGACGTGCCCCTTGCCCGCGCGCCGTGGATCATGCAGGCCGCGCTGCCCCAGACGCTTGGCCTGGACGTCATCCTCGTCGCGCGCACCGGGCTCGGCACGCTGCACCACAGCCGCACGGCCGCACGGGCCATCGCCGCCGACGGCCTGCGCCTCGTGGGCCTCGTGCTCATCGGCCCGCCCCACCCCGAGAACGAGGCCGACCTGCCGGCGCTCTGCGAAGCGCCGGTGCTCTGCCGCCTGCCCCAGGTGGCGGACCGCGACGCCGACTTCGCCGCCCTGGTGGCCGCCGCGCGCGCCTGGGCGCCGGCGGGGGCGCGCGCATGAGGCCGCGGCTCTGGCACCCCTTCACCCAGCTGCGCGGTTTTCACCCGCTCGGGCAGGTCGTCGCCGCCGAGGGGGCCCACCTTGAGCTGGCCGACGGCCGCCGGGTCATCGACGGCATCAGCTCATGGTGGGTGAACCTGCACGGCCACGCCCGCCCCGAGATCGCCGCCGCCATCGCTGATCAGGCGCGGCGCCTCGACCAGGTCATCCTCGCCGACTTCGAGCACCCGGCCGCGGTGGCGCTGACCGAGGCCCTACGCCCGCTGCTGCCCGCGCCCCTCGCCCACGTCTTCTTCTCAGACGACGGCAGCACGGCGGTCGAGGTGGCGCTGAAGATGGCCTGGCAGCACCAGCGTTCCCGCGACCCCAAGCGTCAGCGCCTGGTCGCCCTGCAGGGGGGATACCACGGCGATACCCTGGGCGCGATGAGCGTGGGTGACCGCGACGTGTTCACCGCCGCCTTCGCCGGCATGTTGATCGACGTCGAGCTGCTGCCTTTTGATGGCCCGGCGGCGGCCGCGGCCCTGCGCGCCCGCGGGGATGACGTGGTGGCGGTCATCTTGGAGCCGATGGTGCAGTGCGCCGGCGGCATGCGCATGATGCCCGGGGTCGACTTGGCCGCCCTAGCTGCGGCGACCCGCGAGGTCGGCGCCCTGCTCATCGCCGATGAGGTCGCGGTCGGGATGGGGCGCACCGGGCAGCTCTGGGCGGGGGCCCACGCCGGCCTCGCGCCCGACCTGATGTGCGTGTCCAAGGGGATCACCGGCGGCAGCCTGCCCTTAGGCCTGACCCTGGCGAGCGAGGCCATCTACGCCAGCTTCTTCGGCGAAGACAAGCGCAGCGCCTTCCTGCACGGCCACAGCTACACCGGGAACCCCTTGGCCTGCGCCGCCGCCCTCGCCAGCCTCGGGCTCGTGGCCCAAGAGCAGACCCCGGCCCGCTTCGCCGCCTATGAGGGGGTCTATCGCCGGTGGTTCGCGCGCCTCGCCGCCCACCCCCGGCTCGCCGATCCGCGCGCGCTGGGGGGCATCTTCGCCGTCGACGTGCAGGGCGGTGGCGGCTACCTCGACCCGGTCGGGCGCGCGCTCCAGGCCGAGGCGCTGCGGCGGGGCCTGTATCTGCGGCCGCTCGGCTCGGTGGTCTATCTCATGCCCCCGGCCTGCCTCTCGCTCGACGCGCTGGACGGGGTGATGCAGATCCTGTGGGAGACCCTCTGCGCGGTGCTCGGCACCCCATAGACCTAAGTGGAGGGTCTGTCCGCGGGCAGTTTGGGGGTCTATCCGCAGCGCGCACGGCAGGGGTCTGTCGGCCGCAGAATTAGCGGCCCGCCGCCTGGGCCGCCGCCCGCGCGGCCCGCAGGGCGGCCTTGGCCTCACGCTGCAGCGCGGGCAGGCTGCCGCCCATAAGATCATGCACCTGCGCCCACGACCAGCCCTCGCCAAAGCGCAGGCGCAAGGCCCGGGCCCCCCGCGGGGCCTCGGGCCCCATCGGCGCGAAGGGCAGGCAGGCCTCCACGGCGGCCGCCGCGCTGTCCATCGGCGCGGGGCCGTCGAGCACGAGGTCCAGCAGCTGATCTCGCTCATCGGCGCCCAGCGGCGTGGCCGGCGGCAGCGCAGCCCGCAGCGCCGCGTCGAGGTCGGGGTCGAAGGGGGCCCCGCACTCCGCCCGGGCCAGAGGCAAGAGCACCGGCAGGTCACGGGCGAGGCGGCGCGCGAGGCCATCGACTAGGCCACGCACCGCCTCGGCAGAGGGGCCGCCCGGAACACTCGCAGCGTCGCGCGCCGGGCGCAGCATCAAGGCCGAGGGGGCGCCGGCCTGGGCGCTCGGCGTGGCGCCGACCCGCACCAGGTGGTAGCCCCAGCGCGCCCGCAGCCGCAGCAGCTCGGGGCTCGCCGAGAACAGCGTGCCAAAGACCCGGTTCGGGTGAGCGGCGTGGGTGGCCTCGACCAGGGCCGCGGCGAGGCCCCGGCGCCGGGCCGCGGGGTGCACGGCCAAGCGCAGGCTGCGCACGAAGGGCCAGCCGCCCACCGCGACCGGCGCGCCCAGGTGGCAGAGCAGGTTGTCGACCAGGGCCTGCCCACGCAAGCGCCCCCGGCCCGCCGCCGCTGCCGCGGCCAAAGGTGGGGGCAGCTCGCCCTCCAGCGCGAGCAGGTTGACCGCCAGCACGCTGTCTTCGCGCTGCGCCACCCAGAGCTCGAGGTTGGGCGCGTCGAGCAGCCGCGCGAGGTCGGCCGGCGTCGTGCGGTGGTGGGCCTCGCGCAGCAGGCCCATCACCTCGTGCAGCAGCCTCGAATCAGCGGCCAGCTCGGCCGGCGGCACCAGCCGTATCCGCGGCGCCCCGGGCGCGGCTGCCACCCCATCGGCGCAAGGCGCGGCGTCGAGGCAGAGGGCGGCCCGCACCGCGGCTTCGGTCGGGCAGCCCGCCGCCCAGCGCACCGGCGCGCGCAGGCGCAGGCGCAGCGGCGGGGGCGCACCACGGGCCGCCGCGGCCGCATCGAGCGCCGGCACAAAACGCCGCAAGAAGCCCTGCCCGCTGCCCTCGTAGCCGTGCGCCGTGCTCGACCAGAGCTGGGCCGCCTGCGGGTGGGCCGCCGCCAGGGCCGCGAGCAGGGGCAGGCCGAGCTGGGCCGCCTCGTCGACGAGGAGCAGATCAACGTAGGGCGCATCAATCTGCTCACCCGGCGGGATGAACTGCAGGCCCGGTCCCCCAAAACGGTGCACCTCGGCCACCGCCGCCGGGCTGGGGCCGGTCAGCCCCACCCGCAGCCCCGGCCGCGCCGCCCGGGCCGCGGCCACCGCGAGGCCCAGGGCCGCCGACTTGCCACGCCCCCGGTCTGCGACCAAGACCACCCGCGCGCCCGGCTGCAGGGCCGCCGCGGTCAGGGCCTCGACCGCCGCGGCCTGCTCGGGACCACCCCCGGCGGGCGCCGGAGCGACGCGGAGCACCGCCGGCAGGGGTGTGGCCACGGGGCGGAGCGCGGCGCGCAGGCGGGCGTGCAGGGCCGTACGGGCCGGGCCGAAGGGCGGCACCTCGAGGCTTGGGTCGGGTGTGGGCGACTCGCTGAGGATGACGACCAGCGCGCCGCCCCCGCGCACCAAGCCCTCGCCGACCCCGAGCAGCTCGACCTCGAGCCGCGCGCGCAGATCGACGACCACGAGGCTCAGGCTGCGGCCAAGAAGGCGCCGGGCCGCCTTGGCCTCGCCCCCGCGCAGGGTCGCCTGTTGGTCAGGGGGCAGGCCCGCCGCCGCCGCGGCGAGCGCGGTCAGCGGGTCTTCGGGGGCAGCCCAGATCAGGTGCAGCGCGCGGTGGAGATCAGCCATGGCGCGCCGCTCTACTCCGGCGCTGCGACCGAGGCCGCAGCCCGTGCCGGGGGAGGCGCCGCCGCAGCCTCCACCCCAGGCGACCCGCGGCGCTCCCAGCCCAGCCAGACCGCGAGCACCAGCCCGAGCTCGACCGCCTCGTCCAGCGCCCGGGCCTTGCCCCCGCCGGCGATGAGCGCCGCGAACAAGACCAGGGCGACCGCTCCGGTCCACTTCGAGAGGGGGGGCAGCTTGGGGTGGCGCTTCAGGCAGGACAGCAGCAGGCCCGCGAGGGGCACCACCCGCCACAAGCCGCCGAGCACCGGCAGGTTGTGCACGTTGGCCGCTGTGGTGCGCGAGCCCAGGGCGGCCAGCACCGGGGGCGTCGGGTAGCCCAGCAGGGGCTGCAGCCAGTCGAGCTCCTCGCCGACGAGGAGCAGGGCTGCGCCGCTGATCCAGCGCAGCGCAGACCAGCCCCGCGCGGCGATGGCGAGCAGCAGGCCGACGGTGAGCGCCTCACCCACCCCCTCCGTCCCGCCCAGGGTGGGCCCGAGCGGATGTGGCAAGGCGGCGAGCGCCGCGAAGCCGAGCGCGAGCGGAGCGATCAGCGGCCAGCGCCCGCCCCGCGGCAGGCGGGGGGCGAGAACAGCGACCCCTACGGCGAGGATGAGGTGGACCAGGGGTGACAGGGGCGCTCCGGCGGCGCCGCCCGGGGCCGCGGCGGCTGCGTAGCACCCGACCCGGGCGGGGCGGTGGCGCGCCGATGACCACCCGGCGATCCGCACCGACAAAGGCCAGCCCTGCGCCACCGAAGCGCCGGCCCCGGCCTCACCCGGGCGCACAGACCCCATGCGCGCCCGCGGCGGCTCAGGCCCCTGACATACCCCTGACAAGGAACGGCCAGGGGCGCCGCGCCGCCGCCCACGGGGCGCGTGCCGGGCAGATCGACGAGCGAGAGGGGCTGCAATTCTCCCCGTCTCGCGCCGGGAGCAGGGAAAATTGCAGCGCGCCCTGCGGCGAGAGCGCCGCCCCACGCGCGACCGCCGGGGTCCGGGGCGCCCGGAATTGCACGCGCCTGAGCCACACCCAGGCCGAGGGAGCGCCCGCCGGGCCGCCCGAAGAAAGGGGGGCCAATTCCGAAGCGGAGGCGACCTGCGGTACACCCGCCGCATCAGGAGCGTCCATGTCGACAGACCCCCACGCCGCCCCCGCGCCGAGCGCCTGGGCCCCGCAGACCTCTCCCCGCGCCGCCGTGGCGGCGCAGCCCCCCGCTCTGGCGCGCTGGTCGCCGCCGGCTGCTGCCCTCAGCTCGGCCCGATGGCGCCTGCGCGCTGAGGGTGCCGCGCTAGTCGTGCTCTTCGGCGGCGTGGTCGAAGCGGCCCGCGCGGTGATCAGCCCGGGCCCGGCCGCCGAGCGCGGCGCACCCATGGCTGAGCTCGAGGCCGACGGCCTCGTGGGCGCCGCGCCCTCCCCAGCCTCTTCCGCCGCGCCAACCGCCCAGGGCGCGGCCGCGCCCAGCGCCCCACCGTCCAGCCCGGCCCGCCTGCGCCACCGCGCGCCGAGCACCACCCTGGTGACCGAAGCGGGTGGCCCCTGCGCCTTCACCGCGAAGGTGCCCGGCGGCATGGGCGCGCTCACCGACGACGGCCTCGCGGCCTACGGGCTCGGGGGGCGCAGCCCGCTCATCCTGACCCTCGACGGCGCGCAGGTGCCCCGTCGGGCGCCCGGCGCCCCCTGCGCCGATGGGTTCTCGATGAGCGCCCGCGCGCTGAGCTGGGCGGGCCCGGGCACGACCGCCGCCGTCACCCTCGACCCCGCCTTCCCGGTGATGACCTCTGCCGGGCCGACTTGGTGGGTGTACTCCGGGTCGACGGTCAGCTTCCAGACGCCGCTCGCGCCCGGGGACACCGTGCAGATCGATGTTTTGGGGGTGGGCGGTAAGCCCACCCAGCGGGCCGAGCTGGTGGTCGGCGGGCAGCGGGCCCCGCTCGAGCTGAGCTCCGGTCGGGCGCAGCTCAGCCTGACCGTCACCGACGCCGCAGACAGCCTCCAGATCGAGATCCCGCACGGCGGGCCTCACCTCGCGATCACCGCGCTCCACCGCGCGCGGGGCGGCGCGCTCGACGACCTGCTGGTGGTCCGGTGAGCTCGACCCGCGTCGAGAACCAGCTCAGCGCCGTGGCCTGCCTCGCCCTCGGCGTGGGCCTCGCGCTCACGCTGCTGCGGGTCGGCGCGCACGCCACCGGCGACAGCGGCGGCTATGCCCGCTACGCCGCCGCATTGGCTGGGGCGGGCGGCGAGATCAGCGCGCTGTGGCCTCCTCTCTACCCCGCGCTGCTCGCGGCCATCGGCGCGCTGCTCCCCCTCGACACACTGGACGCCGCCGCCCTGATCAACGGCGCAGCCGCCGCGGTCGGCCTGGGGTCCGCCATCGCGCTCGGGCGCACCGCCGGCTTAGGACCGGTGGGAGCGCCCGCCGCGGCCCTCGCCCTCGCGCTCACCCCCGCGGTGCATGGCGTCTTCCTCTGCGCTTGGTCCGAGGGGCTCGCGGCGGCTGCCTTGCTGCTGCACCTCGCCGCCGGCGCGGCGGCCCTGCGCGCGCCGACCCGCCTCGGCCCCTGGGCGTGGGCGGCCCTCGGCGCCGCCGCCCTGAGCATGACCCGGTACGCTGGCGCGCTCGCGCCGGTGCTGCTGTTGGTCTGCGCGCTCGGCGCCCGTCGTACGACCCCCACGCTCATCGCCGCCGCCGCACACCTTCCGCTGGCGCTCTGGCTCTTGGTTCAGCGCCTGCGCACCGGTCATGCCACCGGCGCCCGACGACCGGCGACCCTGGGCCTCGCAGAGAACGTCGGCTTCTTGATCGATGATCTGGACGCCATCCTCGAGGTCGCCCCCGCCGCGCTGCCCCTGGTGGTCGCCGCGCTCATCCTGGGGCTCCGCGCGCTGCTGTGCGCGCCGAGCGACCGCCGGGTGCTCGGCTTCGGCGCCCTGCACGTCGTCGGCGCGGCGGCCATGCTGCTCTATGCGACGAGCACCGTCGCGATGGACCGCATCAACCCGCGGCTCAGCCACCCGGTCGTCTTGGCGATCTGGGCGCTGGTCGTGCTCGGCGCAGGGGCCGCCGCGCGTCGGACTGGCGAGGCCGGTGTGCGGATCAGCGCGCTTGGGCCCATTTTTGGCGCGGCGCTGCTGTGGAGCGCCCTGGCCGGCCCCGCGGTGGGGGCGGCGCGCGCGGCCCACCTGATGCGCGGCGCGGCACCCGAGACCGTGGCGGCCCAGGGGGGCTGGCGGGCCGGACCTGGGCCAGTGGCCTTCGCCGCTGCGGTCGACGCCCTCGCGCCGTTGGGGGTCGAGCGATGGGCGCTGTCGGTGGCCAGCGAGAAGCAGGGCGCGGCGGGCAGCTGGGCGCTGCTGCACCGCCGACCGCCAAGCGCCGCACCCCTCCAGATCACCGTGCGGCAGGGCGGCTTCCGCGCCGAGGGCTGGCGCGGCCCGCTGGTCCTGCTGACCCCCTCGGGCCGCATGGACGCGGCGGGGATCGGCGCCGCGCTGGCCACGCACGCCCCGGCCGGGGCGCCGGGCCTGCTGATGCTGACCCCCCGGGCAGCGCGGCAGACCGGGCTCAGCCCGACCCTGCACCTCGACCGGTGGAGCTGCGTCGAGGGCGCGCCCATCGCCGGCCTGTACGCATGGCGCTGCGCCGGTTCGAACACCCTCGTCCAACAGGAGTAAGCGGCGAACCGCCCTCACCACCCCCGAAAGCTTCCCACGAACAGGTCAACGAAGGCCCGAACCTTGGGCAAGGGCTGCCGACCGCCCGGCATCAGCAGCACCACCGCGCCGGCCGGGCTGCTCAGCTTGGGCAGCACCGGCACCAGGCGGCCCGCCTCGACCTCGGGGGCGGCGAGGAAGGTGGGCAGCACGCCCACGCCCACCCCCTGGGCCAGCGCGCCGCGCACGAAGGACATCTCGTCGACCATCACCCGTGGGGGCGCGTCGCGGGGCAGGTCACCCGCCGCGCCAAACAGCGGCCGGCGCTCGGCCACCGCGCGGTGCAAGACGAGGTCTTCGGCGCGCAGCTCAGACAGCTGACGGGGGGCGCCCCGGCGGGCCACCCAGGCCGGCGCGGCGAAGAGGCCCACGCGCGACTCACCCACCCGACGGGCGACGAGGCCCGCGTCGCCCGTCGGGGCCAGCGGTCCCATCAGGAAGCGGACCGCGAGATCGACGCCCTCGGCGTTGAGATCGACCACCCGCTCGGTCAGGCGCAGCTCGACCCGCACCGCGGGGTAGCGGGCGAGGTACCGCGCCACCAGGCCCGACAAGAAGGCCTCGGCGAAGTCAGAGGTGGTCGTCAGGCGCAGCAGCCCCGCGGGCTCGCCGTCGGCCCCCGGCAGCTCGTCGGCAGCGGCGCGCAGGGCGCTGATCGGGCCCGCCACCCGCTCGAGCAGGGCCGCGCCGGCGGTCGACAGCCCGACGCTGCGGGTGGTGCGGAGCACGAGGCGCTGACCAAGATCAGCCTCTAAGGCGGCGACCGAGCGGCTGACCGTCGACTTGGGCTGGCCCAGCGCGGCGGCGGCGGCGGTGAAGCTGCCCGCCCGGGCCACGGCGACGAAGGCGGCGAGGTGGTTGAGATCCATGGGGCTCCGGGCCGGGGCGGATTGTCCCGTGGATGGGACAGTCAATCCCGAACCGCTGGACTAATCCACCAGCGGCACAGCGCATAACGAGGGGCTGTCGCCGGCTCCACCCCCGGCGCACGGAGAAGCCCATGCCCCGCACCCTCCTCGTCACCGGCGCCTCGGGCCAGCTTGGCCGCCAGATCGTCGAGCTGCTCCTCGCCCGCGGGCAGGATCACGTCATCGCCGCGACCCGTGACCCGAGCAAGCTCGCTGACCTCGCCGCCCGCGGGGCCGAGCTGCGCGCGCTCGACCTCGACAATGGCGACCAGGCCGCTGTCTTCGCCGGCGTCGACCGCGCCTTGCTCATCAGCACCGACGCGCTGGACCGCCCGGGCCGCCGCCTTGAGCAGCACCAGCGCGGCATCGCCGCCGCCAAGGCCGCGGGCGTCGGGCACCTCGTCTACACCTCGCTCATCCACGCCGGCTCGCAGATCAACCTGCTGGCGCCCGATCACGCCGCCACCGAGGCCGCCCTCGTCGAGTCAGGCCTGCCCCACACCATCCTGCGCAACAACCTCTACGCCGAGAACCTGCTGGGCAGCCTGCCCGGCGCGGTGGCCGGCGGCGTGCTCTACTCGGCGGCCGGTGCGGGGCGGGTGGCCTACGTCAGCCGCAGCGACTGCGCGCGGGCGGCGGCGGCCGTGCTTGCGGGCGACAGCGGGGCCTCGCGCCTGATCGACATCAGCGGCGCGCGGGCCTGGTCGGTCGACGAGATCGCCGCGCTGACCGCGCAGATCAGCGGCCGCCCCGTGCGCGTGCAGCAGGTGCCCGTGGCCGGCCTCGCCGCGGGCATGGAGGCGCACGGCCTCCCTGCGCCGATCGCCGCGATCTTCGCCAGCTTCGACGCCGCCACCGCGGCCGGGGAGTATGGCGAGGCCAGCGGGATCATCGATGCGCTGACCGGCGCGCCGGCCGAGGGCCTCGAGGTGGTCTTGGGTCGGGCGGCCGCCCTGCTCGGCGCCCCCGCCTAAGGGTCAGGGTCTGGGAGAGGGGGGCGGCCCCGGCGCAAGCGCCGGGCCGGGTGCTGCCGGGGCGTTCGCGGCTGCGCCGCTCCGTCGCCCCTGCGGGGCGACCGCTGCGCGGCCCCTCTGCCCCCTGCCGCCGCGAGGCGAGGCCGCGAGGAGTCGCGCCGCCAGCCAAAGCCTCGCCCGCGATGCGAACGACGCCGCACACGTCATCATCGACGACACGCCGACACCGACTGCTACCATCGGCTCCCCGCCCACGGAAGGTGCCCATGGACCCTCGATCTGCCCGTGTCATCGCTGATCTGCGCGAGCTCGCCGCCCTCACCACCGACGAGCGGGGGGCCCAGCGCGT
Organism: Deltaproteobacteria bacterium; assembly: GCA_016792625.1. GTDB lineage: Bacteria > Myxococcota_A > UBA796 > UBA796 > UBA2385 > JAEUKK01. The sequence goes on along the minus strand of JAEUKK010000063.1, from coordinate 22,774 downwards.
GGCCTGGGGCCCCATCTGGCGCAAGACCCGCGCCTGGTTCGCCGACAAGCTGCGCGAGATCGGCGTCGAGCCTGAGCTCGACCCGGCGGCGAACATGTGGGGCACCGTGCCCGGCCAGAGCCCGCGCTGCCTCATCATCGGCAGCCACCTCGACTCGGTGCCCGGCGGCGGCTGGCTCGACGGCTGCCTCGGGGTCATCGCCGGCCTCGAGGTGCTGCGCGCGGCCAAAGCCGCGGGCGGCCCACCTGCGCTCACGCTCAAGGTCGTCGACTGGGCCGATGAAGAGGGGGCGCGCTTCGGCCGCAGCCTCGTGGGCTCGAGCGCGTCGGCGGGCACGCTGCAGCCCGAGGCCGAGCTGGCCCACCTCGTCGACCGTGCCGGCGTGCGCATGGTCGACGCCCTCGCCGAGAACGGCGTCAGCTTCGATGACCTGCGCGCGGCCCAGGCCTATTTGCAGGCCCAGCAGCCCGCGGCCTACCTCGAGCTGCACATCGAGCAGGGCCCCGTGCTCGAGGAGCTCAACGAGCCGGTGGGCGTCGTTTTGGGCACCATGGGCGTCGAGCGGCACATGCTGCGCTTCGTCGGCCAGGCCGCGCACTCGGGCGCCGCCCCCCTTCACTTGCGCAAAGACGCCTTCTTGGCCGCCGCCGAGTTCGCCCTGGCCTGCCGCGACATCTCGACCCGCTGCTCGGGCTCTGAGCCCAAGACCCGCGTGGTCGCCACCTGTGGTGTGGTCAAGGTCGAGCCGAACTTCATCACCGCGGTGCCCGGCGCCACCGAGATCAGCATCGACATGCGGGCCCTCGACGCGGGCGTGCTGGCCCAGATGTTCGCCGAGGCCCAAGCGGCCTCGAAGGTCGCGGCGGCGCGGCACCTCGTCGAGGTCCAGTGGACGCGGGTGTGGGATATCCCCCCCCGTCTCTTCGACCCCACCCTGCTCGGTTTTGTGCGGGAGTCGGTGCGCGAGGTCGTCGGCCGGGCGCCCGAGCTGCCCTCGGGCCCCCTGCACGACGCCGCCGAGATGGTCCCGCTCATGCCCACGGCGATGGTCTTCGCCCAGAGCAGCCCCGGGGTCTCGCACACCCGCATCGAGGACACCCCCGAGCCCGCGCTTGACGCCTCGATCCAGGCTTTTCTGCGCACGGTGGATAAGACCGTGGCCCACTACGGGGCGGGCGGCCCGGCGGCCTGAACCTCAGGCGCCGGCGCGCTGCGCGGTCAACCAGCGCCGGGCGGCGATCAGGCCGACCGGCGAGCTCAGCGCGATCAGCGTGTATATGAGCCACATCGTGCCGCTGCGCTCGGGGCCGCCCTTGGGTACGAACTCGGCGATCATCCAGCCGCTGTACAGGCCGGTGGTGAACTTGGCGAAGAACCAGGGCACGTTCGCCAGACCCATATAGACCCCCACCTTCTCGGCGGGGGCGAGCTCGGCCACATACTCCAAAAAGCGGCTGCTCCACAGCGCCTCACCGATGCTGAAAATAACGACGTAGGCGAGCAACATGCCAAGCTGGGGGCCCGGCACCAAGAGCAAGGTGGCCAGGGCAGAGACCCCCGTGCCCAAGATCATCATCGTGAGCACCGGGACCCGCCGGGTCAGCGCGGCGACCAAAGGGGTGCCCACCACGATGACCAGGGGGTTGAGGCCGCTGATCCACTCAAAACGCGCGCCGACCTCTTCGGGGAAAGCCCGGGTGACGTAGTCGGGCATGGTCAGCCACTGGTGGGCGAAGAGGGTGCGCACGCCGACCAGGATGAAGATGAAGTACAGGAAGCGCAGGTCAAGCAGCGGGTGGTCCCGCCAGGTGACCGGCGGCGCGCCCGCCTTGACCGCGGGGGCGGGCACCGGCTCACCCGCGCCCTTGGGGAAGGCCACGAGGTGCACCAGCAGGTAGAGCGCGGTGAGGCCCGTGCACATCGCGAGCACGCCGGTGGTGCCCCAGGTCGCCCGCACGGGGCTGCTCGCCGCCGACTCGAGCACGATGCCCAGGTTCATCAGCGCGTAGATGAGCGAGAAGCCCATCGCGCTGGTGCGCTCGTCGGTGGCCTGCTTGACGCCGGCGTAGACGGCGGTCTGCAGCACGCCGCCGCCGATCGCCATCAACGCCAGCCCGGTGATCACCACCGGCAGCCCACCGCCCAGCGCAGGGGCGGCCACGAGCAGGGCCCGGCCGATCAGCGAGGCGGCGATGGTCCAGGTCATCGAGAGGCGGACGCCGAGCTTGTCGACCGAGGGCCCCAAAAAGACCATGGCCAGCGTCAGCAGCGCGGTCATGAACGAGACGAGCCGGCCGGCCGCCTGCTCACCCAGCCCCAGCGTGCCGTCGAGGTGCAAGGTCAGCACGTTGAGGATGCCGAAGTAGGCCGCCCCATCGAGCAAGAAGACGATGTTGGGCGCCCAGAAGCGGCGGTCGAGGTGGCGGACGGCGCGCCCCGCGGCGGCCAGCTCGGCGAAGGGGTTGCTCGGGGCGGCGTCGGCGGGCGGCGGGGGTGAGGTCATGCGGGCTCCGGTGGGGGGCCGAGGGTAGCGCGCCCCGCTGGCCACCTCGACGAAGATGACCCGCTGGACGCCCGCCTCGCGCGCGCCAGGCGGGCCGGCCGGCGGCGCGCCGCGCCGGTCGCGCAGCGACCGAGGGCCGCAGGCCCGAGCCAAGCCGGACAGCCGCCGACCGCCGAAGGCGGGCGGGGCGCCCAAACCCCGCCCAGGGGGTGAGCGACCGGATTCGACGCGCGGGCGCAGCGGAGGGGGCGGGTCGCCGGCTCAGGTCTCGATGGACACGGTGCGGAAGCCGGCCCAGGCGCCGCTCGAGGTGCGGCCGATGACGAAGATGTCGACGTCGCGGAAGATGTCCCCCGAGCTGGCGCGCTCGCCGAGGCGGAAGGCCCGCGGAGCGCCGAGCTGCAGCTCAAAGATGTCGCGCAGGGCCCGCCAGCGCTCGGCGTCGGCGCGCATGGTGTCGTCCCACCAGTCTTGCTCGACGGTGTAGCGGTCGAGCACGGCGCCCAGCGTCACCTCGTCGGCGGCGCGCTCGGCCAGCGGCATCGTGCCCTCGCGGTAGCTGTAGGCCGGGGCGAGCGCCGTGGTCGCGGTCTCGGCGCTGAGCTCGACGCCGGGGTCGGCGAAAATAATGACGTCGAGGGGATAATCGGACTCGCTCGTGTACCACAGACCGGCGGTGGCGATCTCAAGCGCGCTGAGCGCCCCGTCGTCGTCGAGCAGGGCCGCGCCATCATCACCCCCATCTGCGCCACCGTCAGTCGCGCCGTCGGCCCCCTCACCCCCGTCGGTTGACCCGTCGGCGCCATCGGCCCCGCCATCGGTCGCCCCATCAGACCCGCCCGCCCCATCTGCGCCAGCTGAGCCATCCGACCCATCCGCGCCGTCGGTCGCGCCCCCATCGGCGGCCGCCCCGCCGCCATCGGCGGCGCCCCCCGCGCGGTCGGCGCCCTTGTCGGCGCCGCAGGCGACCAAGAACAACGTGAGGCAGACGATCCAAGGAGAGAGGAGCGGGATGTGGGCGACGCGCATGGGACCTCCAGACCCCGCCGGGATAACCATGCGGGGTGGCCCGGAGCGGGCGCCGCGGTGACGATGCGGGCGCATATGCCGATCGACCACGCACACGCCCCGCCAGACGGGCACGCCACACCTTCCCCGCAGCCACACACCGGGAGGCCCATGCTGCTCGCACACCACCCCGAGGCCTGGGCGCAGCTGCGCCGCCCCACCCGAGAGGCCCCCCTGCGCATCCTGGTGAGCGGCTGCCTCGCTGCGTGGCCCTGCGGGGTTGCGGGCGACGACAACGGCCTCGGCGCCTTGCTCGCCGACCTGCTGCGCCTGCCCACCGTGCGCGCCCTGCCCTTCTGCCCCGAGCAGCTCAGCCTGGGCACACCGCGCAGCTTGCCCGACATCCACGGCGGCGACGGCGTCGATGTGTGGGCGGGCCGCGCGCGCGTGCTCGACGAGCACGGCGTCGATCTCACCGAGGCGATGAAGGCCGGCGCGGCCGCGATGTTGGCCTTCGCCCAGGCCGAGGGGGCCGAGCTGGCCGTGCTCACCGATCTGAGCGCCGCCTGCGGCAGCCAGGTCATCTCGGATGGCTGCCGCCTCGTCGCCGTGCGGCGGCACCAAAAGGGCGTCGGCGTCGCCACCGCGGCGCTGCTCGCCGCGGGCCTGCCCGTGCTCGCCCAGCGAGACCACCGCAGCCTCGCCCGCCTGCGCGCGCACCTGACCGGGGCGGCCCCGGTCGACGATGGCTTGCTTGACCATGATGGCTTGCTCGACCACCATGAGCACCCCTGGGTGCGCGAGCACCTGCCCGGGCCCCACCCGCGCGCGGCGGGCTGACCACCCCCGTCGCTGGGGCGCGCGCCCCTATCTGGCTCACCCGAGCCCTACCCTTCCACCCACTGCTGCTCCCGGTGCGCCCATGGCACAGACACCGCCCGCAGACCCGCCCGCACAGGCAACGACCGCCGAGCTCGGCCCCGTCTACACCCGCGGCGCCGGCTTTCGCGCGCGGGCCGAGGCCCGCCAGCGCGCCGTGCGGGCGGCCGCCGGCTGGGCTTACCGCGACCACGGCCACTGGCTGAGCGACGAGGCCGCCGACGCGGGGGCCAATTTCCTGCACCCCGTGGCCCACGCCGCCGCCCGGGCGCGGGCCGCCGCAGGCAAGGGGGTGGGCGCGCGCACCTTCTTCAACATGTTGTCGAGCCAGGCGATGTGCTTCAACCTCTTCGCCCCGCTGGCCGTTAATCTCGAGCTGGCTAGCGCGGTGCTGGGCCCGCTTTTGCCCGGCCTGCGGCAGGTGCGGTCGATCAGCATCGAGCACACGCCGGCGGCCGACCTCTTTGGCGACCAGCGGGGTCAAGGCGGGGTCGACTGCGACCTGCTCATCGAGGCCGAAGGTGAGGCCGGCCCCGAGATCATCGTGGTCGAGACCAAGTTCGTCGAGCCCGAGTTCAGCGTCTGCGGCCACTGCAAGCCCGACCGGGCGGCCAAGGGCAAGCCCACTTGCTCACCCACGGTGCCCGTGGCGGCCGACCGCGGGGCCTGCGCTTACGTATCGCGCAATGGGTTTCGGTATTGGGAGCAGACCGACGCGCTCGGCACCCTCTTGCCGCTGCCCGCCGAGGGCTGCCCCTTCCGCGGAGCGCACTGGCAGCTCTGGGTGAACCACACCCTGGCCCACGCCGAAGCGGCGCGCCGCGGGGCCAGCCGGGCGCGGCTCTTGGTCTGCGCGGCCGAGCAGAACGACGCGCTGCTGCAGCAAGGGGCGGTGCTGCGGGGCTTCGGTGCGCTGCTTGGGGCGCCCGAGACGGTGGGCATGTTGGCATTGGATCGGTTGATCGAGCAGATCGGCGCGGTGGTCGGCGAAGAGGATGGGTGGGTGAAGGGCTTGCGGGGGCGGTATGGGGGGATTTGAGCGGGGGCGGTGGGCGCGCCGCGCGGTCGCTGTGTTGATGTGTGGGCTGGGCTGCCAGACACCGCCGATGGCCAAACCGCCGCGGGCGGTGGTGCCCGCCCTCGCCGCACAGACCTGGGACCGTCGCGCCGCGCTCGTGGACGGGGCCGGCGCAGCCGCGCAGATCAAGGCGCAGGTTGAGGCGGGCGGGGGCCGCCCCGTGTGGCTGCAGGACGCTGATCTGCACATGGTCATCTTGCCGATGTCGGCCACACTCGACCCCGTCGAGCGGCGCCCCGGTGGGCTCTTTCGAGAGGCGGCGAGCGCCGTCGAGACGCCAGAGGCCGTGGACGTGGTCCTCAACGGGATGACCTACAGCTTCGACGTCGACGCCCACCACGGCGGCAGCCGCGCCGACACCCGCGCGGGCGCGCACGGGCGGGCGCTGCGGCAGGGCAAGGTGCTGGGCGGGCAGCACCTGCGGCCACAGACCGCGCGCGGGCACCTGCGCTGGTCGGCGGGCGAGCGCCCGCACCCCTGGCGCATCGGCCCCAAAGAGCTCGTCGACGGCACCGGCATCAGCGGCGGGATGCCGATCCTCACCGCGGGGGCGCTGATCGGCGCACCGGGCGGGGCCCCGCACCCCGACACCGACCGGCTGCTGGCCACGCGGGCCGGCGTGGGCTGGCCGATCATCGGCCTGGACACCGACCGCGGCCTCGTGTGGGTGGTGGCGACCGCGTGGGGGCAGCCCCCCGCGCGCGGAACCGACCTGCACAGCCTGCGGCAGCTGCTCGCCGCGCTGGGGGTCGACGACGCGCTGGTCTTTGATGGGGCGGACTCGACCGCGCTGTACATCGACGGAGAGGCCGTGATCGCGCCCGGTGAGCTCAAGGACCGCAGCGCACCTTTTGGGGTGCACCTGCGGTGGGCGCCGGAGGGGTGAGAGGGAGAGGAGGGTGAGGTGCGCCCGGCCGACCGGCGGGCGCGGCGCAGCCGCGGTCGGCGCAGCCGACCGAGCCGGGCGGGCGGCGCGCCCGCCGCAGGCGGCGCGCCGACCGGGGCCCCGGCGACGCCCAGAGGGGGGCCGAAGGCGCCCTGCTGTACGCTAATCTCGCAAGCCCCCCCCCCACGGTATCGCACAGCCTGGACGGCCAGACGCCCCCGGCGCTCGTCGTGGTAACCTCGCGGGCCGGGCCTTGGAGGGCCCCGCCCTTCCCCTCACCCACCGCGAGCCCCCCATGAGCAGCCCCGCCCAGCGCCCGCCCCACCCGCCCGAGGGCCCGCACCTTGTGGCCATCACCGCCGAGAATTGCGCCCAGCTCGCCGGCCCCTTCTACCACGGCACAGCCGCAGCACTCGCCCCCGGCGCGCTCGTGGTGGCGGGCCGCCCGTCAAACTACGAAGCGGACCGCACCTCGAACCACGTCTACTTCTCGGCGCTGACCGAGCCGGCCATATGGGGTGCAGAGCTCGCCGTGGCGCTCCGGGGCACTGACGGCCCTGGGCACGTCTACCTCGTCGAGCCGACGGGGCCCTTCGAAGATGACCCCAACCTGACCAACAAGCGGTTTCCGGGCAACCCGACCCGGTCCTTTCGCAGCAGGGCGCCCCTACGGGTCGTCGCCGCGCTCAGCGACTGGCAGGGCCACCCGCCTGAATTGGTCGCGGGTATGGTCGCGGCCATCGCCGAGAAGCAGCGGCGGGGTGAGGCGCCCATTGAGGACTGAGGGGCGGGCGGCCGAGGGCGGCGGCGGCGGGCCCGGATGTGGCGCACCGTGGGCTTGGGCTCAGCGGCGCACACCCGCCGGGACCTGGGTCAACAGCAGCTGCCGGCCCGCGTCAGTGAGCGTCCAGGCCTCGTCGATGTGCTGGACGAGGCCACGGGCGACGTAGGTCTGCACCAGGGCGCCGAGCTGGGGCCCGAGCAAGGGGGAGAGCCCCAGGCCGTGGGCCAGGGCCACGGGGCTATGCCCGCCGCCCTCGACAGCGCGGAGGAGGCACAGATCCTCAAAATCTGCGCGGGACAGCGGGCCCGGGCTCGGGTGGCCGTGAAGGTTCGGGGACGGGGTCAGTGGGTAGTGCATGGGATCCCTCATGCGCCGCGCTTCGCGACGCCGGCGAGCTGTTGGTCGTAGGCCTCAAGGAACCGAGCGGGGACGCTCATCATGGGCCGCTGGAGCTCGGGGCGCTCAACCACGGCGCGCCGCGCCCTGCGGGCCTCTTCGAGGAAGGCGTCAATGTCACCGACGATGAAGAGCCCAAGCTTGGCACGGGTGAGCGCCACGTTCCATCGCTTCGGCGCGTCGAGGAAGACCGTCGCTTTGTTGCGCACGAGGCTGATGATCACAAGGTCGGCTTCGCGGCCCTGGCACCGGTCGAGGGTGCAGACCTCGACGTTCAGCGTGCCGAGGCGCCCCCCGGCCTCCTCGGCGTGGATCGCGGCGTTCAAGCGCCGCTCTTGTTCTCGGTATGGGGTGATCAGCAGCAGGCTGGCGGCCTGGTCGCCCCGATGCACAGCCGCGAGGCCCCCGAGCATCTTGAGGATGTAGCTGACCTCTGCGGCGTTCGACTCACCCGCCCCGCCCGGCGCCGCGACCTGGGCGAGCCGCACCCGACACGCCCCGCCGGTGGTGGGGCGCCCATCCTCGAGGGCCTCGCCAAAGTAGAAGAGGCGCCGCGGGACCAGCGACAAGCTCGGGTGCATGCGGTACTGCTTTCGAAGGGTCGCCACGAAGGGCGCCACGGCGCGGCGCAGTCCATCGGCGCCCGCGGCCGCGACCGCGAGCTCTTGCAGCGGCGTGGTGTCGAAGAAGTCGGTGGGCATCCCCGCGAGCAGGTCGAAGACAGACACCGCGTTGAGGAGGTACCGGTCGGCGACCCGACGCACGAGGGCCGCGCGGTGCACCTCGAGCTCATCGTGGGGAACGCCGAGGGCCGCGAGCGCCGCCGTGGAGGGGAGGTATTTGTCGATGCCGTTTCGGAACTGCACCACGGTCGCCTTCTGTTCCGACCGCTGGGCCCACGGCTGGGCGTGATATACCGCGTACATCGTCTCGAACAACACCGCCTGGGCCCGGGCGCGCGGCTCGATCAGGCGCGACCCGCTCGCAAACACTGGGCGGGCGACCGAGACGCCCCGCTCGACCAGCACCTGCACGCTCCCCGCGTGGTCGGGGTGCCAGCTTCGGTCACGACCCTGGCTCGGGCTGGACAGAGAGACCGCGTCCTGCAATTCGGTCGGTGCACACACGAGCACCCCGGCCTGCGCCCCCGGCCCCAGCGTGTGAACCGGTGGAGGGTTCATCAGGCCGACGGCCCGAAAATGCGCCCGGACCGCATCCGCGACCCGCTCTGGATCCCGCGCGACGACCACCACGCGCACCGACCGCCGGGCCCCCGGGCCGACCCGGTCAAGCACCGCGCCCACGCTGCACACGAGCTCAACCTCGGCGTCGAACACCTCGTCAAGGGTCTCTGCGTTCTCCTCGGTGTTGTTGAAGGGTGGGAGCTGGTCGGGGTCACCCACCAACACCCAACGGCGCGCCTTCACTGCGGTGGCGAGGAACTCAGGGAGGGTGAGCTTCGAGACCTCGTCGACGATGAGCAGGTCAAAGTCCGCGGGCGCCGCGAGCTTGACCGGATCGTAGGAGAGCAGGCCGATCGGCGTCCCACAGATCACCGGGGCTGTGCCCGACACCGCGCGGGACAGAGGGGCGAAGCCTGATCGGTCTGGGTCCACCCGGTCCCACAGGCGGTCCGCCCCAGGGCAGGCGCGGGTGAGGCAGCGCTCGAGGCGCTTTGCGATCGTGCCTGCCCGGACCTGGCGCTTCGGCCCCACCCAGTAGAGACGGGCGCCGGGCAGCAGCTTGCGGTCACGGGCTGCGAAGCGCACCGGGAGGGTGTAGGGTTCGAGGGTGTCCAGCTCACCGCGGGCCACGCCCGAGGTCAATGTCTCGACGACGTTGTCGACCGCGACGTGGGTCGGGGAGACGATGAGCACCCGCTCGCCACGCGTCAGCGCGGCGCGCACGATGGTCGTGATCACCGTGGTCTTGCCAGAGCCAGGCGGCCCTCGCAGCACCGCGAAGTGGGGCGCGGCGTCAGCGCAGGCAAAGGCCTCAAGCTGGTGCGGATCCAGGCGCGTCTGGTCGGCGATGGGCGCCCCCGGAGCAGCCTCACGGGGAGCGGTGCTGAGCGCCTCGTGGCTGAGGCCGACCAAGGCGCGCAGCGGCGCGAGCGGGCCGCCAGGGCTGGCCTGCTCGAGGCAGCAGAGCGCGTCGAGCTGGCGCTGCAGGGGCACGAGGTTCGGCACGATCACCACGTGGCGAACGTAGAGCGGCGCCTCGGGTCGCGACGCGAGATCGATGGACACCACCCGGTCAGCGCCTCCTACCCGTGCGACCTGAAAGCCGACCAGCTCGACCGTCTCTGGGCGAGGGTTGAGCGCGAGGAACTCGCGGGGTGAGCGCTCAAGCAAGAGCTTCTGCGCCTCGGTGAGCAGCGCGACCGTCCCCTCTACGGCTCCATCGACCGCCTCTACCACCTCTCGCTCTCGGCCGCGCCACAGGTCGTTGTAGTCAAGGCGGACGCCCACGCGCACACCACCCTCGGGGGTCGAGGTGGCCCAAGGGTCAAGCCGCCGCGCCGCGCCCCGCTTGGGCTGGTTTGCGCCGACGCTGGCGAAGAGGGCCGCAAACTCCGGGGGGACCGCCTCGTCGTCGGCGATGGCGGCAGCCTGCTCCTCCTCCTCCGCGTCGTCGTCGGGGGCAGCGAGGGGCACCACCTGGGCGATGACCGGCCGGCGGAGCACGCGCTCGAGCTTCGCCTCGAGGCTGGAGCGGAGCTCTTCGAGGAGGTGGGGGGTGGCCTGCGGCATTGTGCTCATGTTCGCCTCGGTGTCATGGGGAGAGCGGAGGGAGGCGCGGTGCGCCGCGCCGCCCCCGAGCTTGGTGGTCTGGTCTGGTTGCGGTTCACCCCCAAGACGCAGGCCGCCGCAGCTGCGGACAGCCGCCGCGAAAATTAGGCACAGATCTCCGCCGACCCAGGGAGCGCCCCCACCGGAACACCGTCAAACAGACCGCTCTGGGCCGCCCTCCGCGCCGGCGCGCGGGGCGAGAGCTCAGACCACAACACCCCGGCGAGCTTCGCGCTCCACGCGAGGCCCATCGACTCGGTGAGAGAGGTGCGCCGCTCAGCGCGAGGTGTCGCGGCTCACCAGTCCGAGCGCCGCGCGCAGGGCCGCGAGCGCCCGGACCTCGCGCTCGGGCCCCGTCCCCGAGACACATACGAAGGGGCGGTGGGCGGCCTGCAGGCGGTCGAGCAGCGCGGCGTGGAAGGCCGGGCGCTCCTCGGGTCGGTAGCGCACCGGGTCGGGCTCGAAGGGCAGGTCGGGGGCGCAGACCAAGGTGAGCTCGTAGCGGGCCGCGGCCGCGGCGGCGGCGATCCACGGGGCCACCGCGCCGGTCAGGGCCTCGCTCCACAGCGTGGTGGTGAGCAGGTCGGTGTCGCAAATGAGCAGCCCGCCGCAGCTGCGGGCCAAGGCGGCTTCGCTGGCCCTCTGCCCCCGGGCGATGTCGTCGAGCACCGCCGGCCAGCCGCGGTCGAGCGCGCCGGGCTGCTCGAGCAGGACACGCGCGTGCTCGGGCACCCAGGTGGCCCCCAGCTCGGTCGCCAGCCAGCGGGAGAGCGTGGTCTTCCCGGAGGACTCAGGGCCGACCACCGCCACACGCCGCGCGTAGTGCGCCCGCACGGGGGGCGGCAGCATCGGCCAGCAAGCCTGGGGGTCGGCGCGGATGGCCGTGGCGGAGATGGGCACCGCGGCCCGCCCCAGATCCACCGGGATGAAGCGGGCGCCGAGGCAAGCCGCGAGGGGCGCACCATATGGCTCTGAGGCGAAGACGACGTCAGGCAGGGCCGGGAGCAAGGCGCGCAGCGCGCCGCCCCAGGTGGCCCAAAAATCGGGGTCGTCTTCAGGGCGCTGGGGCATGGCGCGGTCGAGGTGCAGGACCCGGGCCCGCGGGGCCAGCTCGGCCACCCAGGCCGCCCGGGTCGCCGAGGGAATGGGCTCGCCGGCGATATGCTCCACCACAATGGTCAGCGCCCCACACCAGCCCGCGCCGAAGTCAAAGAGGTGAAGGTGGCCGAGGTGGGGAGGCATAAACTTGCCGATGATGAGCCCCTGTACAGTGTTCTCAGCCATGGACGCCTCGGCTATCGGCGGGGCCCTCACCGGCCAGCGCCGTCGCGACGAGACGGGCGATCAAGGCCGGCGTGGTCGGGGGGATGGGCGGGCGGCCCAAACAAGCGGTCGCCTCGGCGCAGCAGAGGCGCGCGCCGGTGGCCTGGAACAGGTCGAGGGCCCGCAGGCCGGCGGCCCGCTCGGGCGTGAGGCCGCGGGCGAGGCCGAGCAGGGCAGCAGCGGGGGCGCCGGGCTCACCCAAAGCGGCGTGCAGGCGGCTCATCAGCGCGGCTTCGTCGCAGCGACCGACGGGGGCCCCCGCCGCCGCCATCACCTCAAGCAGCGCCGAGAGGGGGGTCGCCGCCGGCGCCGCCACGTGGGCCCGCAGCGGGGCCCGGCCGGCCGCCAAGGCCAGGGCGAGCCCATGGGTGGCCGCAGCCGCAGCGTCGGCGGGGCTCAGATCGAGCGAGAGACCCCGACTCAGCGCCGCCTCAGGCACCGCGCCCAGGGCCGCGAGACCCCGCAGGCAGCGGCCAAACCAGTCAGCCTCGGCCCCCCGGCCCGTGATGGGATCACCGACCAGCAGGCCATACCGAACGATGCACCGGGGAAGGGCCACCGCGGCCTCGACCAGGGCCTCGGCCTCGAGCTTGGTCTCAGCGTAGCCCCCGTAGACCCGCTGGCCCGCGGGGGCGGGCATGGCCTCGGTAAAGGTGCCCGGCGGCAGGTCGGTGTCGACGAAAACCGAGAGGGTCGAAGCGAAGAGCACCGGCAAACCGCCACCCTCGACCGCCAAGCGCAGCAGGGCGGCGGTGGCGCCGACATTGACCGGCCAGAGCGCCGCCGCCGGCTGGGAGAGATCGACCGCCGCCGCGAGGTGCAGCAGCCCGCTCAGCTGGCCGGCGAGGCCATCGAGGGCACCCTCAGGGCCGCCGCGCTCGCCCGGCGCCAGCGACCCCACCCGCACCTGCAGCAGGGGCGCGCGCAAAATCGCCTCGGGCAGTCCATACCGCGCGAAGGCACGCCGAAGGCGCTGCAGGCCGGCTTCGGGGTCGGCGGCGCGCACGAGCGCCAGGGTGGGCTCCCCAGCGGCGAGGCGGGCGGCGAGCACCCGCGCACCGAGGCCGCCGGTGGCCCCGGTGAGCAGCCAGGGCAAACCTCGCGGGGGCGCGCCGCGCACGGGCGGCAGCGTGGCGGCCAGGGCCCGCCCGGCAGCGATGCGCGCGTCGGTCGGCGCGCCCAAGAGCGGCCCCGCGGCGAGCCGCGCCCGCAGCCCTGCGAGGGTGCCCGCTGCCCGCAGCGCCTCGGGAGCGAGCACGAGGCCGAGCTCCAGCAGGGCGGCCGAGGCCACGATGGCCCGAAGTGAGTCGAGACCCATCTCGGCGAAGTCAGCGTCCTCGTCTATATGTTGGCAATCGAATACCCGACCCAATATCGCAGCGAGGGCGTCGGCGGGCGCGCTTGCTCGCGCACTACCGACCCGCGCCTTGCCCGTGGGCCCGCGCGGGAGGGCGCCGAAGGTGTAGCCGCGAGGGAGCATCCAGGCCGGGAGGTGGGCGCGCAGGCCCGCGGCCAAGCGCTCGTCTAAGCCCGCGAGGGGCACCCCGTCGGCCGGGCGCACGGCCGCCCAGAGCACCGGCGCCTCGGCCGGACCGACGAAGTGACAGGCCACCTCGGCCACCTCGGGCGCCGCGCGCAGGGCGGCCTCGACCTCCTCAGGGCAGAGCAGGCGGCCGTCGACCTTGCGCTGCCGGTCGATCCTCCCCTCGAAGATGAGGGCTCCGTCGTCATCTTCGCGCACGCGGTCACCGCTGCGGTGCCAGCGCTGACCCGCGGCGTCGGTGAGGAAGCGGGCCGCCGTGGCCGCGGGCGCGCCGAGGTAGCCGCGCGCCAGTCCGGGCCCGCCGATCCACAGCTCACCCGCGACCACCCGGTAGACCGCCCCGCCCACCGGCCGCCCGAGGTGGGCCCGCGCCACATCCGCCGGATCCACCCGCCAGAGGCTGCTGCAGATGGTCGCCTCGGTGGGGCCATAGACCCCAATGAGGCGCCGCGCCGCCGCCCAACGCGCCGCGCCGGCCGGCGGCAGGGGTTCGCCGCCGCAGAGCACCGCCCGAAGGCTCGGGGCCTCATCAGGGTGCAGGGCCGAGAGCAGGCGGGGCGGCAGGTCGCCATAGCTCGGCGCGCGCGTGCGCAGGCAGCGGCGGAGGGCCCCCAGATCGGCCAGCACGTCGTCGGGCTCGGTGAGGAGGGCCCCGCCGCAGAACAACGCCAGGCCGACGTCGGACAGGCTCGCGTCGAAGCCTGGGGCGAGCAGCCAGAGGCAGCGGTCGGATGGACCGAGGCCCAGCGCCTCTGCTTGGGCGCGGAGCACGGGCAAGTAGCCGCGGTGGGCCACGGCCACGCCCTTGGGTTCGCCGGTGGAGCCCGAGCTGAAAATAACCCAAGCCAGGTCATCTTCGCCGGGCCGCTCGGCGGGCAGGGGCGCGTCGGGCCCGGCCACCGGCAGGCCCGGAAGGCCCGGAAGGTCGGCCCCCAGCAGCAGCGCGACCCCCGCCCTCGCCGCCAGCTCGACCCGGCGGGCCTCGGGCAGCGCCGGATCCAACGGCAAGATCGCGCCCCCCGCCGCCCAGACCCCGAGGCAGGCCACCGCCCACTCCGGCCCCCGCGGCAGGTGCAGGCCCACCAGGCCGCCGCGGCGCAGGCCCGCCGCCCGCAGCCGCGCCGCCACCCCGCCCACCGCGCCGGGCAGCGCACCCCAGCGCAGGGCCGGCGCGCCGCCGTGCTCCAGGCAGGTGGCCTCGGGCCGCGCGGCGGCATGGGCCACAACCACGTCGAGCAGGTGATTCACGCGGTCTTGCTCCTCGGCCAGACGGTGGCCAGGCGCACGTAGTCGCCGAGGCTGCTCCCCCGACTGCGGTCGTCTACCCGCGGCGCGCCCCGGCCCGCCGCCACATCACCGAGGTGGGCCACGCGCAGATCGAGGGAGAAGCGGGTGAGCGGCGCAGCGTGGGCCCGCGTGCCGTGCAGGTGGGCGCCGGAGAAGAGGAGCGACTCCCCGCGCCGGCAGGCGAAGCCCACGCCGGGGCCAAGCGCAGCGCGGTCTCCCAAAAAGGCGGGGTATCGGGCCGTTTTGCCGGCCTCGGGGTCTTGCCAGCCGATCTTGAGACTCCAACCCTTCGCCACCCAAACGTCGTAGTCGAAGGCCTCGGAGTCGTTGTCGACCGGCAGGTCGAGCCGCTCGGGCCAGAAGACGAAGGTCTGCTCGGGCGGCAGATCGTCGAGGGGGATCCACCAGGTGATCAGGGCCGATGGGTGGCCGTACCACGTGTCGCGGTGCACGGCGTAGACGGCGGCGGCGGCGGGCTCCTGCTCACCACGGGGGTGCACCACACGCAGGCGGGCCGGGTCGACCGCGTACTCGATCGGGTCGAGGCCATGATCAGCCAAGGTCTGCGCGATCTCGGCGTGGGCCTCAGGCGAGAGGTAGAGCGCCCGCCGCACCCGCCCCAAGGCCGCAAACAACGCGCTGGGCGCCATCTTCAGATAGGCCTCACGCGGAGCTGGCCCCAGCTCGGCTTGCAGGAGGGCGCGGGCGCGCGCGACCAAGGCGAGGCTCCCCGGGCTGGGCGGCAGGCGGAGCAGGGCGCCCGCGTAGAGCGCCGCCCGAAGCTCCTCGGCGGGCATCGGCGGGGCCGCCACCACCCCTGGGCCGGTCGGCGCCCCGCCGCTGGTCATGCCGCGCTCCTGCACCCCACTCATGTGCGCCTCTGTGCGAAAATAATACAACGCGAACTGTCTTCGGTGAGGGGCCCGCCAGAGAGGTCACCAACAAAGCGCAGGCTGTCAAAGCCGGCGCGGCGAAGCAGCCGGGCCCACTCGTGCGGCAGGTAGAGGCGCACGGCGCTGAGGCGCTCTCGCGCGGACCCGTCGGGTAAGGACCACCGCCAGCGCTTGTGGAGCACGCCGGCGGGCAGGTCGATCCAGCTGTCGCGCAGCAGGCGCAGCTCGCCCTCGGGCCGGGCCAGACGGCGCTCCACCTGGGGTAAAAAGGCGCGCAGGACCTGGGCCACGTTCATGGTGTCGATGGCGTAGGTGCCGCCGGGCCGAAGGGCCTCGAAGGCCCGCTGCAGGGGCCGCAGGTTCTCGGCGTCGGTGGGCGCGTAGCCGAGGCAGGTCCACCATGACATCGCCAGATCGCAGGGGGCGCTGGGCAGCGCTTCGGCGATGTCGCCGACCCAAAATCGTGCGCTTGACGCCAATGCCGCCACTTCTGCCCGTTGCTGCGCCGCGGCGATGTAGGCGGGGATGAGGTCGACCCCCTCGACCACGGCGCCCTCGGCGAGCAGGGCCAAGGCGAGCCGGCCGTTGCCGCAGCCCTGGTCGAAGACCCGCGCGCCCAGCGACAGCAGGCCTTCGCGCCGCAGCAGGGCCAAGGTCTGGGCGGCCTCGCCGGGGTCGGCCCCGTCGAACATCAGCTCGGCCAGCAGCTCATCGTAGAGCAGGGCCCACCAGGGTGCGGGTTCAGGCGGCATGGGGCGCCCCCATGGACGGGGTGGGCAGCGCGGCGGCCAGGGCCGACAGGCTGAGCAAGGTATGGAGGACCGCGTCCATCGCAGCGATCTCATCGGTGTCCGCTGGAGCGCTCAGGGCCCCGCGCAGCCAAGCCTGGCAGGCGGCGGGGTCGAGGCCCGGCACCCGGTGCAGGCCGGCCTCGAGAGCGCCCACCACCTGCGGGATCAGCCGCGCCTCGGCGCCGCGCAGGGCCCCGAGCAGGGGCGGCGCCAAGAAGGGGTGCTTGGGGCGGGCCAGGACCTCGGGCGGGAGCGCCCCCGCCAACGCAGCGCGCAGCAGGGCCTTCCCGCCGACGGGGCCCGCCTGCTGCTCGACCGAGGCCGTCTGCAGGACCGCGGCCACCGCCGGGTCGAGGAAGGGGGGCCGCCCCTCGAGGCCCACCGCCATCTCTTGGGCGTCGGCGATGCCTTGCAGGATGTAGCCGCCGAGGCAGAGGCGGGCCCAGAGCGCCGCCGATTGGTGGGCCCGGCGGCGGCCGGCGGTCTCGGCCGCCACCCAGGGGGCTGACAGCAGGGCGCGCACGGGGTCGCGGCCCGCGGCGGCACCGGGGCGGAGCAGGGGCGCCATGCGTCGGCCAAAATCTACCTTGGCCCGTAGAAACGTCGGGGTGAAGCCCAACATCACCTCGGCGGCCTCGACCCCCGCCGCGCCGGCGAGCGGCAACATCAGGCCCCGTTGCGGCCCGTGGGCGGCGCCCAGGCGGGCCAAGGCCTGCCCCTCGTCGGCCCACAGGTGGGGGTAGCCCAGCGCCAGCTCGTCGCTGCCCTCGCCAGAGAGCACCACCACCACGCCATCCTCGCGCACCCCCTCGCTGAGCAGGCGCCGGGCGGCGAGCTGGCCGTTGATGCAGAGGCCCTCGGCCGACACCACCGCCCGGGGCAAGGCGGCGAGCAGGCCGGCGTGGTCGACCGGCACCGCGCGCAGCGGGCAGCCCATCGCGCGGGCCAGCGCCGCGGCCTCGGCCCCCTCATCGAAGCCGGCACCCGGAAAGCGCAGGGTAAAGCAGGGGATGGCCCCCCTCACCTCGCGGGCCAGGGCGAGGATGGCGGCAGAGTCCAGGCCGCCGCTGAGCAAAACCCCCACCGGGCGCTCGCTGTCCAAGCGGAGGGCCACAGCCTCGGCCAAGGCCGCGCGGAGCGCCGCCGGTCGCGGCGGCGGGGCCACCGGCGCGGGCAGAGCGTCATCAGCGACCGGCCAGCCGACCGGAGCCCACTCATCGACTTCAACATGCAGCGCGTCGTCTTCGTCGAGGTAGGCCTGCAAGCGCCCGCCGGGGGGAAGCCTGTGCACGCCGACGAACAGCGTGCGGTCGGGCGGCAGGTACTGGTGAGCCAGGGCGTGGCGCAGGGCCTCGGGGCAGAGGGCCGCGGGCACCCCCAGCGCGAACAGGGCCTTGGCCTCGGAGGCGATCAGCAGGGCCCCCTCGAAAATAGCGTAGACCAGAGGTTTGACGCCGAAGCGGTCGCGCAGGGCGAGCAGGCGCCGGTGCCGACCATCGGCCACGACGAGGGCGAATTCTCCGCGAAGCGCTCCGCCGAGGCCCGCGCCCTCGCGCAGGTAGAGGGCCGGCAGCAGGCCCGCGTCGCCAGGGCCCACCGGCAGGCCCTCGGCGCGCAGCTTCTCGGCGGTCGCCCGCCAACCATAGAGCTCGCCGTTCAGCACGGCGCTCAGATCATCGCGCAGCGCACTATTATCGAGCCGAACCGGCTGGGTGGCGCTGACCCCGCCCACCACCGCGAGCCGCCGGTGGCCGAGCTGCAGCCGCCCGCCCGCCGCCGACCAGCGCCCCTCGCCGTCGGGCCCCCGGTGGGCCAGGGCCGTGAGCGCCAGCTGCAGGCCGAGCGGCGCAGGCGGGCCGAGCCGGGCCACGAGGCCGCACATCAGGCCCCCATCGACAAAAAGGCCTTGTGGTCTTCGGCGCCGGTGAAGGCGGCGGCGAAGTCGGCCAGGGGCAGCGGCGGGGCGAAGAGGTCGTCGACCGGCACCGCCCCGCTGTGCAGCAGGCGCACCGCGAGGTCGAAGTCGCCGTAATTGACGCCTTGCAGCGTGATCTCGCGCTCCACCACCGCCCGCAGCTCGAGCGGCACCGGGCAGGCCGGGCGGCCCTTGAGCAGGACCCGCCCGCCGACCACCACAGAGGACAGGTCGAGGATCGGCGCAGCATCAGTGATCACGAGCATGGACAGCCCGCCCTCGGCCGCCGGGGCCGGAGACAGCAGCGGCCGCCCCGCCCA
This sequence comes from Deltaproteobacteria bacterium, assembly GCA_016792625.1. Classification (GTDB taxonomy): domain Bacteria; phylum Myxococcota_A; class UBA796; order UBA796; family UBA2385; genus JAEUKK01. The sequence goes on along the minus strand of JAEUKK010000063.1, from coordinate 4,376 downwards.
GGCCAAGACCCGGCGGCAGAGCTCGGCGATGCGCCCCTGGCCCCGCAGCGCGACCCGCCCGTCGTCGGGCCAGGGCGCGGCCAAGACCGCCAGGGCCGCCGCCATGGGCTCGACAAAGGCAGCGCGCTGCAGGCTCATCTCATCGGGGACGGGCACCAGCGCGCCGATGGGAACGCAGAGCTGCTCGGCGAAGGCGCCGTCGAGGTCGACCCCCAAGAAGCGCCCGTCGCCCAGGCGGGGCCGGACGGCGCAGCGGCGGGCCCCGAGCGCGGCGATGAGGGCGGGGTCGTCGAGCTCGCCGACCAGCTCGTGGCCGAGCACCCGCCCCTCGGCCACCGGCAATTCGCCGCGGGCGGCCTGCAGATCGGTGCGGCAGACCCCGGCCATGCGCACCCGCAGCCGCGCCCAGCCCGGGGCGGGCTCTGGGACCGGGCGCTGGGTGAGGAGCGGCCCGCTCGGGCTGGTGCAGATGGCGCGCAAGGGAGCTCCCCAAAGGACCCGCCGGTGTAATCGGTTGAGGCGCTGGTTGTGGGAGTGGCCTCGGAGGGCAGCGCGCAGGACGCGCCCCGCGCCGAGGCCGCGTGCGCTTCCGAGCAGCGGAGCCCGTACCCGATCTGGTCAGCCTCATCAATTGCGCCCGATGGTTCGCCCAACCCCATCGGTTTCGTCGGGACGGCTGGGGAGGCGCAGGCGAAGTCCTCGGCCACACGACGGCGAGCGGAAGGCAGCGCCCTGGCCGCGCGCCTCCGCGCCGAGGGCCCGACGGTCTTCGGAGCCACCGCCCCCACGCGCCCCGAGCGCAGCCAGCCGCGCGCGCGTGCTGCTGGCGCAGCCCGATGTCGGCATGTCTGGACGCGACATCGAGGCCGAGCGGGCGCCGGGGCTGGTGCAGCGCGGCCCAGCAGCATGGGAGGTCCCCGCCGCCCTCGGGGCGTGGAATCGCCACGAGACGGCTCGGCGGCGTGGACCGGGTTGGCTATGGTCCCCCCATCCACCGCGCCCAGGTCAGGCCGGGAACGCGCGGCCACTTGGGCCCTCGACCTGACGCCGCAGATCCGCCGAGCTCAGCGCGATCGGCGCGCCATAGGGCGTGGTGAGCGAGGCCAGCGCTTGGTACAGTTGAGCGCATTCAGGTCGACTACCAGTGCCCGGCGTGGCGCGCCCCGCCTGTGCGCCGAGCGGGCGTTAGCCGACCCCATCGGTCAGCCACGAGAGCATCGAGCGCCTTGAGGACCGGCTCAGGTCGGCCCAGGAAGTGCTTCTTGGTCCACAGCCAAGTCAGTTCGACGGAGCTAAAATCGAAGCTGTAGGCCCGCAACGCCATCAAAGTACGGTCAAGCGCAAATAGGTCGATGGCGCCGAGAGCCGGCACAGCGTGGCTTGGCGCTGTCACACTGCCCACCAACCTGAACTCGTGAGGCTGCAAGCCGTTTATGGGTTGATCAAGCGGGTTGAGCGCGACCGTACCACCGGCGCTTGGGCGCCTTGGCGGGCGCGGACATGGGGGCCTTGTCCCTGAGCGGCCGATGAACAAAAAGGTTCAACAGCGAAGCACACGGTGGCCAGCGCGGACGCTCGGCGACGCCCCGGGTCCGGCGAGGCGCCGCCCAGTTGGGGACCGAGGCCTGCCGACACCCTCACAACCGTGGTCCGTCAAATGGGGGCAAGGTCGCCACATCGGCGGCGGACATCCAGCTCGAGGACGCTGGGCAATAGCTCGCGCACACGATAGCCACCGCCCACTATGACCGCTCACCAACTGCTGACAACACTGGACCCCTGGCTCAACGGCAGAAGTGAGTACTTGGCTGCCCGCCTTCCCGGGCTCGGCGCAGACGAGATCTACCAGCGCGTGGTTCATGAGTTCCTGACGAAGCTGGAGCGGTGGCTCCAGCAGGACGCCACCGTCGACGTCGTCGCACAAGCACGGACGCTCATGGTCTTCTGCCTCAGGCATGTGGAGACGAGCGAGCTCCGCCACCGCAAGCGTCAGTACGACCTCGCAGACGATGAAGACGCTGAAGCACTTGAGCGGGTCGCCGAGCCTGTACGGCCCGTCGACAACGCGGCGGCCCGAGAGCTGCTTGCCCAGCTACGCGGGAGCACCAGCCCACCGTGCGCGCTGTGCCTGCTTTCGATGAGGCTCCCGTTGATCGTCGAGGAGGACGACGCGAAGCGTGCGAAAGATTGGACGAAGGGCGGGTCGAACGCAGTACCCCGCGCGCTCGATGAAGCATGGGGCATCTATACGGCGGGCACCCTTCAACCGGGCCTCGTCGCAGACGACATCGCGTGGAAGGATCTCGTTGGAGTCGCTTGGTACACCACAGGCGCCGTCGAGTCGGTGAGCGTCGAGGACCGTCGCTCAGCCTCCGTCAAGGTCGAACGCTACGCGAACCGGGCAGCCGACGACCTCCGGAAGGCGCTGCTCTACCGTGAGGGCGAGACATGACCTTCCTTCCGATGTTCGAGAACACTCCTGGGATGCCGGATCTGGTTCATCATACGGTTAAGCACTTCCTCGGTCGTCACGAGCGAGACGCGTGGGACCGAGTGGAAGCCGGCAGGGCGACGGCGAGCGACGCATGGTCAGCGATCCAACGTTGCGTGCCGGGCCGGCTTCCCCCCCGCGGACGTTTCCCTGCGACCACGTGGTGGAGCACGCCATGGATCGAGCAGGTCCGCCGGGCCCACAATGACGGCTACTGCCCGAGGTACATGTTGCTCCTAGGCCAAGTCGGCGACCCGACCGGGGCACGGTGGCAACCGGCGGCGAAGCGCCGTCGCGTCACCGAGCACCTCGGGTTCCGACTCGTCGTTGAAGCGAACGGCCCACACTTTCAGGTCGTAGACGCATTTTGGCCTACTGCCTACACCAGCGCTGCGGACTCGATGACCGGTGGCCCGGCGCTCCGCGCATTCGCCGCTCGGCGTGGCTGTCCGACCGCCCCCTCCACTGGCGTCAACGCAGGGGAGGGCAGCTCATGAATCCCCGCACCGAGAGGGCTCAATGGCTGGGCGAGCAGCTCGCATCCACGATGGACGCCTTGGGCGTCGCCACGCGCGGCCCCGACGCCGTGCGCTTCCTTGACCTGCTCGCACGCTTGGAGGCGTACCCGACGGATGAGCTCTCCCAGGTCGAGGGGCTACCCGCGCTCGTCGCCGAAGCCGCGAGCGCGCGCGCGGAGCATGCCGCGGAATTGGGAAAAGTCGCCGGCAACAGCTTCGATCTGGAGCGCCTCGTTGACGGTGGGCGTCACCTGCCAACCGACGACATCACCAACCAGATCGACTCGTGGCTCCGCGATGTGCTCGTGCTTGCGACCCTCACGCCGTGGCTAAGCCCCGCGAGGCGGCGGCAAGCCGAGTGGGCGCTTGGGTACGCCCACGCGATTATCGAATCACGCGCTGAGGTCTTCCTCGACGCATCGGTGCTGGGCGCAGACCGACGCGCCCTCGAAGCTCCGGAGCAGCTGGGTGTCGACGCTCGGGCGCTGCTGCGTGTGCTCGATGAGCTGCCGCTTGTCGTCGCGTTCGATAGAGCCATGCCCCAAGGGCAGGTCCATCGGTTGAACGCGGTTCTTCAGCGGCTTCCCCCCGCCTTACTGGACGCGGCCGACGACGCGTTGGTGGATCACGAAGAGCGGGGCCGAATCAGGTTGCCTTCTGCACACGAACGTCAAGCGCTCGCCGCCGCAGACGAGGTCCACGCAACGCTCCTGCGCATGGAGGGCGGTCGGTGGGTCCTGGTTCGGCACCGCGGCTCGCTGCGCCTCCACTTCGAAGGTGAAGAGACAGACGTCAGCGTGGGGGTGCTGGACGGCGCCGAACCAGGTGACCTGTCCGCGGTCGCAGCGCACGCGTTCGCGCTGCCCGACTCCGCCGAAGGTTTGACGCTCCGCCTGCGCGTTGGCCCCGACTCTCGCGTCGTCCGTATCGACGCGCATCCACGCTAACCATGGAGCACGCTGCGCTTCGTCGCGCCCGCCGCACTCTCGAGTGGGTGACATGTGCCCCGCAGTTTGTGCGCCAGGAGATCGAGGGGATTCTTCGCTTCACGGACCTCCCCAATCGAGACAAGGAGCGACTGGCACACGTGCTCGCTCAGTCAGAGCCGGGGGACGTGGGTACCTGGGTGTGCCGCTTCCCCGTACTCGCGGGGAGGGACGCTCCCGCGCGACTGGAAGGGGGGCTCCTCTCGATCGTGGCGACCGACCCGGGAGTCCTCCCGCCAAGGCTCAAGATCCCACACATCTTTTGTGACCACAATCAATACCTTACGGTCGACTTGCCGCGACCCCGCTGGTGAGTGATCAGGGCCGTGCCGGAGGGCCCCATGACCGTCACCGACCTACCGCCCGTCTCCACCGCCTTTG
>JAEUKK010000031.1 GCA_016792625.1 Deltaproteobacteria bacterium | reverse complement strand
GCGCTCGGGGCTCACCTGCGCGTTGTCGAACCAGCGCGTCTGCTGCGCCTCGTCGTCGATCTCGATGACGTTGCCGAGGTGGTCGCGGCTGTCCTGCAGGTCTTGAAGGATGGCGCTGTCGGCCGCGCGCACCGTGCGCAGGCGCGTCAGCCACCGGCGCTGCGGGTCGTCGGTGGTTGTCTTCGTGGTCGAGCTTGTCGCACCTTCGCCGTAGGTGATGCGCGAGCGCTGGCCCCGGGCGTTGTCGCCGAGCAGCTCGGTCACCCGGGGCGTGGCGGCGCAGTCGGCGCGCGGCGGGGGCCGCCGGGGCGTCAGCGGGCAAGCGCCGAAGGCAACGTCAGCGACGTCCTCTTCGAGTGGCCGTCGGAGTTGGGGGAGCTGGACCACCGGGCCTCCTGTCGGGGTGGGCTGAGCGTAGCACACGGCGGGCGGTGCGGGTCGGTCGGATTGGCGGGAAGGTGGAGCATGCTCAGCTGCGGAGGGCTCCGGGCGGGAGCGCGGTGGAGGCGTGCGGGGTGAGGGCGCGGGTGGACGGGCGGGCGAGATGAGCGGCCAGGGCGTCGTTCGGGATGAGGGGCGTCGTGCGCGGGAGCGCTGGTGGGGCGAACGCGGGGCGGCGCCGCGCACCGCTGCGACTGGGGCGTGCGGCGGCGGGTTCTCGACGGTGCTTCAGCGCTGGGTCGGCGACTCGGTTTGGTCGCCGGTGTGGGCGTGGGCGGCTGGTCGATGTTGACGTCTGGCTCGTTGAAGACTGCGGCGTGGCGGGTTGGCCGGAGGGGGTGGGGTGTGGCTCGGCCGGGTCGGGCCGGATTGAGTAGGCGCATGGCCGCGGGCTGCGAGGGGCGGTCGGCCCAGGGGCGGAGAGAGCGCCCGTAGACGTCGTTCTCGGGGCGCGGGGAGGGGCGTGGCTGCTCCGACGCGCGCATGTTGGAGGGCAGCTCTGGGGCTTCGTCATGGGCGATGCGGGGGCGGGGCGGGGGCATGGTGACCTCCGGCCGGCAAGGTCACGGATTGTTGGTCAGAGCGGCCCCACTGTTTCGGGGGGCTCACGATGCAATACCTGTGTGGACACGTGGCTGTCGTCGGAGTCTGCTTCATGTCGTTGTCGCGCAGCCGGGAGCGCCACCAGGCCAAGGACGAGGGGTTCACACCGTGCTGGCGGGAGAAGTCGCGATTCGTCAGGCCAGAGGCGGCATGCGCCTCGACGACGGCGCGCCATCGGGTGGCAGTTGTGGTGTCGGGCATCGGAGATCTCCGCCGCCAAGGTCACCGGGGCTTTCGGTCGGGGGTAGATGCCGCAGCTGTGTGGATACCGCTCTGCCAGCTGGTCTATCGTCAAGCGCTGCTCAAGGGGAGGAACTGGCCGACGGGTGCCTCGGGTGATCCCAGCCTCTATCCCGATCAGCGAAAATGGTTCACCTGCGGTACGATCCGAATCAGCGACGGCCGGTATCAGGCAAGGCCATCAGTGGGCACATCCCGGTGTGGTAGAGCTCGATCTTGTAGAGCGCCGATAAAACGTCTGGATAATGGCCGTTCGATTCCACATATAGCGGACCCAAGTGAGCGGGCTCCATCGGCAGTTGGATCGCGTAAATAAGGCCTGTCATCTCGGCGGAAACCCAGTCAACGGTCGGGCTTGATGGAACAGGAACCCTGGACAACTGTCGGGGAAAAGCGCCATCAGCCCTTAAATACTCAGACGAGGTGCTGGTTGGGGGCAAAGGCCAAGGGCCAACCACACAATCGACCCCGGCGCTTTCTATCGCGTTCAACCCTCCGACAACTTGCCACATTGTTGAGTCGATGCTCACGTGCAAATCCACGGACGTTACGTCCCTCATGGACGCCGGGAGGGGTGTCGACCATTCATCTTTGGTCTGAAGAACGTAATACCTCGTAGCGGGAATGATCGATGAGCCGAATCTGCTCCCAGTGCGAGGCCTTCCGGCATGAGACCTGAGCAAAGGGGATCGGCCGGATGCCTGTGATACCAGCCGAATCACCTCAACCAACAGTCCAAATTCAACATCGGCATCCACTCGCACCAGATAGTAATTGGGGCCGAATTCGATCGACGTTAAAGCCCCGCAGTGTCTGCTGCGACCGATATGTTCCTCAACAAGCGCACCCAACTGCTCCGCCACAGCGATATCGATGACGTCCGCCTCGCCACCGTTGGAAAGCGCCGAAGCGCCATGTATTGCATACTCTCGCCCAAAGGCGGACACTGTGTCATGCCGAACAACAATCTCCATCGGCCCAGTTGACTCACAGTTGTGGTCAAAGAATGCAACATCCGCCGGATCAACGAGAACTGCTGCCGTTAAACTTGGCAGCCGTATAGACCTCTTGGAGACTCCGTCGTCTCCACCGATAGTCCTGAATACACTACCGTCGCAGGACTCGGTGGGTGCGCAAACTAAGACAACAGCGCAGCTAATCAAGAAGGACCGCGCCCGGACTATTCGTGTCATTTCAGTCTGTCCTCCTGAACCGGAGCGACTGGCCTCAAGTAGTCTTGAGGGTCTTCGGTGTCGCCTCTCCAATGGGGTCGCCAAGGCCCGGACCGGTCAGGCCCAAGGACACCCGTATACCCGGCACTATTCAGTTCAGCTCCGAAAACGGCCGCAAAGTGTCGAAACGACCGACTTCGGATGGGGGCCTCGTTCTTCCCCATGTGCCCGGGCGGGCGACCAACGAACACGCGCGGCCCCGGGTCATGGTACTCATCGGGAGCCCCCAAGAGGTGGGTATTTCCGCCGGCGGATGGGCCCATTTGCGCCTCGGCCGTCCGGTCGTCCCGGACTGCAGTGGGGAGAACCTTCACCCAGCCGATCTCCATCTGCAGAGGCGGCGGAGGTTCACTTGTGGGCCGAAGCGACGCCGGACTAGCAAGACTGCCCAACCCACTCTCATCTCGGCCCGTCGTCACCCGCCCCTTCACATACGCCCACCGGTTCCCTCCATCCCTCGACCCAATCGGATCAGGCCGATCCACGCGCCCCAACCACGGGCAGTGGTACCGCTGGCTGTGGACCTTCAGCCCCGTCTCCTCATCCCGCTCCATCCCCGTGAACCGGTAGCGCTTGCTCACCTCGAGTGCACCATCCTCCGCCCACCACGCCGTGGCGCCGTAGGGGTGGAGCTCTGGATAGGTCAGCACGCCGAAGATGCCGTCCAGCTCGACGCAGGCGCTCGCCAGCAGGTCGCCCGGCTGAAAGCGCACCAGCGGTGCGGGCGCATGCCCATGCACCGTCGTAGTCGTGCCCGTCGTCGTCACCGTGCGCGTCTCGACCATCGCGATGCACTGCTGGTCGTCCATGATGTGCAGCGCGCCGCGCTCTTCCTCCAGCACCGGCGACGAGCCCGCAATGTTGTGCTTGGTGGTGTGCTCAATCCCCCAGTTGGTCAGCCTCGTGTGCCGGAGCTGGCCCTTGTTCACCACCTTCGCGATGCGCTGGCCTGCCCCTTCATACGTGGTTTGGGCCGAATCAGTGCTTTTGAGCGCCACGCTCTCGAGGTGGTCGAGGTGGTCGCGGTGGTCGCGCATCGTGACCATGCCGTTGGGCGCGCCTTCACCGGGCAGAACCAGCATGTTGCCGCCGCGGTCGTGGCTGTATAGGCTAATCCAGGTGGTCGGGTCGTCGATGTCGTCGCCGGTCAAGCCCGCGCTCGAGGCCAAGACTTGGTTGTTGCCCGCCGCGACCTGCGCGCGCCGGCGCCAAACCACGCTGCCGCCGGCCACGTGCACGGTCTCGGTCAGGTTGCCCGCGGCGTCATCGACATCGCCCTGGGTGGTGCGGCGCAGCACCGTGTTGGCCGCGCCGCCGTGCGGCAGCAGCTCGACTGGGAAGGGCAGCACGCCGGCTTGGGCAAGGCCCACCTTCTCGCGGCCGGTGGCCGACGACAGCCGGTAGAGCGGGTCGTAGGTGTACAGGCGCTCGGGGCTCACCTGCGCGTTGTCGAACCAGCGCGTCTGCTGCGCCTCGTCGTCGATCTCGATGACGTTGCCGAGGTGGTCGCGGCTGTCCTGCAGGTCTTGAAGGATGGCGCTGTCGGCCGCGCGCACCGTGCGCAG
>JAEUKK010000020.1 GCA_016792625.1 Deltaproteobacteria bacterium | reverse complement strand
GCGGGCAGGCTTCGCGCGGCGCATGGCAGCGCCGCGCGCCAGCCCGCAATGGCCCCCCTTTGGAAACCCCCCATGGCAGGCGCGAGCCGCTGCTTGCTGTGGGCGATGAGGTGAGGCGCCGCGAAGGGCTGGGCTTCTGTGGGTGGGACGGCGCGCGTGGGGGCGCTGGTGGATCATGAGGCGGAGGGCCGCGGTCGGGGGCTTGGGTGCAGGCGGCCGAAGGCTTGTTCCGGGTCGTGCAGGTGCTGCACAGTGGTGATCAACCGATTGATCGGGGCAGTGCAGGTGGTGCACAAGGGCGATCGACCGGTTGATCGGGGCGCTGCAGGTGCTGCACAAAGGTGATCGAGCGGTTGAACGGGCCACTGCAGGTGCTGCACAAGGGCGATCAACCGTCCGATCGGGCCACTGCAGGTGCTGCACAAGGGCGATCAAGCGGTTGATCGAGGCGCTGCAGGTGCTGCACAAAGGCGATCGAACGATTGATCGGGGCGCTGCAGGTGCTGCACAAGGGCGATCGAACGACTGATCGGGACATCACGGGTCTGATGTGCTTGTGATCAACAAGATGGCCGGTTGGGCCGCCGGGCGGGCCGAAGCTGGGCTGGCCCGAGCCGCCGCGGCCCGCCGCGGTGTCCTGTTCTCTCCAGCGAGCTGGCGGGCCAAGGCGGGGCCTGCGGGCGCGGCGGGGCGCGCGGGTGGTGGGGCGGGCCCGGGCGCGGCGGCGCCCGATCCACAGCTTTGCGGACAGGAGCGCGGCCGGCGCGAGCTGCGGGCGCGGCGGCCGGCGGCGGCGAAGGGCGGCGGGCCCGGGTCCACGGCGCGGCCGGCCGCGGGCCCGACGGGGGTGGTCCAACTGGATCACAAGCCCGCAGATCGGGCTTGCGCGGCCCGCCGCGCGAGGTGTAGCGTCGGGGCTGCGCAGCGCGCGCCCCGCCACCGCCGCCGACCGAGGTCCCCCATCATGCAGCAGCACCCGTCGAGAACCGGCCCCCCCCCCCAGCACTTTCGCCGCATGAGGCTGGGGGCCCCGAGCAAGCCGGCCCCGCGCGGGCCCGCCGCCGGCGCCGCGCCGCCGCGGCCCTGGCGATGACGCTGGCGCTGACCGGGCCCTGGGCCTGGGCTGAGCTGAGTGATCCGCCGCCGGGTGAGCCGACGCCGCCCCCGCCGGGTGAGCCGACGCCGCCCCCGCCGCCTGAGCCGCCCCCGCCGCCCCCGCCGCCCCCGCCGCCCCCGCCGGAGCCGGGCGGGACGCCGCCTGACTACATCCCGCCGTCCTTTGATTGGCATGGTTACGGGCCTTTGATCGCAGTCTGGGACGCTGATTTGAAGGTCACCTCGCCCGATGTCATTGGCGAGGACAGCGACTGTGGTGAAGTTGACCTCGTCGGGGGCCCGTGGCCCTTTGACAGCGTCTACGGCTTTGGTCCAGAGGGCTGGGGTTACTCTGCCGAGGTGGATGCGGACTGGTCCCTCAATGACCCATGGCGGACGTATCAGCTCCTGCAGATGAATAACATCTCCTTGTACCTTCACGGAACGGGGGGTGGGTGGGCAGTCGGCACGCTCGAGGGTGAAGATGAGCGGTGTGATTGGCTGTCTCTGGCAGGGCTCAATGACCTCATCGAGGACTACGAGCTCAGCATCGACAAGACCTATACCGGGATGATCGTGAGCCGGATGATCCCTGCACGTTCGCTTGGATATGGGGTTTCGGCAGAAGAGGTGGGCTTTTGCGCTTATCGTGATTGGGTCGCGCGCGCGCGCCGAGGCCTACCTTCACGACCACCACAAGCTCGTCATCGTTGACGAGCTCACCCACATGTTGTCCTCGCCGTTCTCGTTCCTCCAAGGGTCCGAGAACATCTGGGACCGCTCTGACGTCGAGGCGCTCCGCGCGCTCGTGACCGAGCCGGACTCGACCGCCGAAGGCTCACAACGGTCTGTCTGCGACTCGACCTGGGACAGCCTCCTCGTTGGTGAGGATCCTGTCGCCGACGGCTGGCTTCCCGCCGCAAGCCTGGACGAGGCACCCGTCGAGCTCTGGGGGCGCGTACACGCTGCACACGTACCCTTGTTCCTTGTACCAAGTACGATGTTGGGGGCGCTCGCCGCGACGGACAGCCCGGCCGCATCACAGCCCTTCGAGGCGGGCGACGCCTACCTCGCCAAGTGGACGGTGAGCCCTGCCGTGAGCCCACCAGGTCACACGGTACGGCTTCGGTACCTGACCACGACGTACACGGCCAGCCACGCGCCGATGCGCCTCAGCGCCTGGATCAACGGTATAGAACAGCCCGCGTCTATCCTCACCAGTCGGGTCAACTCTGCGTGGGCACACCAGCACGCCGTGCAGGAGCAGATCTACCTCATCGATGTCGTCATCAGCCCGTCCGATGCCAGCGGGCCCTGGAACAGAGACAGCCTCGGTCCTGCCAACACCGTCGAGCTTCGTTTGACCGCTGAGGGGCTGACCAGCACCGCCATCGACAGGGTGTACTTGGTGTGGGGCGCTGAGCTTGTCTACCTGTCCGCCGCGATGGAGGAGCTTCACACCCAGCCGCTCCTCCCCACCGACGCCGTCGGCGAGCGGATCGACGGCGTATCTGGGCTTCGAGGGTCCTGCGGGGCCATGGGCCTCTGCGAGGACAACGCCGACTTCTTGGTGACCGACCTGCTCGATGGCATCACCACGATGGCCGACATCCAGGCTGAACGACCCGGCCCAGACTGGATCCACCCCTCGCTGGGGGCGGCCTGGGACCGGTTCATTGCCCACACCTGCGCACACCTTCACGCCTCGGGGCCCGGCGGTGGCCCCACGCGCTGTCTTGTGGATGAGCGCACATGGGTGTCCGACCACAGCGATCTGCCCGCGCTGCTGGACGTCGCGGGCTCGGTCGGGCGCTTGACCAGCGGGGTTGAGAAAGGCGACGGCGCCTCGGTTACTTGGCTGGTGATGGAGCTCGAAGACATGGTAGACGGCGTGGGGCGTTTTGGCGCGCGTGAACCGCTTGACGCGGCCTATCCTTACCTCGCCTACCTGCCGCGCCTAAGCCGCAACATGCTCGGCGAGGGCATCACCTTCGAGATCTACACCGGCGGCCACCCCAGCTGTGCGGGCGAGTGGACAGTAAGCTGGCGAATGCCGGTCTGCCCCGCCAAGTGGACCTACGGGCCGGTGGGCGAGGTAGAGGTCGACGTAGATGAGTGGGAAGGCCGGTTGGACTCGCTGGACATACAGGCGTTCTACCAGCTCATTGAGCTCGGCACCGGTCAAGCCTGCGGTTCTGTCGGCGGGCCCTTCAGCGGCGCGTTCAGCGTCGACCTGCTGCCATCAGAAGTGGGCCTGCGCTTCGGGTGGGAGATCAAGAACGACGAGGATGCCCCTGGCACGGGTGAGCTTCGCACCGACGTCGGCTTCTCGCAGGACGACCCCACGTACGTCGAGTTTGCGCTCAGGGCCTGTAAACGAACCTCCCGCCGAGGCCCCGAACGGGTGATCTTCCCGTATGGACCCTCGCCCCCGCCTCCGCCGCCCTGACCGCAACCAGCTGCACCTCCGCGCCTTCGATCTCGAAGAGCTCGTGCCGCCCGACCACCTCGCCCGGGCCATCTGGGCCGTCGTCGAGAAGGTTGACCTGCGCGAATTGTACGAGAAGATCGGCTCCGTCGAGGGTGGTCCGGGGGCGCCCGCCACGGACCCAGCGGTGCTCCTCGCGCTCTGGCTCTTCGCGACCTGCGAGGGGGTCGGCTCCGCCCGAGAGCTCGACCGCCGGTGCCATCGCGACGCGCCCTACATGTGGCTCTGTGGCGGCCTCACCACCAACCACACGTCCCTGGCGTTGTTTCGGGCGCGCAACCCCGACTTTCTCGATAGCCTGCTGGCCACCAGCGTCGCCACGCTGGCGACCGCCGGCTTCGTCAACCTCGAGACCATCGCCGTGGACGGACGGAGGATTCGTGCCAACGCCAGCGCGGCCTCGTTTCGCAGCCGCGAGGCGCTCGACGCCTTGCAAGCAAAGGCCAAGGCGCTCGTGGACGCCCTCAAGAAGCGGCTGGAGGACGAAGATGCCGGGGATGAGGCGACCAATCGCGCCGCTGCCGCGCGCCGGAAGGCCGACGAGGACCGCCTCCGGCGCATTGAAGACGCCCTGAAGGCGGTCACCGAGGCGGAGGCGACGAAGGAGCGGAACCGTCCGAAGCGGACCGTCAAGGCCACGCCTGCCAAGAAGTCGAAGACGCCCACAACCGAGGCGCCGTCGCTGTTTCCACCGAGTGCAGCAGCCCTACAGGTGGCGGCCGCTGAGGGGGATGCCGCCACCGGTCGCCGCGACGACGATCAAGACGGGATCGAGCGCACCAACGCGCCGCTTTATCCATGCGACAACGCTTCTGAGGGCGCGAACGAAGCAGGGGTCGACGCCGATGATGGTGATGACGGTGACGGAGGATCGAGCGACGGTGGGGCTGCGCCGGCCGGAGCCGCCGCTGAACCGGGCCCGACCGCGCCAAGGGCCGAGCATCCGACCCGGTCGGCGGCCCCGACGGAGTCCGTAAAGGACCCATGTCTCGCGCGCGCATCGACCACCGACCCCGACGCGAGGGTCATGAAGATGGCCGATGGCGGGTATCGGCCCGCCTACAACTGCCAGACTGTGGTCTCGACGGAGCACTCGGTGATCTTGCACGTCTCGGTCGAGACGGTCGGCTCCGACGCAGGACTCCTCCTCTCGGCGGTTCGGTCGGTCGAGACCAAGTACAAAGGGAGGGTCGAGAAGGTGCTGGCTGACGGTGGCTACGTCAACCTCGACGCCATCCAAGAGCTGGAGGGGCGCGCTGATCCCACCGCGGTCTACATGCCTCCGCCGCGGCCTCGGGGCAAAGGCTCGACGAAGCGGGGTCGATACACGAGGTTGGCGGGGGACAGTGAGCAGCTCGCGACCTGGCGGGAGCGGCTGGGGACCCCAGAGGGGATGCAGACCTACCGAAAGCGAAGTCAAGTCGCTGAACTTCCA
>JAEUKK010000138.1 GCA_016792625.1 Deltaproteobacteria bacterium | reverse complement strand
GGCCTCGCCCGGCGGGCCGCCGGGGCGCTGCGGGCCCGCCCGCTGGTCGGGCCCGGCGCTTGGCTGGCCGCGGCCGCGGTGGCGCGGGCGCTGTGCGCGCTCGGCCTGTTCGAAGAGGGGCTGGCCCTGCTGCCCGCGGCCGCCGACGGCGGCCTCGTCGGGGTTGACGACCCCATCGGCCAAGTCGCCGCCCTGCGCGCGCGCGCCACCCCCGACCCGGGCGAGGCTGCGGCCGAGGCCTGGGCGGCCCTGGCCCGCCCGCCGGCGCCGAACCCGGTGGCCGCGGCGCTGATCGCGCTGGACGCCGCGGCGGCGCTGGCCCGGGCCGGTGACCCGGCCGCCCTCGACGCGGCCGACGAGGCGCTCGAGCGCACCGCCCACCCCGCGCTCGGCGGCCTGCGGCTGCCCGCCCTACACCTCTGCGCCGAGGGCGAGGGGGCCCGCGCGGCGCCCAGCCCCGCGCTGGAGCGCCTGCGGGCGGCGCTGGCCGAGCAGGTGCACGATCCGGCGGCGCTGCTGCGGCGCTGGGCCCACCCCGCGCCCACCGATGGGGGCGGGGGCCCACCGATCACCCGCGCTGGGGCCTGATCTTCGGCTCGGTTGGCCCCGACGGGCTACCATGCCCGCGGAGGCCGCCCCGTGGGACCCGAGCCCGTCGCCCCCCAGCGCCCCGCGCGCCCCGTGCCTGCCCCCGAGCTGCCATCCGGCGAGGCGGCGGGCGTGATCGACGACGGCGCGCTCGATCTGGGCGACCTGCGGCTCGACCCCGGCGCGGCGATCGGCCGCTACACGCTGCTGCGGCGGGTGGCCTCGGGCGGCATGGCCCACGTCGCGCTGGTGCGCGGGCCCGACGGCCGCGAGGTGGCGCTCAAGGTGCTGAAGTCGAGCCGCAAAGACACAGGCGAGCTGCGCTTTCGGCGCGAGTTCCGCGCCCTGTCCCGCCTGCGGCACGAGAACATCATCCGGGTCGATGATTACGGCGATGTCTCCGGCCACCCCTACTTCGCGATGGAGTACGTCGAGGGCCGCGACCTGCACTCCGAGATCCGCTCGTGGAAGCTGATCACGCCGGCTGAGCGCTGGGCCCGGGTCGAAGACAGCCTCGCCGACATCTGCCGGGCCCTGGCCTACATCCACCGCAAGGGCCTGGTGCACCGCGATCTCAAGCCGAGCAACATCCTGCTCGACGCCCAGGGCCGCTGCAAGCTGACCGACTTCGGCATCGTCAAAGAGCTCGACCCCGAGGGTGAGGCCTTCGTCAGCACCACGCTCGTCGGCACCTGGGCCTACGCCTCGCCCGAGCAGCTGACCGGCGCGCCCATTGACCACCGCGGCGACCTCTACAGCCTCGGGGTCATCCTCTACGCCATGTTGACCGGCCGGCGCCCCTTTGCGGCCAAAGACATGGCCGGCTGGCTGGCCGCCCACCGCGACGTCGACCCGGTGCCCCCGAGCACGATGATCCCGGGGATCCCCGCGCATCTCAACGACATCTGCATGCGGCTGCTGCGCAAGAAGCCCCGCGACCGCCCGCAGTCGGCCCACGAGGTGCTGCTGGCCTTGCAGCGGGCCGAGGCCGCGCCCCTCGACGGCCTCGTCACCGATGAGCGCGAGTGGGAGCCCCCCTTGGTCGGCCGCACCTTTGAGCGCGAGCTGCTGCACGACGCCGTCTCAGCCCTGACCCGTGGCCAGGGCGGGGTGCTGCTGCTCGAAGGCCCCAGCGGGGTCGGGCGCACCCGGCTCTTCCGCCTCGGCTTGCAGCAGGCGCGGCAGATCGGCATCCCCGTACACGCCGCGCGCATGACCGCGAACGAGGGCGCTTTTGGCGCGCTGCTCCGCGTGGCCGAAGACATCGGCAAAGAGCTGGGAGCAGGGGTGCCCGCCGAGCTCCACCAGGCCATCGCCGCTTTTGAGGGCGGCAAGGGCCGGGTGGGCGGTGACTTGCGCTACCGCCTCTTTGACGGCGTGCGGCTCGCTTTGGACAAGCTGCTCGCCGAGGGGCCCAACATCGTCGCGCTCGACGACCTGCACCACGCCCCAGCGCCGATCACCGCCCTGCTCGGCTACCTCGCCCGCACCCTCATCGCGCGCGACAAGCTGCCCCTGCTCATCCTCGGCACGGCCCGCACCGACCTGCCCACGCCCAACCTGCGCGGGCTGCGCGACGGGGCCGAGCTGGGCCAACCTCCCCTGCGCCTCGAGCTCGGGCCCCTCTCACCCGACGAGGTGGGCGAGCTCTGCGCCGCGGTGCTCGGCGAGGCCGCCCCGGCCGCCGGCTCGGCCGAGGCCCTGCGCCTCTTCGATGAGACC
Organism: Deltaproteobacteria bacterium; assembly: GCA_016792625.1. GTDB lineage: Bacteria > Myxococcota_A > UBA796 > UBA796 > UBA2385 > JAEUKK01. The sequence continues at coordinate 40,479 of JAEUKK010000138.1, read as the reverse complement.
GGCGGGGCGCCGCTGCTGCTGACCGAGGCCCTGCGCGCCCGCCGCGAGGGGGGCGCCCGCGCCGCCCACAGCGGGGGTGAAGACATCGACGAGCTCGGTGAAGACGCCGCCACCGAGGTGGGTGATGTCGACGCCCAGCTGCCCGCCGCGGTGCGGGCCGCGGTCGCCCGCCGCCTCGCCAACGCCTCGGCGCCCGAGCGGGCGATGCTCGAGGCGCTGGCCGTGCACGGGGCCGAGCTCGAGCTCGAGGTGCTGCTCGACGTGGTCGGCGCGGGCGACGAAGAAGAGGCGCTCGACCGGGTCGACGGCCTGGTCGACCGCGGGCTCGTGCTCGAGCGCCACTTGAGCCTGCAGGTCTTTCACCAGCTCGCCCAGCAGCGCATCGCCGACGTGCTCTACCGCGACATGCCGAGCAGCCGCCGGGCCGCTTGGCACCTCGGGCTGGGCCGCGCCCTGGCCGCCCGCGGCGCGCCCACCCCGGCCTTGGCCGAGGCGATCGGCGAGCACCTGCGGCGGGGCGGCGACGGGGCCGAGGCCTGGCGCTTCTTGGTCAAAGCAGCCGTCGGCCTGTGGGAGCGCAGCTTGTTGGCCGAGGCTGAGGCCCTCGCCGAGCGGGCCCGGCCGCTCGAGCGCGAGGCGCAGCGGGCGCTCGACCCAGCGGACTACGCCGCCGCGCGCCTGGGGATCTTGCAGGTGCGCGGGGCCATCGCATACAACCGCGGCCGCTGGAATGACGCCCACCAGACCATGCTCGCGCTGCGGGGCGCGGCGCTGGCCAGCGGCGACGACCGCTTGGCCGGGCGCGCGGGCCTCGACCTGGGCAGCGTGCTGCGCCGCCTCGGCCACATCGAGGAGGCCGAGGCCGTCGTGCAGTCGGTGCTCGGCGGCGCCGAGGCCCAGGGCGACGACGCCACCGCCTGCGACGCCCTGCACCGCCTCGCGGTCTTCGCCTGGGAGTCGGGTGACCTCGACGCCTGCCAGCGCTTGGCCAGCGAGGCCCTCGCCCGGGCGGACGGCCCCGACCGCCGCCAGAGCCGGGCGCAGATCTTGATCGCGCTGGCCGCGGTGCAGGCCAGCCGCGGGCTCATCGGCGCGGCCACCCGCGGGCTCGACGAGGCCGGCGGCCTGCACGCCGAGCTGCGCAACAAGCGCTCGGGCGCGGTGGTCATGGGCAACCTCGCCGAGCTGCTCATCTGGCAGGGCGAGTACGGCGCGGCGCTCGAGCGGGCCGAGGCCGGGCTCGAGCTGGCCCGTGACGCGCTCTTTCGCGAGGGTGAGGCCTTTTTGCTGCGGGTGCGGGCCTCGGGGCGCTTCCACGCCGGCCTGCTCGACGAGGCCGACGCCGATCTGGGGGCCAGCCTCGCGATCGGCGAAGAGCTCGGCGTCAGCGCCGATCTGGTGGCGGCGCGCTTCGCCCGCGGGCGGCTGGCCCTGCGCCGCGGCCAGGTCGAGGCGGCGGTCGAGCAGCTGCGCGGCGGCCTGCGCGCCGCCCAAGAGGCCGACCCCGAGCGCTATGGCCCCACGCTGCGGGCCACCCTGGCCCACGCCCGCTGCCTGCAGGGCGAGATCGCTGACGCCGAGGTCCTCCTCGGCGAGGTGCAGGCCGAGCTGGGCGGGCTGCACCTGCCCCGCCGCACCCAGGTCCTGCTGGTCATGGGCGAGGCCTGGACCGCCATGGGCCAGCTCGACCCCGCCCTGACCTGCGCCCGCCAAGCCGCCCTGGTCGCCAGCAGCCGCGGCCTGCGCACCTGGGCGCTGCGGGCCCGCGCGCTCATCGCGCAGATCGCCCCGCCCGACGAGGCCGACGAGGCCGCCCGCGAGGCCGCCGGGCTCGCCCAGCAGCTCGCCGCCGAGCTGCCCCCCGCGCTCGCCGCCCGCTTCCGCGCCCAGCCGACCATCGCCGGCCTCTGGATGCACCTCGACGAGGTGGACGATCTGGAGCTCGACGAGCCCGAGGCCTGAGGTGAGCCCCCGCCTGCACCCCGCCAGGCCCCGGGGCTGGCTGGCCTTGGCCGTCTGCGGCCTCTGCTGGGCCGCCTGCACTGGGTCCAAGGGCGGGGCGTCCAGCGGTGGAGATGACGCCGACGACGCCAATCAGGCGGACGGCGGGGGAGCCGGGGGAGGAGGCGCGGCCACCGACGGAGGCGCGGCGGACGGCGGCGCGGCGGACGGAGCTGCGGCGGACGGCGCCGATGCCTCGGATGGAGGAGGAGCGGACGGCGCCGATGGCACCGCCGGAGACAGCGCCGAGCCCCTGCCACCCCTGCCCTGGGACGACGCCCCCTGCGAGCGGATTGACGTGGGGGACGACCCCTTCGCCGGGGTGGTCGCCACCTACACCGCCCAGGATGAGGCCGCGCCGCCCCCGGCTGGCGGCCTGCTCGTCGCCGGCAGCAGCAGCGTGCGCCGCTGGCGGTCGGCCGCGCGGTCGTTGAGCGCCTTTGACCCGCTGCAGCGCGGGGTCGGCGGGGCCCGGGCGGCGGACCTCGCCCTGCACGCTGACGCGCTGATCGTGCGGCACCGGCCCGCCGGCCTGCTGCTCTTCGCCGGCACCAATGACGTGGGCGACGGCCGCCCGGCCGATCAGGTGCTCGGCGACCTGCGCTGCATCGCCGAGCAGCTGCACGCCGCGGCGCCCGGGGCGCCCCTGCTCTACATCGGGATCACGCCGACGCCGGCCCGCTGGTCGCTCTGGTCGACCGCCGCCGAGGTCAACGCCGGCTGGCAGGCGCTGAGCGCCCTGCACCCCTCTCTTCACTACATTGACGTGCCAGCGGCCTTCCTCGCCCGGGGTGAGCCGCCCGAGGCCGGGCTCTTCCTCGACGATGGGCTGCACCTCTCGCCCGAAGGCTACGCCCTGTGGGAGAGCGTCGTGCTGCCCGCGGTCGCCGCCGCCCTGCCCGCCGCGACGGGCCCGCTGCCCGCAGGCCCGCCGCCGGGCAGCTACATCCGCGTCGATCTCGGCCCGAGCAACCCCGAAGACGGCGCGCCCGCGCCCTCTCCCGATGGTTTCGGCATCCACTGGAACAGCTGGCACCCGCTCAGCGGCGGCCAGCAGGCCCACGCCGGCGAGGCCCTGCGCGGGCTGCGCACGACCACCGGCGCGGCCACCGCGGTGGATCTGGTGCTCAGCGGCGGTTTTCGGGCCAACGGCCTGCGCAACGGCGGGCTGAGCGCCCCACCCGGTGAGCTGCTCGGCACGATGGCGGTGCCCGAGGCCACCGGCGACTTCTTCTACGCGGGTGAGCCCGACGACCCGGCGGGGATCACGCTCAGCGGCCTCGATCCGGCGGCGCGCTACACCCTGCGCCTCTTCTCGAGCCGCGCCGACGCGGCCGAGGTGCGCCGTACGGGTTTTGTGGTGTTTGGAGCCGGGCCGCCCACTTCCACCAGCCTGACCACGACCGGAGCCGGCGTGGGCGCGTATGGATACGACGGCAACAATCGTGAGGTCGCGGTGCTGACCGGGCTGGTGCCCGACGCGCGCGGCCGGCTGCACCTCGAGCTGGACCGCCTCGAAGGCAGCTTCCTGTACCTCAACCTGCTCGAGCTCGAGGCCGAAGCGCCCTGAGCCCGCCCGACGGAGGCCCCATGAAGTCCCGCGCCGCCCTGATCTCCCTCTGCTTGGCCACCCTGGGCCTGTTCTCGGCCCCCGCCGCCGCCCAAGACGAGCTGCCCACCGGCGAGCCGGGGCCCGACACCACCGAGGGCCCGGCCGCGCCGCCGCCGCCCGACAAAGATGAGCCAAAGGCCCCCGAAGAAGACGCCGGGCCGGGCATCTTCGCCGGCCCCTACGACAAGTCGCCCTACGCCCGGCCGATCATCTCGGCGGTGGTCTTCGGCGAGCAGGGCGCCGCCTCGATCGGCGCCAGCCTCGGCGTGCGCGGCGGCATCCGCTACCAAAACGACCGCGAGGGCGCCGATATGGTCGGCGACGCCTATGTGCAGGGCTCCTACATCGTGGGCGGGGTCGAGGGCTACGACGTGCGCATCGGCAACATGATGGGCCCCTTCCTCAAGCCGGTGGGCATCAGCACCGGCCCCGAGCTGGCCTACAACACCTTCCGATACGGCGACATCGACCTGGGCTCGGCCACCACCCTGCGCTGGGTGCTCTCGCCCTACCTGCACACCAAGGTCTTCGACGCCTCGGTCGGCGTGGTGCCCGGCTGGTACGTGGCCGGCGACCGCGAGAAGTGGAGCGGCGCCCTGCACGAGTACAGCGTGTTCGCCGGCGCAGGCGTGCGGGTCTCGAAGGTGCGCCTGTCCCTGAACTGGAGCCGCCTCGTCATGGCCCAGGGCACGCAGCAGGGCTGGGGCATCGGCATCGGCATCTGATCGAGAGTGCACGGGGTTTGCACAGGGATAGCAGCGAGTCGGAGGTGCCGATGGGCCCCGCGCCGACCGCTGCCCCGTGCCCACCGCCGCCGGGCGCGCTGCAGGGCGTCGCCCTCTGCGCCCTGCTGCTCGCGGGCTGGGCGCTGAGCCTCGCGCCCCTGCTGCGCGAAGAAGCCCTCCAGCTCGCTGATCTGGGCTGGGCCCTGCCGCTGGTCACCCTGCGCACCTGGCTGTGCACCGGCGTCTTCATCTGCGCCCACGACGCCATGCACGGCGTGCTCGCGCCGGGCCGCCCGCGCCTCAATGACGCGCTGGGCGCCATCTGCGCCGGGCTCTACGCCGCCTTCTCCTTCCGCGCGCTGCGGGCGGCCCACCACCTGCACCACGCCGCCCCCGCCTCCTCCGCCGACCCTGACTGGCATGACGGCGCGCACCCGGGGCCCGTCCGCTGGTTCTTGGCCTTTCAGCGGCGCTACCTGCGCTGGTGGCAGGTGGCCATCATCGCGGTGGTGTTCAACATCGGCCAGCTCGGCTTCGGCCTCGGCGCCCTCGACCTCTGGCTGCTCGTCGCGGCGCCGGCGCTGCTGTCCAGCGTGCAGCTCTTCATCTTCGGCACCTACCTGCCCCACCACGAGGGCCCGCGGCCCTTCGCCGACCAGCACCGGGCCCGCAGCAGCGGCGCGCCCACCTGGTGGAGCCTGCTCAGCTGCTTCCACTTCGGCTACCACCTCGCCCACCACCGCTTCCCTTTTGTGCCCTGGTGGGGCCTGCCGGCGGCCGAGCGGCACCTGCGCGCCCAAGGGCTCTCCTGAGCTCGACGAGAGCGACGCGCCCGACGCTGCCTTGACCCCAGCTCCCGCGGTGGGCTCGCCGCGGCCCGGGCGGTCTGGTAGCCTCGGGCGCGCGCCGCCCCCGCGCGCCTGGAGCCCTGGATGACCCAACGGCCTGACTGGCTGGTCCACAACGTCATGGCCGTGCTCGAGCAGCAGAGCTACCCGATCGCCGCCCACGATCTGGCGGCCATCCTCGAGGTCAGCGCCGCCGACGCCGCCAAGGCCGCCGAGCGCCTGGTCATCGAAGAGCGCGTGATGGCGGTGCGCCTCGACGGCACCATCCACTTCACCCTGCCCGGTCGGCCGATCCGCCCGCCGCCGCGCAAGGCGCCCCCCGCCTCCTCTTGGACGGCCCGCGGCGCCCCCAGCTGGGACAGCCCCGGCGAGGCCCCGACCGGCGGCCTCGGCGCCGGGCCCGCGCGCAGCGGCGTCGATGAGCTGGCCCAGCTCCGCCGGCGGCTCGCAGATGCAGAGGCCCGCGCAGCGGTGGCCGAGCGCCGCGGCCCCGACATGCGGGCAGCCGACCTTGAGCGCCGGCTCGAGATGGCCCTGCGCGAGAATGACGAGCTGCGCGTCACCTCACGCGCGCTGCGCGAAGAGCTGGCCCGGGTCAAGCACGAGAGCCAAGACGCCGGCAAGGCGCTGATGCCCTTCCTTCAAGACCTGCTGGCCCTCTGCCACCCCGACCGGCACGACAGCAGCGAGCGCAGCACCCGCGTCACCCGCATGTTGCTCGAGCTGCGCAGCAGCAGCGGCGGGCGCTGATCCGCACACCAGCCCACCCGCCCACGGCGCTCAGGCCTCGCGGTCGGGCTCGACAAACAGCCAGCGCACCTCAGGCACCCGCGCGCGCACGGCCTTCTCGAAGGTGTTGATGCTGTCATAGACCCCGTCGGTGTCGAGGCCGGGGCTGAGCTGCACCTTCATCGCCACGAGCACCTCGCCCGGGCCCTGCTGGATGGTCAGCACGCGCAGCACCGCGCGCACCCCAGGCGAGCCGTCGGCCACCCCGCGGATCGCCGCCTCGATGGACGGGTCAGCCGACTCACCCACCAGCAGGCTCTTGACCTCAATGGCGAGGAAGATGGCCACGCCGATGAGCACCACGCCGACCGCGGCGCTGCCCGCGCCGTCCCAGTGCGGGTCGCCGGTGATGACCGCCAGCAGCAGGCTGAGCAAAGCCAGGGCGAGGCCCAGGGTGGCCGCGGCGTTCTCGCCGAAAACAACGATGAGATCGCTGTCTTTGGTCTGCCGCAGGTAGCGGAAGAAGGGGGTCGCGCCGCGGCGCGCGTGCAGCTCTTTGATGTTGCCCCAGGTCGAGGCGCCCTCGAGCGCGAGGCTGACCGCGAGGATGGCCACCGCCCAGCCGACGTTGGTCAGCGGCTCGGGGTGCATCATCTTGTGCACACCCTCGTAGATCGAGAACACGCCGCCGCCCGTGAACAGCAGCAGGGCGACCATGAAGGACCAAAAGTACAGCGCCCGGCCATAGCCGAGCGGGTGCGTGGCGTCGGGGGCCTTTTGGGCGCGCTTGACGCCAAAGAGCAGCAGCCCTTGGTTGGCGCAGTCGCTGGCCGAGTGCAGCGTCTCGGCGAGCATGGCGCCCGAGCCGGTGGCCACCGCGGCGATGCCCTTCATGACGGCGATCAGCGCGTTGACCCCGAGGGCCTGGAGGATGTGGCTGGTGTCGTGAGCTTTGCCAGGTGCAGACATGCGCGCCGCTTATCGTCGGCCGAAGGGCCGTGCCCGCCGCTCAGAGCTCTCCTTCACCGACCTCGCGCCCGGCACCAAAACGCAGCGGCACCGCGACCTCACCCCAGACCCGCGGGGCGGGCGGCGTGCGCACCTGGGCGCTCAGCCGCTGGCCCAGAAAACCGATCTCGTAGGCGACCAGCAGGCCCTCGAGGTTCCAGTCCATGGTCAGGCGGCCCTCGCTGGGGGTGAAGGTCGAGCGGGTCACCGGCAGCTCGACGCCGCCGACCTTCAGCGCCGCTTCGCCCAGGTCTTTGGCCGGGCCCTCGATCACGTCGCCGGTCTCGACCAGCAGCAGGCGGGCGGTCGGCCGGTCGACCAAGCGCCGGTGCAGCTCGGGGTCGAGCAGGTCGAGCGTGCAGAGGTCGACCTGGCTTTTGCGGTACTCAAAGCTGCGGCTGCCCGAGCTGTCGATGATGGTCATCATCCAGCGCCCATCGGCGAGCCGCCGGCCCTGCACCTCGCTCACCCGGCCGTTCTCGTCGTTGACCGCGGTGAACTGCAGCCGGCTGCCGCTGGCCCGGGCGGTGGCCCGCTGGCGCACCTTGACGAGCTTGCCGGCCACCTCGGCTTGGATCTCAGTCCAGCTCTCGAGGATGCGGGTCTCGGGCGCCTCGAGGCCCGGGCCGGGCACGTGGCGCACCGTGACCTCACGCTTGCCGACCACCTTGTCGCCGAGGCGCAGCTCGTACTCGATGCGCTGGCTGCTGACCTTGGCGGCGGGCACGCTGACATCGGGCAGGGGCGGGCCGGCGGGCGGGGCAGCGGGGGCGGCCGCCGAGGGGGCCGCGGCCAGGGCGAGGGCGGCGCAGGCGGCCAGGGCGGCAGAGGCCAGGGCCAGGGCGCGGCGGGGGCGCGCGGAGGCGGGCTGCGGCATGGGGCACCGGGTGCGCCGGGCGGCGCGGCGGGCGGAGGGGAGGGGAGGGCGACGGGGGGAGCGCGGACCCAGCAGAGCAGGCCGAGGCTCTATCCATTCCCCGCCCGCTCTGGACAGGTCAAGGGCGGAGGGGCGCCAGCCGCGCCCCGCTGCGGTAGAGCGCGGGTCCAGCCCGGAGCTCCCCCTGCGTCGCACGCCCGAACACCGCCCCCAGCGCCCCGCCGCCGGCGCCGCCGCCCGCTCCCGCGACCGGGCCGCCGCCCCCGCCGGCCAGGCCGCCGACATCGCCCGGCGCCTCGCGGGTGAGCGCGGGCCCCGCCTTCGCCTCGGCGGGCCCCGGGCGGCCATGCTCTACCCCTCGCCCTACCGCGCGGGCATGAGCTCGCTGGGCTTTCAGTGGGTGCTCCACTTGCTGCGCGAGGCGGGCATCTCGGCCGAGCGGGCCTTCCTCCCCGATGACCTTGACGGCGCCAAGCGCCGCCGCGAGGGCCTGCCCACCTACGAGACGATGACGCCGCTGGGCCGCTTCCCGGTGATCGGGGTCAGCCTCGCCTATGAGCTCGAGCTGGCCGGCCTCGTGCAGGCCCTTGAGCTGGCGGGCATCCCCGCCCTGCGCCAAGACCGCGGCCGCCACGACCCGATCATCATCCTCGGCGGGCCGCTGACCTTCTCCAACCCGCTGCCCGCCGCGCCCTTCGTCGACGCCATGCTGCTGGGCGAGGTCGAAGACATCGTCGCTGACGTTTTTCTCGCCGCGCTTGAGCGCCCCTACGACGAGCTGCTCGATCTGGTACAGCGCACCCCGGGCGGTTTTGTGCCCGCCCGCCAAGGCGACGCGCTGCCGGCCATCGCCAAGGCCAGCGACCAGCGCCTGCCGGCCCGCGGGCCGACGCTTGCGCCCGAGGCCGAGCTCTCCGACATGTTCCTCATCGAGGGTGAGCGGGGCTGCCACCGCCAGTGCACCTTCTGCGTGATGCGGCGCAGCACCAACGGCGGGATGCGCCTCGTGAGCGCCGATCAGGTGCTCAACTTCGTGCCCGAAGAGGCGAAGCGGGTCGGGCTGGTGGGGGCGGCGATCTCCGACCACCCCGAGCTGCCCGCCCTGCTCGAGCGCATCGTGGCCAGCGGCCGCGAGGTGGGGGTCAGCAGCCTGCGGGCCGACCGCGTGGCGCTCAAGCCCGACATCGCCCGGCTGCTGCGGGCTGGCGGCTACAAGACGCTGACCGTGGCCAGCGACGCGGCCAGCCAGCGCCTGCGCCGCACGATGAGCAAGGGCACGACCGAGGCCCACCTGCTGACCGTCGCCGAGCGGGCGCGGCAGTTCGACTACAAGGTGGTCAAGGTCTACATGATGCTCGGCGTGCCCGACGAGGGCGACGAAGACATCGACGAGCTCATCACCTTCACCAAAGAGATGGCGAAGATCCACCCCGTCGCCCTCGGCGTCGCGCCTTTTGTGCCCAAGCGCAACACCCCGATGGTCAACGACCCCTTCGCCGGAATCAAGGTCGTCGAGCAGCGCATCGACCGCCTGCAGCGGGGCCTCGCCGGCGCGGCCGAGCTGCGGCCGACCAGCGCGCGCTGGGCCTGGGTCGAGTGGCGGCTGGCCCAAGGCGGCAGCGCGACGGGCTTGGCGGTGCGCGCGGCGGTGGCCGGCGGCCTGAGCTTCGCGGCCTGGAAGCAAGCGTTGGAGGCCGCTGATCCCGAACCCACGCCTACGGCCCCGCCGCGGCGGTCCTTGCCGATCAGCCCAGCCTGAGCCCGGGCACGGCGGCCAGCGGCGGGATAGACGAGCGGCCCGCCTTTCCCCGAGGGTCCGCCCCTCGATCCGGAGCGCCCATGTCGCAGCACTTCCACGCCTTCGTGAAGAAGGCGAAGCTCCCCCCGACCCGCGAGGTCGCCCGCGCCCTGTCCTCGCGCGGCTGGCGGGTCGAGATCAGCACCGAGGCGCCCCTCGACGCCGCCGGCGCCAGCCTGACCCTGAAGGTCGACGGCAGCCCGGTGCAGGTCGCGGTCGAGGTGGCCCGGGCCAGCGATCCCACCTGGGCCGCGCTGGCCGCGGCCGCGCAGTCCGACGCCCAAGGTGAGCTGTGGCTCGGCATCCTCAAGGCCAACGACCTGCGCCTGACCTTCAGCGCCGAAGACCCCAAGGCGGTCGAGTGGGCCCGCGAGTGCGCCCGCGGCGTCGGCCTCCTCGGCGCGGGGGGCTTCCACAACCCCCAGCAGGGCACCTTGCTGCAGTACGGCCGCTGAACTTCAGCCGCTGAAGGTCCTCCGCTGCACCTGAGCGGCAGAACGCCGGCCCCGCACCGGCCCCCCAGCGCGCCCGCGCGTCTCCTTCGAGGATGGCGTGCCGGCGCGCTTTCTCGTTGTTTCAGTGATGTCACCAGAAGGGGCCGCCGCCGGGGGGCCACGGGATAGGAACGCGCCCTTGACCCCGGCCCGCCCCTCGGGCACGCCCCTGGCCCCGCTCACCGCACCGTGCCCCCTTGGAGGTCTCACCGAAATGCGTGGATGGAACACCAACGACAGCGCCGAGCTCTACGGGATCCCAAACTGGGGGCGCGAGTTCCTCCGCATCAATGACAAAGGCAACCTCGAGGTGGCGCCGGCGGGCACGGCGCTCTTCGCCGACCTCAAAGAGCTGGTCGACGACCTGCAGGCGCGAGAGCTGGGCTTGCCCCTGCTCATCCGCTTCCCCGACATCCTCGAGCAGCGCATTCGCACGCTCGCCGAGGCCTTTGGCACCGCGCTCAAAGAGTACGAGTACCAGGGCAACTACCGCGGCGTGTACCCGATCAAGGTCAACCAGCAGCGGCACCTCGTCGAAGACATCGTGCGCATCAGCCGGCCCTACCACCTGGGGATGGAGGCCGGCTCCAAGCCCGAGCTGCTCGTCGTCCTCGCCATGATGGACGACCCTGACGCGCTCATCGTCTGCAATGGCTACAAAGACGAAGAGTACATCGAGACGGCGATCCTGGCCCAGAAGCTGGGTCGTACGCCGATCATCGTCATCGAGAAGTTCTCCGAGGTCCGCACCTGCATCCAGGTCGCCCGCAAGCACAACATCAAGCCGCACCTCGGCGTTCGCGCGAAGCTGGCCAGCAAAGGCGCCGGCCGGTGGGAGGCGTCCACCGGCGACAAGGCCAAATTTGGCCTCACCGTGCAAGAGATGGTCGACTTGGTCGACCTGCTCGCCGCCGAGGGCATGCTCGACTGCCTCGAGCTGCTGCACTTCCACATCGGCAGCCAGGTCAGCGCGATCCGCAGCTTCAAGACGGCGCTCAAAGAGGCCAGCCGCATGTTTGTCGAGCTGTGCAAGCTCGGCGCCAAGATGAAATATATGGATGTGGGCGGCGGCCTGGGCGTCGACTACGACGGTTCGAGCACCAACTTCGACAGCTCGGTCAACTACACCGTCCAAGAGTACGCCTACGACGTGGTCGCGGCGATCAAGTCGGCCTGCGAAGAGGCCGAGGTGCCCCAGCCCGACATCGTGACCGAGTCGGGCCGCGCCATGGTCGCGCACCACGCGGTGCTCGTCTTCAACGTGCTGGGCGTCAGTGAGCACCCGACCGCCGAGTCGAACATCAAGGTCACCGACGACGACCCCGACGTGATCCACGAGCTCAAAGAGACGATCAAAGAGGGCATCACGGTCAAGAACTACCAGGCGGCCTGGCACGACGCCTTGGGCGACCGCGAGCAGGCGCTGAACATGTTCAACCTCGGCCTGCTCGACCTGCGCCAGCGGGCCAAAGCAGAGGCCCTGTTCTGGCAGATCACGGGCAAGATCGCCAAGGTCATCCAGAAGCTCGACTACGTTCCCGACGAGTTCGAGACCCTCGACGAGGCGCTGGCCGACACCTACTTCTGCAACTTCTCGGTCTTCCAGTCGATGCCCGACTCCTGGGCGGTCGACCAGCTCTTCCCGCTGGTCCCCATCCACCGGCTCAACCAAAAGCCAACCCGCCGCGCCGTGCTCGCCGACATCACCTGCGACTCGGATGGCAAGATCGACCGCTTCATTGACCTGCACGACGTCAAGAAGGTCATCGAGCTGCACCCGCTGGTCGATGACCAGCCCTACTTCCTCGCCGCCTTCATGGTCGGCGCCTACCAAGAGATCTTGGGCGACCTGCACAACCTCTTCGGCGACACCAACGCGGTCATCGTCACCCTGCAAGAGGGCGGCGGCTACCGCCTCGAGCACGTGGTCGAGGGCGACACGGTCAACGAGGTGCTCGACTACGTGCAATACAGCCGGCGCGACCTGATGCGCCGGGTCCGCACCGCCTGCGAAGCGGCGGTCAAGCGCAACGACATCTCGGTCGCCGAGAGCGCCCAGCTGGTCACCATGTTCCAGCGCGGCCTCGAGGGCTACACCTACCTCGAGTAGGCCTTCGCCCCGCCTTGGCTTGGGTGCCACCCAGGCCTCGGTGGGGCGCACCCGCGACCCATACAAAACAGCGGGGCGCGCCCTCCGCTGCGCTCCGGGCCGGCCCCCCGCCGGGGGGCGCCGGGGCCCCGGTCGGCGCTCCGCCTCGCGGCGGGATCGCCGCCCGCCCGGCTGCGTCGGGCTGCGCCCGACCGGCCTGCGGCCGCCCGCGGGGCGCCTCGCGCGCAGCCCGACCGCGCCGCGACCGCCCCCCGCGGGGCCCCGCGTCTGCGAAGATGCCCACCTGGAGGTCAGATGCTCCTGCTCGGGACGGTCACCTCGCCCTATGTGCGCCGCGTGCGCGTGGTCGCCCGCGCGCTCGGGCTGCCGGTCACGCTGCTCGACACCCGCAGCCCCGAGGGCGCCGCCGAGCTGCGCCGCCTCAGCCCGGTGGGCAAGGTGCCGGTGGCCGTCTTTGACGACGGGCGCGTCGTTTGGGACTCGGCGGTGATCAACCGCGCCCTCACGCGCATCCACGGCTGGGGCAGCCTGCGGCCGAGCGGCCCGACCCTCGACCACCAGCTGCTCGACCACCAGCTGCTCGACGATCAGCTGATGGTCGGCATTGACGGGGCCCTCGACGCGGCGATCAACCGCTTCTACCTGCGAGCACCGGGCGAGCCCCTGCTCGACGACCACCCCTACGTCGAGAAGCAGCAGCAGCGCGTCATCACCGCGATGGCTTGGGTCGAGCAGCAGCTCGACGACCAGGGGCGCCTCGCCGGGCGGCCGGGCCTGGGCCTGCCTGAGATCGCCCTGGTCTCGGCCCTCGGCTGGATGCGCTTCCGCGCCACCTTCCCGGTCGACGAACACCCGCCGCTGGCCGCCTTTTTGGACCGGCACGAGCGTGATGCGCGGATCGAGGGCACGGGGCCGCGCTGAGCGGGGGCGCCTCAGCCCCGCCTCGCGCGCGCCAGGCCGGCGGGCCGGCGCCGCGCAGCGGCGGTCGGCGCCGCCGACCGAGGCCCTCTGGGCCGAGCCGGGCCCGAGGGCCGCCGCCGGGCGCCGCCCGGCGGGGCGCCCAAGCGCTGCCTGTACCGCCGCCGCGTACGGACAAACCCGGCCCCGGTCCGCCGCGACGGCTAGGGGCCCCGCTGGAGGTCCCATGCGCACACCCGCCCGGCTCGTCGCCGCCGCCACCCTGATCGCGCTCGCCGCCTTGCCCGCCCTCGCGGGTGGGGATGGCCTGCAGCGCGCCATTGAGCTCCCCAAGCAGGCCGAGGCGCTGCGCGCCGCCGGCGTGCCCGCCGCCGAGGTCGCCGCGGTGGTCACCGCCGCCCGGGATGGCGGCCTGCCCGCGGACGAGGCCAGCGCGCTCGTCGAAGCCAACGTCCAGGCCGTCGAAGAGAGCGGCCCCATCGACAAGCCCAGCGCGGTGGTCAAGAAGGCGCTGGCCGAGGGCAAGCGCGGCCCGGCGCTGGCCGCCGAGATCAAGGCCGCCCACCAAGCAGAGGGCAAGGGTGGCAAGGGCGGAAAGGGCAAGGGCAAGGGCCCCCCGCCGCACGCCCAGGACGGCGAGGGTGGACCGCCGCCCCACGCCCAGGACGGGGAGGGTGGACCGCCCGACCACGCCCAAGGCGGCGGCGGTGGCCCGCCCGAGCACGCCAAGGACGGCGAGGGTGGGCCGCCGCCCCACGCCAAGGATGGGCAAGGTGGCCCCCCGCCGCACGCCAACGGCGGCGGAGACAGCAAGGGCAAGGGCAAGGGCGCCGACGCGGGCGGCCCGAGCAAGGGCAAGGGCAAGGGCGCCGACGAGAACGGCGCCAGCAAGGGCAAAGGCAAGGGGGGGAACTGAGATGAAGACCACGCTGCGCGCGCTGTTGATCCCCCTGCTGCTGCTGTCTGCCTGCGGTGGCAGCGGCTCCGCTCCGTCGGCCGCCGACGCCACCAAAGCCGGTGGCGTGGCCAAGCAGCTCGCCGCCGACCCGGCCAAGGGCGCCGAGGCCCTCAAGGCCTCAGGCTGGTCCGAGGCCGAGTTTGAGGCCCTGCTCTACGACATCGCCGCTGACCCGGCCCTGTCCAAGGTTTACCTCGAGGCCATGCGCTGAGCCGCCGCCCGGCGGCGGGCTACCTTGACGCCGCGCGCCGCCGGGGGTGCGCCGCATGGTGCGGCGCTGAGATCGGAGAGCAGCGGCCCGCCCCCACGCCGGGGCGGCCGCCCGAGACCCTTGGAACCTGATCTGGCTCGGACCAGCGGAGGGAAGGCGGCGCGCCCCCGAGGACCGTGAACCAGCCCGACCCGACCGGCGGCCCGCGCCGCCGCGACCGCCTGCCCGGCGCCGCCAGCGCCATCACCCGCACCCCCTTCCCGAAGTCGCAGAAGATCTACGTGCCTGGCGTGATCTTCCCCGAGCTGCGGGTGCCGATGCGGCAGATCAGCCAGAGCCCCACCCGCGGGCGGTCCGGCCTCGTCGAGAATGACCCGGTGGTCGTCTATGACACCAGCGGGCCCTTCTCCGACCCCAACGTCGAGCTTGACGTGCACCGCGGCATTCCCCGCGTGCGCGCGCCCTGGATCAACCTGCGGGGCGACGTCGAGCAGCAGGCCGCCCCGGGCTCACGCTTCGGCGCTGCCCGGGCCGCCGACCCCGCGCTCGGCCACCTGCGCATGGCGACCCGCCACGCGCCCCTGCGCGCCAAGCCGGGCGCCGTGGTCACCCAGCTGCACTACGCCCGCCAAGGCATCATCACGCCCGAGATGGAGTTCGTCGCGATCCGCGAGAACCAGCGCGCCGCCGCCATTCGTGAGGCGGTCGGCCGGGTGCAGCACCCCGGCCAGAGTTTTGGCGCGGCCATCCCCCGCGAGGTCACGCCCGCGTTCGTGCGCGACGAGCTGGCCCGCGGCCGCGCCATTTTGCCCAACAACATCAACCACCCCGAGAGCGAGCCGATGATCATCGGCCGCAATTTCTTGGTGAAGATCAACGCCAACATTGGGAACTCGGCGGTCACCAGCAGCATCGAAGAGGAGGTCGAGAAGCTGGTGTGGGCCACCCGCTGGGGCGCCGACACGGTGATGGACCTGTCGACCGGCCCGCACATCCACGAGACCCGCGAGTGGATCGTGCGCAACAGCCCGGTGCCCATCGGCACCGTGCCGATCTACCAGGCGCTCGAGAAGGTCGGCGGCAAGGCCGAAGACCTCACCTGGGAGCTGTTCGCCGACACGCTGATCGAGCAGTGTGAGCAAGGCGTGGACTACTTCACCATCCACGCCGGCGTTCTGTTGCGTTTTATCCCGCTGACCGCCGACCGCCTGACCGGCATCGTCTCGCGCGGCGGCAGCATCATGGCCCGCTGGTGCCTCGCCCACCACAAAGAGAACTTCCTCTACACCCACTGGGACGACATCTGCGACATCATGGCCGCCTATGACGTGGCCTTCAGCATCGGCGACGGCCTGCGCCCGGGCAGCCTCGCCGACGCCAACGACGCGGCCCAATTCGCCGAGCTCAAGGTGCAAGGTGAGCTCACGAAGCGCGCCTGGGCCAAGGGCGTGCAGGTGATGAACGAGGGGCCGGGCCACGTGCCCATGCACATGATCCGCGAAAATATGGAGAAGCAGCTGGAGTGGTGCGGCGAGGCGCCCTTCTACACGCTTGGGCCGCTGACCACCGACATCGCGCCCGGCTACGACCACATCACCTCGGGCATCGGCGCGGCGATGATCGGCTGGTATGGCACGGCCATGCTCTGCTATGTCACGCCCAAAGAGCACCTGGGCCTGCCCGACAAAGAAGACGTGCGCCAGGGTGTGGTCACCTACAAGCTGGCCGCCCACGCCGCCGATCTGGCCAAGGGCCACCCCGGCGCCCAGCGCCGCGATGACGCGCTGTCGAAGGCCCGTTTTGAGTTCCGTTGGGAAGATCAGTTCGCGCTCTCGCTCGACCCCGAGAAGGCCAAAGAATTCCACGACCAGACGCTGCCCGCCGAGGGCGCCAAGGTCGCGCACTTCTGCAGCATGTGCGGGCCGAAGTTCTGCAGCATGAACATCACCCAAGAGGTGCGCGCCGAGGCCGAGCGCCAAGCCGCCGAGGGCATGGCGGCCCAGTCCGAGGCCTTTGCGGCCCAGGGCGGCGAGCTGTACACGCCGGCCTGAGGGCTGATCTCGGGGTGGGCGGTGGTCTGCCCTTGGCTGCGCCCGGGCCCGGCGCTAGACCGGCGCCTCGCCCGCGGCGCGCCGCCGCCCGCCTCCCGCCCACCTCTTGAGAGAGGTCCGCCATGGCCTTCGGCCGCATCCCGCGTTTTAGCCCGAGCTTCTCCCCCCGCGAGGCGCTCGTGGCCGCCGCGGCCCTGCTGCGCGACGACGCGGCGGCCGACGCCGAGGCGGTGGCCCGTTTTGAGCGCCGCTTCGCCGAGCTGATCGGCGTGCCGCACGCCATTATGGTGCCGTCGGCCCGCTACGGCTTTTACCTGCTGTTGTCGGCCATCGGCGTCGGGCCGGGCGACGAGGTGGTGGTCCCCGGCCTGACTTACTTCGCGATCCCCGCGATGGTCCCGCTGCTCGGGGCCGCGCCCATCTTCGCCGACGTGGGCCTGCGCAGCCACGTGCTCGACCCCGACGCCTTCGCCGCGGCGCTGAGCCCGCGCACCAAGGCGGTGGTGCCCACGCACCTCTTCGGCACCCCCTGCGAGATGGACCGCATCGTCCAGATCGCCAAAGAGGCCGGCGTGGCCGTCATTGAGGACTGCGCCCAGAGCACCGGCGCCCGCTACCGCGGCCAGCGCGTGGGCAGCGTGGGTGACCACGCCTACTACACCTTCGGCCTGACCAAGAACATCACCACGCTGTCGGGCGCCATGGTCACCACCAAAGACGAGGCGGTGGCGGCCAAGGTGCGCGCGGCCCTGGCCGGCGCGGGCCCGACCCCGCGGCGAAAGTTGGCCAAAGAGGCGGCGACGGGGGCGGCGATGTGGGCGGCGACCCACCCCGCCTTGTATTGGGCCACGGTGCACCCGGCGGTGGTGGTGGGCAACCGCCTGGGCAAAGACCCGATCCACGAACCTTTTGGCGAGCCCGAGGTGCGCTACACCAAGGTCTCGTCGAGCTACACCACCCAAGGCCGGGCGCGGGCCGCCCAAGCTGAGGTGGGCCTGCGCCAGCTCGACCGCATCGACGCGCTCAACGGCGCGCGGGTGCGCAACGGCCGGCGCCTCGACGAGGCCCTGGCCCACGTGCCCGGCCTCAGCACCCCGACCTACCCCGAGGGGGCCGAGCCCATCTACATGAGTTTTGTGGTGAACCACCCGCGGCGCGACGCGCTGGCCGGCGCGCTGCGCGCCCGCGGGGTCGACACCACCATCGGCTACATGAACGCTTTTGGCGACCACCCGCTGTTCCCCGAGCACAAGCGGGCCTGCCCCAACGCCGCGCGGGCCATGGCCGAGCTGCTGCACCTGCCCGTGCACCCAAACCTGAGCGGCGCCGATCTCGACCACATGGTCGAGGCGGTGCGCAGCGCCGCGCTGGAGGTCGGGTGAGCGCAGGGTCGGGCCGGTGAGCGCCGAGGGAGGCCTCCCCGACGGCGCCGCGGAGGAGCTGACCCCAAGCGCGGAGGTCGGCGCGCCCCCGCCGCGCCGGGGCCGCCGGGGCGCGCTGCGGGCCGCGGCCGAAGCCGCCGAGGCCGCCGAAGCAGAGGAGGGCGGCCCCTTGCTGCCGCCGCACCTCCGCCGGGGGCTGGCCCGGGCCTGGGGTACGCTCGGTCAGCTCGCCCTGCTCTGCGTGCTGATGGGCCTAGGTCAGGTCACTCTGCGTGAGCGGGCCCTGCGGGGTGACCGGCTCTTTCGCCTGCGGGTCGCCCACGCTGAGGCCGAGGCCAGCGCCGCCGCCTGGGCTGGCGCGCCCGGGGCCGACCCCACCCTGGCCGGCTGCGCCGCGAAGGGCTTCACTGGCCCGGCCTGCGCCGAGGCCCGCAGCGCCGCCCTGCGCCGCCCGCCCAGCAGCCCCGCGGCCGGCTGGGCCCTGATCGGCGCGGTGGGCCCCGAGGTGTGGCTGCACGCCTGGCGCGATCAGCCCCTGCCCGCCCTCGCCTGGGGGCCCGCGCCCGCGGCGGGGGCCGATGTGGTGCGGGCCGCCGCGCTCGGCGCCGCCCTGCGCGCGAACCCGGGGAGCGTGCACGACGCCCAGCGCCTCGCCGCCTGCCTGCGGGCGCTGGACGGCGCGCCGCCCGACCCGGCCTGCCCCCTGCAGCCCGGCGACGCGCCCGGCGAAGGTGCGGGCGCGGCCCAGCTCAAGGCCCGCCTGAGCGGCGCGGGCAGCGCCGTTTTGGCCCCGGGGGCCGCCCAGGTCGCCGTCGCGGTGGAGCGCCGCGAGCCCCTGCCGCCCGCGTGGAGCTCCACCCCCGGCCTCGGCGGCGCCCTGGCCCTCGCCCTGGCCGACCGCGGCGACCCCGCAGACCTGCCCCTGCTGCTGCACATCGCCGAGGCCGGCGGCGCGCCGCTCGACCGGGTGGCCGCCTTGGCCGCCGCCAGCGCCCTGCAAGACCCGGCCCTTTGGCCGGCCGGCCCCGCCCGCGACCGGGCCCAGGCCCTCGCCCCCTGAGCCGGCGGGCCCCGCGGCCTGGCCTATGCTCCGCCCATGTCTGGACCGCGCCCCGCGCCGCTCTCTCGCCGCCTCGCCCTGGCCGCCCTGAGCCTTCTGCTCTGCCTCTCGGCCCTCGAGCTCGGCGCCCGCGCGCTCGGCCTGGGCGGCGGGCCGCGCGCCGACCTGCGCCGGGGGGCCTTTTTGCAGCCGGGCGCCTTCCCCAACCGCAGCGCCGAGTATGACGTGGTGGTGCAGGTCAACGCCGATGGCTTCGTCGACCGCCCCTGGGGGCCGCCGCCGACCGACCGACCGCGGGTGCTGCTGCTCGGCGACAGCTTCGTGCAGGCCGCCCAGGTGCCGCCGGGTCGGGGCCTGGGCCCGCAGCTCGAAGCGGCCCTCGCCGCCGCCGGCCAGCCCGCCGAAGTGCTGAGCGCGGGCGTGCCCGGGGCCGGCACCGCCACGGCGCTGGGCCTCGCCGAAGACCTGCTGCCCCGCCTGCAGCCGCGGGTGGTCGTGCTCGGCTTCCTCGTGGCCAACGATGTCTTCAACAATGACCCGCGGCTGGACACCAAGGCCGACAAGCCCTACCTGCGGCTGGTGAACGGCCGCCTCGTGCCCTGGGACGCGCAAGAAGCCGGCCTACAAGGCGCCCTCGCCGCGCTCGCGCGCAGCCCGCTCTGGCAGGCCAGCGCGGCGACCCGGGCCCTCGGCCGGGCCTTGGGCGGCGCGGCCGAGGCCCGGGCGGCGGCGGCCGGCGGCCTGCCCGCGCCCTTGGCCGTGCACGACCCGGCCCGCCCGGCGCCCTGGCCCGAGGCCTGGGCGACCACCGAGGCGCTCATCGCCGCGCTCGCGCGGCTGTGCGCCGAGCAGAACAGCAAGCTGGGCGTTCTTTTGTTGCCCGACGCCCCGATGGTCGACGCGGGCGCCCGGGCGGCGCTCACCGCGGCCCACCCCGCCGCCGCCGGCCTCGACTGGGCCCAGGCCCGGGCCGAGGCGACCACCCGCGCCGGGCGCCACGCCCCCGTGCTCGACCTCGCGCCCGCCCTCGAGGCCGCGGGGGGCGCCCGCCTCTACTTCCCGATCGACGGGCACTGGACCGCCGCCGGCCACGCCGCAGCGGCGCAGGCCGCGGCCCCCGCCGTCGCTTCTTGGCTGGGCCGTTGAGCGGGCCCCACCCGCTGCGGGGCTTGGGCGGGCGGCTCCATGGGAGCGCGCTCGATCTGTACACCCTCCCTGACGCTGATCTGGCCGAGGACGGCCGCTGGCGGGCCCTGGTCTACGGGCCCTGCGCCCGCCTCGACCGCCTCGCCGGCGCCCACGGGCTCCAGGGCGGGCCGGCGGCCCTGCTGCTGCAGCTCGCCCAGCGGGCCGGCGCGGTCCGGGCGATCGAGCAGCTCGAGGGCAGCGCGTTGGTGCTGCTCTTCGACGGCGCGCAGCTCTGGCTGGCCGCGGATCGCCTCGGCCAGCTCGGCTGGTGGTGGGCGCCCGCGCCGGGCGGCCTGCGCTTCGCCGCCCACCCCGGCGCGCTGGGCGGAGCAGCCGCCACCCCGCTGGGCCCAGGCGGCCTGCTGCACGTGGTGGGAGGAGGCCCGCCGACCGCCGGCCGCTGGTGGGACCCGGGCGCGCCGCCACCGGGGCGGGCGGGCGCGCGCGCGGGCTGGGACCGGGCGGTGGACCACGCGCTGGCCTTGGGCGCGCTGCGGGCCGCCGAGCTGGGGGGAGGGCCGGCGCTGGCGGCTCCTCCGCTTGTGGAGCGCGATCTGAATGACGCGCTGGACGCCATCCCTGCGCTCGATCTCCCCGGGCCCGCCCTCTCCTCCCCCACCTTTTGCCTGCTCGCCCAGGCCCGCGGAGGGCCGCCGGGGCCGCTGCTCCCCCTGCCGATCGACGCCCTGCTCGGCGAGGGCCTGCCGCGCTGGGCTGCGGGCGCCGCGTGGACCGCTGCCCGCCTCGCCCTCTCCACCGCGGCCCTGCTGCCGCTGGGGATGGCCGCCTTGGCCCGCGGCGGCCCGCTCCCCACGCCGAGCCCGCTGCACCCGGCGCTGCTCTCGGCGCTGGCCAAGGTGCCCGCGCTGCACCTCGTCGGCCTGCGCCAGAGCCTGCTCCGCCGCAGGGGAGAGGCGCCGTGGGCGCCGCCGGCGGTGTTTTCGGCGTGGTTGGCCGCCCCACATCCCATCGAGGCCGACCCGGCGGCGCGGGCCGCGCAGGGGAAGCCGCCGGTGGAGCCGGCTGCGCGGCTCGCGTGGCGCTGCGCGGCGGCCTGGGCGGCGAGCGCGCGGGCCGGCCCTCTGCGCCAGATCGGGCGGTCTTGACGTCTGCTGCGCCGTTTTAGCCCGCCGGAGGCTTGCTCAGGGGCCGCAGCCCCCCGCCGCGGGCGGGGCCGCGCAGCTCGACCACGCCCAGCGCCCCGAGCTCGAGCGTGGGCCCGGGCGCGCCGTGGTCGTGATCGTGGTCTGCGGCGCAGGCGCCATGATCATGGGGATGCGGGTGGGCCTGCGCGTGATCATCGGCGCAGGCGGCGTCATGCGCGTGTTCGTGCGCGTGGTCGTGGCCATGCGCGTGGTCGTGGTCGTGTCCGTGGTCGTGATCGCCGGCGTGGGCGGGGGACGGGCCGTCCTCGTGTGCGCCGCCGTGGTCGTGATCGTGGCTGTGGTCGTGGCTGTGGCCCATGCCGAGCTGGGCCACCCAGCCCTCGACCCCGGCCATCCACAAGCTGCGCAGCACCATCGCGGCGAGGGCCAGCGCCGTGAGCGGCTCGAGCCAGCCGCCGTGGGCGTGGGCGTCGGCCTCTTCGACCCGCAGGGTGGGCACCGCGGGCAGGGTCAGGTTGGCCACGCCGGCGAGGAAGAAGGCGAACAGCACCATGACGGCGAGGGTCCACCCGGTGGCCCGCTTGCCGTAGGCCCCGCGCAGAAAACCGATCGTCGCCACGTTGGTCGCCGGGCCGAGCAACAAGCCGACCAGGGCCGCGCCCGGGGACAGTCCCTTGGCCCAGAGCACCGCCGCCAAGGGCGTCGCCGACGAGGCGCAGACATAGGTGGGCACGGCGACCACGGCCATGAGCAGCACGTCGAGGCCGGTGCCGCCGACCAGCGCGATCTGCTCGGCGGGCAGGTAGGCCTCGACATAGGCGGCGAGCAGCAGGCCCGCAGCGACCCAGGGCGAGACATGCAGCACCAGCTCGTCAAAGGCGAAGAGCACCCGCCGCCACAGCGGGCCGCCCCCGCCGCCGCTCAGCGGGCCACCGGGCGCGCCGGCCGCCGCCGCCCCCGAGACGGCCCAGGCCATGGTCAGCGCCGCGAGCACCGACAAGGAGATGGCGCCGACCAGCCGCAGCAGGGCGAAGGGCCAGCCGAGGAAGTGCACCGAGAGCGCGAAGGTCTCGATGCCGAGCTCGGGGGTGCAGAGCAAAAAGGCGACCACCAGGGCCGGGCCGGCGCCCCGCCGCCACAGGCCCTCGGACACGGGCAAGATCCCGCAGGCGCAGATGGGCAGCGGCGCCCCGACCAGCGCACCGCGCAGGGCCTGGGCCAGCCGCCCGCCGGCGAACCACGAGGGGGGCACCTTGAGCTCGACCGCTTGCAGCAGCGCGCCGAGCCCGAGCCCGAGCAGCAGCGAGGGGGCCGACTCGAGGATGAGCTCAAGCAGGGCATCCCCGAAGGCGAGGCCCGCCGGGCTGGCCGGGTGGCCCGCCGCGTGGGCGGGGTGCCCCGCCGCGCCGAAGTGCAGCAGGAGCAGCGGCACCGTGGCGCCGGCGGCGGTGGCCCCCAGATCGATGAGCCGGGCCCGCAGGCCGCGGGGCCCCGGCGCCTCGGCCCCGTGGGCGAGCACGTGCAGCAGCACGCCGGCCAAGGTGGCCTTGGACACCGCCTCGGCCTGGCCGAGCAGCTCGCCGAAGGCCGGCCGGCTGCTTAGCACCACGCCGAGGCAGGTCACCAGCAACAAGCCGGCGATCCAGCGCAGGAGAGCGCCTTGGCCGCGCAGCCGGGCCACGCCCAGCGCGGCCACCGCCACCATCGGCGCGGCGTGGGCCGAGAAGGCCAACATCAGCGCCTCGCGCCCGTGGTCGAGGTGGGTGGCGCTGCCGATCGCCACGCCGTCGACCAGCTGGTGGGCGGCGATCGCGACAAAAGCGAAGTCGGGCCCCAGCCCGCCGCGGCGCAGCAGCAGGCGCTCGAGCAGGCCCGGCACAAAGAAGCCCGCGGCGAAGAGCAGCAGCGCGCCGCCGCCCAGCGAGGCCGCGGCGTCGGGCAGCAGCTCGCCGAGCGCGATGCCCATGGCGGCGGCGAAGGCGAAGGCCCAGAGCGGGCGCAGGGCGCCGGGGCGCAGGCCGGGGGCGAAGCCGACGGCGCCGCCGAGCAGCACGGGCAGGCCAGCCATGAGGAGGGCGGTGATCACGCGGGGCTCTACCGCGCCGCCGCGCGTCGGGGCAATGGCGGCGGGGGGAGCCGGCGCTCAGGGCCCGTCGAGCACCTCGATGGGCTCGGCGGCGGCCTCGCGGAGAAAGTTCTCCAGCACGATCATCTGGTCGTGGCCGAGGCGCTGCCCAAAGAAGCTCGCCGCATACACGCACAGGCCGAAGGCGACGCTGCCGAGCGCGATGAGCAGGCCCCAGGGCTCTTGGCCGATGAAGGCCTGCGCGCCGCCCAGCACCAGCCCCGCGATGACCGAGAAGCCGGTCACGGCGTAGAGGCCGATGAACAGCACCCAGACCTCGGGGTGCGGGCCAAAACGCCCCCAGAGACGCACGCCCGCCCCCTCATCGAAGATCTCGAGCTGGAGGGTGGGCGACCAGAAGTGGCGGACCTCCTCCCGCACCATCAGGGCGGCGTAGCGCGCGCTGGCCCGGCCGCGGCAGGTGGCCGTGGGCTGGTCGAGGGCGGCCTCGATGCGCCGGACCAGCAGGGGCCGGGGGAGCGCGACGCGGGCGCGGAGGAGCGGGCGCATGCGGGGAGGCTGCATTTTTGGGGACTCCGTCCGGGGAGCCTGCCAGGGGGGAGCTGCGCTCGGCTGGGGTTCGGTCAGCCCGCTGCTCGGGAGGTGATTGCGATCAGGTGGTTTCTTTTCGGGGGGCTGGTGCGCCGGCTGTTGTTGCTGCTGTTGCTCAGCCTGATGCAGCTGCTCGGGCTGCTGCACCCGTGGCACCGGCTGGGGCTGCTGGGCGGCTTTGGGCTGCGCTTGGCTCCGCGGTGTGGGGATGATGCTCTGCGCGTCGTTTTGGTGTGATTTGGTTGGTGATGCCGGGGGTCTCCGACCCCCAGGCCCCCGGCCAAGGGGCCCGCGGGGCCCCTTGGATCCCCCGCCAAGGGGGGCCAGTGGGCAGGCTTCGCGCGGCGCATGGCAGCGCCGCGCGCCAGCCCACAAAGGCCCCCCTTTGGAAACCCCCCGAGGTCGGCGCGTTTTGGGGCTCTTGTGGGCGAGGAAG
This sequence comes from Deltaproteobacteria bacterium, assembly GCA_016792625.1. GTDB lineage: Bacteria > Myxococcota_A > UBA796 > UBA796 > UBA2385 > JAEUKK01. The sequence goes on along the minus strand of JAEUKK010000138.1, from coordinate 16,290 downwards.
TGGGCGCCGCGAAGGCCTCGGCTGCTGCTGGGGTGGGCGATGAGGGGGCTTGCCGCGAAGGCCTCAGCTGCTGCTGGGGTGGGTCCTCCCGCCCTTTGGCTGGGGTGCGCGCAGATCGGGTCACATCTGGGTGCGGTAGGATGCGGGGTCGATCTCCACGGCGATGAGCTGCAGGCCGCCGGCGGCGAAGGCTGCGCGCACGGCGGCTTCGACGGCGGCGGCGCCGCGGGCGCGGCGACCCGCGCCGCCCAGGGCCTCGGTCAGGCCCACGAAGTCGGGCGCGCGCAGGGCCACGCCCGCGCTGCGGACGGGGCGGCCCAGGGGGTCGGTGAGGCGCTCTTGTTTCAGCGCGATGAGCGAGAGGGAGCGGTCAACGAAGACGACGACGACGAGGTCAAGGCCGAGCTCGGCGGCGAGGCTGAGCTCGCCGAGGCCCATGAGCAGGCCGCCGTCGCCGACCACCGCCAAGACCGGCCGGCCGGGCTCGTGCAGCTTCATCGCGATCGCCATGGGCAGGGCCGTGGCCATGGCGCACAGGCCATTGCTTTGGAGCAGCTCACCCGGCGCGCCGCAGACCCAGGTGTGGCTGAGCGTGATGCGGTGCGCGCCCACGTCGACCGCCGCGAGCACGCCGGCCGGGCAGCCCGCTTGCACCGCCCGCACCGCGCTGGCCGGGCCCTCGTCGCCGTCGGTGAAGCGCGCGTCGAGGGCGGCGCGATGGGCGGCGATCTCGACGCGGGTCCAAGCCGAGGGCCGGGGCGGGTGCAGGGCGTCGAGCAGGCCGTCGATCGGCCCGGTCAGGTGGCTGACCGCGCCCTGCAGGTCGGGCTGCCCCCAGGGGTCGAGGCTGAGCACCGGCGTGCGGGCCGGCCAGCCGGGTGACCAAGCGGAGCGCAGCTCGACCGGGTCGAGGCCCACGGCCACGATCAGGTCGGCTTGGGCGATCAGCCGCTGCTGCAGGGCGTCGGCCACCGGCGAGAGGCCGAAGGCCCCGGCGCTCAGCGGGTGGTCCTCGGGCAGGGCGCCCTTGGCCTTAAACGTGGTGAGCACCGGCGCGCCCGCGGCCTCGGCCCAGGCCTCGATGCCCACCGCCGCCGCCTCGCGCACCGCCGGCGCGACCGCCCCGAGGCCCACCAGCACCACCGGGCGCCGGGCGGCGGCGATCATCGAGGTGGCCGCGGTCAGGGCATCTTCGTCGGGCCCGACCGGGCGGGGGCTCCGCCGGCGCAGCCACGAGCCGAGGCCCGCCGGCTGCGGGCGGTCGGCCACATCGCTGGGCAGGTCGAGGTGCACGGGCCCGGGCCGCTCGCGGTCGAGGCCGGCCAGCGCGGTGAGCACCTGCAAGAAGCCCGACTCCTCGGTCAGGGCCACGCTGCGCTGGGTGACCGGCTGGTAGAGCGCGACCTGATCGAGCACCTGGTGGGTGTAGTGGGGGCGGCTCTCCATCGCCGGGGCGCCGGTGATCGCGACCACCGCGCTGCGCTCGAGGCCCGCCCCGGCCACGCCGGTCAACAGTTGCAGGGCGCCGGGGCCCAAGGTCGCCACGCAGAGCCCCGGGGCGCCGGTGCGCTGGAAGGCGGCGTCGGCCATCGCGCCGGCGCTCGCCTCGTGCCGGCTGAGGATGAAGCGCACGCCGTGCCGCTCCAGCGCGTCGATCAGGCTGAGCACGTCGCCGCCGGGCATGCCGAAGGCGAAGCGCACGCCCCGGGCGACCAGGGCCGCGGCGAGCAGCTCAACGAGGGGGAGGGTCGGGCCGTCGGTGAGCTCGGGCGGCAGGCGCGGCGGGGCCTCGGCGGGGGCATCGGCCCCGGGATCGGCGGCAGGCGCCTCGGGAGCAGCGTCGGGGTCATGGGGCGGCGTGGACATGGGCGAACCTCGGGCGGGCCGGCGCGCTAACCCAAGCCCCGGCCCCTCCGCCGATGCCGGGCCGAGCTGCACGGGACATCCTCCTGCACGGGCAAAGCCGGGCCCCGCGGGTGATGTTCGCCGCGCGCCGCCCGCTCCCCCCGCGCCGCCCTGCAGGTGCCCATGGACGTCATCGCCGCCCTCTTCGGCATCCTGATCGTGCTCGGGGTGCCCCTGGTCGGCCTCATCTCGGGCCTCGTGAGCTGGAGCCGCATCAGCGGCCTCACCCGCCGGATCGACGAGCTCGAGGCAGAGCAGCTGCGCCTGAACGCTGAGCTGCAGCGCACCCAGCACAGCCTGGCGGGCGTGAAGGCCGCCCGGCCCGCGGCGGCGCCCGCGCGCACGCAGGGCGCGCCTTCGCTCTCAGAAGCAGCGGGGGCCCTCCAACAGGGCCCTCCTCCGCTCTCAGAAGCAGCGGGGGCCCTCCAACAGGGCCCTCCTCCACTCTCAGAAGCAGCGGGGGCCCTCCAACAGGGCGCCCCTCCGTTCTCAGAAGCAGCGGGGGCCCTCCAACAGGGCCCTCCTTCCTTCTCAGAAGCAACAGGGGCCCTCCAACAGGGCCCTCCTCCGCTCTCAGAAGCAGCGGGGGCCCTCCAACAGGGCTCTCCCCCGCTCTCAGAAGCAGCGGGGGCCCTCCCGCAGGGCTCGGCGCCGCTCCCAGAGGCGCCTGCGCCCGGCCGCGCCGGTCGCCCGCCCCGCATCGGCCCGGCCCGCCCGCCTGTGCCCGGCATGGGCCGCCCCGCCGACGGCCCGCCCGCGCCCCGCCGCGCGCCGATCACCGTCGAGTGGCTGATCACCCGCCTCGCCGCGGCCCTCGGCGGCTTCTCGCTGCTGCTGGGCGCCATTTTCGCGCTGTCGGCCGCCATTGACAAGGGCTGGGTCGGCCCGGGCCTCCGCGTCTTCGTCGGCCTGCTGCTGGGCACCGGCGCGGTCGTGCGCGGCGCCACCCTGCGGGCCAAGGGCATGTCGTGGAGCGGCGCCGGCCTGCTCGGCGCGGGCCAAGGTGTGCTCTACGGCTCGATCTTCGCCGCGGCCAGCCTCTACCACCTGCTCGGCCAGGCCACGGCCTTCGGCGCGCTGTGTGCCCTCACCGCGCTGGGCATGGCCCTGGCCACCCGCCTGCGCGACCCGGTCTCGGCCACGCTCAGCCTGATCGGCGGCCTGATGACGCCGGTGCTGCTGTCGACTGGCGAGAACAACGCGCTAGGGCTCTTCTCCTACCTGACCGTGCTGACGGGCGGGGCGGTCTATGTCGCGGCCCGCCGCGGCTGGGCCCCCCTCCTGCTGGCCGCCGCGCTGGGCGCCCTGGCCCTCTTCCTCGGCTGGACCGAGCGCTACCGCGCGCCCGACCAGCTCCCCGCCGCCGTGCTCGCGCTGGGCGTGCTCGCCCTGCCCCTGATCGCCGCCGCGCTCTCTGCCGCCCGCCGCCCGCCGACCGATGGCGGGGCGCTGGGCCTGCGCGGCGCGGCGCTCGGCGCGCTCGGCCTGCTCGCCCTCTGCGGCCTGCTGTGGGTCGTCCCCGTCGACCCCGAGTTCATCGACCCGCGCTCGGGGCAGGCCAGCTTCCGGCCCTTGGGCGCCGCGCCGCTCTGGTCGCTGGCCGCGGCCCTGCTCCTGCCCCTGCCCGCGCTGGTCGTGGCGCGGCAGGCCCCGCTCACCGATCTGGCGCGGGGCGCCCCGCTGCTCGCCGGCCTGCTCGGCCTCGCCTTCGTCACCGGCCACATTGACGCGCCCGGCGTCGGTCTGCCCCTGATCGCCGCCGGCCTCGCCGGCCCGACCCTCTACGGCCTCGGGCTGCGGGGCAGCGCCGCCGCGCCCGCCGCCGGCCTCTCGCCGCTGGTCACCGCGCTGATCGCCGCCGCCGCGCTGGGGGCCGCCGACGCGCCGCCGCCCGGCCTCGCCCTGCTCGCCTTGGCCGCTCCGCCGGTGGTCGCCGTGCTCTCGGGCCGGGTCGCGCCGCTGGGCGCGCCGGCCGCCGCCGCTGGCCTCGCGCTGGTCGGGCTCATCGTCACCGCGCGGCTGGGTGAGCTCTCGGCCCCCGAGGTGCTCGGGGGTGGCGCGCTGGCCGCCGGTCTGCTCGGCGCCGCGCCCCTGCGCTGGCCCCGCCAAGCCGGCGCGGCGGACGGCGCGCACTGGCTCGGGGCCGCCCTGGCCACCCCGGTGGTCTTCTTGCCCCTCTGGCGCGCCTGGCAGGAGCAGCTCGGCGACGACGCCCAGGGCCTGCTGCCGCTCGGCCTCGCGGTCATCCCCCTGCTCGGCACGCTCACGCTGCTGCGCGTGCATGGGGCCCACCGCGGCTCGGGGCTGCTGGCCCTCTTCTTCGGCATGACCCTGGCCGGCGTGACCACGGCCATCCCGCTGCAGCTCGAGGACCAGTGGCTGACCGTGGCCTGGGCGCTCGAGGGCGCCGCCCTGGCCTGGCTGACCCGCCGCCTGACCCACCCGCTCGTACCTTGGTCGAGCTTCGCGCTCGGCTTGGTGGTCGCCGCCCGCTTGGTGCTCAACCCCTACGCGCTCGAGTATGGCGACACCAGCGGCCTGCCCTTGCTGAACTGGACGCTGTACACCTGGGGCCTGCCCCTGGTCTGCTTGTTGCTCACCGCGCGCCTGCTCGGGCCGCAGCTGCGCGGCGATGTGCAAGCCGGCGCGGCGGCCCTGCCCGGCTGGGCCCGCGGGGCGCTGGTGCTCGCCGCGGTGGCGGTGGGTTTTGCCCTGGTCAACGTGCAGGTCAGCGACTTTTTCCAAGACGCGGGGCCGATCGAGCTCGGCGGGCACGGCGTGCTGCAGGGCATGGTGCGGTCCTTGGCCTGGGCGCTCTACGGGGTCATCGTCCTGTCGATCGGCATGGGCAAGGACAGCAAAGAGCTGCGCCTCGTGGGCTTCGGCCTCGTGATGTTGGCCGCGCTCAAGGTCTTTGGCAGCGATCTGTGGAGCTTGCAAGGCTTCATGCGGGTCGGCTCGATCATGGGCCTGGGCGTCACGCTGATGGTCGCCGCCTTCCTCTTCGAGCGCCTCGTGCTGCGCAAGCAGCGCGAAAAAGACGCACAGGACGCTCAGGACGAGGCAGAGGCCGCGGCCGCGCGCGGCGCGCCGCCCGATGGGGAGCCCCCCGCGGCGCCCCCAGGCGGAGGGGCCGCATGAGCCCCGCCCGCCCGCGCCCCGCGCCGCCTCCGCGCCGACCCGACCTGCTCTCTGCCGCCCGCCGCGCCGACCCCTCCCTCCGCCGCCGGATGACCGCCATGCGCCTCCCGCTCCTGCTCCCCCTGCTCCTGCTGCCCGCCGCCGCGTCGGCTGGCCCCGCGGCCGAGGCCTGGTCGGCGGCCCTCCCCCTGCAGGCCGCGCTCGACCGCGCCGGCTGCCCAGCGGGGGCTGAGGTCCTGCGGGTCGAGCTGCCCCCGGCCCTGCGCGGGGTCGGCGAGGCCGGCAACGGCAGCGATCTGTTCGTCCAGGGCGCCGATGGTGAGCGTGTCCCGGCGATCTACGTGCGCGAGGCGCCGCAGCCCGAGACCCGCCGCGCGGTCCAAGAGCCGAGCACCGACCCCACCCAGTACCTGCTGGCCAGCACCGACCGGCCGGTCGACGGCCTGCGCCTCTCGCTCGGCCGGCGCAAAATGGCGGTCACCGCCCGCGTCTGGCGGCGGACCAGCGGCGGCCTCGTGCCCCACGGCGCGCCCAAGCTGCTCTGGCGCACCGACGGCCGCGAGGACACCGACCTCTACTTCCCGCCCACCCGCGAGCCCCTCGAGCTGCGCCTCGAGTGGCACCACGGCTGGGGTGGCGGCGCGATCGGCGTCGAGCACCTGATCTTGCAGCCTGACGCCGCCGCGCCCCAGACCCTGCGCCTGCCCATTCGCAGCCAGTGGGTCGAAGAGACCGGCCTCGCCCACTACACCGTCGACCTGCCTCATCCCATCCCGCCGGCCCAGCTGCGCCTGGTCACCGAGACCCCGGTCTTCGCCCGCGAGCTGGTGGTCAACGCCCGGGTCGGCGCCACCCAACAAGATGAGCAGCTCGGCCGCGGCCAGCTCGTGCGCGTGCAGCTCGGCGGCGCCTCGGTCGACGAGCAGGCCGTGCAGCTCGACCTCGGCACGAGCAGCGACCGCCTGCACCTGCAGGTCATGGGCGACGGGCAGGTGCCCCTGACGGTCACCGCGGTCGAGCTGACCCTGCCCGGTGAGGCGCTGCTCCTCTACCGTCCGCCGGCGGGAGCGCTCACCCTGCGCGGCGGCGGCCCGATGGGCGTGGTGCCCCCCTCTGACATCGCCGTCGCGGCCCCCGAGCTGGGCCGGATGTCGGGCTGCACCGCGGCGATCGGGCCGATCGAGCCCAACCCCACCTATGTGCCGATCGAGGTGGCCAGCGGGCTGACCGACGCCGGCCAGACCTTCGACCCGGCGAATATGCGCTGGGCCTGGAACCTCGACGGTGACGGCCAGCTCGCGCTGCTGCGCTTGCCGGCCTCGGTGGCGGCCCTCAGCCGCAACAGCATGAACGACCTGCGCATCCTCAACAGCAGCGGCCAGCAGGTGCCCTACATCCTGCGCCGCAGCGACCTGCGGCAGAGCGTCGAGGGCGTGCAGACCGAGCGCAGCGAAGACGGCAAGATCACGCGCTTCGTGATCAAGAACCCGCAGCCCGACCTGCTCATCGAGGCGGTCAGCCTGCGCAGCGGCGCCTTGGCGATGAACCGCACGGTGAACCTCAAGCGCCCCGCCGGCGGCAGCCTCGAGTTCCTGCGCCTGAGCACGCTGTCCTTCGCCGCGGCGCCCGGCGCGGTCATGCCCGAGGGCGGCCGCAGCTACAGCCTCGCGCTCGGCCAAGCGGTCGGCGACACGCTGGTGCTCGAGATTGACAACGGCGACGACGCGCCCCTGCCCGTCGAGGGCATCGAGCTGTGGACCGAGGGCTATGAGCTGCTGACCGCCATCCCCGAGGGTGGGGCCACGCTCTACCTGGGTGACCGCAAGGTCGGCCCGCCCGAGCACGATCTGGGCATGTTGACCGGCGCGCTGCAGCGGCGGAACCTGCGCGTGGCCGAGCTCGGCGCCCCCGAGGAGCGCAGCAAGGCCCCGGTGAGCAAAACCGAGCTGGCCGCGGTCTGGGCCGGCCTGCTGGTGATGGTCGGCGGGATGGCCTCGCTGCTCGTCATGCTCGCCAAGGGCGCGCCGCCGGCGCCGGCCGAGCCCGCGCCGCCCGCCGCCTAGACGCGCCGCTCAGCCGAAGCGGGCCGCGCTCAGCCGCCAGCCGGCGAAGCTGCCCCGCCAGTCGACGCCGCCCGGGTCCTCGCCCGCGGCGCCGGCCACCACCATCAGCGGCAGCAGGTGCTCTTCGCGGGGGTGGTTGGTGCGGGCCTCGGGGGCCGACCGCCAAGCCACCAAGGCCGCCTCGCGTGCGGGCGGCGGCGCGGCGCAGGTCTCGCCCACCCAGGCGTCGAAGCGCTCGGTCGCGGGGATCATGCGGGGGTCGCCAAAGCCGCGCAGGTTGTGGGTGCTCATGCCCGAGCCGAGGATGAGCACGCCCTCGTCGCGCAGGGGGGCCAGCGCCCGCCCGAGCGCGAGGTGGGCCGCCGGGTCGAGGCCCTTGACCAACGAGAGCTGGACGGTGGGCAGGGCCGCGCCGGGCCAGGCCACCTTCAGCGGCACGAAGGTGCCGTGATCGAAGCCCCGGGCGCCATCTTCGCCGTTGGCGATGCCAGCGGCCGAGAGCAGGGCGCGCACGCGGGCGGCCAAGGCCGGGTCGCCGGGCGCGGGCCAGGTGAGCTGGTAGCTCGCCGGAGGGAAGCCGTAGTAGTCAAAAAGCAGCGGAGGCGCCGCGGCGGTCTGCACGGTGGCCACCGGCTCTTCCCAGTGGGCCGAGATGACCAGCAGGGCCCGCGGAGGGGCCGGCAGGCGGGCCGGCAGGCCTTCCAAGTAGCCGCGCAGCAGGTCGAGCTCAGCGCGGGGCAGGCCCATCTCGACGAAGGGCCAGGGGCCGCCGCCGTGCGGCAGGTAGATGACCGGCTGGCGGGGCCCAGCCGCGGCTTGGGCGGCGGGCGCGCCCCCCTCGGCGGCGCAGCCCGCGGCGCTGAGCGCGGGGAGGGCCGCGGCGGCGGCGGTGGCGGCGGTGGCGGCCAGCAGCTCGCGGCGGCTGAGGCCATCGGCGCCAGCGGAGGAGAGGTCGGAGCCAGCGGCGGAGAGGTCGGGGTCGGCGGGCGGGGTCGGCATGGGCGCTCCGAGGCGGGTGACCCCTCGATGTAGCACCGCCCGATTGCAGCGTGAGGGGAGCCAATCTGCACGGGTTGGTGCCACCAGCGCACCAGTCCTGAGGAGAGGGCGCCTCGGCCCGCGCGGCGGCCGGCATGGTGTAGCCTGCGCGGCGCACCCGCCCGCGGCGCGGCTGGGCGCGGGGGGCGCGTGGGGCCAAGCAGCTGGATCACCGGGAGCGGCGCGCTGCTGCTCTACCTCGCGCTGGCGCGCCTGCTCGGGGGCGCCGAGGCGCGCAAGCCGGCGCCGCTGGGCCCGCTCGACCTGCTGCTCGGGGCGCTGGCCGCGCTGATCACCGGCTTTGGCACCGCTTGGTGGATGCCCCGCTACTTCATGCGGGGCTTCGCGCTCTCGGGCTCGGACTTTTACCAGTACTGCGACGTGGTGCTCGCCGTCGCCGCCGGCCGGGCCGACGTCAACCCGCACCGCGGCTGGGCCGGCGCGGTCCTGCCCGCCGCCCTGATGCCCCAGGTCGGCGTGATCGGCGGGCTGGCGCTCAGCTCGGCCCTGGCCATGGGGCTCTACGGCGCCGCCCTCTACGCCTGGGGTCGGGCGGTGCACGGCCGCCTCGCCGGCCTCGCCGCGGCCACCGCCGCGCTCAGCGTGGCGCCCTTGGTGTTGATGGCGCGCACCACGTCATTTTACCCGATGGGCGTCGCGCTCTCCACCGCCGCCTGCGCCGGCGCGGCCCTCTGCGTGCGCGCCCCGGGTCTGGCGAGCGCCTTGGCCTGCGGCGCCGCCTGCGGCCTCGCCCTGCTGGTCGACGTGCGGGCCATCTTCTGGGTGCTCGCCGCGCTGGGCGTCGCGGCGATCGGCCTGCTGCGGCCGCTCTCGGCCCGGGCCCTGCTCTGGCTGCCCACGCTGGCCCTGCCCTTGGTGCTGTCCTACCGGGTGGCCGCGTCCTACCCGACCAAGGGGGTCACCGGCCTCGACCGCCAGACCTGGAGCTTCGTGCAGGTCGCGCTGCACCAGCTCCGCGCGCCGCCGCCGCCCCCTCCGCCGCCCCAGAGCGACTTTTGGTGGGGCCGCGACGGCCTGCGCGACCTGCCCCAGGCCCTGGTCCAGACCCGCGAGATGATGGCCGTGGTGCCGCCCGAGGTCAACGCCCTGCCCGAGAACGTGCGCTACCGGCGCGAGCAGATCCTCCCCTGGGCGGCGCCGGCGCTGGGGGCCGCGCTGCTCACGCTGCTCGGCCTCCTCCGCAAGCCCTGGGCGCTCTTCGCCCTGCTGCCGCTGGTCGCCCACGCCGCCTCGCTCAAGACCGCGGTCGAGCTCTTCCACCTGCCCCGCTACTCGATGTCGGGCGCGGCGGGCCTGCCCCTGGTGCTCGGCCTCGCCTGGGCCACCGCGGCGGGCGGCCGGTCTGGGCTGCTGCCCCGCCCGCTGCGCGCGCCGGCGGCCTTCGCCCTCTTCGCCGCGCTCATCCTCGGCATGGCCCCGAGCTACCTCTCGCCGATCGCCCGCTGGCGGCTCGCCTTCCCCGCCGAGCAGTACCCGCGGGCGCTGATGACCGGCGAGACCCCGAGCCCCGACGACCAGCGCTGCGCCGAGGCCCACGCCGCCGATGTGGCGGCCGGCCGCAGCTTCTTGTGGAGCACGCCTGCCACGTTGATCCAGAAGGACCAGGTGAGCCCCGGCCAAGACATGAACCCGAGCGGGGCGCCGAACCAGCAGCTCCCTGGGGTGCCCATGCGCAGCACGCCCGGCCCGGCCGAGCCCCAGGCCCTCCCCCTGCCGCCCGAGGGCTGAGGGCCGCGACCCAAGCTCCGCCCCCGCAGCGCCTCAGCTCCAGCGCAGCGCGGCGCCTTCACCCTCCACCACGCCAATCTCGGCGGCTTCGGCGAAGCCCGCCGCAGCGAGGGTGTCGAGCGCCTGGGCCAGCCCCTCGGCCCCGACGCTGATCAGCAGCGGGCCGGCGGTCTGGGGGTCGCAGAGCAGGTCGCGCTCCTCGGCCGGCAGCGGGGGCACGTCGGCCGACACCAAGGGGGCCACCGCCAGCCAATTGCGCCCCGAGGCGCCGGTCACCAGGCCCTCGGCGCGCAGCCGGCGGGCCAGGGGCAGCACGGGCACCGCGGCCCGGTCGAGCCAGACCGCCCGCCCCGCGCCCCGCGCCACCTCAGACAGGTGCCCCAGCAGGCCAAAGCCGGTGACGTCGGTCATCGCGTGCACGGCGTCTTGGGCGGCCAGGGTGGCCCCCACCGCGTTGAGCGTGGTGGTCAGGCGCAGCAGGGTGCCGTAGCCCTCAGCGTCGAGCAGGCCCTTCTTGAAGGCGGCGCTGAGCACGCCGACCCCGAGCGGCTTGGCCAAGACCAGCCGGTCGCCGGCCCGGGCCCCGCTGTTGCGGCGCAGGTGGCGCAGGGGCACGAGGCCGTTGACCGCGAGGCCATAGATGGGCTCGGCGCTGTCGATCGAGTGGCCGCCGGCGATGGGCACCCCGGCCGCCGCGCAGGCCGCCGCCCCGCCAGCCAGCACCGCCGAGATGACCTCAGGGGGCAGCTTTTGGATGGGCATGCCCAGCAGGGCGAGGGCGAAGATGGGGCGCCCGCCCATGGCCCAGACATCAGACAGCGCGTTGGTGGCCGCGATCTGCCCGAAGTGGAAGGGGTCGTCGACGATCGGCGTGAAGAAGTCGGTGGTCGAGACGAGGCCGCGCTCGTCGTCGAGGCGCCAGACCGCCGCGTCGTCGCTGGTCTCAGCGCCCACCAGCAGATCGGGGAAGCCGGCCGGGCGGGGCGCGCCCCGCAGCAGCTCGGCGAGCAGGGCGGGGCCGATCTTGCAGCCGCAGCCACCCCCGTGGGCGAGGCTGGTCAGGCGGAGGGGGGTCTCGGCGGACATCGGCGGCTCCAAGCGGGAGGGTGCGCCCGCGCCCTAACCGGCACCCCCGCGGCGCCCGGTCTGCGGCGGCGCGGCGATAGGCCCCGCCGGCGGAGGCGGCGATGCGCGACACAGGGTCAGCGGGCGGGCAGAGCAGGCAGGGCCGTTGGGCGCTGGGCGCGGCCCTGCTGCTCGCCTGCGCGGGCGAGCCTGCGGCCCCTCCACCCGCCGCGCCGACGAGCCCGGTCGTCGAGAGCAACCATCCTGACGTCGTCCTCATCACCATCGACACGCTGCGGGCCGATCGGGTCGGGGCCTATGGTGACCCGCTGGCCGCCACCCCGCAGCTCGACGCCCTGGCCCGCCGCTCGCTGCTCTTTCGCGAGGCCCACGCGGTCGCGCCCCTGACCTTGCCCAGCCACGCCACCCTGCTCACCGGCCGGGCGCCCTCGACCCACGGCCTGCGCGACAACGGCGCCGTTCCCCTCGGCGACCAGGTGCCCACCCTGGCCGCGGCGCTCAAGGGCGGCGGCTACCAGACCGGGGCCTTCGTCAGCGCCTGGGTGCTCGACGCCGCCTGGGGCCTCGACCGCGGCTTTGACGTCTACCGCTCTCCTTTCCACCCCGAAGAGGTCGCGCGGGCGGGCCACGCCGGCGAGCTCGAGCTGCCTGCCGCCGAGGTGGTCAACGCCGCCGTCGCCTGGTGGGAGGCCGCCGGCCGCGCCCCGAGCCCGGGCGTGCCCGCCGCCCCGCGCTTCTTGTGGGTGCACCTTTTTGAGCCCCACGCCCCCTGGCCGAGCGCGCCGGGCGACCCCTACCGGGCCGACGTGAGCCGGGCCGACGCCCGCCTCGAGCGCCTGCTGCGGGCGGTCGGCCCCGACGCGGCGGTGCTGCTGACCGCCGATCACGGCGAGGGGCTGTGGTCTGAGGGCGAGCGCCACCACGGCCTGCTGCTCGGGCGGGCGATCACCCGCGTGCCCATGCTGCTGCGGCCCCCCGGCGGCATCAGCGGCCCGCCGGTCGCGCCGCCGCCGCGCCCCGGCCTGCCCACGGTCGGGCGCCCGCCCGGCGCCGACGCGGCCATGGATCTGGAGCCGGTGCCCGACGCGCCCACCGCCGCCGCGGTCGAAGAGCTGCCGGTCAGCGGCCTCGACGTCGCCGCCACCCTGGCCGGCCTCGCCGGCGTGCCCTTCGCCACCGAGGGCCTCGACCTGAGCCCGCTGCTCGCCGGCGGGCCGGGGGCCGACCAGACCCGCGCCGCGCTCCGGGCCCGACCGGTGGTGGCCGAGACCCTCTACCCCCTGCTCCACCTCGGGGCCGCGCCGCTGTGGATGGCCCAAGATGACGCGCACCGGCTCCTCTCGGGGGTCTACGACCAGGGCTGCGCCTGGGTGAGCGACCCCGGCTGCGCGACCGCCGCCGACGCCCCGGCGGCCCTGACCGCCGCCTTGGCCCCCCACCGCGCCGCGCCCCTGCCCCTGCCCGGGCAGCTCGACGCGGCCACCGCGGCCCGCCTCTCGGCGCTGGGCTACCTCAGCGCGCCGCCCCCGCCGGGCGCGGTCAGCGGTGAAGATCCGCGCCAGCTCGTCGAAGCGCTGCAGCAGGTCGCCGCGGCCGAGGCGATGGTCGACGCCAGCGCCCGGGCCGAGGCCCTGCGCGCGCTGATCGCCGCCCGGCCCGGCCTGGTCGACGCCCGCCTCGCGCTCTCCCGCGCCGCGCTCGAGCAGGGGCGGCTGCCCGAGGCCCGCCGGGTGCTCGACGAGCTGCTCGGCCGCTGGCCCGACCACATGACCGCGCTGAACAACGCGGCGGCGCTGGCCCACCTCGCCCGCGACTGGGAGCCCGCCCTGGCCTGGGCGGGCCGCATGATGGCGCTCAACCCGACCGATCCGCGGGGCTACCGGCTGGCGGTCGCGGTGCACGTCGAGCGCGACGACACCGCCGCGGTGCGCGCGGTGGCCGGCCGCGGGGTGGAGATGGCGCCCGACGACCCGAACCTGCGCTACCTGCTCGGCATCGCCGAGGTCCAAGGCGGAGATCCGCGCGCGGCCATCGTGCACCTGCAGCACGCCCGCGCCGTGGGCACCAAGGCCACCGACGTCGACCTCTGGCTGGGCCTCGCCGCCGAGAAGGCGGGCGACATTGACGCGGCGCTGCGGCACTACGAGGCCGCCACCCGCACGATGGACGGCGACCTGCGGCCCTGGGGCATGGCCGGCGTCATGTTGGCCAAGGCCGACCGCTGCCGCGAGGCCCTGCCCTACCTCGAGAACGTCGCGCGGCGGGGCGGGGCGGCCCACCCCGAGGTGCGTGCGGCCCGCGAGCGCTGCGCGCCCAAGCCGGCCGCGCCCTGAGCGACCCCCCGCCGATCAGCGCGGGGCGGGCAGCCGGCTGAGGTGCGGGGCGTCGAGGTTGCCGAGGTAGAGCTGATCGCCGACCTGCCGCGCGCTGGTGACCCCGGCGACCTGCCGACCGGACGCATCGCGCAGCACATCGACCACCGCGCCCTCTTCGTCGAGGCCGAGCACGATGCCCGCCCGCGCGGGCAGGGGCCAGAGCGCGCGGGGCAGGCCGAGCAGCACCCGCCGCAGGCCCGGCCGGGGCGCGACAAAATCGCCCAGCGCGCTGCGGGGCGAGAAGACCGAGAGCCAGAAGCGGGCGCGGCCGCCGGCCGGCGCGGCCGAGATGCCGTCGGGGAAGCCGGGCAGGCCGTCGATGAAGACCTCAGCCGCGCCCGCCTTGGGGCCGCGCAGCCAGCGGCGCAGCACGCGGTAGCGCCAGGTCTCGGCCACGAGCACAAAGTCGCCGCTCGGATCGACCGCCACGCCGTTGGCGAAGCCGAGCTCGGCCTCAAGCGTGCGGGTCTCGCGGGTGGTCGGGTCGTAGGTGAGCAGGCGCCCCCGTGGTCGCCCATCGAGCAGATCGACGACCAGGTCGTCAAAGCCGTAGCGCCAGCTCGCATCGGTGAAGTAGACCGTGCCGTCGGGGGCCACGTCGACCGCGTTGGTGAAGCCGAAGGGCAGGCCGTCGGCGGCGGTGGCCAGGGGGCGCAGGCCCTCGTCGGCCGACCAGCGCAAAAGTCCCTCGCTGGCGTCACAGATGAACAGCCCGCCGTCGGGCGCGGCGGCGAGGCCCAGCGGCCGCCCGCCGGTGCGGGTGAGCAGGGCGGGCGGGGCGGCGCCGGTCGGGTCGAGGGCGAGCAGCCGGCCGTCGGCCACCCCCACCGCGAGGCGGCCGTCGGGCAGCGGCGCGAGGTCTTCGGGGCCGCGCGCGTCGCCGACCGGCAGGGCCGTGGCGGCGGCGAGGCGGTCGTCGGCGGCCAAGGGCTGGGCCAAGCCCGGATCCCAGCCCACCGGGGCGGTGCGGGCGCCGCGCCGCTCAGCCGCGCCGAGGCCCAGCGCCGCGGTGGCGGTGATGAGCGAGAGGGCCAGGATGGAGAGGCTGCGCCGCATGCCGCGAGCCTATGCCACCGACCGCGAAATTCCGGTCCGCGGGCCTTACAGCCCCTTTCACCGGGCCAGCAGGCGGGCCGCGGGGCTGAAGCGCGGGCCGCCAGCCCCGTCGCGGCCGCGCCCGCGGCAAGAAAAGCACCCAGCGGGCGGGAGTGACCATGCGCACGCTGTCTTCGACGATCTTCGCCCTCGTTTTCGCCGCGCTGGCCCTGCCCGCGGCGGCCCAGGCCGGCGGCCGCCTCGTCGAGCTGCCCGCCGAAGACGCCGCGGCCGACGAGGGGGGCCCGCTGGTCGACCCGGGCGCGGGCGGCGCCCAAGACGAGGGGCGCGGCGACGACGACGCGGGCGGCTGCCGCCACCACCACGGCCAGGGCCACGCGCGCGGCCAGGGCCACGCCCACGGGCAGGGGCGCGGCCACGACGCCGACCACCGGGGCCACGGGCGCGACGACCACCACGACGATCACCACGACGATCACCGCGGCGGGCGCGGGCGCGGCCGCGGCCACGATGACGACCACCACGGCCGGGGGCGCGGCCACGATGACGACCACCACGGCCGGGGGCGCGGCCACGATGACGAAGACCACGGGCGGGGGCGGGGCCGCGGAGGCCGCTGACCGCACCTCTGGGCGCCGACGCCCCCCTGCGCGCTCGCCGGGGCCCCGGGCGCCGTGCCGGCCAAGGCCGGGCCCGGCGCCCGCCCGGCTTCGGCCGCTGCGCGGCCAGCGCTGCGCGCTGCGCTCCGGGGTCGGCGGGCGCGGGGGTTCCCCGCTTCGCCCTCCGCTACCACTGCCGAAACACAACGCAGACCGTCGTTGCGTCCAGCACGGCGAACTCTTTGGCGCCCCAGGGCCGCAGGCGCACCACGCCAGCATTCGGGTGCAGCAGCTCCGGCGCCCTCGCCTGGACCTCGGCGTAGATCTGCTCGATGTCGTCCGTCTCGATCGCGAGCTCCGGCCGATCAAGCGCCGCCATCGCGGCGTTCTCCATCAAGTACACCTTCGCGCCGTCTCGTCCGAGCACGGAGATGGAGGGGTCTTGATAAAGGAGCTCAAAGCCGAGCCCCCGGACGAAGAGGTCCAGGCCAACCTGGATGTCCGCGTAGAAGACCTTGGGGATCAGCGTCAGCAGCACCTTGTTCTCTCCTTGCGGCTGTCAGCGCCAGGCGCGGCGGGGGCTGCTCGCCGCGCGCTGGGCCTGCGAGGCTTAACGGCCTCAAGGGCGGCCGAGGGCCATCGGCTGCAACGCATCGTTAGGCTCTCGTCACCCTGCTCCAACAGTACATTGTGTCGCGCCTACATCGCGAACTGTGCGCCTACCTGTGCAAGGAACGCCAGCTCAGTGTATTGGACGACCGCAACATACGATCAGACGCTCACAGCCAAAGGCAGCCCGCCGCCTGTTTCAACACTTGGGCAGAGCATCACTGCTCATCCATGCGTGGTATTCCTCACCTGTCAGTCCCATCCACTCAGCGATGCCAACACCCATACCATCCAGGCCCTGCTGATACGCAAGACGAAAGGCTCCGCGGGCTTCATCCTCGTTCTTGAAATGGTTGGACCGATACCAGTACGCGACTGAGCTCACCTCGCCCATGCTTGGGCCCACAGCGATGCCGCGTCGCATCTCGGCCTGGCTGGGTTTCTTGGCCTGGCCGTCATCCATTTCGAGCCTATTTTTCATCACCACTCCTCGAGCCTTGGGAGGCAGTTAACTACGATTGACACGTCTCTGTGGAGTCCGGAAAAGATGGCCGGTTTCGATCCGGAAAGTCTGGCGGGCGCTGACCCGCCGGCTGCTCCTCGTGGTCTCCGGTAGCTGGCGGGAGGGCTCTGGAGACCCGCCTGGTGATCGACATCATGACCCGCCTC
>JAEUKK010000120.1 GCA_016792625.1 Deltaproteobacteria bacterium | reverse complement strand
GCGGAGCTCCGCCACCACCCGCCTCGCGCGCGCCAGCCCGGCCGCAGGGCCGACCGCAGGTCGGGCCGCGCTCGCGCGGCCGAGGCCGACCGGCCGAGCCCGCAGGACGGGCGCCGACGGCCGCAGGCCGGCGGGGCGCCCCGCCTCAGGATTCGACGTAGGCCGCCACGTCGGGCAGGTCGCGGGCGGCGATGTGGGCCTCGAGCAGCGCGGCCAGCGGGGCGCAGTCGACGGCGCGCAGGGCGTCGGCGAGCAGGGCCGCCGCCTCGCCCCGCAGCGGGTCCTCGTCGAGCCAGTGCAGGTAGAGCCCCCAGCCCAGGGCGTCGGCGGGCGCCCCGGCCTGCAGCTTGGCCCGGGCCGCGCGCAGGCCCGCCGCGCGCACCTCAATGGGCGGCACCTCGGTGGAGGGCCCGCAGCCGGGCACCCCCTCCGAAATTGGACCCACCCCCGGCGGAAGGCGCAGGCGGGGGCTGCCCACCGGGGCGGTCGGGGTCAGCGGCCAGGGGCAGCGCTCCCACGGCGGGGCCTCGGCGGGCAGCAGGGGGGCGAGCTGCTCCCAGAGCTGCGCGACCACCCGGGTCGACCACAGCGCGTCGGCGGCGACCGGGTCCTCTGGATCGGCGCGCAGGGCATCGGCCCGCTCTTCGCCTTCGCGCACGAGCAGGGCGCCGATCAGCCCCGGCAGGTCGAGGGCCACCCGGCTGGTCTCGGCGCTGTCGCGGGCCCAGTTGTGGGCCACCTCGGGCGTGAAGGCGGAGTGGTCAAACCAGAGACCCCAGTGGCCGCCGTCCCCGCCGCCGGCGGCGACGGTGATGAACGGCGGCAGATCGCGGCGAAAACGCCAGTCGACCCGCGGGTCGAGCGGGCCCTCTTGGCCCGCCGGCGCCGCCTCTGGGCCCCCATAGGCCTCGGCGGCCTCGCGCAGCGGGCGGTCGAGCCCCCCCGGCGCGAGCCAGGCGCCGAGCCCGGCGGGCTGCAGGCCGAGGCCCATCACCAGCCACATCCGGCCGCGCTCCCAGCCGCCCTCGGCCTCCCACCAGGCGCCGGGCGGGTCTGCGGGCAGGGCGCCTAAGGCCTCACACAGCGCGCCGAGCGCGACAAGGCCCACCGGCAGCCGCAGTCCATAGTGCTCGGCGAAGCGCTGGGCCGCCGCGGGCCAGCGCGCGGCGACCGCGTCCACCGCCGCTGCGACCGCCGCGGCTTGGGCGGGTGATCCCAGGCCGAGCGCCTCAGCCCGGGCCACCTCGTCGAGGGTGACCGGTGGCGGCCCCGCGGGCGCAGGCAGCAGCGACAGCACCCCGCCGGGGGCGCCGGCCTCGAGCTGCTGCTGGGTCTGGGCCCGCCAGGCAGCGGCGGGGTCCTCGTCGGCGCTCAGGTCGTTCAGTGAGAGCAGCGGCGCCTCGGCCAGCTCGATGTCTTGCAGGGCGCCTGCGGCGTCGTGGCGCAGCAAGAGCACCTGCAGGTGCAGCCGGCCCTCGGCGTCGATCAGCGGGCCGTGCGCTGGGGCGGCGAGCCGCGCCCGGCAGCTGCCCCCCGCTCCGTCGGGGGCCTCGAGCGGCGGCCCGGCGAGCAGGGCCCACAGCCGGCGCAGGGCCACCGCGTGGGTTATCAGCGGGGCCATGGCGTCGAGGTCAGGCTCGCCATCCCCGTCGATGATCAAGCCCTGCTCCGCCAAGACCCACGACAGACCGTCGTCGGCCAGCGTGGGGCCCTCGGGGCCGAGCGCCCAGCGCGCGGCCGGGGCGCTCGGGCAGATGGCCGCGGCGATCTCGAGCCACAGGTCGGGCAGCGGCTCGAGGAGGTTGTCTTCGCTGGGTTCGGGCTCCATGTGTGCCTCTGCGCCTCTGCGCCCGCCGCCGGGCCTTAGGGGGTCGTCGTGGCCGGCACCAGGGTCAGCACGGCCCGGTCTGGGGTGGCCAGGGCCTTGGCCGCGGTGCGGTCCAGCGCCTCTTTGGTCGTCCATGAGGCGGCCTGCTGCATCATTTTGACCAAGGCGGGGTCACCCCCTTTGCGCTGGGCGCCGCGCAGGGCGTCGCGCCACCAGAGGTTGCTGGTCCGCACCAGCTCTTGGTCGCTGCGCTGGCCGGCCGCCACCCGCTCGACCACATCGGCGGGCAGGCCGGTGGACTGGATGCGGGCCAGCGAGGCGAGCAGGGCGTCTTTGAGCTGGGCGGCCCGGGCGGGGTCACACTGAAAACCGAAGGTCAGGGCCCAGCGGGCCTCGGGCTGCTCATCCACCGACAGATCGACGCCCACCCCATAGGTGCCGCCGAGCTGCTCGCGCAGGTCTTCGCGCAGCACGAGCTCGAGCGCGGTCGCGACCCCGCTGAGCAGGTGGCGCTCCTCGGGCGCGCCGCCCCACTGCCCGTCGAGGCGCACCTGCACCGTCGCGGTGGGCTCGCTGCCCGCGCGCAGCACCTCTTCGCGGGCCCCGCTCCGGGGCGGTGGCATGGGGTGGCTGTTCTTAAGGGCGGGTACGGCGGGTAGGGTGGCGAGGTATCGCTCGACCAGCGGCTTGACCTCGGCGGGGTCGAAGCGGCCGACCATCACCGCCTTGCCTTGGCCCAGGGCGCCGAAGAGCTGGCGCCAGGCGGCCTCGGCCTTGGCCGGGTCGAGGCCCTGCACGGTCGCCTCGGTCCACGGGCGGGTGCGGGGCTCATCGGGCCAGATCATGCGGTTCCAGGCGTCGTTGAGCTTGCCCTCGGGCGAGGCGAGGCGGTTGCTCAGGTTCGCCGCCCGCTGGCGTTGGGCCGCGGCGACCCCCTCGGGGCTAAAACGCGGGGCGGTGGCGTGCAGGTGCACGAGCTGCAGCAGGGCCTCGATGTCCTCGATGTCGGCCGCGCTGCCCCCGACCAGGCCCGTGCGCTGCTCGCCGATATAGGGGCTCAGGCTCAGGTCTTTGCCGGCGAGGGTGCGCCCAAGCGCGATGGGGTCGAGCGCGCCGAGGCCGCTGCGCTCGACCACCTCGGTGGCCATCATCACCGAGACCCAGTCGGCGGGGTCGGTGGCCGTGCTGCCGGCGGGGGCCTCGAGCGAGAACAGCACCTGGTCGGCCTTGTAGCCGGTGGGCCGCAGCCAGAGCTCGAGGCCGTTGGACAAGGTCCAGGCGGTGACCCCGAGCTCGGGGATCTCTCGCTCGGACACGATGCTGCCCGGGGTGGGCAGGCTGACCATCAGCGGCTGCTCGGCGGCCTCTTGGACCGGCGGCGCGATCTGCATGCCCTTGACCCGCTCGACCACGGCGAGCAGCTGGGCCTCGGTCGGCGGGGCCGTCCCGGCCTTCTCGGGCACGGTGGCCACGATGACCCGGCTGTGGTCGGGCAGGGCGTCCACCAGCCACTCTTTGACCTCAGGCGCGCTCACTTGGGGCAGCAGGGCCGCGGCCAAGGCGAACTCATAGGGGATCCCGGGGACGGGCTCGCCGGTGGTCACGTGCCGCTCGAGCTCAGAGGCGTGGGTGCCCGAGTCGGTCGAGTGGCGCTCTTTGTAGTATTGGTCCATGTTGCGGGCGAAGTAGAGCTTGGCGCGCTGCAGCTCTTCTTCGGTAAAACCGTGGCGCC
The DNA here is from genome assembly GCA_016792625.1 of Deltaproteobacteria bacterium. Classification (GTDB taxonomy): domain Bacteria; phylum Myxococcota_A; class UBA796; order UBA796; family UBA2385; genus JAEUKK01. Next base: position 4,917 of record JAEUKK010000120.1, on the reverse strand, counting down.
GCGCGCGCTCGAGCTCGACCAGCAGCTGCTCTAAGCCCCGCTCGACCCCCGCCTCGGGCACCACCGCGCCCAAGCCGACCAAGCCGCGGGTGGCGGTCAGGCGCTCGGGCTGCATGCCGGCGCCAAACCAGGGCGGGTCGGCCTCTTGGCCGCGCACGCCCAGGCGCTCGTTGAGCATCAAGAAGGCGAGGTTGCTGATGAGCACGCTGTCTCGGTAGTGGCGCAGCGTGTCTTCTTCTTTGTCGTCGACCTTGAGCTGCACCGCGACGACGCTGTGCGTGGTCTCGGGGTCGGGGATGACCGCCACCAGGGTGTTTTGGTGGTCGGGCACCGGGTAGCGCACCCGCTCGCGCGCGCCGGCGGGCTTGGGCAGGTCGCCGAAGGCCCCGACGATCGAGGCCTGCATGGCCACCGGGTCAAAGTCGCCGACGGCGATCACCGCGATGTTGTCGGCCCGGTACCAGTCGGCGTAGAAACGTTTGGCCGCCTCGACGCTCAGGCCCTTGATGCTGGCCTCAGAGCCGATGGGGTCGCGCACCGCGTAGCGGCTCTCGTGCAGCAGCAGGGGCAGCACCTTCTCGCGGCTGCGGCTGTCGGCGCCCCGGCCGGTGCGCCACTCTTCGAGCACCACCCCGCGCTCCTTCTCGAACTCGGCGGGGTCGAAGCTCACCCCGTCGACCCAGTCGCGCAGCACGTCGACCGCGGTCTCGAGCGAGGCGGGGTCGCCGGTGGGCACCCGCAGCAGGTAGGTCGTGGTGTCAAAGCCGGTCTGGGCGTTGATGTGGCTGCCGAAGGCCGCGCCGTTCGACTCGAGCCAGCGCACCAGCTCGGTGCCGGGGAAGCGCCGCGTGCCGTTGAACGCCATGTGCTCGACGAAGTGCGCGACCCCCCGCTGGTCTTCGTCTTCGAGCACCGAGCCCGCGTCGACCACCAAGCGCAGCTCGGCCCGCCGCGGCGGCACGGCATTGGGCTCGATGAAGTACCGCACGCCATTGTCGAGCTGACCGGCCAGCACACCCGGGTCAAAGGGCATCGGCGTCTCGGGGGGCGAGGCGGCGAGCTGGTTGACCAGGGCCTGCATGTCGCGCGGCTCGCGCTGATCACCGTCCATCACGCTGGTCACGCTGCCGCCGCGGCGCGCGGCGCAGCCGGCCCCGAGCGCGGGGCTGAGCGCGAGGCTGAGCCCGAGCAGCAGGGCCGAGGTGGGGCGGAGCGGGGTCAAGGGCATGGGGCACCGGGGCGACGGGGGAGGGCGGGAAGGTATCCGGGCGCTCTGGCCCGCGGCCTCGACCCCCTTCAGCGCGCCATCATCCCCGGGGTCTGGCCGCCGCCCAGCGCGCTGAGCGAGGCCGCGGCCAGCAGGCCGCCGACGATGCTCGCCGCCAGCGCGAACATGTCGAAGACCGCGCCCACGCCGCTGAGCGTCTGCTGGGCCAGCAGGTCGCGCAGGGCCGAGAAGCCCACCGCGCCCGGCACGAGCAAAAGAACGCCAGGCACGGTGATCAGCTGCGGCGAGCGCCCGGTGGCCCGGTGCAGCAGGTCACCGGCGAGGCTGAGCCCGGCGGCGGCCAAGAAGGCGCCGCCGGCCGGCCCGACCGCCGGCGCCAAGGTCGAGATGAGCAGCCAAGCCCCGGCCACCGCGAGCACGACCACCGGCGCGTCGGCCTTGCGGGCCCGAAACAGCAGGGCGAGCCCGAGCCCGGTCATCAGCAGGGCCAGGGCGAGGCTGCCCGGCGGCAAGGGCAGGCCCGAGGCGGTCGGCGGGCTGAGCGCGGGGGTCAGCCCGGCGGCAAAACCCACGCCCAGGGCCAGCTGCAGCAGGGCGACGAAGGCCCCCGCGGCCCGGGCGGTGCCCGCCGAGAGGTGGCCGGTGGCCAGCTCGGCGAGGGCGACGGTGAAGGTGAGGCCGGGCAGCACCACGATGAGCGCGGCGAGGGTCACCACCTGCTCGTTCATCGGCAGGGCGGGGGCGAGCGCGCGCGGCAGGGCGCCGGCGAGCAGGCCGGCGAGCAGGGGCAGCAGCCGCCCGATGGCCGGGCTGCGCCCCGCGGCCAGATCGAGTGCCCCGACGCCGATCCCAGCGAGACCCGCCCCGAGCAGCTCACCCCAGCCGCCGCCGAACAGCGCCCCAGCGCCCACCGCCACGGCGAGGCCGGCCAGCAGGTCGCGCAGGGGCTTCTGGGCGCGCGGCAGGCCGGCGGTCACCAGGGCCCCCTCGAATTCCGCCGGGCTGAGGGCGCCCGCCTCTAAGCCCGCCAGCGCCGCCTCGACCTCGGCTTGGCGCGCCAGATCGACGCCGGCGGGCCGCACCCGCAGCACCTCGAGGTGGTCGCCCACCTGCACGAAGACGCCGGTGGGCGTGGCCATGCAGGCCATCGCGGCGCCGAGCGCGGCGCCGAGGCGCTCCACCCCGCCCTCGACCCGCCAGACCGGCGCCCCGGCGCTGTGCAGCAGCTGGGCGAGGGCAAAAGCGAGGCGGGCGTCGCGGCCCGGATCGGCGGTCGTCGGCGCGGGCGGCAGGAGGGGCACGGGCGGGGCCGGGCTCAGCGGCGGGGCGGCAGGGGCGCCGTCTCGGTGCGCTCGCCGCTCGGGTCAGGCTCGACCGGAGGGGTCGGCGGGGCTGGGTCCGGGGGCGCGGGCCGCGGGCTCGCCGTGCCGCCTGGGCCCTGGGCCGCGGTAAAGGCCCAGGTCTCTTCGGCCGGGTCGAAGTCCTCCGGGTGAAAGTCGGCCCGCGGATCGGTGGGGGCCGGCCGCGCCGGCTCGGCCCCGCGGGTCTGGCGGATGAGCTGGCGCACGCCGAGGCCGGCGAGGAAGCTCGGCAGGCCGCCTAGGGGCAGGGAGAGGACCTGGAGAAGCGCGACCTCCCACGTGGGGCCGGGGCGCATGCCCCGCTGGTGCAAAACAATGACACCCGCGCCAATCTCGATGATGGCCAGGGCGTAGAGCGCCAGCGGCAGCATGGCCACGCTGGCGAGCAGCTGCGAGACCAGGCCCTCGCCGCTGACCAGCCCGCCGAGCAGGCCGCGCGCCACGCCGACCCACACGAGGTTGACCAACCCGGCGGCGATCTGGAGCGCGGCCGCCCGCTGGCGCAGGGCGGGGATGTTCGCCGCCACCACCGGCGGCAGGCGCGCGGGCAGGGGCAGGGGCATGCGGGCGGGCAGCCGCGCCGCGGGGTTGCCGTGGTCGTGGGCGGGGGCCGCTGGGGTCGGCGAGAAGAAGGGCGCGAGGCGGGCGCCGCCCAGCCAGCCCTCAGCGATGGCCGAGAGCTGCCCGCGGCGGGCGGGGTCGAGGGTGCCCGCGTCGGCGCCGAGCAGCACGCGCTGCAGCAGGTGCTCAGGCTCGAGATCACGCAGCCAGGCGAAGATCAGCGCGAGCTGGTCGGGCGCGACGAGCTGCAGCGGGCGGGCCGGCGCCGCCCCGCGCGCGCCGAGCAGGGCGAGGCTGCTGCCCCAGGGCGCCGGGCTGAGCTGGGCGTCGATGGTCAGGGGCCCGACCGGCGGCGGCCAGCCGAGGCGGGGCCCGAGGCGCTCGGCGAGGCGCTGCCACTGCAACCACAGCTCGAGCGGGATCTTGCCGCGCTCGGGCGCGCGCACCCAGCGGATGCGCACGACGCCCTGGTGGTCCATGGTCGCGACGCCATCGCCGAGCACACCGACCAGCACGCTGGCCAGCTCAAGGGGCACGAGGCTGGTCAACCACTCACCCTGGCGGTGGCCGCGGCCGCCGAACAGGCTGCGCTCGAGCAAAGCGACGCCGGCCAGGGCCACCCGGGCGTCGGCGGGCTTGAGCAGGCCGCGGTGCGCCGCGCGCTCGAGGAGGCGCAGCAGCAGGTCGAGGCGCTCGTCCATGCAGCGCATCTGGGCGCGGGTGGCCTCGAGCTCGCCGGCCGAGGGCGGGCCCACCGGCGCGGGCTCGTCGGCGTCGTCGGCCAAGGTGGGCAGGGGGCTCAGGTCGAGGCGGCGCAGGGGCGGCACCTTGCAGAGGCCGCGCAGCAGGGCCACGCAGACCGGGGCGCTGGCCGTGGCCGCCCACTGCACGGTGGCCCCGCGGCGGCGCACGGTGGCCTGCGGGCCTTGCAGACTGACGTCGACCGCGGCGCTCTCGACGAGCTCGTAGCGCAGGTTGAGCAGGCGCTGCGGGGTCTGCACGAGGCAGCGGGTCGTGGTGAGCAGCGCGCCGGGGGCCTCGGCGGGCAGGGCGTCAGGCACCCAGGCCAGCAGGCGCTCGCCGGCGATGTGGTCGGGCCCGGCGCCATAGGCGACGATGAGCCCGTCGAGAGAGCTGCCGCTGAGCTCATCGGCGCGCCGGGCCACCGCGCCCTCAAGCACGGCGGGCAGCAGGTCTTCGGCCGACAGGCTGACCGGCGCCTCGTCGGCGGGCGGCGCCCCGGGTGGGCGCAAGGGCAGCGGATCCGACGGCGGGGCGGGGGGAGGGGCCGACATGGGACAGCTCGCGCGCCGGGGGGCGGGGGCCAGCGCCGGGGCCAGGGGGGGGCGGCCCGCGGCGCGCAGCGGGGAGGCCCAGCCTATCTCTGGAGGCCCCGCCGCGGCGGCCCGATCTGGGCGCCAGCGGCCCCCCTCCGCGCGCGGCCGCGGGGCCGGTCGGCGCGCCGGCGCAGGCGCCGGGCTCGCCGACCGCGCGGCCTTGGTCGGCCGGCAGGCCGGCCGACCGGCGCTGCGCGCCGCGCTCCGGTCGGCCGGGCGCTTTTTTGCGTTGTTTTATGTGTTTCAATGACCCGGTGGGTTCTTGGCGTGGGCGGTCGCGCCTTGGATGGGGGTGGCGCGACCCGCCGTCGTTGGGGTTCGCGCTTGCGACGCTGGGGCTCGTTGGCTTGCCGAGGGTGTTTGCGCGGTTGATGGGCTGTTTCGCCGTGGATGCCGGGGGCCGCCGGCCCCCAGGCCCCCGGCCAAGGGG
>JAEUKK010000157.1 GCA_016792625.1 Deltaproteobacteria bacterium | reverse complement strand
ACACCTCGTCTCCCTGTTGAGGTCTGGATCAACCGGCCCGACGACAAGCACCTGCAGCTCACTACTCCGGGGGACGAGCCCTCGTCCCCCGTCTCAAAAGCCCAGAACCCGGCCACGGAGGCGAGGCCGAGCGCAGCCGGGCCCCCTGCACAAGGGCGCCCTGCGCCCGCGGAAGGGGTGGCTGCGCTGGCCGAGCCGACGGGCCGGGTTCGACCGCGCGCCGAGGATGCTCGGTAATATTCCGACCCCGCGCTGTCTCAGAAGGTTGACACATTCCGTTCGACCTGAATCGGACCGAGTTCTTGTATATAGAGGGCCGGGAAGAACCCGTCTCCACACGGTGGTGCGCCTTCCGGGAGGAGGTGGTTGGCCGTGAACCTCGGATTTTCAAAGCTGGGCCACACTATCTCCCGTGCATCAACGAGGCTGGGCGTGCGTTGATACAGTCCTTGGGAGTCGTGGGGATCAAGTTCTCTGCTGTGCCCTCGCCGCCTCCGGGCCATCGGATTTTCCCCCGCGGCTTGAGCGGGTGAGCCCCGCAGGCGGCAGCGCCTGCGGCGGGATCGGCGCCCGCCCGGCTGGGCCGCTGCGCGGCCGCCGCTGCGCGGCGCGCTCCGGTCGACCGGGCGCGCCCCGCCCTCAACGCGCACCACCCTCCCCCTGCACGAGCAGCGCCTCCCCCAACACCAGCCCATCCAGCCCCGCCGCCCGCCACGAGCGCAGGGCGTCACCCGCGGTCTGCACGATCGGCTCCTCGTGCAGGTTGAAGCTCGTGTTGAGCAGGGCCGGCCCGCCGCCCAGGGCCCGATAGGCGCTGAGGATGGCGTGCAGCAGCGGCGCTTCGTCGGCGTGCACCACCTGCACCCGCGCGCTGCCGTCCGCGTGCACCACCGCGGGGGCCGCCGCCCGCAGCGCCGGGCGGGCCTCGGCGGTGACGGTCATGAACCGGGCGGCAGCGCGGGCCGAGGGCGCGAGATCGACCGCCTCGTCGATGTCTTCGGCGCGCACCGCCGGCGCGAAGGGCATGAAGGCCGAGCGCTGCAGGGCGGCGTTGAGGCGGTCGACCACCGCCGGGTCGGCCGGGCAGGCCAAGATGCTGCGCTGGCCAAGGGCCCGCGGGCCGAACTCGCTCCGCCCGCGGCAGAGGGCGATCAGCTGGCCGCGGCGCAGGCGCGCGGCCAGGGCCGCCGGGTCGGCAGAGGCCCGGGCCTCCGGCGCGCTGGCCAGGGCCGCGCCCAGCTCGGCCGGGTCGAGGTCGGGGCCGAGCGCCGCGCTCGGCAAGGCCACCGGCGCCGCGCCGGCGCTGAGCAGGGCCGCCCCCGCGGCGAGGCCGCCGTCGCCCATGTGGGGGAAGACCCAGAGGCGGCGCATGCCCGGCCGCTCGGCGAGGCGCTGGTTGAGGCGCACGTTGGCGAAGACACCGCCGCAGAGCGCGACGTCGGACTCGCCGGTCTCGCGCAGAACGGCGTCGAGCAGGCCGCAGAGGTCGGCCTCGAGGCCGCGCTGCAGCCAGGCGCAGACGTCTTCGCGGCGGCAGGCGCGCAGGGGGGCGAGGGCCGCGCGCAGGCCGGGGCCGAGGCCGCAGGCGAGGCGGCGCGCGTCGGGAGGGCCGACGAAGGGCCAGGGCACGGGCACCGCGTCGGGGTCGCCGTGGGCGGCGAGGCCGGCGACCTTGCCCTCGTGGCGGAAGGGCCGGAAGCCCAGGATGGCGGTCAGGGTGGCGTAGACGAGGCCGTGGGAGTCGGGGAAGGGCCAGGCGCGCAGCGGCACCAGCGCGCCGCCCTGGCCCCGCCACACGGTCAGGGCCTGCCCGTCGCCCACGCCGTCGGCGACGATGACGAGGCCGCGCTCGACGCCGAAGGTGAACCAGGCCGCGGCGGCGTGGCAGCGGTGGTGGTCGTGCACCGCGACCGGGGCGCGCAGGCCGGGCAGCTCAGCGGCGAGGCGGCGGCCCAGGGCCCAGCGCAGCGGGAGCGTCCAGGCGCGGGCGGCGAGGCTGTCGCTGCGCAGCCGGGGGAAGGGCGACTGCAGCTGGGTGGCCTCGGCGAGGCGGCTGCGCCAGCCATCGGGGTCCCACAGGCGGGGCTCGTCAAAACGCCAGCGCGCCTGGGCGCCCCGGGCCAGCCGCAGGGCCGGGTTCGGGTTGACCCGGCCGGCGAAGGCCACCGCGGCCAGCTCGGCGGGGCGCACGCCGGCGCTGGCCAGCACCGCCGCCACGCTGGCCGCGGGCCAGCCCGCCGCGCCTTTGTCGCGCACGAGGCGCTCTTCGCTGACCGCGGCCACGAGGCGCCCGCCCACCACCACGGCCGCGCCCGCGTCGTGGGTGCCGTCAAAAACACCGAGGCAGGGGCCGTGTTCGGCGGGCATGGTGGGCTCAGGGGCGGGCGGGATAGAGCGCCGGTCTATCGCAGCCGCCCGGGCGCTCCACCCGCGACCGGCCCTGCGCGGGGGCGGCGGTGCTGAGCCTCATCCTGCCAGTGTGGAACGAGGCGCGGCGGGTCGAGGCCGGCGTGCGCGGCGCGCTCGAGCTGCGCCGCCTCGTCGCGGGCGCGGGGCTGGGCGAGGTCGAGATCATCGTGGTCGACGATGGTTCCACCGACGACACCGCGGCGCGGGCCGCGGCCGCGCTCGGCGCCCAGGGCCAGGTGCTCCGCCGCCCGCACGGGGGCAAAGGCGCGGCCCTCTTCGCCGGCCTCGAGGCCGCCCAGGGCGACCGCTGCCTGTTCAATGACATCGACTGGAGCGTCGCCCCGCCCGAGGTGCTGCGCCTGCTGCGCCGCGAGGGTGAGCTGGTGATCGCGGTGCGCGAGGGCCCCTCCGCCCGGCGGATGGGCGAGCCCCCCGGCCGCCACCTCGTCGGCCGGGTCTTCAACCGCCTCGTGCAGTGGGCCGTGCTCGCCGGCCACGAAGACACCCAGTGCGGCTGCAAGGTCATCGACCGCCGCGCCGCCCTGGCGCTGCTGCCCCAGCTGCACGAGCGGGGCTGGGCCTACGACGTCGAGCTGCTCGTCGCCGCCCACGCCCACGGCCTGCACATCGTCGAACACCCCGTGGCGTGGCGTTTTGAGCAAGAGACCCGCCTGCGCCCCGGGCGCGACGGCTTGGCCATGGCCGCCGCTGTCTGGCGCGTCCGCCAACGCCAGCAGGCTGGCGCCTACAGCCCGGGTGGGGCCGGCCACGGCCCACCTCGGCCGTGACGCCCCCACCCACCCACCCCGCAGAAGCCCAGCCCTTCGCGGCGCCCCACCTCCTCGACGGTGATGCCCCCAACCGCCCAAAAGCCGAGGCCTTCGCGGCGCCCCACCTCATCGCTCACCACAGCCCCAAAACGCGCCTCGTCCTGGGGGTTTCCAAAGGGGGGCTTTGCGCGCTGGCGCGCGGCGCTGCCATGCGCCGCGC
>JAEUKK010000156.1 GCA_016792625.1 Deltaproteobacteria bacterium | reverse complement strand
ACACCTCGTCTCCCTGTTGAGGTCTGGATCAACCGGCCCGACGACAAGCACCTGCAGCTCACTACTCCGGGGGACGAGCCCTCGTCCCCCGTCTCAAAAGCCCAGAACCCGGCCACGGAGGCGAGGCCGAGCGCAGCCGGGTCCCCTGCACAAGGGCGCCCTGCGCCCGCGGAAGGGGTGGCTGCGCTGGCCGAGCCGACGGGCCGGGTTCGACCGCGCGCCGAGGATGCTCGGTAATATTCCGACCCCGCGCTGTCTCAGAAGGTTGACACACTCCGGAGCGCTACATGAGAAGCATCTTCTCGTGCTGTTCTCCGGCCCATGCGCGCCCAAAACCGGACTTGGGCGAGGGAGGCAAAGCCAACCGTACGCCTCATAGCGCTCTGCGCGAGAGGGCGGTGGGCCATGCGGCGGTGACCGGCCAATACGCCCCCGAAACGGAAGGTCGGTGGGGCGTATCTTGGGGCACGCCGGGTCAAGCAAACCGGGGGCCAACACCCAGCGTCGACAAAAGAACGCTCAGCAACGCACTACGTTAAGGCTTACCGCGCCGGCAGCGGTGCTGGCGGCAGGGGCTAGCCCTTGACGGCCTTGCGAACAATCACGTAGCCGCCATTCGCACCCGGCACGCCGCCCTTCACGAACACCAAGCCGCGATCAACGTCGACCTTGACCACCGCGAGGTTCTGCACGGTGACACGGGCGGCGCCCATATGCCCGGGCATCTTCTTGCCCTTAAGGACCATGCCTGGAGTCAAGCGCGTTCCAATGGACCCGCCATGGCGGAAGTACTCGTGGGTACCGTGGCTACGGATGAAGCCACGGAAGTTGTGGCGCTTCATAACGCCCGCGAAACCACGCCCCTTGCTCGTACCAACAACGTCCACCAACATGCCAGCCTGAAAGAAGTCCGCTACAGCCAGCTCAGCTCCAGCCACAGCCGCGTTCGCGACTGCGGCGCTCGCGCGAAGCTCCTTGACAAACTTCTTCGCCTTCACATTGCACTTCGCAAAATGGCCGGCGAGCGCCTTCGAAACCCGCGTTTCCTTCTTGTCCAAGATGCCGATCTGGAGCGCGTGGTAACCATCAGGCGTCGCCGCGTTCTTCACAGCGGTGACAACGTTACCAGACACATCCAAAACGGTCACACCGACCATCAAGTCCTTATCGGCAAGGTAAAGCTGAGTCATGCCCACTTTACGACCGAGCAATCCACTGTACGCCTTAGACATCGCTACCTCGCATCGGGCGGCAGACCGCCTTACGAAAGCCCAACCGGGCCGGAAAAAACACTACCTGAATGCCGATGGGGACACGACTCGCCCAACCGACAGCGGCCGCGGAGATCCATTCGGTGGGCGACCAACTCGAAGCCAAGCCTGCCAGCGACCTCGACTTGCAACCGCTCAATCTGCGGATCTACAAACTCCACCACCCGACCGCACACTGTGCATACGATGTGGTCGTGGTGATCCTCGTGCCGAACAACCTCGAACCGAGAAACTCCGTCGCCAAGATCAATCGATGCGATCAACCCGGCATCCAAAAACAGCTTCAAAGTTCGATAGGCTGTAGCATACCCTATTGCGGGCATTTCAACCGATGCAGCCGAAAACACGTCATCGAGACTAAAGTGGCCGGTCCGGCCGAGTACCACGTCCAACAAAACAGCGCGCTGCCGAGTAGACTTAAGCGCGTGCCGAGCGCAGTAGGCCCGCCACTGAGCGCCCAAGTCAGCCGGCTCCACGCCTCACTCCACTGCGAGGGCGTTCAACGCATGAAACTCGACAATGACCATCGGAGCGTTATCACCAGGACGGATGCCCGCCTTAAGCAACCGCGCATACCCGCCCGGAGTGTTCCGGTAGAGCTCTGCGTACTGCCCGGTAACCTTGGAGATCGCATCCCGATCAGTAACAAACTTCCGGATCATGCGGGACGCGTGCACCAAGTCGCCGCCGTCGAGGGCACGCTTGCCATAGCTAACAACACGGTCAGCCAACCGAACAAGCTCACGACCCTTACCTTCCGTCGTGCGAATGCGCCCGTGAATCACCAAGGAGGTGATCAGGTTCCGGAACAGCAGCGTACGCTGCGAACTGTCGCGGCCCAGCCGCCGACCAACCTTACGATGCCGCATAATACCTCCTAATCACCGAACGCCGGCATGCTGCTTGGGGAAGTTATGCAACTTCATACCAAGCGACAAACCAAGCTCCGAAAGAATCTCTTTGATCTCATTGAGGGACTTTCGCCCGAAGTTCTTGGTCTTGAGCATCTCCGCCTCAGACCGCTCGACGAGTTGCCAAATGAACTCGATCCCTGCGTTCTGAAGGCAGTTCGCCGACCGGACCGACAGCTCAAGTTCGTCCACCCGCTTGAACAGGTTCTCGTCCCAATCCTCGGAACCACCGCCACCGTCGGCCGCGCCTGGTTCGGCGTCCTCAGTGAAGTTGATGAAGATCTGAACCTGCTCCTTGATGACCTTTGCCGCGAACGCAACCGCGTCCTCGGGCCGGATGCTGCCGTCGGTCCAAACTTCGAGCGTCAGCCGATCATAGTCGGTACGTTGGCCGACACGGGCGTCCGTCACGTTGTACCGAACCTTCAAGATGGGAGAGTACAGCGCGTCGACAGGAATGGTGCCCAACGGCACCTCGAGCATCGACGCCGGCACATACCCCTTGCCCAACCGCACCGTCGCGCGCGCCCGGAAGACCGCGCCGCGGGTAAGATGTGCGACTACGTGGTCCGGGTTGAGCACCTCTACGGCGCCCTCGGACACTAGGTCACGTCCGTCAACACGGAAACGCAGGTCACCGGCTCGGACAACCGCGCCGTCGGCACCGCCATCGACTTCAAACGACCCATCCACCTGCTCTACACCCGAGGTGCGAACACGGACGCTCTTGAGGTTCAGGACGATGTCGGTCACGTCCTCAACGACGCCAGGAACGGCGGAAAACTCGTGGAGGACATTCTCGATCTCGACAGCGGTTACCGCCGACCCCTGGAGGGAGCCCAGCAACACGCGACGAAGAGCGTTGCCGAGGGTAACGCCGAAACCCCGCTCGAGGGGCCTGACGACGAACTTTCCGTAGGACCGGTTGGACCGCGAATCGCGCTCAATCAACTTTGGCCGAATCAAGGTACGCCAATTGGCACTGACAACTTCTTCCATGATGCCTCCGACCGCGACTACGGCGAACCACTCTGCCGCGGATTGGGGGGGACAGGACGGCTCAGACCCGGCGACGCTTGGACGGACGACAGCCGTTATGCGGAATGGGCGTCACATCGCGAATGTGGGTGATCCGCAGTCCGGAGTTCGCCACAGCACGGAGAGCCGACTCGCGACCAGCGCCGGGCCCTTTGACGTACACGCCGACCGAGCGCATACCGTTTTCCATCGCCTTGCGGGCCGCGTCCTCAGCAACAAGCTGCGCGGCAAAGGGCGTGGACTTCCGCGACCCCTTAAACCCACGCACGCCAGCGCTGGACCATGACACGGTGTTGCCGACCTGGTCGCTCACGGTCACGATGGTGTTGTTAAAAGTAGCCTGAATGTGAACAATCCCAGCCGGAACGTTCTTCTTGACGCGACGGGGGGCGTTCTTGCGCGGACTAGCCATGGTTCCTCCGAATCAGCGACGCTTGGCGACGGCGCGACGGGGTCCCTTCCGGGTCCGTGCGTTGGTGTGGGTGCGCTGCCCGCGAACAGGCAGGCCGCGCTTGTGCCGCAAGCCGCGGTAGCAGCCAATGTCGATCAGCCGCTTGATGTTCATGCCAATCTCCTTGCGGAGATCGCCCTCAACCTTGTAGCTGCGTTGAATGACATCACGAATCGCTGCGACCTCAACCTCGGAAAGGTCGAGGGTCTTCAGCCCCGGATCCACGTTCGCTTCATCCAGGATCTTGAGCGCCGTCGCGCTCCCGATTCCGTAGATGTACGTGAGAGCGATCCCGATTCGCTTGTTGCGGGGCAGGTCAACACCTTCAATGCGCGCCATCGATCACCCCTGCCGCTGCTTGTGCTTCGGGTTCTCGCACAACACGCGAAGAACGCCGGACCGGCGCACGACGCGGCACTTCTCACAGATTGTCCGAACGGACGTCCTGACCTTCATCACAACCTCACTACACACAGTGTTCAACTGAGTCCTACGACTGCGGCGATGCGAGCGGTCACCACCTCAACATCACCACGACCGTCAACAAAATGCACCGGATACCACCGGGCGAGCAGGTCTAGAACCGGGGCGGTCTCCGAACGATAGACCAGGAGGCGCCGCGCGATCACGCTGGGCTCGTCGTCAGCCCGGCGCACTAACCGGCCCCCGCACTTTGCACAAGGCTCGTCCCCGGACTGGCTCAATCCACCCGCACCACAAGAGGCGCAGCTGCGCCTCGCAGACAACCTGGCCACGATCTCATCATCGGGCGCAGCCAATGCGACAACCCCCAGCAACGGCCGTCCCAGCGCTTCAAGTTGATGGGCGAGCCATGCCGCCTGCCCAGGAGAGCGGGGAAAGCCGTCGAACAACAGCCCGCGTGGATCGCGAAGCGCCGAGTCGACCAGAGCAAACAACAGCTCGTCCGATACCAAGGCACCGGAACGAACAATCGCCTCTACCCTCAGCCCGAGGTCCGACTTGTTCCGAATCTCGGACCGAATCAAATCACCGGTGCTGAGGTGCCGATAACCAAAACGCTCGCCAAGGACCGCGCACTGCGTACCTTTCCCAACTCCGGGAGGTCCAAACACGATCAAATCGCCCGGCATATGCCCCCCACCGTCCCGGTCCACGCTAAACGCCAAACTCCCGCCGGCCACCTGAGGTGATCGCGACGTCAGAGTACTCATCAGTCAACAAGTAGCTTTCAATCTGTGCGACAGTGTCGAGCGCGACGCCAATCACGATCAGCAGGCCGGTGCCGCCGAAATAAAACGGCAGCCCGTACTCCGAGATCAGGATTGTGGGCAGAATGCATACAGCCGCCAGATAAAGCGATCCGCCCGTCGTCAACCGAAGGATGAGCCGGTCAAGGAACGCGACCGTGTCCCCTCCAGGCCGATGTCCCGGAATGTAACCGCCGTTTCGCCTCAGATTATCCGCAAGATCCATGGGACTGAATGAGACCGCAGTATAGAAAAACGAAAAGAACACGACGAGCAGAACGTAGGTCGCGTTGTAAATCCAGCCACCAGGCACGAACTGCGCGCTCAACCACGCGAACAACGGGTGGTTGTAAAAGGCGCCGATAGTGCCCGGAATCATGATGACCGAAGAGGCGAAGATCGCCGGTACCACACCGGCAACGTTCACCTTGAGCGGGAGATGAGCAGACTGTGGCGCCGCGTCGCCAGCTCCGCGCCGTGCTACCCGCTTGGCGTAACTAATGGGCACCTTTCGCAACCCGCGCTCGACAAAAACAATCGAAGCAACAACGACAACCATGAATACCGCGAACAACGCGATCTCCAAAAGCGTCATTTCGCCGTTGTCTACCAGATTGCGCAACGCGCCGACGCTGCTCGGTACGCCAGCTACGATTCCGCCGACGATGATCAACGAAGCACCGTTTCCGATACCTCGCTCCGTGATTTGCTCGCCCAACCACATCACAAAGCAGCTGCCCGCCGTCATCGAGATGACCGTCAAACCCCGAAATGCCCACCCAGCCTCGATTACGACGCTGACATCGGAGGCCGTGCGCATCTGCTCGATGCTCAGCGCGATGAAGAACGACTGGACTACCGCGATCACGACGGTCAGAACACGCGTGTACTGGCCAATGCGCTTACGCCCAGTCTGCCCCTCGCTCTTCAATCGCTCAAGCTGTGGGACGACGAGTTGTCCGAGCTGCAAGATGATGCTCGCGCTAATGTACGGCATGATGCCCAGCACAAACACAGAAAACTGACTCAGCGCGCCGCCCGAGAAGAGGTCGTACAGGTTGAGTAGGCTCTGCTGATTGTCCTGAAAGAACTCCCCCAAAGCGATGCGATCAACCCCGGGCGAGGGCACGAAAACACCGAGGCGAAACACACAGAGCATCACCAGGGTGAACACTACCCGGGCACGTAGATCCGCGGACCGCATGGCCCTGGCGATGTACTCAATCACGTCAGACCGCCTCGACCGAACCACCAGCAGCAGACACAAGCTCCGCCACTGCCTTAGAGGCCTGCAGCCCACGCAGCACAAGCGCATGCGCGAGTTCGCCGCCACCAAGCACCTTCACACCGCCGTTCTCGAGGGCTTTGACAAGCCCTCGCGCGCGCAGCTCCTCCACGGTCACCACCTCGCCCGGCCCGAAAGCCCCCGCGATGGCGCCAATGGAGACCTCGGTGTAGGTCACCGAGAACGGGTTCTTGAAGCCCACCTTGGGAAGACGGCGATGAAGCGGCATCTGGCCGCCTTCGAAGCCGCGCCGCACGCCACCACGGGCCCCCTGGCCCTTGGTCCCGCGCCCAGCGGTCTTACCCTTACCGGACCCCTCCCCGCGGCCCACGCGCATCCGGCTCTTGGTCGAGCCGGGGATCGGTGAGAGGGTAGAGAGTTCATTGGCCATTGTTCACCTCAGCATCGACTTCGACGACGTCAACCAAGTGGAGCACCTTGCTGATCATCCCCCGAATCGCGGGAGTGTTCGCCAGCACCCGCCTGGTTCCGATGCCGCTCAGCCCCAGGCCCTTCACAGCGAGGCGCTGGCCCGGCTTGGACCCAATCAGGCTACGCTTCTGCGTCACGACGAGGATCATGTCAGTGCCCCTTGTTGGCCGCGCGCTGCTGCCACACGTGTGAGCCAACGGTGTAGTCCGGCATCAGATCCTCGACGGTCCGGCCGACACGAGCCGCATACTGACCAGGCGACTCAAGCTGCTGCAGCGCGTCGAGGGTGGCGCGAACCACGTTGAACGGGTTGTTGCTACCAAGGACCTTGGTCAGCACGTTGTGGTAACCGGCGGAGTCCAACACAGCCCGTACCGTGTTGCCAGCGATGACACCGGTACCCGGGCTCGCGGGGCGCAGAAGAACGCTGGCGGCACCGAAATGTCCGACGACGGTGTGGGGCACGGTGTTATCGACGACCGGCACCTCCATCAGCGAGGCCTTGGCACGCTCAGTCGCCTTGCGCACCGCCTCCGGAACTTCGTTGGCTTTACCGTGCCCAACGCCAATCCGACCACGGCCATCACCAACGACGATCAAAGCAGAAAAGTTGAACCGACGGCCACCCTTCACAACCTTCGCGACCCGATTGATCACGATGGTCTTCTCGAGGAGAGGGACCTCTTCTTCGGAGCGACGCTCCTTACGACTACGACCAGCCTTAGACACGGTTCATCCCCACTCAGCTACACGAGCCGGTGACTAGAAGTTGAGACCGGCACCACGCGCGGCATCCGCCAGCGCCTTGACCCGGCCATGGAACAAAAAACCACCGCGATCAAAGCAGACGGTGCTAACCCCGGCCGCCAGCGCGCGCTGCGCGAGCAGCTCGCCGACTGCCTTCGCAGCCTCAATGTTGCCGCCCTGGTCGCGCAGCTCTCCTGCGGTCAGCGTCGACGCCTCCGCCAGGGTACGACCGGTCGAGTCATCAATGACCTGAGCATAGATGTGGCGCGAGGACCGGAACACGCTCAGTCGAGGCC
This sequence comes from Deltaproteobacteria bacterium, assembly GCA_016792625.1. Lineage (GTDB taxonomy): Bacteria > Myxococcota_A > UBA796 > UBA796 > UBA2385 > JAEUKK01. The sequence goes on along the minus strand of JAEUKK010000156.1, from coordinate 126,385 downwards.
GTACCTCTGTGCCAACCACGCGCTTACGAATGTGGGCGCGACGCTTCGTACGCGCAGCCTTACGATCAAAAGCCATAAATCACCTCGTACTTTACTGAGACTTGCCAGCCTTCAGGCGAACAGTCTCGCCGGAGTACCGCACGCCCTTGCCCTTGTAGTGGTCGGGTGGGCGGAAGGACCGAATGTTCGCAGCCGCCTGTCCGACCGCTTCGCGGTCCATGCCAGCCACGACCAGCTTGGTGCCCGCCTCCACCTTCACCGTGATGCCGACGGGGAAGGGGTACTCCACCTGGTGGCTGTAACCGAGGCTCAGGTTCAGGACGGAGCCCTTCACCTCAGCCTTGTAGCCGATGCCTTGAATCTCAAGGCGCTTTTCAAAGCCAGCCGTGACGCCCTTCACCATATTGGCGAGCAACGCCCGAACCAGACCGTGCATCGCGCCCCCGGCCAAACCCGACGCGTCGAGTTCAACCCGCGCCTCCTGGCCGACGACCGCAACGCCGACACCAGCCGGCAGCACCCGCTGAAGCGAGCCCTTGGGGCCCTTCACCGTCAGGAGCGAGCCCTCGACGGAAACCGTCACGCCCGCCGGCATGACAACAATCTTTTTTCCAACCCGCGACATGAAATCTACCTCCTCCGGGACTCGATCACCAAACGTAGCAGAGGACCTCGCCGCCAACGCCCGCGCTGCGGGCCTCGCGGTCGGTCATCACGCCCTTCGGAGTGGTGAGGATGGCGACACCGAGCCCGTTCCGAACGCGAGGCACCCCGTCCTTACCGACGTAGACGCGGCGGCTGGGGCTGCTGACGCGGGTGAGCCCGCGCACGATAGGCTGCTGGGACTCGTCGTAACGAGGAAACACCTGAATCGTGCCCTGTCGGGAATCCGGAACCTCAACAAAGCGGTCCAGGAAGCCCTCCGACTGGAGGATGCGACAAATGTCCATCTTGATGTTGGACCGAGGAACAACCAACGACGCGTGCCGCGCGGCGACAGCGTTGCGGATGCGCGTGAGGAGATCTGCGATAGGATCCGTCATAACTGCTCCGAAAGCCAGAAATTGGCGCGCGACGGCTTACCAGGACGCCTTCTTGACGCCTGGCACCTGCCCCTGCAACGCGAGCGTGCGGAAGCAGATACGGCACATGTTGAACGCCCTCAGAAACGCTCGCGCACGCCCACACAACGGGCAACGATTCGTGGCGCGCACGCTGAATTTCGGGGCGCGCTGCGCCTTCACAATCATCGACTTCTTGGCCATAAAACCCCCAAAAATCGTATGCGATCGTTCAGGCGCGGAACGGAAGCCCGAGGCTCCGCAGCAGCTGACGAGCGTGTTCGTCCGTGTTCGCGGTGGTGACGAACGAGATGTTCATCCCGCTCACCTTCTTGATCTTGTCGTACTCGATCTCGGGGAAGATGATCTGTTCGGTCAGCCCCATCGAGTAGTTGCCCCGGCCGTCAAAGCCCGTGGCGCTAAGCCCACGAAAGTCACGAATCCGCGGGATGGCGACCGAGATCAGCCGGTCCACGAACTCCCACATCCGGGCGCCACGCAACGTCACCTTCGTGCCAATGGGCATACCCTCGCGGAGCTTAAAGTTCGCGATCGACTTCCGAGCACGAACGATCACGGCCTTCTGCCCAGCGATCAGGCTCAGCTCTTCTGAGGCGGAGTCAAGAAGCTTGGCGTTCTGAATCGCTTCCTTCATGCTGATGTTCAGAACGACCTTCACGAGCCTCGGCACTTCCATTACATTCCGAAAGCCAAACTGGCTTTGGAGCGCACTGACGACTTCAGCGTGATAGCGCACCTTCAAACGCGGTTCCATAAGTCCCCCAAAACACTCAAAAAGCTAAGCCGCTCAGGCGACAGTGGATCCGTCGGCGATGTTCACCCGCACGCGCGCACCGTCCGCACCGACCACCGTCTTGGTGTAGACGGCTGCACCGGACGAGGCATCCCACAGCGCGACGTTGGAGAGGTGCACCGGCGCCTCCTTCTCCACCACACCGCCGGGGCGATCACCCTGGGGTTTTACGGCCCGCTTCACCACATTTACCTTCTCGACCATCACAAGGCCGTCCCGAGCGTTGACCCGCAGAACCTTGCCGGTCTGACCCTTAGAACCGCCACTTGTCACGACTACGACGTCGCCTTTCTTGATTCGCGCCAAAGCCATACAACACCTCAGAAGGTCCTCAGAGGACCTCAGGAGCCAACGAAACGATCTTCATGAAGTTCTTCGCCCGGAGCTCGCGGGCGACAGGACCGAAGATACGAGTTCCGATGGGCTCGCCTTCCTTGTCGATCAGAACAGCGGAGTTGACGTCGAAGCGAATGTAGGACCCGTCCTTCCGGCGCACCTCTTTCGAGGTCCGGACGACGACTGCCTTGGCCACAGAGCCCTTCTTGACCTTCCCGTTGGGGATCGCTTCCTTCACGCTGACGACGATCACGTCGCCGAGCGACGCGTACCGGCGCTTGCTGCCGCCCAGCACTTTGATGCACTGGAGAAGTTTGGCGCCAGAGTTGTCGGCGACGTCCATGGTGGACTGCATCTGGATCATGTGAAAACCTCCGATTCGGCTGGTCAGCTACCAGCGAGACCTACGACAACCCAGCGCTTGGTGCGGGACAGCGGGCGGGACTCTTCGATGACGACGATTTGATCCTGCTTGTAAGCGTTCTCGGCGTCGTGAGCCTTGTAGGTCTTGCGGCGGTTGATGTACTTGCCGAACCGCGCGTGAAGCACCTGGCGCTCCACCTCAACGGTGACCGTCTTGTCCATGCGATCGGAAACGATCCGCCCAGTGAGGGTGCGGCGCCGACCGGTGTTGTTCTCCGTCATGAAACCTCCAAAAAATATGGGGCGCTCGGGCCCCAGGTTCCCCTTGTTCCACGGTCTCCCATCTCTGGGACTCGCGGAAAGCGCGGGAATGGCGCGGAGCAGATTGTCGCTGCCCCGGTAACCGAACCGGGGCAGCACGGCAAGTTCATTCGCCGAAGGACTCGGCGACCTCGCTCAAGAACGCGCCGCCGTCGGCGACAATTTCGACACCGCGCTTCGCGGGGCGGTTGGACAAGCTCCCCTTCGGAAGGCCGGCAGCCGTCTCGCGCTTCGACGCCTCGGTGACTCCACGAGCCACCGCTTTGCGAAGCTGGCCGAGCATCGCGTGGTTTACGAGCTTGCCATCGGCGTGCTTAAAGGTCGCTTCAAACAACGCAAACCGAGTCGACGCGATCCAGCCGGCCAGCGCGTCGTCATCCATGTTCCGGATCTCAGCGGCCTTCATCAAAGCACCTCTTCACGAACGACGAACCGAGTGGCCAACGGCAACTTGTGACCCGCGCGACGGAACGCCTCTTTGGCGATCTCGGGCGCGACACCCTCGAGCTCGTACAGCACCCGTCCGGGCTTGATCACCGCGACCCAAAGCTCCGGCGCGCCTTTGCCCTTACCCATTCGGGTCTCGGCCGGCTTCTTGCTGAGCGGCTTGTCCGGGAACACCCGAATCCACACTTTACCGCCGCGCTTGACGTGACGCGTAAGTGCGATTCGCCCGGCCTCGAGCTGCCGGGCCGAAAGCCACCCGCACGACGTGGCCTGAAGGCCAAAGTCGCCGAACGAAACCTCCGAGCCCCGATAGGCCAACCCCCGCATCCGCCCTTTCTGGCACTTGCGGTACTTTACTCGCTTCGGACTAAGCATGACTCCCCCAATCCTTTCAGGCGCTCGTCAGAGCGACCGGTCCTCGTCCCCCGAAAGGACCTCACCCTTGAAAATCCACACCTTGACGCCGATGACTCCGTAGGTGGTCTTCGCCTCGGCCAAACCGTAGTCGACGTCCGCGCGCAGCGTGTGCAGCGGCACGCGGCCATCGCGGTACCACTCGCACCGCGACATCTCGGCGCCGCCCAGGCGACCGGAGCACATGATCTTGATGCCCTTGGCACCAGCCCGCCGCGCCTGCGTCATCGACTTCTTCATCGCACGGCGGAAGCTGACCCGCTTTTCAAGCTGACCGGCAACACCCTCGGCGACCAGGATCGCGTCAGTATCGGCCTTGCGGACCTCGATCACGTTGAGGAAGACATCGGTGGCGCTGAGCTTCTCGAGGCGAACCCGAAGAGCGTCCAGGCCCGCCGCCTTCTTACCGATAATAAGCCCGGGCTTCGCCGCGTGCACGAACACCTTGGCCTTGTTGGCGGCCCGCTCGATGTAAATGCGGCTGATGCCAGCATCCTTGAGCTCCGCCTTGAGGAAGCGCCGGATCTTGACGTCCTCGTGCAGGTACTGCTGGTACTCGCGCTCCGCGAACCACTTGGACTCCCAGTCGCGAATGATGCCGACCCGGAAGCCATTCGGATGGACTTTCTGACCCATTACGCCACCCCGTTGGACAAGACGACCGTGATGTGACTGGTGCGCTTGAGCACCTTGGACGCCGACCCTCGGGCCCGCGGGCGGAAGCGGCGCAGGGTGGGACCGCCGTCGACGGTGATCGTCTTCACGACCAGGTCGTCGATGTCCCCGCCGGCGTCCTTCAGCTTCACCTCGGCGTTGGCAACCGCAGACTGCAGCAGCTTGTGCACCATCGCGGCCGAGCGTTTGCGCGTAAACGCGAGAATCTCAAAGGCCTCGCCGACATCGCGGCCCCGGATGAGGTCGGCGACAAGCCGAACCTTGCGCGGGGACACGCGAGCGAGCCTGAGAACAGCTCTACTCTCCATATAAACCTCCAACCCAGCCCGGTGCGCGTCCGCTCAGCGAGCCTTGGTCTTCTTGTCGGCCGCATGGCCATGGAAGGTGCGGGTGAGCGAGAACTCACCGAACTTGTGCCCGACCATGTTCTCGGTCACGAACACCGGCAGGAACTTCTTGCCGTTGTGCACCGCGAAGGTCAGCCCAAGGAAATCGGGGATGATCGTGGATCGGCGGCTCCAGGTCTTGATGACCGTGCGGCTGCCAGCCTCTTTGCTTGCGGCGGCCTTCGCGAGCAGCTTGCTGTCGACGAACGGCCCCTTCTTAACGGATCTGGCCATAAGGCCTCCTCAAACGCTCACTTGCGGCGCGTGATGATAAACTTGGAAGACGGCTTCTTCGGCAACCGGGTCTTATATCCCTTGGTCGGCTTGCCCCAGGGGCTGACAGGGTGGCGACCCTTCGCACGACCCTCACCACCGCCGTGCGGGTGGTCGATCGGGTTCATCGCGGTGCCGCGCACGGCCGGACGAACACCGAGCCACCGACTCCGCCCGGCTTTGCCAATGATCCGGTTCTCATGCTCGAGATTGCCGACCTGGCCAATCGACGCACGGCAGTCGGCATTGATCTTGCGCATCTCACCGCTGGGGAGCCGCACCGTCACGTAGTCGCCGTCCTTCGCCATCAGCTGCGCGAAGGCGCCTGCGGACCGGCACAGCTGGCCACCGCGACCCAGATTGAGCTCGAGGTTGTGCAACCAAGTACCGAGCGGGATGGCACGCAGCGTGAGCGAGTTGCCAGGAGTGATGTCCGCGGCGTCGTCGGTCACCACCGAGGCGCCGACATTGAGGCCCACCGGCGCGAGAATGTACCGCTTCTCGCCATCGGCGTACTGCAGCAAGGCGATTCGTGCGGTGCGGTTGGGATCGTACTCGACCGAAACCACCCGGGCGGGGACGCCGATCTTGTTGCGACGAAAATCGATGATCCGAAAGCGCCGCTTGTGACCACCACCGCGGTGCCGGCTGGTCAGCCGGCCGAGGTTGTTGCGACCACCGGTCTTGTGACGGACGCCGAGCAGCGACTTCTCCGGCTTGTCGCCAGTGATCTCGCTGAAATCGGAGACACTCATAAACCGGCGAGACGGTGTCGTCGGCTTGAACTTGCGGGTACCCATGGGAGCCTCTACAAATCTACTGGAAGTTGGGGGTCTGCCCGTCCGCAACGCGGACGTAGGCCTTCTTCCACTCGGAGCCGAGGCCCGAACGGGCGCCGAACCGGCGGTACTTGCCGCGAACGCGGAGGGTGCGGACGTCCAGCACCTTCACACCAAAGGCGGACTCGATGGCCTGGCGGATCTGCACCTTGTTGGAGGTCTTGGCGACTTCGAACACGAACACGTTCTGTTCGGCGCGAAGCAGTTCAGACTTCTCGGTGGTGATGGCGCGGATGATGACGTTGTGAAGTCCAGCCATGATTTACCCCCGAAGCCGCGCCGTCACGGCGCTGAGCGCGTCGACGGTCATCACCACGTTGCTGTGGCGAAGGACGTCGATGAGGTTGACGCCCACCACAGGGAGGACCGTGACGGACTGAAGGTTGCGGGACGCGCGCTCAACGAGCAGCGCCTCATCGTTGACGACGACGAGCAGGTCCTCAAAGCCAAACCGATCAAGGAAGCTCACGAAGTCCTTGGTCTTCCCGCTCGGAACCTCGATGGAGCTCAGCACGGTGAGGCGCGCCTCGAGGGCGCGCTTGGCGAGAGCGCCAGCCAGAGCCAAGCGCCGCACGGTCTTCGGCAGCTTGTGCGCGTGGCTGCGGTAGTGCGGACCATGGACAACGCCGCCGCCGCGGTAGTGCGGCGAGCGAGTCGAGCCTTGGCGTGCGCGCCCCGTACCTTTCTGGCGGTACGGCTTGCGACCACCACCGCTCACCATGGCGCGACCCTTGGTGGCATGGGTGCCAGCCCGACGCTTCGCCATCTGGTACCGCACCACAGCGTGGTACAGATGCGCCCGGGTCTCGTCATTAAACACCGCCGCGTCCAGCTCGACAGAGCCGACGACTTCGCGGTTCATGTTGTAGATTTCTACGGATCCCATCTCAATCTCCTATCCAACTACCCGAGGGCGGGGCGGCTCAGGTGGACTTGATCTCGACGTGCACACCCGCCGAGAGGTCAAGCTTCATGAGCGCGTCGACGGTCGCCTGGGTCGGCTCAACGATGTCGAGCAGGCGATGATGCGTGCGCCGCTCGAACTGCTCCCGCGACTTCTTGTCGACATGAGGGCCACGAAGAACGGTCCAGCGGCTGATGGTCGTCGGGAGGGGGAAGGGCCCCCGCACAACAACACCCGTACGCTTCGCCGTGTCGACGATCTCCCGCGCCGAACGGTCGAGCAGCTTGTGGTCGTAGGCCTTAAGCCTGATTCGGATCTTGTTCGAGTTGGCCACGGTGGCCCCCATTTCGTTGGTTCGGAGAAAGAGCGTCCGCCGAGGTTACCCACGGCGGTGAGAGCGGCTGCGCTACCAGCGATAGTGCGCGAAAGCCTTGTTGGCTTCGGCCATCCGGTGCACTTCGTCCCGGCGCTTGACGGCGTTACCGCGGTTGTGAGCGGCCTCGATCAGCTCGTTGGCCAGTTTGTCGCGCATGGAGCGACCCGGGCGCTTCCGCGCGAAGCTCACAAGCCACCGCATGGCCAACGCCATACGCCGCTCACTGCGAACCTCGACAGGCACTTGGTAGTTCGCACCACCGACCCGGCGGCTCTTGACCTCAACCATCGGCTGGCAGTTCTCCAGGGCGCGATGGAAGATCTTGAGCGGCTCCTCGCGGGTGCGCTGCAACACCACGTCAAGAGCACCGTAGACAATCTGCTCGGCCACGGCCTTCTTGCCGTCGAGCATCACAATGTTCATGAACTTGGTGACGAGCTGGTCCCCGTACTTGGGGTCATCCATCACAGGGCGCTTGGGAACTTCACGACGACGGGGCATGGTATGGGCCTACTTCTTGTTCTTGGTGTCCTTGGGACGCTTGGCACCGTACTTGGACCGGCTCTGCCGGCGGGCGTTGACGCCCTGCGTGTCAAGCGTGCCGCGGATGATGTGGTAACGAACGCCCGGGAGGTCCTTCACACGACCGCCCCGGATCAGCACGGTGGAGTGCTCCTGCAGGTTGTGCCCTTCGCCAGGGATGTAGGAGGTGACCTCCATACCGTTGGTGAGGCGCACGCGCGCGACCTTCCGGAGCGCCGAGTTGGGCTTCTTGGGCGTGGTGGTGTACACACGCGTGCACACGCCGCGCTTCTGCGGGCAAGACTTCAGGGCGGGCGAGGCGGTCTTGTTGACGACCCGGGCGCGGCCCTTGCGGACAAGCTGGTTGATGGTGGGCATCAGGTGATCCTCGAAACAATGATCTGCTACAAGCGAGATTCAGCGCCGGCACCACTATGCCTGCCGGCGGAGCGTGTCAAGACGCGCCGGGTCACTAGCCCTCGGCGACGTCCTCCTGGGCGACCACCGTCTCCAGCTTCTGGTAGGCGGTGAAACCCGTACCGGCCGGGATCAGCCGGCCCATCAGAATGTTCTCCTTCAGGCCGCGGAGGTGATCAACCTTGCCGTTGATCGCCGCCTCCGTCAGGACCCGGGTCGTCTCCTGGAAGCTCGCCGCGGAGAGGAAGCTCTCCGTGGACAGGCTGGCCTTCGTGATGCCGAGCAAGAGGGCCTCGCACTTCGCCGGCTCGCGCCCGCGGGCCAGGGCGCGCCGGTTCTCCTCTTCGAACTCCCACTTTTCAACATGCTCGTCGAGCAGGAAGGTGGTGTCACCGGGGTCGATGACCTTGACGCGCCGGAGCATCTGGCGACAGATGACCTCGATGTGCTTGTCGTTGATCTTCACGCCCTGTAGGCGGTAGACCTCTTGGATCTCGTCAAGGAGGTACTTGGCCAGACCCGGAACCCCTTGAATTTTCAAGATGTCGTGGGGGTTGACCGCGCCGTCCATCAACGAATCGCCAGCGCGCACATAGTCGTTCTCATTGGCGATGATGTTCTTGCCCTTGGGGATCAGGTACTCCTCCGGCTGCTGCGCGGCCGGCGTGACCCGGATCGTCTTGACTTGACCCTTGCTCAGCAGCAAGACCTCACCAGCCACCTCGGCGAAGATGCCGTCGGCGAGGAGGTCGCCCACACGCACAACGTCGCCGTCCTTAACGGCGGGCGCCTGGCCCGCGCCGAGCAGGTGGTCCTTGGCCTCCGGCTGATCCGGGGTCACGATCACGCGCCTCTTGCCCTTGGTGTCGCGCCCAAAGGACACTACACCGGCAACCTCAGCGATGATCGCCACCTCCTTGGGCTTGCGGGCTTCAAAGAGCTCCGCGACCCGCGGCAGGCCGCCGGTGATGTCCTTGGTCTTGGTGGTTTCCCGCGGGATCTTCGCCAACACCTCTCCGGGGCGCACTTCCTGTCCCTCGGCGACGAGGATGTTGGCGCCGACAGGCAGGAAGTACCGCGCCTTCTGCCGCCAGTTGTCGCCATCCTTCACCCGCACGATCAGGCGCGGCTTGAGGTCGTGGTCCTTGTAGTCGGTGACCACCATCCGCATACGACCAGTGAGCTGATCGGTCTGCTGCGCGACAGACTTGTTGACCTCAAGATCTTCGAACTTCACCATACCGCTGTCGTGAGCGAGGATCGGCGTGGTGAAGGGGTCCCACTCGGCGACGCGGGTACGCGAGGCGACGGTCTCCCCGTTCTTGGCCAGCAGCCGCGCCCCGTAGGTGATCGGGTAGCGCTCCCGCTCACGGCCCTTGTCGTCGACGACGTAGATCTCGCCGTTCCGGCTGAGCGCCACCTGGTTGCCGTCGCGATCATCCACAGTGACCATGTTGTCGCTGTAGCGCAGCACGCCGCTGTTCTTGAGCTCGAGGTACGACTCGGTCGCGTTCCCCTGCACGGCGCCGCCGATGTGGAAGGTCCGCATCGTCAGCTGGGTGCCCGGCTCCCCGATCGACTGGGCCGCGATCACCCCGACCGACTCGCCGACGTTGATCAGCTTGCCGCGCGCGAGGTCGCGCCCGTAGCACATCGCACACACGCCCCACCGCATGTCGCAGGTGAGCACCGAGCGAATCTTGACGACCTCCACCCCGGCCTGAACGATGCGCGCGACGGCAGTCTCATCGAGCATGCCGTTGCGGGCGACGATCACCTCGTCGCTGTACGGGTCGAGGATGTCCTCCGCGACGACACGGCCAAGCACCCGCTCCCCGACGTGCTCGATGACCTCGCCACCCTCGATGAGGCTGGACACCTCAAGGCCGGCGTAGGTCCCACAATCCCGAGCCGTCACGATGAAGTCTTGAACGACGTCCACCAGGCGGCGCGTCAAGTAGCCGCTGTTCGCCGTCTTGAGCGCCGTGTCCGCCAAGCCCTTCCGCGCGCCGTGCGTGCTGATGAAGTACTGGAGAACGGTGAGGCCTTCACGGAAGTTGGCGGTGATCGGCGTCTCGATGATCTCGCCGCTCGGCTTGGCCATGAGGCCGCGCATACCCGCGAGCTGCCGAATCTGGGTGGTGCTGCCACGCGCGCCCGAGTCGACCATCATGAAGATCGCGTTGAAGGAGTCCTGTCCGGTGTACTCGACACCGTCGAACCCGACGAAGCTCTCCTTGCTGATCTCTCGGATCAGCTCCTTCGAGACCTCATCGGTGACCTTGCTCCAAATGTCAACCACCTGGTTGTACTTCTCGTCCTTGGTGATCAGACCGTCGTTGTACGAGGTCTCCGTGTCACGCACCTCATTGTAGGCGCGGTCGAGGATGCTCCGCTTCGACGACGGAATCTTCATGTCGTCGATGCAGATGCTGATCCCCGCCCGGGTCGCCATCGCAAAGCCCATCGCCATCATCGCGTCGGCGAAGAGGACCGTCTCCTTGTTCCCGCAGTCGCGGTAGGCACGGTCGATGAGCTCGCTGAGCGCCTTCTTCGAGAGGGGCCGGTTGCAGAGCGAGAACGGAACACCCTTCGGGACGATCTGGAAGAAGAGCACGCGCCCCACGCTGGTCGCGACAAGGTCAGCGGTCGCGTCCGCGGCGACGGCGCCCTGGTAGCCGAAATAGCCCGGCGGCCCGACGACCAGGACCAGCTTCTCCTTGAAGTGGTCCCGAAGCGCGGCCACGACCCTCTTCAGGGCGGCGAAACGCCGGTTGGAGTTGAAGCGAGCGTCGATGGCCGCCGCATCGCCCTTCGCCTCGACCCGCGGGTAGACCATCGCGACAACCCGACTGCTCCCCTTCAGGCGCTCGAGCTCAACCGCACGGACCTCAAGCTCCGCGTCGGCGATGTCCAGCTCCAGCCACGGCAGGACCGCGCCATTCGCCGCGACCGGGTTGACCGGCGCCGCGCCGTCCGCGAGGTGCGCGGTCGGGAACGTGAGCACGCCGGGCACCGCCGCGCCCGAGCAATCGAGGTAATCGCCGCGGATCACGGCGGCGACGTTCGTCGGCGCCACGCGCCCAGGAGCGACAACACCCACGTCGCCGCCCATGACCGGCAGCTCGCCCAGGATCCCGCCGGCTTCCGCCGACCACGCGCTGCCGCGGTAGACGTGGACCATCTCCCGCTTGCCGGCGCCGTCGACGCCCACGATCAGGTGCGTGTCGCCAAGACCGAGCTCCTCGGCCAACCGGGACGTCACCGCCGGCACGGGGAGACGGACCTCGATTCGGGCGTGCAGGTCCACTTCACCGGCGTCGAACGCCGCGATGACCTCGCGGGCGTCGGCGAAGCGAATGCCCTCACCCTTCGCTCCGCGCCGGTCTCGCGTCATGTAGTAGTTGCCGAGGACGATGTCCTGCGAGGGCTGGATGATGGGTCGGCCGTTCGCCGGTGAAAGCACGTTGTTGGTCGACATCATCAACACCCGCGCTTCGATCTGGGCCTCGATCGAGAGCGGGAGGTGCACGGCCATCTGGTCGCCGTCGAAGTCCGCGTTGAACGCGGTGCAGACCAGCGGATGCAGGCGGATCGCCTTGCCCTCCGTCAGCAGCGGCTCGAAGGCTTGCATGCCGAGGCGGTGGAGGGTCGGGGCACGGTTGAGGAGGACCGGGTGCTCCTTGATGACCTCATCGAGGATGTCCCAGACCTCGTCGCGCTCCTGCTCCACCATCTTCTTCGCAGCTTTGATGGTGTTGACGAAGCCACGCTCCTCAAGCTTGTTGTAAATGAAGGGCTTGAAGAGCTCGAGGGCCATGATCTTGGGGAGGCTGCACTGGTGCAGCCGAAGCTCCGGCCCGACGACGATGACCGAGCGCCCCGAGTAGTCGACGCGCTTACCGAGCAGGTTCTGCCGGAAGCGACCGTTCTTCCCCTTCAGCATGTCGGACAGCGACCGGAGCGGGCGCTTGTTCGGACCCGTGAAGGTCTTGCCGCGACGGCCATTGTCGAACAGCGCGTCCACGGCCTCCTGCAACATCCGCTTCTCGTTGCGGATGATGATCTCGGGGGCGTTCAGATCCTGCAACCGCTTCAAGCGGTTGTTCCGATTGATGACGCGCCGGTACAGATCGTTGAGGTCGGAGGTCGCGAACCGACCGCCGTCGAGCGGGACGAGGGGGCGGAGATCCGGCGGGATCACCGGGATCACCTCCATCATCATCCACTCCGGGCGGTTGCCGCTGTCCCGGAAGGCCTCCACGATCTTCAAGCGCTTCGAGATCTTCCGGCGCTGGGCCTCGCTGGACAGGTCCCGCATCTGCTGACGGAGCTCCTCGGCGAGGCGGCTCACGTCCATCTTCGACAAGAAGTCGCGGATGACCTCGCCACCCATGCCCTTATCGAAGGAGCCGTACCCGTAGATGTCCGTCGCTTCCCGGAAGTCCTCCTCAGAGAGGATCTCACCCTCCTTCAGCTTCGTCTCACCCGGGTCGGTGACCATATAGGCCTCGCAATACAGGACCTTTTCCAGGTCCTTCAGCGAGATGTCCATCAGGTTGCCGATGCGGCTGGGCAGCGACTTCAAGAACCAAATGTGCGCAACCGGGGTCGCGAGGTCGACGTGCCCGAGGCGCTCCCGGCGCACCTTGCTCTGAATGACCTCCACGCCGCACTTTTCGCAGGTGATGCCCCGGTGCTTCATGCGCTTGTACTTGCCGCACAGGCACTCGTAGTCCTTGATCGGCCCGAAGATCTTCGCGCAGAAGAGGCCGTCACGCTCCGGCTTGAAGGTCCGGTAGTTGATGGTCTCCGGCTTCTTCACTTCGCCATGCGACCAGCTGCGGATCTTGTCGGGCGAAGCCAGACCAATCCGCACAGCGACATAGTTCAGGGGGTTCTTGGGCTTCTCGAAGAGATTGTAGATATCCTTCACGAGGCGCTCCAGGGTTTGCCCATCGCTGGGCAATTCAAGTCAAAGGCAAAGAGAACATGGGGTCGAGGACAAGCTCAGCGACGAAGGACCTCTTTGTCCTCAATCAGCTCGACGTCCAGGGCGAGCGCCTGGAGCTCCTTGACCAACACATTGAACGACTCGGGCAGACCGGCTTCGAGCACGTTCTCGCCCTTGACGATGGACTCGTACATCCGGGTACGGCCAGCGACGTCGTCCGACTTGACCGTCAGGAACTCCTGCAGCGAGTAGGCGGCGCCGTAGGCCTCCAACGCCCAGACCTCCATCTCGCCGAGGCGCTGACCGCCGAACTGCGCCTTACCGCCGAGCGGCTGCTGGGTCACCAAGCTGTAGGGCCCGATGCTCCGCGCGTGGATCTTCTCATCCACCAAGTGGTGCAGCTTCAGCATGTACATCACGCCGACGGTGACGCGGTTCGCGAACGGCTCGCCGGACCGACCGTCGAAGAGCGTCGACTTCCCGTCGGTGTCGAGGCCGGCCAGGGTGAGCCCCCGCTTGATCTCCGCTTCACTCGCGCCGGCGAAGACCGGGGTCGCGACGGTGATGCCGCGGCGGTACTTCTTCGCGAAGGTCCGCAGGGCATCGCCATCGGCCTTCGCCAAGAAGGCGACCACCTCGGGCTGCCGGCTGAAGACCTCCAACAAGTAGCTCCGCAGCTTCTCCTCGTTGTACCCCTCCTCCAACAGTTCACCGAGACGAAGGCCGATGCCGCGCCCAGCCCACCCGAGGTGCGTCTCGAGCACCTGTCCGACGTTCATGCGCGAGGGCACGCCGAGCGGGTTGAGAACGAAATCAACCGGGGTACCGTCCTCCAGATAGGGCATGTCCTCGATCGGGAGCACGCGGGAGATGACGCCCTTGTTTCCGTGGCGGCCGGCCATCTTGTCGCCGACCTGCAGCTTCCGCTTGATCGCGATGTGCACCTTCACCAGCTTGATCACGCCGGGGGAGAGCTCATCGCCCTTCTGATGCCGCTCAATCTTGGCATCGAAGCGGCGGTTGATCTGGTCGGTGATCGTCCGGACCTCGTCGAGCACCTGGAGGACCTGGCCCTCCAGCTCGGCGTTGTCCTTGACGTCGACCCGCTCCAACGCGCTGAGCGAGACAGCAGCGATGTCGGCCGCACGCACGGTCGCGCCCTTGGCGATGACCTCGACGCGGTCCTCACCGAAAAGTGCGCTGGCGAGCACCGCGCCGTCGAGCATGCGCCCGATCCGGCGCTGCGCCGCCTCGTTCAAGGTGCGGAGCCGCTCGTTTCGGTCACGGTTGATCCGGGCGACCGCTTGGGCCTCGATGTCCAAGGCGCGCGAGTCCTTCTTCTCACCTTCGCGCGCAAAGACCTGCGCCGACATGACGATGCCTTCAACCCCCGGCGGAACCCGCAGTGAGGTGTCTTTCACGTCGCCGGCCTTCTCGCCGAAGATTGCCCGGAGAAGCTTCTCTTCGGGCGAGAGCTGGCTCTCGCCCTTGGGCGTGATCTTCCCAACGAGGATGTCGTTCGCCCGCACATAGGCCCCAACCTTGACGATGCCGGCATCATCCAGGTTGCGCATGGCTTCGTCACCCACGTTGGGGATGTCCCGGGTGATCTCTTCTTTCCCAAGCTTGGTGTCGCGGGCGGCGACCTCGAACTCCTCCACGTGGATGGACGTGAAGTAGTCCTCTTTGACGAGCCGCTCACTCACGAGGATCGAGTCCTCGAAGTTGTAGCCCTGCCACGGCATGAACGCGACGACCGAGTTCTGACCGAGCGCGAGCTCGCCCATCTCGGTCGCCGGCCCGTCGGCGATGATCTCGCCGGCGTTGACTTCGTCCCCGACCGACACCAGCGGCCGCTGGTTGATGCAGGTGCTCTGGTTCGAGCGGGTGAACTTGGTGAGGGCATAGATGTCGACGTCACCGCCGACATCCGGACCGCTCCGCTCGACGTCGGTCCGAACCACGATGCGGGTGCCGTCCACGCTGTCCACCACGCCGGAGCGGCGCGCGACGATCGCGACGCCCGAGTCACGTGCGACCACGTACTCCATCCCCGTACCGACAAGCGGCGCCTCGGTCCGGATGACCGGAACCGCCTGCCGCTGCATGTTCGAGCCCATCAGCGCGCGGTTGGCGTCGTCGTTCTCCAGGAAGGGCACGAGCGAGGCGGCGACAGACACGAGCTGGTTCGGGCTGACGTCCATCAAGGTCACCTCGTCCCGCGGAACGAGCGCGAACTCACCACGACGACGGGCGATGATCATGTCATCCAGCAACGCGCCGTTTTCGTCCACGTTGGCGTTCGCTTGGCAAATGACGTTGCTCTCTTCGTCAAGAGCGGCGCGGTAGTCCACCCGGTCGGTGACACGCCCGTTCTCGACCACCCGGTACGGGGTCTCGATGAAGCCGTAGTCGTTGACCCGCGCGAAGGTCGACAACGACGCGATCAGGCCGATGTTCGGGCCCTCGGGCGTCTCGATGGGGCAGATTCGACCGTAGTGGGTGGCATGGACGTCGCGGACGTCGAAGCCGGCCCGCTCGCGCGTCAAGCCACCAGGCCCGAGCGCGCTGAGGCGCCGCTTGTGGGTGACCTCGGACAGCGGGTTGGTCTGGTCCATGAACTGGGAGAGCTGGCTAGAGCCAAAGAACTCCTTGATCACGGCGCTGACCGGCTTCGCGTTGATGAGGTCGTAGGGCAGCAGCGCCTCGACCTCGGTCAAGCTCATCCGCTCTTTGATCGCCTTGTCCATGCGGATGAGGCCGGTGCGGTACTGGTTCTCCAGCAGCTCGCCGACCGCGCGCACACGACGGTTTCCGAGATGGTCGATGTCGTCCGTCTCGCCCTTGTTGTTCTTCAAATCAATGAGGTACTGCACAACCTTGAGCAGGTCATCGCGGGTCAGCGTGGTCTGATCCAGCGGCATGTCCAGCTTCAACTTGTGGTTGACCTTGAGGCGACCGACACGGCTCAGGTCGTACCGCTCCTTGTTGAAGAAGAGGTTCTCGAAGTGGACGAGGGCGGCCTCGTAGTGCGGCGGGTCGCCGGGGCGCAGCCGCCGGTAGATCTCCGTGATCGCCTCTTCGGTGGTCGCGACCTTGTCGACCTCCAGGGTGTCGCGGAGGAAGGACCCGACGATCACGTTGTCGATGTAGAGGGTGTCGATGGCGTAGACGCCCTTGTCCACGAGCATCTCGACCACGTCAGCGGTCAGCTCGCGGTTGCACTCCACGAGCACCTCGCCGGTGTCCTCGTCGACGATGTCGTGGGCGCAGATGCGGCCGAGGATGTGCTCGGGAGCCACCGGAATCGCACCAGCGAGCACCTCGACGTCCTTGCCGTCGACCTTGCGCATCTGCCGGGTCAACATCCCAGCGCGCTCCATCTTCTTGATGGCGGGCTTGAGGATCTTTTTGCCCGCCTTGCAGATGGACTTGCCCTCAGGGTCGTTGATGTCGACGGTCGCGTTCTGGATCGCGAGGAGGTCCTCGGTGGTCTCCTTCGTCCAGCCATCCTTCGTGTAGACGAAGCGCTCCGTCTCGTAGAAGTGGTTGAGCAGCTCCTCGGTCGTGTAGCCGAGCGCGCGCAACAGAACGGTCGCCGGCAGCTTCCGCCGGCGGTCAATGCGGACGTAGAGGATGTCCTTGGTATCGAACTCAAAGTCGATCCAAGACCCCCGGTTCGGGATGATGCGCGCGGAGAAGATGGTCTTCCCGGAGGTGCCCGTCTTCGTCTTGCCCGAGTCGAAGAAGATGCCGGGGGAGCGGTGCAGCTGGCTGACGACCACGCGCTCCGTGCCGTTCACGATAAAAGTCCCGTGATCCGACATAATTGGAATGTCGCCGAAGAAGACCTCCTGCTCCTTGATGTTCGAGATCGTGCGGGTGCCGTTCTCGGCCTGCACATCCCACACAACCAAACGAACCGTGACCTTCAGCGGGGCGTTGTAGGTCATGCCGCGTTCACGACACTCGTCGATGTCGTACTTCGGCTCCTCGAGGTCGTACGACTTGAACTGGAGGGAGGCGCGACCGCTGAAGTCCTGGATGGGGAAAACGCTCGTGAAGACAGCCTGCAGACCGATGTTCTCACGCTTCTCCGCCGGCACGGAGCGCTGAAGGAAGCCCTCGTAGCTCTTCTTCTGGATGGAGATCAGGTTCTCAACTTCAACCGCAGGCAGCGTCTTCGCGAACGAGCTGCGGAAGCGGAAGTTGTTGGCCAGATAGTTGCGCATGTGGAACTCCGAGTCTGGACCCGCGGCACGCCAGCGCGCCGGGCGGTGTTCTGCAGCGGATGTCAGCGGACGCTGACGCCGAGGCCGCCATGTTCAGCAGGACAAAAGCCTGGGGCCGAGACGAGGGAGCATTGGTTGGCTCCCCGGGCGCCGAGAACATGCGGTGTCGAAGTGAAATGCTGCCCAAGGGGCGGCAGCAAAAAAGGGGGGTGGAGGGTGTCGAACAACACCCTCGCGCCCCCCAACGAGAGAACTACTTGACCTCGACGACAGCGCCAGCCGCCTCGAGCTCCTTCTTGAGGGCCGCGGCGTCTTCCTTGCTGACGCCGGTCTTGACGTCCTTGGGAGCCTCCTCCACCAGCGCCTTCGCCTCCTTCAGGCCGAGGCCGGTGATCTTGCGGACCACCTTGATCACCTCGATCTTGTTCGCGCCGCCGTCCTTCAGGATGACGTCGAACTCGGTCTTCTCCTCGACCGGCTCGGCGGCGGCGGCGGCCGGAGCAGCGCCACCCATCACCACCGGAGCGGAGGCCTTGACGCCCAGCTCGTTCTCGAGCACGGCGATCAGGTCCTTCACCTGGGAGAGCTTGAGGTTCTTGATGTAGTCGACAACCTGGTCCTGCGTAAGGGACATGTTCCAATCCTCCAACGTGTCAGAAATGCTTGACCGACATCCGGCCAAATCGTGTGAACGGAGACGAGACTACTCGGCCTCGCCGGCGGCCTCGGCCAGCTTGGTCTCGAAGTTCTTGAGCAGGTAGAGCAGGTCGCGGGGAGCGCCCTGGATGACACCGAGCACTTGGCGCGGGGCCTCCTGCAGCGTGGCCAACAAGTTGCCGAGCAGCTGCTCACGGCCGGGGAGGTCTGCGACCTTCTCCACCTCGGGAGCGCTGATCAGGCCACCTTCAAAGAACCCACCCGCGACAACGAACTTCTCGGCCTTCTTGAAGTCCTTGATCGCATCGCGGAACACCTTGGCGGCCGCGATCGGGTCTTCGCCGGAGATCACCCACCCGTTCATGCCCGAGAGCAGCGGGGCGAGCACCTCGCGGTCCGAACCAGCGATGGCGCGGCGCGCGAGCGTGTTCTTGATCACCTTGTACTGCAGGCCGGCGGCCTCCAGCGTACGGCGAAACTGGTTGATCTCCTTGACCGTCACCCCGCGGTAGTTCGCGACGACCATGAAGGGCGCCTGCTGAAGCTGCGAAGTGAGCTGCTCGACGCACTCTTCCTTCTGCGTACGGTTCATAGGGACCTCCTAGTTGCCGTCAGCGTCGCGCTGAGCATCGTGGGTGTCGACGCGGACGCCGGGCCCCATGGTGGAGGACACCGCGATGCTCCGGAGGTACGTGCCCTTCGCCGAGCTGGGCTTGAGGCGGACCAGCGTGGAGACAAGAGCGGTGAGGTTGGCGCTCAACATCTGCGCGTCCATCGACACCTTGCCGATCGACACGTGGATGATGCCGGCCTTCTCGACCCGGAAGTCGATC
Source organism: Deltaproteobacteria bacterium (assembly GCA_016792625.1). Lineage (GTDB taxonomy): Bacteria > Myxococcota_A > UBA796 > UBA796 > UBA2385 > JAEUKK01. The sequence goes on along the minus strand of JAEUKK010000156.1, from coordinate 107,561 downwards.
TTGCCGCGCTTGAGTTCCTGGACCGTCAGCGCGACCTCTTCAGGGCCCACGACCGTGCCGATCTTCGGGTTCGGCATCAGGCCACGCGGACCGAGGACGCGGCCAAGACGACCGACCTTGCCCATCATGTCCCGCGTCGCCACGGCCTTGTCGAAGTCCGTCCAGCTCTCATCGAGGATCTTCTGAACGAGGTCATCCGCTCCCACGACGTCTGCGCCAGCTGCCTGAGCAGCTTTCGCGGCCTCACCCTGCGCGAACACCACCACGCGGACCGTTTTACCGGACCCGTGCGGGAGGCTCACTGCGCCGCGAACCATCTGGTCCGCGTGCTTCGGGTTGACGCCGAGACGAACCGCGACATCGACGCTCTCGTCGAACTTCGCGGACGCAGTCTTCTTCACGAGATCGAACGCCTCGACAACCGGGTAACGCCGAAGTCGGTCGACCTGCCCGGCCGCCTCCTTCATCCGCTTGCCGAGTTTTGGCATGTTGACTCCCTGGGAGACGTATCTCCCGTCAGCGTGGGGTCTTCGGGCTTGGCCCTCCCCCTCCACTGACCCTTGAGGTTGACTGACCGACTGCCGGTCAGTTCACGTTGATGCCCATCGACCGGGCGGTGCCGGCGATGGTGCGCTTGGCCGACGCCATCCGCGTCGTGTTCAGGTCGGGCATCTTCTGGGCGGCGATGTCCGCGATCTTGTCCCAGGAGAGGGTGCCGATCTTCACCTTGTTGGGCTCCTTGCTGCCGCGGTCGGCGCCCACCGCCTTGCGGAGGAGGATCGCCGCCGGGGGCGGACGCAGCTCGAAGGTGAAGGTCCGGTCCGAGAAGACGGTGATGATGGTCGGGAACACCAGACCCTCACCCGCGTGCTGCGCGGTCCGGGCGTTGAACTCTTTGCAGAACATCGGGATGTTCACGCCGGCGCCGCCGAGCGCGGGGCCGATGGGGGGCGAAGGGTTCGCCTTGCCCGCCAGGATCTGCAGCTTGATCTGATTGACGACCTTCTTGGCCATGACAAAACTCCGGGCGGGCGCGTCTACCGCGGCCGCTCAACCTGCGTGTAATCAAGCTCGACCGAGGTCTGACGACCGAAAATCGTCACGAGCACGCGCAGCTTCGCGCGCGCCTGGTTGACCTCTTCTACCTTGCCGGGCATCGACGCGAAGGGACCGTCGATGATCCGCACGTCTTCGCCCCGCTCGAAGTGCACCACGGGCTTGGGCTTCTCCTCCACCGGGCTTCCCTGGTCGAGAATGGTCCGCAGCTCCGCCTCGGCGAGCGCGGGAGGGTTGCGAGACCCTCCGATGAACCCTGCCACCTTCGGGGTGGTCGTCACGAGATGCCAGGTCTCGTTGTCGATCTCCATGTTGACAAACATGTAGCCGGGGTACTTCTTGCGCGTCGTCGTCTTCTTTTGGCCGTCCTTCACCTCGACCACGGCCTCGGTGGGGACGAGCACCTCGCCGAACCGATGACCAAGACCGGCACGACGGATCGCGTCCTCCAGTGCCAGCTTTGCCTTGTTCTCGAAGTTTGAGAACGTCTGGACTGCGTACCAGTTCTTCGCCATAAGAGCAGCGTCCCAGGGATTGGAGGGCAGAGGTTCAGAGCTCGTTGAAAAGGACCGCACGGGTGATGGTGACCCAGATGTAGTCGTAGACGGCGAGCACCGCCGCCAACACCACCGTGAACACCACCACGACCGTCGAGGACCGAACCGTCTCTTCTTGCGTGGGCCAAGTCACCCGCCGGAGCTCGGTGATGACCTCATCGGCGAAGATGTACACCCGAGGAGTTCGGAGCAGGCCGGCGAACAAAACAATGGTGGTCGCGATCCCCACCCAAGAGCTCGCAGCGAGCCCCAGCTTGATGGGGTCACCGGAGTCGACGCGGGCGAGCACGTCACCGGCGATGCTCGACGAGGTCACCCCGACCACAACCGCGATCATCATCAGCGCGAGCAGAATGTACCGCTGGTTGTTCATGCGCCCTCGCTGTTCGCAGGGCGGTCTATGGCCCCCGCGGCCATTAGCATCAGCGGCCCCGCTGTGCAAGGTCCATGCCCTCGCGAAAGAGCGGGTAGCGTTGCCGCTACCCGCTCTTCGATCACCGGGCGGAGCCCGGCACCACTACTTGATGATCGAGGTGACGACGCCAGCGCCGACGGTGCGGCCGCCCTCGCGGATCGCGAAGCGGAGCTGCTCCTCGATTGCGATGGGGGTGATGAGGGTCACCTCCATGTCCACCTGGTCGCCCGGCATGACCATCTCGACGCCTTCGTTCAGCTTGATCGCGCCGGTCACGTCCGTGGTGCGGAAGTAGAACTGCGGGCGGTAGTTGTCGACGAAGGGCTTGTGGCGGCCACCCTCATCCTTCTTGAGGATGTAGGCGTTGCAGCGGAACACGGTGTGCGGGGTGACGCTCTTCGGCTTCGAGAGCACCTGGCCGCGCTCGACGTCCTCACGCTTGAGGCCGCGGAGCAGGATGCCAGCGTTGTCACCAGCCTCGCCCTGGTCGAGCAGCTTGCGGAACATCTCGATGCCGGTCACGGTGCTGGTCTGCGTGTCGCGGAGACCAACGACCTCGATGGACTCGCCGACCTTGATGATGCCGCGCTCGATACGACCGGTGGCGACGGTGCCGCGACCGGTGATCGAGAACACGTCCTCGACGGGCATCAGGAAGGGCTTGTCCACCGCGCGCGCGGGGGTCGGGATGAAGGCGTCGACGGCCTCCATCAGCTTGAGGATGGCGGGGCGGCCGAGGGCGGAGTCGTCACCCTGGGTGGCGAGCAGCGCCGAGCCGCGCACGATCGGGATGTCGTCGCCGGGGAACTCGTAGAGGGAGAGGAGCTCGCGCACCTCCATCTCGACGAGCTCGAGCAGCTCGGGGTCATCCATCTGGTCGCACTTGTTCAAGAAGACGACCAGCGCCGGCACGTTGACCTGGCGCGCGAGGAGCACGTGCTCCTTGGTCTGGGGCATCGGGCCGTCGGTCGCCGCGACCACGAGGATCGCGCCGTCCATCTGGGCGGCGCCGGTGATCATGTTCTTGATGTAGTCGGCGTGCCCAGGGCAGTCGACGTGCGCGTAGTGGCGCGCGTCGGTCTGGTACTCGACGTGGGAGGTGTTGATGGTGATACCGCGGGCCTTCTCTTCGGGGGCCTTGTCGATATCCTCATACTTCATGGCCTTACCACCACCCTTGGCGGCCAGGGTCATGGTGATGGCCGCCGTCAAGGTGGTCTTGCCGTGGTCCACGTGGCCGATGGTGCCGATGTTCACGTGGGGCTTGGACCGGTCAAACTTCTCTTTCGCCATAGCGGCCACCTATTTCGCGGCTGCTAACGCCGCATCAGAGGGTGGAACGACTCCTGGCCGCCAGATGGCGGCCAGGAGGTCTCACGTAGAGATGGAGCCCATGACCGGACTTGAACCGGTGACCTCCTCCTTACCAAGGAGGTGCTCTGCCAACTGAGCTACATGGGCGAACGAGAGCGGGAGACGGGGTTCGAACCCGCGACCCTCAGCTTGGAAGGCTGATGCTCTACCAACTGAGCTACTCCCGCGGGTGGGTGGTGGGGAGTGGTGGATTCGAACCACCGTAGGCTAGTGCCGGCGGGTTTACAGCCCGCTCCCTTTGGCCACTCGGGCAACTCCCCCCATCTGTTTGTCAACGCCGACCGATGGAGCTGGCGGTGGGACTCGAACCCGCAACCGGCGGTTTACAAAACCGCTGCTCTGCCAGTTGAGCTACGCCAGCGCACCGGACGCCGCGGCGCGCTTTCGCGCCCCGCACCTGCCCGACCCCAAGGGGACGCGCCGGCGCCGGCCATCTATGAAGGCCCCCTCTTCCTGTCAATGCGAGGCTCTGGGTTTTTTGCCCGCTCCAGGGTTTCGGGGGTTCAACCGGGGACATGCCGCGCGGTGGTGGCCCGGCGCACCCATGCCCCTCACGGGCGGTCGAAGCTGGTGCTCGGCAGGCTCGGGTCGAGGTCGAGGTCCAACACGACCAGCTCCTCCCGCAGGGCGCCGTCCCGAATGACCCGGGTGCGCTTCGGCACCACCACGCCGCTCGCGAAGGTCTTGTAGTCGTCGAACTCGATCCGCACGACAGCGCCGCCCTGCACCAGCACGACATAGGCGACCAGCGCGGTGTCTTCGTAGAGGCCCACCTCGGTCAGACCTTTGGTGCCATCCTTCGGGCGCAGGTGGACCACGCCCCTCCCCTCGCCGGCGCTGACGTGCAGCCCCCGCCAAGCCCCAGCGGTCTCGATGTCCGCGCCCAAGCCCAGGGGGAAGGCCAAGATCTGCTCGGGCCCGAACCTGTCGACCATTTCACCCGAGCGGTCGACCGGGCGCACCGTGACCTGCCCATTGGCCGAGACCCAGGCCTCACCCGCGCCCCGCACCACCGTGGTCGACGAGGACCCCGCGCCCTCCGCCACCTTGATGTCGAGGCGGCGGTCTGCGCCGGAGCGCAGCCAGAGGTGCTCCGCCTCCATCCTCCGGTCGCCGGTCAGGATGGTCCGCGTGTACCGGAAGCGCAGGCTCCCCGCTTCGCGCACGCGGGCGGCCGCGCCGGGCCCGCCGTGGGCTTCGACCGCCCGCATCAAGAGCGCGTTCGCGCCCTCCCGCGCGTCCGCGGCGCCCTTGTCCTTCGGGGGCTTCTTGGGGCGCGGCTCGCGGCTCCACCGGCTCTTCTTTTCAACCGGCGCGGGCCCACCCTCGGCCTTCGGCGCCGGCGCGGCGGCGCGCGCGACCGGTCGCCCGGTCTCGACGTCAATCACCCGCGCGACAGGCCCAGGGAAGCCGCCCTCGGCCTTGGCGAGCGCGGCAGAGTCGTCGAGACCATCGACCAACAGCAGGTACTGCCAGCCCGCCCCTTGGCTGTACCGGCGCACGACCCGCGCGCTGCCCGCGCCGCGGTAGGCCTCGAGCTGTGCGGCGGCCGGGGCCTCGGTCGGGTGCCCCTCCCCCTCCACCACGAAGGGCGCCGCGCGACCAGCGGCGCCCCACAGCAGCAGCAACGCCCCCATCCCCAGGTTCATGGCGCATCCTCCCCTGTAGGCGGCGCGGGCTGCGCGGGCGCGCCCGCCGCCTGCAACCACGCGCGCTTCTCGTCCGCGCTGACCACCGCTCCGTCGGGGGTGCGAAGCTCAAGGTCGAGCAGCCCCCAGACCTCGGCCTTCAGCGGCTGCAACATAAAACACCCTGCCAAAGCCAACGCCGCCCCGATCGCCGTCCACTGCGCCCGGCGACCGGGCGGCTCGGGCCGGGCCACCTGCAGGCCCCGATGCGCGCCCAGCTTCCACAACAGCAGACCCCACACCAGCCAACCGCCCCACAAGGCCCCGCTGAGGAGCACGAGGGCGAGGGTCACTTGGCCGATGCGCGGCGCATGCCGTGGGCTCAGCGCGTGAACCACGTGCCCGCCGTCAAGCTGGCCGATCGGCAGCAGGTTCATCGCGGTCAAAAAGCAGCCCGCCCAGCCCGCCATGCCCAAGGCGCTCAGCTCGGCGTACCGACCCGGGGCCTCGCCGATCACCAGCAGCCCGAGGAGGTCCATCACGCCGGGGTTCGCCAGGATGAGGAGCTGCTGCGCGCCGGGCTCGAACATCGGGAACATCATGCTGATCGGCCACGTCGACAGCGCTTGGTCGAGGAGGCCTGGCGCGGTGGCGGCCAGGGGCGGCGGGATGGGCGGCGGCCAATCGACGGTCAGGGTGGGGCTCGTGATCTGGACCGTGTCTGGCAAAGCCAGCACGAGCACGCCGCAGGCCACGACGAAGCCGGCGAGCGGGCCGGCGGCGCCGATCTCGAGCAGCGCGGCGCGGCTCGGCGGCAGGGACCGCAGGCGGATGATCGCGCCGAGCGTCCCAAAGGCCATGGGGAAGGGGATGAAATGGGGGAGGCTCTGGCGCACCCCCCACCGCCGCGCGACCACGTAGTGCCCGGCCTCGTGGGCCGAGAAGATGGTCATCAGCCCGAGCGCGAAGGCCCCCGCCTCTCGGGCAGCGCCCACGTCCCGCCAGGGGGGGCCGCCGTTCCAAAAGAAGCCGTAGGTCGTCCACACCGACAAACACGTCAGCAGGTAGAGGCCGCCGGCCACCGCCCACTCCCGCGGGGTCGGCGGCGGTGCGACCCCTGGCTCCACCCGGGGTAGCGGCTCGGACACGGCGGCTCCTCTCGCTCGACCCGCTGGGGACCGGCCCGCTCAGTTCGTCTGCTGGACCCGAAGCTCGTAGGGCCCAAGGTCGGTCCCGGCGCCCACCACGATGATGTACTGCTGCCCGCCCGAGACCGAGGCCTCGATGAAGGCCTCCTCGCCGTCGGCGGCGTAGCGCCCGCCGAGCAAACGCGCGCGGTCGTAGCTGGAGTCCTCGTCCTCGTCTTGTTCGTCGAGGTCAAAGATCCGCGGGGTGGCGAGGGACGAGGGCGCGATCGACCCGCCGCTGAGCGTGCACTGCATCACCTGCACCTGCTCGAGGAAGCTCGACGGGCGCGGCTCGTCGATGTCGAGCACGCCGTCGAGATCCCAGTCGACCGAGCAGTCCGTCGGAACCCCGGCCGGCTCGCCGCAGGGGTTGAAGTCGGTCTCCTCGGGAGCGGCGGTGTCGTCGGAGGGCTCGGGCTCTTCGGTGCCGACCGCGCCCGACGAGACGTGGGAGAGGTAGACTTGGAAGTACAGATAATCGAGCACGGAGGCCGGATACGCGAAGGGCGCCCCGCCCTCGGGGCAGGTGCCGCGCTTGGTGCCCTCGACGGTTGGCGTCGGCACCAAGGAGCGGTCGAGCACGGCCAGCCAGGGGTCAGCGGGCCCCTCGGCCCCGGCGGTGTCGACGTAGCGGCGCTCGAGGTGGATCGCGACGCGCACCACCTCGTCGGACGGCCGGTCAGAGAGGTCGAGCAGCCACCGATCCGTGTCGTAGACGCTGCCGACGAGGGTCTCGCCGTCGTCGAGCACCTTCAGCGTGGCGCCTTCGGGCTGGATCTCGCCGAGCCCGTAGATGCGCGAGCCGTCGCTCGGCAAGGTGGGCAGCGGCATGCTGTTCGCGGCCAGCGAGCTGTAGATGTTCTCGACCACATACTCGCCGGGGCGAGGGTCCTCGGTGCGGATGACCACGCCCGCGTAGCCGCTGTTGGGCGAGTCGAGGCGGAGGGCGGCGCCGTCGTAGGGGATGTCGACGAGGCGCACCACTTGGCTGCCGTAGTTCTTGGCGACGCTGCCGTAGAAGTCGATGCCGGTGACCATCAGCGCGGCGTCGACCCCCGCGGTCATCACCGAGAGGTCCTCGACCTCACTCGGGGTGTCGGTCAGCCCACCAGCCCCGAAGCGGTTGATCCCGCGGATGTTGATGCCGGTTTGGTAGCCGTTGGCGCCCACATGCTCACCGGGGGCGTCGGGCGGCGCCTCGAGGCGGGTGGCCGGCGCGAACAGGGGGTAGCTGGTCACATCGACCAAGGGCTCGCCCGCCTCGTCGACCCGGCCGGTCATGGTGAGCGCGACGTTCCACTTCACGACCAAGTCGACGAGCTGGACGCCCATCACGCCCTCAACCGAGTCTTGGCCAATCGCCGCGCCCTGGACGAGCTGGACGAGCAGGTCCTCGCCGGGGGCGGGCTCACCGGTCTCGGCCGAGGTCACGCCGCTGAGCACGCCGTAGTTCTCGTAGAGCCACCGAACAAAGAGGTACTGCGCGCCCCAGTTCTCGGTGTTGATCGGGCCGACCTCATCGACGACCACGAGGCTGTAGAGGTGGCTCGCGTCGAGGAAGTCCCACACGTCGTCGTAGTAGACGGCGCCAAAGCCGGTGAGGTCGGCGGCCAGCGCGCCGAGCCCCTCGAGCAGCCAGGGGGCCTCGGCGTCGCCGCCCGAGGTGATGACCTTCGCGTTGTAGGAGATGAGGCGCACGTAGCCGCGGGCGATCTCGCCGAGCAGGTCCATGCTCGTGTAGGCCTCGACGGTGGTCTGGACGAAGGGGTTGGCGAAGCCCGCCGGGTCGGGCGCGAAGACAAAGATGACCTCTTGCTCGTCGCTCTGGGGGTTCTCGCGCACGTCGTAGTCGACCAGGTCGACCTCAGGGTCGGTGTAGGAGCGGACGAAGGTGCCCTCGTCGGCCTCATCCTCGGGGTTCCGCGTCATCGCGTTCAGGACGGGGGTGATGACGATGCTCACCTTCCCGTCGCCGTTGATGTCGGGCAGGGCGCCAAACTTCGTGGTCAGCGTGGGGGCGATGTTTTCGTCGACCACGCGGGCGATGTCGCGCAGGTCACAGTTGTTGAAGCCCTGGGCGCCGCGTGGGTCGACCACGTCGATGACGCCGTCACACTCGATGTCCCAGTCGATCGGCCACTCGGTGTCGACGAAGATGTTGACCGCGCTGCCCACCGCCCAGAGCCGGGCCGCGACCAGCTGGAAGGTCTCGTCATCGTCCACCGCGTCGCGCACGCGGAACTCGGTGGCCGCGACGCCGATGTCGGCCTCGGTGTAGCTGACCGCGGGCGGAGGGGTCGCGGTGGAGAGCCGACCCGCGCCGCGCGCCGCGGCCAAGCGCGACCGGTAGCTGCCAGCGAGCGCCGCAGGCGCCGCGGACGCGCGCGGAGGAGGAGGCCCGCCGGCCCCGCCAGCGCCGCTGTCAACCGTATAGGCCGCTTGGAAGCCCAGATCGTCCTCGAGCGTGTTGACCAGCACGAGCAAGAACTGCTGGCCCTTGTTGCTCTCGCCCCCCTCGTCGGCGAGCCCGACCAGCGCGTTGCCCTCTTCGTCGCGGAAAATGACCGCGTCGCCCGGATCTTCGAAGACCGTCTCAGGGTCATCGGGGCCGGTGTCGGTGCCCTCGTCGCCGCCATCACCACCGCCGCCGTCGGCCGGGGACCCCGTCTCTTCGCCGCCGTCGCCGCCGCCGCTCGGGGGGTAGAGCTTGTCGTCGCCCGCGCCGCACCCAGCGCCCACCGAGACGGCGAGCAGGGCGAGCAGGCGGGTGGCTTGTGCTGCGGACATGGAGGCTCCCCGAGGTGCAAACGGAGGGATGGTCAGGGCCGAGGCCCTGGACCTCGCGCGCCGCGCAGGCGCGGGGGCGGAGGACGGCCGGCGCGCCGGGCGCAGCCGCCATCATAGCTGAAGGAGGCGAGGCCCGTCATGGCCGGCGGGCCAGCAGCAGCGCGCCATAGTGCGCTTCGAGCTCGGCGGCGCGGGCCTCCCAGGTGCACTGCCCGAGCACGGCGCGGCGCGCGGCGCGCCCGAGGGCGGCGCGGCGGCCCGGCGCAGCGAGCAGCGCCCGGAGGGTGGCCGCCCAGGCCGCGGGGTCCCGGTCCGGGGCGGTGACCACGCCGGGCAGCTCGACCGCCGCCGACGTCGACATCACCGTCGGCAGGCCCATCCCCAGCTGGTTGAGCAGCTTGATCGGAAAACCAGAGCACTGGACCCGGGGGATGGCGCCCAGGTCGGCGGCGGCGAGGTGCGCGCGCACCACGGCGAAGTCGTCGGTCTGGACCCGCAGGGTGCCCGGAGGGAGCTGGGCGGCCCACTCCCCCATGTCCGCCGCGCTGACCAGCAGGAGGCGCGCCTCGGGCAGCATGTGCATGGCCGCGAAGAGGACCTCGAGGTCCTGGTAGCGGTCGGGGTTCCCCGCGTAGACGACCCAAGGGCCGGGGGGGAGCGCGGCGGGGGCGGTCTCGGGGAGCTCCGCCGGATCCACCCCGGGCATCACGCAGGCGACCCGCTGGCAGCCCAGCGCCCGCAGCGCCGGCACGGCGCGGGGGTGGATGGCCTGGGCGAGGTCCGCGAGGCGCGGCACGCTGAGATCCAGCGCCCGGCCGCTGATCTGCGCGAGCCGACGCTCGGCCGCCCCCTCAAAATAGGTGGGGAGCTCCTCGGCGAGCTGGTTGTGCGCGCAGTAGACCAGGGGCAGGCCGTGGCGGGCGCGGGCGGGCAGACAGGCCAGCGGCGCCTCATAGTTGTGCGCGTGCAGCAGGTCGGCGCCCCGGGCCGCCTTGTTGACCTGCCGCACCAGCGCGGCGTTCAGCAGCGGCTTGACCCAGTCGGGGCCGGCCCGCATGCGCGTGTAGCCGGGCGGCGCCCAGGCCCGGTGCAGGCGCAGCCGCGGGTCAGCCTGCCCCCAGCCGTGCCCGTAGCAGCAGACGCGGACCTCATGGCCCCGCGCGGCGAGGGCGCGGGACATGCCATGCACGAAGACTTGGCTGCCCTGCGGGCTCGGAAAAGGAAAGGCCCCGACCTGCACGAGGCGGAGGGGGCGGAGCAGGCGCCCCGCGCCGTCGACGGCGGGCTGATCGGCAGCCGAAGCGGAGCGGGGGCGCGGCAGCGGACGCTCAGGGGCAGGAGGCGGAGCAGTCGCTCATGTAGCCGAGCTGCATGAGGTTCTGGCACTCTTCACAGGAGATCTCGATGGTCGCGCCCTTCACGCCCGAGCCACCCGCGGCCTTGATCTCGTTCTGGAGGACCAGGTCGAGGGCCTGCGGCTCACATTTGGGGTGGCTCGACCCGATCAAGTTCTTCTGCTCGCCGGGATCTTCGGGGAGGTAAAACAGCGCGGTCTCGGGCAAGCCGCGGGGGTTGCCGGCGTTGGCCGTGATGTACTTGCAGCCCTTGACGCGCAGCGAGTTGATCACGTTGCCTTCAAAGTCCTGCTCGGCGATCGCGGTACGCTCCCCCTCCATGGCGTCGGGGCGGGCCGGCGCGGGGACGACCGGGGCCGCGACGACCGCGTCGGTGGCGGGCGCTGCGCCCGGCTCACCCGGAGCGGCCTCAGGGGCGCTGGGCTCGGCGGGCGCCGGGGCTGCCGGCGGCGCGTTCCACCGGCGGATGAGGTCGAGGTCACCCGCGTCGAGCAGGTTCCGGCCCTGCCACATCGGCGAGGCTTGGGCCTTGGCGAGGTGCGCAAAGGTCGGCGCCACGTCGATCTCGCGGACCTGCCAGGGCACCCGCATGCCAGAGAGCTCACCTGCGGGCAGCTTCATGATGAGGGGGACGTGGACCTGCTCTTCATAGAGCGTGATCCCGTGCCACCAGCCGCCGTGCTCGTTGAACTCCTCACCATGGTCGGCGGTGAGCACGATCGCGGCCTGGTCGTAGGCCCCTTCGGCCTTGAGCCAGGCGAAGAAGGCGCCCAGCTCTTTATCCATATATTTGATCTCGCCGGCGTACAGATCGCGGAGCTCGGTGGCCTCGGACGGGTCCGGGTTCGGGTGCCAGGCGCGGCCCACCGCGTAGCCGTCGTAGGGGTGCCGGAAGTAGGGGTCGTGGGGCTCCATCAGGTGCACCACGAGCATGTAGCGGTTGCCCGCGTCGCGGTTCGCCTTCACAAAGCCGCGCGCGTTCTCGAGCACGACCTCGGCCGGCTGGTAGTAGTCGGTGACCTGGTACTTGCCCTTGGTCAGCCGGTCGCGAACCTTCCGCAGCACGTTGTACATGCTGAGCTGGGCGCTGCTCTCTTCGGCGCCCGCGATGTAGCTCGGGCGCTGGTACTCGAAGACATCAAAGCCCTGCTGGAAGTTGAAGCTGCGCGTGACGTTGATGTTGTTGGGCAAACCGCCGGTCGCGTAGTGGCCGGCGCTGAGAACCTCGGCCATCGTGTCGACCGCGTCGGGCAGGGCCTCAGCCTTGAGCTTCGACTTGTGGCCGCTCGGCGGCATCGAGCTGTAGAGGCTGGCGAAGCTCGCCCGCGTCCAGCTGGCTTGGGTGACGTACTGCTCGAAGACGAGCCCATCGGCGGCGAGGCCGTCGATCGCCGGGGTCAGGCCCTGGGTGTTGCCATAAGCGCCCACATGATCGGCCCGGAAGGTGTCGACCACGATGAGGATGATGTCGGGGCTGCCCGCCGGGGCCGCCGAGGCCGGCCGCGCGGGCAAGGCGCCGCTGCCGCCCTTGGGCGAGGGCGCGAAGGAGAAGAGGGCGGCGAGGCCGACCAAGCCGCCCCAGGCGGCGAAGGTGCCGCGGGGCTCGAGCAAGATCTTCATCGGCGTGCGGCTGAGGAACACCGCCCCCAGCCAGAGGATGAGGGCCCCTGAGACCAGGAAGGCCACGCCGATCACACCCAACGCCGAACCCGGCACGCCCGCTTCCGCGTAGACGGCCTTGTTGACGATGTAGCGGGCGATCACGAGCCCGAGCGGGAAGTAGACCGAGAGGAAGCCGAGCGTCCAGGCCACCGGCTCGGACAACTTCTTGGTGATCGCACCAAGCGCGGCGAGGCCCAGGCCCGCGCCGACCCCCACGCCGCCGCCGATGAGCCCATAGAGCACCGCGGCGTACACCAAGGCTTGGTACTCGGCGACCGCGCCACCCCAGAGCACGAAAAGAGCCTCGGCGATGCCAATCAGCGCGCCCGCGATGAGGGCCCCACCGAGCCCGAGCCAGATCCGTCGAATCACGAAGCCTCCGCCGCCAGGTGCGCCTGGGGGTGCGTCGCCGCGCTGCGCGGGGGCCGCGGCGCGCCGTGGTCCCGACCGCTCGCCGTCACGCGCGCCGAAGCGACCCGCTCGCCCCCCGCCCGCCCCAGCGGCGGCGCCGCATAGCGCCGCGCCCCGTCGTCATCCACCCGCGGCCGGCCGCGCCGCGCCGCAGGACGGCGCACCGCCGCACCACCGGGCCCGCCCGGCGCTACGCTCCGCCGGGACGCCTGATCGCCATGCCCCTCGCCCTGCCCACCCTCCTCCTCACCATCGCCGGGGCGCGCGCCGCGCCCCAGCCCTGGGATCGACCGCCGGTCGCCCCGCCCGCGCATGTCGCCCGCGACCCCTTCCTCAGCCGCTGGCACCGGGCCACGGCGGACGTGGTCGACGAGAACGTGTGGTTCCGCGACCTGAGCACCACGCTCGACGTACAGTGGCGGGTCGAGCAGCTCGGCTTGGCCCAGCCGCCTGGCGATGCCCTCCGCGACCGCGCGCTCGAGCAGGCGGTGGCCGGCACCTACCTCGGGTGGGACCGGGCGATCCGCCAATGGATGCAGAGCACCGACGCGCTCTCTGCCCTCTACGGCGTGGGCAGCGCGCTCTCCCGGCCGGCCCTCCGGGTCGAGGCGGGGCCGGAGGGCCGCCGGCTCCGTCCGCCCGATGAGGCTGCGGCCCGCAACGCCGACGCAGCCCGCGCGGCGATCGACCAGGGCCCGACCGCGGGAGGGCGCGCGCGGCCCGCCCTGCAGCTGGGCAGCGCGCTCACCTTCGTCGAGCTGCCCCGCGGCGCCGAGGCCCTGAGCACCGCCCAAGGCCCGCAGCTGCGGGCCTCCGCCCAGACCTATGTGCAAGCCTGGGCCCTGGGTGTCGACGCGGCGCGGCTCGAGGCGGCGGTGCGGGCGGCCGAGCGCCCCCTCGCCCGCCCACCGAGCTTCGCGGTTCGGGCGATCGCCCGCGAGGGACTTGGCGCCCGGGCGGCCCTGGTCGGCGAGGCCAGCGTCGAGCCCGCGCGCCCCCGCCGGAGCGCCGCCGTGCGGGCCGCAGGCGAGCTGCGGCTGCAGCCCCAGGGCAGCTGGTGGCTGCGGGCGACCGTGGGCCAAGCGCCGGGCGCGCCGCTCGCCGGGCCGGTGCAGTACGCAGAGCTTGGCCTGCGCGCCAACCTCGGCTGGCGCGCGCCGCAGCACGTCGACCGGTGGACGCTGGGCCAGCAGCCGCTGTCGGCGCCGCACGCGGGCCTCGCCCTCCACCCGGAGTCCCCCGCGCGGCCCGCGCCGCCCCCCGCGGTGCCCGCCGTTCGCCATGCAGACCCGCCGGGATCGGCCAGCGGCACCGGGCGCAACTTGACGAAGGGCCGCCGCTGACGCATGCTCTCGCGCATGCACGCCCACCTGCCATCGCCCCTCCGCCTCCTCCTGCTCTGGTCCGGCCTCGCCGGCTGCACGAGCGGGCTCACCGCCAACACCAAGGCGCCCGACGAGCTGATCGCCGGCGAAGACGGCCTCGCCGACGATGGGGGCAGCGCTGACGGCGCGCCCGACACCGGCTGGTCGGGCGACGGCGGCGCGGCCGACGGGGGCGGCGGCTCGGGCAGCGACGGGGCCGCGGATGGCGCCGACGGCGCCGCCGACGGGGCAGACGGCGCCACCGACGGTGCGGATGGCGCCGATGGGGCCACCGATGGCGCAGACGGCGCGGACGGGTCCACCCCCGACCCCATCGAGATCACCGTCGACGCGCCCGTTCCCGCCTATGGCATCAACGCCGGCGGCGACACGGTCTTGATCACCGGCGGGCCCTTCGACGCGACCGCCGCCGTGCGCTTTGGCGCCGAGCTGGCCAGCGTCCTGAGCTGGAGCGCGACCCGCCTCGAGGTCCGCACGCCCGCCTCGACCCGCACCGGCTTGGTGCAGGTCGCCGTCGAGACCGAGACCGGCGCGGGCGCCCGGGCCGGCGCCTTCACCTACTGGCCCGACGGGCGGGGTCTGACCGGCGCGGTCGGCGTGGTCGAGTGGACCTCCCAGGTCGGCGGCTACTGGGGGGGCACGCCCGTGGCCGAAGGGGCCGCCTCGGTCTACTTCCTCGACCCGGTCGACACCGCCTGGTGGCAGAACTTCGCCACCGCCCTCGACAGCTGCGAGGGCGAGTCCTACGCGCCGACCACGCTCTACGTCGACTCGCCCACGGCCAGCAGCATCGAGCTGCGCAGCGGCAGCGGCCGCAGCCTCACCCTCAGCTGGGACGGCACCTTCAACGGCTACATCAACGACGCCCTGACCGCGGGGGCCTATGGCGCCGGCGAGCTCTACAGCCTCAGCGCCCTGAGCGCTGACCGCGTGCCCGCGGTCGCGGTGGCCAACTTCGCGCGCCTGCCGAGCCCGCTCAGCGTCAGCAACCCGGCGCTCAGCGGCGCCGATCCCGACACCCTCGCCCGCGGCGAGGCCATCACCTGGACGCCGGCCAGCAACGACTGGATCTTGTTCACGCTGCACCTCTACAATGGTGTCGGGGCCGACAGCATCGAGACGGTCACCTGCGTCGCCCGCGACGACGGCTCCTTCACCCCCGACAGCAGCAAGTTCACGCTCTGGCCGGTCGGGGTGCAGCTGACCATCTTCGCCAGCGCCGCCCGCGACGTGCCGGGCGGCGTGCTGCCTTGGAACCAAGCCAACAGCCGGGTCGCCGGCCTCAACACCATCATGGGCGCGGTGTACACGCGCTGAGGTGGGCGCCGCCGGCGCCGCCCGCCCCTCAGCGGGCCGCCGCGGCCAAGACCTCCTCCCACCGGGGCCAAACGGTGTCCCAGCCGTTGTTCCCGCGGACGTGGGCGAGGCCGCGCTGGGCCGCCTCGGCCCGGGCCTCGGGCGCGTCGATCCAGCTGCGCAGCGCGGCGCGGAGCCCGTCGCCATCCCCCGGCGGGAAGCTCTGCCCGACCCCGCCGACCGCCTCGCGGGTCGCCGGCCGATCCGACCAGATGACCGGCGCGCCGCAGGCCATCGCCTCGACCGCAGTGGTGCAAAAGCCCGACTCGGCGATGCTCGGCAGAAGCACGATGTCGGCCGCCTGCAGGTGCGGCGCGAGCAGGGGCGGCCCGAGCACGAACTCCACCGGCTGGCCCCAAGCCTGCACCCGGAGCTGATCCAAGTAGACCGGATCGACCACCGCGCCGGCGATGGTCAGCCGCACCTGGGCCTTGCGCGCCCGGTCGAGGCGCGCGACCGCGTCGATCGCGAGGTGTTGGCCTTTGGCGGGCAAGATTCGCCCCGCGCAGAGCACCGACAGGGGGCCTTGCGCAGCGGCGGCCCGCGGCGCCGGGTGAAAGTGCTCGAGATCGACGGCCCCCGGCACCACCCGGACCAGTGACGAGGGCAAGCCCAGGGCGGTGAGATCGGCGGCCGAGCCCACGCTGGTGGTCACCACCGCCCGCGCCCGCCGGGCGAGCGCACCGAAGACCCGGCCCCGCAGGGCGGCCGCAGCGCCACCTTGGGGCAGGCGCAGGTCGTGGGTCGCGAGCACGATGGGCGCCGACAGCGGGGGCAGCACCACCGAGCCAGACAGCACCAGCTCGGGGCGAAAACGACGCGCCTCTGCCCACACCGCGCTGGCCAGCGCCGCTTGTGCGCGGGGCCCCGGAAGGCCGTTCATCACCACGGCGCTGACGTCGGGCGGCAGGGCCGCGCGGTCCCGCCA
Organism: Deltaproteobacteria bacterium; assembly: GCA_016792625.1. Classification (GTDB taxonomy): domain Bacteria; phylum Myxococcota_A; class UBA796; order UBA796; family UBA2385; genus JAEUKK01. The sequence goes on along the minus strand of JAEUKK010000156.1, from coordinate 91,460 downwards.
ACATCCGGTCACGAGGCGCACCTCGTGGTGGCGCCGGGCCTGCCCCCACAGGTCCCGCAGCGCGCGCCCCGCGCCGCTCCACCGATCCGGCGGGAGCGAGGAGGCCACCATCAAAATTTTCACCGCACCCCTCCCCGACCGCCGCCCTACAGGCCCACGCTGAGCACGAGGTAGGCGCCGCCGGCGTCCAGGCCCGCGGTGGCCATGCCTGGCGCACCGATGAGCAGATCACTGAGCCCATCGCCGTTGTGGTCGCCGCGCGCAGACAGGCTCGCCCCCGCGCGCTCAGACGCGCTCACCCCAAAGACCCGGAAGCTCAGGCTGTCCCAGGTGATCGTGCCCGCGGGTGCGCCGCTGATCAGCCCCGCGGCGCCCGCGTCGGCGGCCGCGCGGTCCTGCCCCGGCGCGCCCGCCCAGAGCTCGACCCGCCCATCGCCGTTGCTGTCGCCCGCCGCGTCCAGCGCCGCGCCCAGCTCGTCACCCGCCGCGGCGCCGAGCACCTTGCCCGCCGCGTCGGCGAGCGCGCCGCCCCCGTCCGCCCCCGGGCCGAGCCACAGGTAGACCGCGCCCTGCGCGGCCCCCTCAGCGTCGAAGCCGGGCGCGCCCACCGCGAGATCGGCCGCGCCATCGCCGTCGAGGTCCCCCGCGGCGAGGGCCGCGCCCGCGTTGTGGCCCAGGCCCTCGCCGTCCCACCAAGCGACCGCGGCTTCGTCGATGCCCGTGCGGCCGCTGAGCGGGCCCGGCACGAGGTAGACCCGCCCCGTGCCGTCGTTTGCGTTCCAGGTCGGCGCGCCCACCGCGAGGTCATCGACACCATCGCCGTTGAAGTCGGCGACCACCGCCGCCGAGGCCCCCAGGCGGTCGTAGCGTGAGGTGCCGGTCAGGGTCGCCGCGGCGGCGCGCAGGTTGACCTCGCCGCTGTCGGCGCTGCTCACCACGCACAGCGAGCCCTGCTGCTGAAAACCGCCGTCGCCATAGCCCACGGCGCCGATGAGCAGGTCAGCGACGCCATCCCCGGTCAGATCGCCGCCCGCCGATAGGCCGGTGCCCGCCTCGTCGTAGGCGTAGCCGCCGATGAAGCGGGCCGCGGCGTCCGAGAGCACGGCGAGGCCCGAGGGCGGCCCGAGCAGCAGGTACGCGCCGCCCGAGTCGATGCCACCCCCGTCGCCCTGCGGTGCGCCGACGAGCAGATCAGCGTAGCCGTCGCTATTGACATCGCCGATCGCCGCGAGCTCGGCGGCGGCCAAGGAGCCCGCCGTCGGGCCGCCGACCGCCACGCCAGCGTCGCTGAGCAGGACCTCGCCGCTGAGCGGGGTGGTCCAGAGCCAGAGCGCCCCCGAGTCGGCCGCCCGCAGGTCGCTGCGCGGGCCGCCCACCGCCAGCTCACCGACCCCGTCGCCGTCCATGTCGCCGACCATCGCGACCGCCACGCCCGCCTGGTCGCCCGAGCTGGGCCCGCGGAGCACCGCGTCGGCGTCGGCCAGGCTCAGGTTGCCGGTGCGGTCGCACTCCGCGAGATCGCCGTCGCAGTCGTTGTCGAGGCCGTCATTGCACACCTCGGTCGCGCCCGGATGGGCGGCGGCGTCGCTGTCGTCGCAGTCGGTCCCCTCCTCGACGAAGCCGGGCGAGCGCTCGCATGCCGTGACAAGCACGTCGGGGTTGCCGTAGCCGTCGAGGTCTGCGTCTTGGTGAAAGGACCGACCGTCGATCGGCTCCTCGTCCACCCCGGCGTCGCAGTCGTTGTTCCGGCCATCGCAGCGCTCGGGGGCGCCCGGGTGGGTGTCCGGGTCCTCGTCGTCGCAGTCCTCGACCGCGGGGTAGCCGTCGCCGTCGCGATCCACGTCGCCGACGCCATCTGCGCTGCCGGTGTCGTAGATGGTGGTGGTCTTGACCACCTTGCATGCAGGGCCGAGCCCGAGGCTGAGCCCGAGGGCGCCGATCCCCACGAACAAGCCGAAGGCGAGGTGCGGGCGGCGCGGGGGTCGGGTGGTCATCGGGGCTCCTCGGTCGGGCGCGCATGATGGCAGGCGGCCCGCGCGGCGCCAAGGGGCCGGCCGCGCGCGCCCTCAGCCGGGGTCGGGCGCCCCGGACTCGGCCCAGGCGAGGATGGCCCGGAGGTCGGCCCATCGGTCGCGGTTCCGCCCCGCGCCCAAGGTGGTGACCGCGACCGTGCGGCCGTTGGCCAAGCGGAACACGCCCGTGAAGCAGTAGCGCGCCGTGTCGGTGTACCCGGTCTTGGCGGCGAGGATGTCGGTGTCGGCCCGGCCGATCAGCTCATTGGTGGTGATGAGCTGGCGGGTGGTGCCCTCGGCCTGATCTTCGAGCAGCCAAGACGGCGCCGAGGAGATCGGCCCGAGCTCGGGGTGCGCGGCCAGCGCGATGATCGCGCGGGTCATGTCTCGGGCGGTGGAGAGGTTGTCATCGTCGGCGCCCGAGGGGTCGGCGAAGGCGGACTGGTCCATCGCGAGCTCGCGGGCCACGGAGTTCATCCGGGCCACAAATACGTAATGCGGCGTGTCGGCGACGTGGGGGAGGGCGTAGGCCGCGCCGTTGTCGGACTTGACCAGGGCCGCGCCGAGCAGGTCCCAGCCGTTGACGCAGGCCCCGCGCTTGAGCTTGCTCGCCGCGCCGGGCCAACCCGAGCGCGTGGTGCCGTCGAGGCAGACCGGCGCGTCGAGATCAGCGTCAAGCGCGCTGACCGTGAGCGCAGAGACCACCTTGGTCAGCGAGGCGACCGGCCGCATGTCGTCGGCGTTCTTCGAGAGCAGCAGGCGGCCTGCGTCGAGGTCCCACACAAAAGCGGCGCGGCTCGCGAGGCGCAGCGGGCCGCCGCTGCGGGCCGGGGCCGCGCTGAGCTCATCGAGCACGGCGAGCGCGGCGATGTTGTCGGCGGGGAACCAGGCCGGCGTCTCGTAGACCACGCTGCGCGGCGGCGCCCCGAGCACCAGATCGAGGCTGGAGTGGGCCAGATCGGGCACCGAGGTCGCAAGCTCGGCGGTGAAGCGGTCGGCGCCCCAGGCCGGCGGCGCGGGGGCCCCGGGGGACAGCGCGGCGCGCAAGGCACCCCAGCCGAGATCCCAGGCTTCGGTCGGCGACTCTGCGGTGGAGACCGCCGGAGCCGCGGCTGCCGGAGGCGGCGCATCGATCAGCGCAGTCTCGGGCGGCGCACCCGCGGGCGCTGCCACAGGGAGGGCGGCGGGCGCGAGCACAGCGGCGGCCGCAGGGAGGGCGGCGGCAACCGGGGCCGCGGCGGCGCTGGCGTTCACCCGCTGGTGCGCGGCGCCGAGCAAGACCACGCCCGCGGTGGAGAGGAAGGAGAGCGCGGCGATGGACCAGAGGCGGGGCATGCGGGCTCGGCGGAGGGAGGGGCCCCGGGGTGCGGGGCGAGGCAGCACATCATGCCCTCTATTGTCAGGTCAAGAGTATGGGGAGGTTCCCCGGTCAGAAAGTCGTGGGAGACCAGCCCCTCCCTCGGTGTTCCCCGGGGAGCCCCCGCCAGCCGAGCCCCAAAACGACGACGCCCCGGCCGAAGCCAGGGCGCGCGCGGGGCCGGGCGGGGTCGCCCAGCGACCGGCTCAGTTCTGCTTGACGTTGACCGCGGGGCGGATCCGCTTCATGCGACCGCCGTTCTTGCGAACGGTCATGAAGCCAGCCTTGCGGGCCCGCTCTTTGCTCTTCTTGGCCTTCAACTTGGCGCGGTACCGGGCCGACTTGCCCGATTTCACTGATCGTGCCATGGGACACCTCCGTAAGCGACCCGCGGCGGCTATCCCAGCCGTTTCCCACGTCAAGCCCGGCGAGCCGCAGCAGGCGGCGATGAGGCGCGCCGCCCCGGCCAGCCCACGGCCGCCTCAATGATAGACCGCGACCGCGCGCCGCCGGGCTCCCGCTCCCGTGCCCCGGCTGCCCGCCCGAGGTCCTGATGCGCAAGGCCGGCGTCCTGCTCCACCCCACCAGCCTGCCCGGGCCCGGCCCCTGCGGCGACCTCGGCGCGGGGGTGTGGCGCTTCTTGGACTGGATGGCCGAGGCCGGCCTGCGGCTCTGGCAGGTGCTGCCGCTCAACCCGCCCGGCGCCGGCTTCTCCCCCTACGACAGCCCGGCCGCGCTGGCCGTGGGCACGCACCTGCTCTCCCTCGACCGCCTCGTCGACGATGGCCTGCTGCGCGGCCATGAGCTCGCTGATCGCCCGATGTCCACCGGTCGGGTCGACGTCGATCAGGTCAAGGGCTGGCACGCGCCCCGGGTGGCCCTCGCCGCCCGCCGCCTCGCCGCGCAAGATCCAGGCGCGGTCGCCGCCTTCGCCGCAAGCCGCCCGCACCTCGAAGACTGGGCGCTGTTCGAGGCGCTGCGCCGCGTGCACCAGACCGACGGCTGGGCGGGCTTCCCCGAAGAGCTCGCCGCCTATGCGCTGACCGCGGTGGCCCAGGCCCGCGAGCGCTACGCCGACATCGTGGCCGAGGTGCTCGCCGCGCAGCTGCTGGTCCACCGCCAGTGGGCCGATGTGCGCCGCGGGGCACATGAGCGCGGCGTCGAGATCGTGGGCGACGTGCCGATCTTCGTCTCTGGCAGCGGCTGCGACGTCTGGGCGCGGCGTCACCTGTTCCGGGGCGCCCCGGGCCATGACGGCCAGTGGCGGCCCGAGCCGGTGGCCGGCGTGCCGCCCGACTACTTCTCGCCCACCGGGCAGCGCTGGGGCAACCCGCACTACCACTGGCCGGCCCACGCGGCCGAGGGCTACGCCTGGTGGGTGGCCCGCCTGCGCTCGGTGCTGGACTTTTGCGACATCGTCCGCATCGATCACTTCCGGGGCTTCGCCGCGGCGTGGGAGATCCCGTCCGACGCCCCCGACGCCACCCACGGCGCGTGGGCCCCGGGCCCCGGCGCGGCGCTCTTTGGCGCGGTGCGCGAGGCCTTGGGCGACCTGCCCTTCATCGCCGAAGACCTGGGCGTCATCACCCCCGACGTCGAGGCCCTGCGCGACGACCTGGGCCTGCCCGGCATGAAGATCTTGCAGTTCGCCTTCGGCGGGGCCAACACCCACCCCTTCCTGCCCCACACCTACGGGCACAGCCGCTGGGTCGCCTACACCGGCACCCACGACACCGACACGGCCATCGGCTGGTACCGCTCGGCCGACGCCCGCAGCCAGCACCAGTACCGGGTCTACGTCGGCCGCGACGGCAGCGAGCCGAGCTGGGACCTGCTCCGCTTGGCTTTCAGCAGCGTGGCCGACCTCGCCATCGCCCCGATGCAAGATCTGCTCGAGCTCGACACCCACCACCGCATGAACACGCCGGGCACCGCCGAAGGGAACTGGACCTGGCGCGCGCCCGGCCTGCCCGCCCACACCGCCCGGCGGGTGCGCGGGCTCGCCGAGACCTACGGCCGCATCCCGACCGAGGGCTGAGCCCTCCCCTCCCCTCGCGCCCGCCGCGGAGGCCCTGTGCTCAAGCGCTTCGTGAACCTCCCCTTCCGGCTGCTTGGCCGCGCCGCCCGCGCGGTGCAAGACCGCCAAGATGCCGTGATGCGCGACAAACACGGCGTGGGCGACCTCAGCGACACCCCGGTGCCGACCCGCAACCTGCCCGCCTTCGACACCCCGGCCGACTTTGAGCCGATGGGCCTCGGGTGGAGCGCCACCGAGGTCGAGCAGGCGCTGCAGAGCGCGGCGCCGCCCTTCCTCGTCGACGTGCGCCCGGCCAACGACCCGCGCGCCCAGCGCATCCCGGGCAGCGAGCACCTGCCCCTGCACGGCCTGAGCCTGCGCCTCGCCGAGCTGCCGCCCGAGCCCCGGCGCCTGGTTTTCTGGGATGATCGCGGCGAACAGGGGCGGGAGGCGGCGCGTTTTGTGCGCTTCCGGGGCCACGACGGCGCACATTACCTCGCCGGCGGGCTGCGGGCGTGGAGCGCCGGCGGGCGCAAGGTGGAGGGCGCATGAGCAGAGCGAGCATGAGCAGCGGGCGCATGAGCCGCGGGCTTCGACCGAGCACCCTCGCCCTCGGCCCGCTGGGCCTCGGCCTGCTCGCCTGCAGCGGCGGCCTGGTCGACTGCGGTCGGGCCGCGCACACGGTCATCCCCGCGGTGCGCGAGATCGACCCCGAGTACGCCACCGAACCGGTCGACTGCAGCCAGGACTACCCGACCGAGGCCGCCCGGGGCTGCGCCATCCGCGAGATCAGCTGCGGCGACGTCGTTTTGGGCAATAACACCAATGGCATCGAGGCCTTTGACGAGAGCTTTTACCAGCACAAGGCCTGCACGCCGCAGCGCCACAGCTACAACAAGGGCCCAGAGGCCATCTACAGCCTCAACATCCCGGCCAACACCTGGGTCGATGTGGTCCTCGCCAGCGACTGCGTCGACCTGGACGTCTTCTCCGCGAACTGGGACAACCCGCGCAAGTGCCCGACGCCGAGCCACGTGAACGTGACCCAGTGCGAGGCCGACGTGACCGACCGCGGCGGCCAGATCACGATCACCACGGTCGACCGGCCCGAGTCGCACCTCGTATGGGTGGACGGGAAAGAGGGCGCGACCGGGAACTTCCGGCTGACCGTCCGCTGCCGGACCTACCGTTGACCCGCAGGAGCCCCATGTCCCGCCGCGCCCCTCGCCTCTGGTGGGCCCCCCTCGCGCTCACGATGCCCGCGCTGCTCGCCTGCTCGGGAGTGGTCAACACCCTGCGTGGGGGAGAGGCGCCCGCCACCACACCCGCAGCCGCACCGGCCAGCGGTGCCTCCACGTCCGATGGCGGTGGGCCCGGCGCGGCCGCCCCGGGCAGCACCGGCATCCAGGCCCCGCAGGTCACGGGCGGCCACATGGACCCGGTCCAGCTCGACGGCCCCGGTGCGGGCACCGGCCCCGCCTGCGACACTGACCTCAAGGTGCCACCGGCCGACTGCGCCATCGCGGTCATCGGCTGCGGCGCGGTGGTCCAGGCGAGCAACGCCGGCCAGGGCAAGCGGTTCGATGACCGCTTCACCACCGCCAAGTACTGCACACCCCAGCGCCACCACTACGGCGACAGCCCCGAGGCGGTCTGGGCCCTCGACATCCCCGAGGACACCAAGGTCGACGTCGTCCTGCGCACCGACTGCGCCGACCTCGACCTCTTCTCCATCCGCTGGCCTGAGGCCAGCAGCTGCCCCAGCGCGGGCAGCCAGACCGGGGAGTGTGAGGCCTCGACCAAGCGCGGTGATGACACCGTGCGGATCACCACGGTTGGCCGCGAGGAGCGGCACCTCATCTGGGTCGACGGGAAGGACGGCGCCGTCGGCAACTTCAAGATCGAGGTCCGCTGCGGCGAGTACCGTTGAGCCGGAGGCGGGCGGCCCTGCACGCCGCCGCGCAGCTGCTCTGCTCTGCCGCGGTGCTCGGCTGGCTGGCCCGCGACGCAGCGGAGCGCGGCCTCCGGCTTGATCTGGCGGCCCTCGCCCCCGCCCCCCTGCTGCTCGCCCTCGTCGTGAAGGCGCTGAGCCTCATCGTGCACCAGCACCGGCTGCACCGGGCGCTGCCCGCGCCGCGCCCGGCTTGGGGGCTGGTCACCGCGGCGGGCCTGATCGGCGGCCTGCTCAACATGGTGCTGCCTGCGCGGGCGGGCGACGCCGGCCTGGTCGCCGCGCTGGCCACGCGCCTCGGGGTGGGCTGGGCCCCGGCCACCGCCGCGGTCGCCCGGGTCACCCTAATGGAGATCTGGGTCTTTGGCCTCGCCTGCCTCGGCGCCCTGCGGGCGGCTTGGCGCCTGCACGCCCTCGATCCGGCCCGGGTTGACGGGGTCGCCGCCGTCTTGGCCGCCGGCGTGGTGGGCTTGGGGCTCGGCGCGCTCGGCCTGCGGGCCTGGGCGCGGCGGCGCCGGCCGGACACGGGCGCCGGCCCCGCGCTGGGCGGCGGCCCCATTGGGGTCGATCTCGGGCTGACCGTGCTCGAGATCGGCGCGATGATCGCCGCGTTCACGCTCGCGATTCAGGCCGCAGGCGCGCAGGCGGCCGACCCGCTGTCGACGACCACGCTCATCCTCGCGGTGTCGGCGACCGCCGCGGCGCTGCTGCCCCCGGCCTGGGGTGCGGGGCCCGCGGCGGCCTGCGCGCTGGTGCTCGGCGCGCAAAACGTCCCACAAGACGTCATCTTGCGCGCGGCCGCCGCCTGGTGGATCGTCAGCCAGGGCCCGATGGCCGCGCTCGGCCTGCTCAGCCTCGGGCTGGCGCCGCAGCTCCTCCGCTCGCCGCCCGCCGCTGCGCCCTGAACCGGCGCGCGGCGCGGCCTCCCCAGCCTCCCCCTCCGCCTGCTTCGTGAAAACGACGACGGCCGCGCCCACCCGGGGCACGGCCGCCAAAGCCACTGGCGCCCCGAAGGGCGCCGCAGCTCAGGACCCGCTGCGGATCTTGTTGATCGCGCTGCCCGCCTTGAACCACTCGAACTGCTCGGGCGAGAAGGTGTTGCGGGTCTCGATCTGCTCCACGCTGCCGTCGGCGTGGCGCAGGACCAGGGTGGGCGAGCCGCCCGTGGCGATGCGCTCGACGCCCACGATGTCAACCACATCGTCGCCGCGCACCTTGTCGTAGTCGGCGGCGTCGGCGAAGGTCAGGGGGAGGAGGCCCTGCTTCTTGAGGTTGGTCTCGTGGATGCGCGCGAAGGAGCGGACGATGACCGCCCGGCCGCCCTGGTGGCGGGGCTCCATCGCCGCGTGCTCGCGGCTGCTGCCCTCGCCGTAGTTCTCGTCGCCGAAGATGACCCAGCCCTGGCCCGCCGCCTTGTAGGCCTTGGCGATGTCGGGGTGCGAGGCCGCCTCACCGGTCAGCAGGTTGATGCCCTGGCCAAAAGCGCCGGTCAGCGCGTTCTGGGCGCCGAGCATCAGGTTGCCCGAGATGTTGGTGAGGTGGCCGCGGTACTTGAGCCAGGGGCCCGCCGCCGAGATGTGGTCGGTGGTGCACTTGCCCACCGCCTTGACCAAGATGCGCAGGCCGCTGATGTCGTTGCCATCCCAACCGGCGAAGGGCGAGAGGCGCTCGAGCCGGTCCGAGCTCGGGTCGATGGCGACCTCGACCGCGGTGCGCGCCTCGAGTGGCAGGGGGGCCTGGTAGCCCTCAGCACCCGCGGCGAAGCCGGCCGCCGGCAGCTCGCTGCCCACCGGCAGATCGAGCTTAAACGCCACGCCGTCGGCGCCGACGAGGCTGTCGGTCGCCGGGTTGAAGGCGAGGTCACCGCTGATGGCGATCGCGGTCACCAGCTCGGGCGAGCCGATGAAGGCGAGGGTCTCAGGGTTGCTGTCCTGCCGGCCGCGGAAGTTGCGGTTGAAGGAGGTCACGATGCTGTTGACCTGGCCCTTCTTGATGCTGTCGCGGCGCCACTGGCCGATGCACGGGCCGCAGGAGTTCGACAGCACCACGCCGCCGATGGCCTGCAGCGCGGCCATGTGACCGTCGCGCTCGATGGTGTTCATGACCTGGTCGGACCCCGGCGAGATCATGAAGTCGACCTTGGCCTTGACCCCGCGGGCCGCCGCCTGCTTGGCGATGTGGGCGGCGCGGCTGATGTCCTCGTACGAGGAGTTGGTGCAGGAGCCGATGAGCGCCGCGCTCACCGCGCGGGGCCAGCCCTCGGCGGCGCACTCGGCGGCGAGGCTCTCGATGCCGCGGCCGCGGTCGGGGGTGTGCGGGCCGACGACCCGGGGGCCCAGCGTGGAGAGGTCGATCTCGATGACCCGGTCGAAGTAGGCCGCGGGGTTGGCCTCGACCTCGGGATCGGCGCGCAGCTCGCTGGCGTGCTTGCGGGCCAGGGCGGCCACGCCAGCGCGGCCGGTGGCCTCGAGGTACTCGGCGATCTTCTCGTCGAAGGGGAAGATCGAGGTGGTGGCGCCATGCTCGGCGCCCATGTTGCAGATCGTCGCCTTGCCGGTGGCCGAGATCGAGGCGCAGCCGGGGCCGAAGTACTCGACGATGCGGTTGGTGCCGCCCTTGACCGTCAGCTCTTCGCAGACCTTGAGGATGACGTCCTTGGCGCTGGTAAAGCCGCTGAGCTGGCCGGTGAGCTTCACGCCGATGAAGCCGGGGTTGAGCACCTCCCACGGGAGGCCGACCATCGCGTCGACCGCGTCGGCGCCGCCGACGCCCACCGCGATCATGCCCATGCCGCCCGCGTTCACGGTGTGGCTATCGGTGCCGATCATCATGCCGCCGGGGAAGGCGTAGTTCTCAAGCACCACCTGGTGGATGATGCCAGCGCCGGGCTTCCAGAAGCCGAGGCCGTAGCGGGCGCTCACGCTCTGGAGAAAGGCGTACACCTCGCTGTTCTCGGCGTTGGCCACCGCCAGATCGCTGTTGGCGCCCTGGTAGGCGGTGATGAGGTGGTCGCAGTGCACGGTGGAGGGCAGGGCGACCTCGTCCTTGCCGGCGGTCATGAACTGCAGGAGCGCCATCTGGGCGGTCGCGTCTTGCATCGCGACGCGGTCGGGCCGCAGATCGAGGAAGCTCTTGCGGCGCTCAAAGGGCGCGTCGGGGTTGATGAGGTGCGTGAACAGGATCTTCTCGCCCAGGGTCAGCGCGCGGCCCAGGCGGGCGCGGGCGTGGGCGTGGCGGGCCGCCTGGGTGGCGTAGAGGGCGGCGACTGCGTCTTCGCGCAGCGCGGCGGTGTCCTGGATCATGGATCCTCCTGGGTGCCCGACGGCGGGCAAGGCGGCGCGGCGCAGACGCAGCGCCCGGGGCGAGAGGGGGAGGGTCTCGGCACCCTCCGCTGGGGGCGGCGCCTTAGCCCGGCGCGGGCCCATCGGCAGGAGGCCGCGGCGCGCGCAGGGCCCAGCTCAGCGCGGCCCCCACGCTGATCAGGCTGAGCAAGCCAGCGCTGAGCAGCGGCCGATCCCCGCAGCGGGCGGCGCCGCTCAGCCACAGCGCCGGGTGCGCGGCCACGGCCAACACCAGCGGGCCAACCGCGCGCGCGCCCCCGCGGCGGCGCAGCCCCCACAGGGCCAGCGCGGCCACCAGCGCGAAGCTGGCCCACAGCGCGGCCTCGCCGCCGGGCGCGCCCAAGGGTGGGCAGGGCAGGGCTGCGGGAGCGAGCGCGGCGCCGCCGCTCACGCCGACCGCCAGCGCCGCAGCGCACCGAGCCCCCAGGGCAACATCCCGCCGGCCAGCGCCCGATCCACCGCGAGGCCCGCCGCCCCGCTGATCGGCGCGCCACCCCAGACCGCGGCGGGCAGCTCGATCACCACCCCACGCCCGCCCCGCGCGCCGTCCGCCGCCCGCAGCCCCCGGGCCGCGCCGGCCAAGGCGAGCTCGGGCCCGGCGTCCGCGCGTCGGCCCGCCGCAGTCGGCAGGCAGAGCACCCAGGGGAGGGTCGGGCCGAGGCCCGCGCGCGCCGCTTCGAGCCCGCTGAGCTCGGCGAGCGCCGCGGTGACCCCGCCGCCCGCCGGCAGCAGCGCGGGCAGCACGAACAGCAGCCCGTCGAGCCGGCCGTAGCGGTCACGCAGCGCCGCCGCGGCCACCTCGAGGGCGCTGGGCTCTGGGCCGAAGCGCAGGGTGGGACCAGCGACCGCCGCTGCGGGGTCAGCGGGCGGCCCGACGATGGTGAGCCCGCGGGCCGCGGCCCGCCCCGCGACCGCGTCGAGCGCGGGGCTCGGCCCCCACGGCGCCGCCCAGACCGCGCCCTCGCCCGCCGCGCCGCTCATGCCCTGCCTCCCCCGCGCTCGTTAAGCCGCCCCGCGGCCGCGCCCTCCGCTAACCGGTGGCCGTCCGCCGCCCGCCTCCGCCCGTCCACCTCCGCCCGTCCCATCCGCCCGTCCACCCGTGTGAGTCCACCCCGAGGAGCCGCCCATGTCCACCCGCGCTTTGTTTGCCCTGCTCGCCCTCCCCCTGCTCGCGGCCTGCGATGACAGCGGCAACGCCTGCGATGACTACGTCCAGTACGTCTGCGACTGCGACGACCAGACCGCCTGCGACGACGCGACGAACACCTACGCCGACGCCGACAGCAAGCTGCAGGACGAGTGCCAAGACGCGCTGGAGGACGCCGAGGCGGCCGATGAAGACGCCGGCGAGGACTGCGCAGCCTACGGCGACAGCGGCGCCAGCGAGGGCTGAGCGCCCCCGGCCCTGGTCGGTCGCGGGCCTTCGCCTCAGGTCCCCGGCGGCATCGGCGCGTCGTCTTCGGGCGGCGCGCGCAGCGGCAGCTCGGGGCCGATGCCCGCGCGGCGCCGGGTGGCGAAGATCATCCCAGCGAGGGCGATCATGACCGCCGCGACGATCTGCGAGGTCGACACTGTGAGCGGGCCCATGGCATAGAGGCCGCGCACCGTGTCGCCCCGAAAGGTCTCGTTAAAGGTGCGCGCCAGCGCGTAGCCGACCAACATCAGCGCGAGCACCTGGCCATCCCAGCGCCGATAGCGCGCCCAGACCACCGAGAGCGCGGCGAACAGGGTGAGGCCGGTCGTGATCTCAAAGAGCTGGGTCGGGTAGATCGGCCGGTCGACGATGCGCCCCACGCCGAGGCCGTTGAACTCCAAGGCGACCCAAGGGAAGCCGTCGACCGCGAGCACCTCACCGCCATCAAATTGCAGCAGGGTGGACTCGACCGGGAGGGGGCAGAGCGCGCCGTGGCAGCAGCCGGCGAAGAAGCAGCCGACCCGGCCGATGGCGAGGCCGAGCATGATGGGGGGCGCGCCGAGATCGGCGAGCTTCCACACGGGAATGCCGCGCAGGCGGGCGTAGAGGCCACCCGCGCCCACGCCGCCGATGACCCCGCCGTAGAACGCGAAGCCGCCCCGCGACGGGTTGAACAAGATGAGCGGATCGGCCCACAGGTCGGCGGGCTGGGCGAAGACGAAGTGCAGCACGCGGCTGCCCGCCAGGCCGGCCGCCACCACCAACATGTACATGGGCACGAGGCGGTCGGGGTCGATGCCCACCCGCGGCGCCCGCAGGTGGGCGACCAAAAAGGCCCCGAGGAAGGCCAAGGTCACCATCAGGCCCCAGCTGTGCAGGGCGAGCCCGTTGAGCTCATAGAGGGTCGGGTGCATGGCCTCGCCTAACGGGGGCCCCCGAGCGCCGCCGTCCGCCGGCCGGCCGCGGCCCTGGCCGTGCGCTCGCGATAGGCGCGCGTCCGCCCCGCTTCGACCGCCCAGCGCCGCTCCCGGAGGACCTCGTGAACGACGCGCTCATCGTCAGCCTGCTCAGCGCCGTGCCCAAAGGCCCCACCACCCGCCTGATGGGGGCGGGCACCCGCCTCGCCCTGCCCGGCTGGGCGCACCGGGCGCTGCTGCGCTGGTATGTGGGCCACTACGGCGTCAACCTCGACGAGTGCGTCGGCGGCATCGACGACTACCGCACCCTGTCTGACTTCTTCGTGCGGGCGCTCAAAGAGGGCGCCCGGCCGGTCGACCCCGACCCCGATGTGCTGGTCAGCCCGGTCGACGCGCGGGTCCACACCTTCGGCACGATCGAGGGCGGCCGCTTCGTCCAGGCCGAGGGTCAGCGCTGCCCCGTCGACATGCTGCTCGGCGTGGGCGACGCGCGGGTGCCCGGCGCGAGCCCCGCCGACGCGGCCCGATTTGAGGGCGGCGGCTGGGCCATCCTCTACCTCTCGCCGAAGGACTACCACCGCGTCCACACCCCGGCCGAGGGCACGGTCAGCCGCTACCGCTACCTGCCCGGGCAGTTCTGGCCGGTCTTCCCCGCCGCCACCAAGAAGGTGCCCGACCTCTTCGCCCGCAACGAGCGCCTGGTCTTCTTCCTCGACACGCCCTTTGGCCACATCGCCCAGGTGATGGTGGGCGCTTTTGGCGTCTCGCGCATGACCACCGTGGTGGCGCCCCTGGTCACGAACACCGGCGGCGGCGGCGAAGACGTGCGCCTCTCCCCCGCGCTGCCCATCGGCCGGGCCGCCGAGCTGGGCCGCTTCAACATGGGCAGCACGGTGATCTTGTTGACCGAGCCCGGCCGCCTGCGCTGGACGCTCACCGCCGGGGCCCCGGTCAAGCTCGGCCAGCCCATCGCCCGCCGGGCCTGAGGCCACCGCGCCCCCTCATTGGGTGCGCAGCGCTTGCTCCAAGATCACGAACTCGACGCGGCGGTTCTGCTCACGCGCCTCGGGGGTCTTGCCCGGCACCAGCGGCCGGCTCGGGCCGTAGCCAGCGGCGACGAGGCGGTCGGCTGCCACGCCCTTGTTCACCAAGTAGGCCCGCACACTCTCGGCCCGCGCCGCGCTGAGCTTCGTGTTCACCTTGGCGCTGCCCTGGTCGTCGGTGTGCCCATCGACGCTGACCCGCAGCAGCTGTGGGTTCTCGATGAGCACCCGGGCCACCTCATCGAGCAGGGGGAAGCTCTGCGCCTTGATGGTCGCCTTACCCACGTCGAAGAAGACCTTGTCCAAGATCTCGATGCGGTCAGCCACCACCCGGGCGCGGGCCGGCTGCAGCTGCAGCGCCAGCTCGACAAGATCGCCCGCCTCGACGGTCACCACGCCAGAAGCGGCCTGGTAGCCGTCAATCTGGACGATCACCTCGGCCCGGCCGGGGTCGGCCTCAAAACGCGCCACGCCGCCAGAGATGCGGCCGCCGCCGCCCCCAGCGAGGCGCGCCGCGCCGTTGAGCGGCAGGTCATCGACCCCCTGCACCACCACGCGGACCTCGCCGAAGAGCGGCTCGAGCTTGATGATGTGCTCATAGGTGGGCGCGGCAGGCACCTCGAGCGCGCCGATGTGCTGCGCGTACCGGGGCACCTGGACCGAGAGCGGGTAGCTGCCGGGGTGCAGCTCGACCGTGGTGTCGCCCGTGCCGAGCTTCGGGCCCAGCGGCGTCTCGATGCCCAGGTCTGCGCCGAAGATGACGTCGCCGAGATGATCCTGCACGAGCACGTGCACCTTGGTGCTCGGGTCGGGGCAGCCGTCCTCGTCCTTGTGGCGGTCCTTGTCCTCGGGGTCGAGCGGGCAGGCGTCGAGGCGGTCCGAGATGCCGTCGCCGTCCTTGTCGCGCACCTCTTTGGGCTCCCAGCCCGCGGCGACGATGAGGCGCAGATCGGGCGCCGAGACCCCCGCGGTGAGCGCCGTGCCCACGCCGCCGCGCAGCATCAGGTCACCCGCGGGGCGCCCAAAACCGCCCAACAGCAGCTCCATCGGGGTGGTCGAGGGGTCGAAGGCCGGGTTGCCGTAGCCCAGCGCCCCGACCAGATCGGCCGAGACGCCGGCCTCGGGGGCGAGGCTCCAGCCGGCGCCGAGGCGGAAGAAGGCCTGGCCCCGCCAATCGATGTCACCCACCGTGGACGGCCGCCGAAACCGCGTGCCCAAGTTGCCCGCGAGGAGCACCGGGCCGAGCTCGTGGTCGACGACGCCGGAGAGCTCCCACACGGGGCCGTCGCTGCCCAGGGCCGCGCCCTCGACGGTGGCGGTGGGCAGCGCGAGGCGGCTGACCGCGGCCACACCAAAGGGGGCGCCCGCTCCCTCCCGGTCCAAAATGACGCCCTTGACGTCGAGCGCGACGTCGCCGAGCCCCGCGCCGGCCTGGACCTGTGCGCCGTTGGCGGCCAGCAGCAGCGGCAGGTCGAGGCCGACCCGCAGCGCCCAGTAGCTGTAGGCCCCCACGAGGTTGGCCTGGTGCACGTTGTCGAGCACGCCCAGCTCGCGGGTCGGCCCGCCGTCGACGGTGTAGCGGTAGACCAGCGGGTGCCGCAGGTAGGTGTAGGCGAGCCGCGCCTCGACGTAGTGGTCGGGCGCCGAGCTGGCGTCGTCGGTCCACAGGGTCGCCTCGGCGTCGACGGGCATCCGCCACGCCTGGACGTTGATGGCGGGCACTGCGACCTCGGGCACGACCTCTTGGGCGTGCGCCCGGGGCAGCAGGAGCGCGGTGGCGAGAACCGTCGGGCCGAGCACAGGACCTCCAGCGCCGCGGCGGGGCCGCCGCGGGCGGCCGAGCGTAGCGCGGGCCCGCTTGGCACCCGGTGTCGCGCCGGAGGCACCCGCCGGCGGTCAGCGCCCGAGCACGCCGGCCACGGCGTCGACCGCGCGGTTCACGAGCGCTGGGGGCGCCGCCGTGAAGCAGAGGCGGGCGAAGCCGGCGTAGGCCTGCCCACAGGAGCGGCCCGGCGCGAGCAGCACGCCCGCGTCGAGGCAGCGCACCAAAATCTCGTGGGTCGCGTCGTCTTCACTGAGGCCGGAGGGCCCGCAGCCCCGCAGATCGAGGAACAAGAAGGAGCCCCCCGCCGGCGCGGGCACCCCGAGCCGCGCCGCCGCCGCCGCCCCTACCGCCGCCGCCTCGGCCCGGGCCTCGGCCTGCCAAGCCGCACCGCCGGCGAGCGCCGCCCGCGCCGCGAGCTGGGCGGGGTGGGCCGCGCCGTAGCTCTGGTGGGTCACCATCTTCCACAAGGCGCCGCGCAGCGCTGGATCCGGAGGGAGCAGCACCCACCCGCACCGATAGCCCGCCATCCCCCAGCCCTTCGAGAAGCTGCCCACCGCGAAGGTACGCTCCGGTGCCCGCGGGGCCACCGGCGGGGGCGGCCCGACAAAAGACAGGTCGGCATAGACCTCGTCGGACCAGAGGTAGAGGTCGTGGGCGCGGCAAACATCGACCACGGCGTCCATCTGGGCAACATCGAGCACCGCGCCGGTGGGGTTGTGCGGGCTGTTGAGGTAGACCGCCACGGTGCGCGGGCCCACCGCGGCGGCCAGCGCGGCCCGGAGCGCGGCGGGCGCGGGCGGCGGCCCGGGGGCGAAGAGGGGCAGCTCGACGGGCACCGCGCCGACCGTATGGATGATCCCGACGATGAGCGGCCAATAGGGCGCGATGACCAGCACCTCGTCGCCGGGCTCGAGCGTGGCGGCGGCGATGGCGCTCAGCGCGCCCGTGGCCCCCGGGGTGATGAGCAAACGGGCCGGGTCGACCGCACAGCCCCACCGCGCGCTGAGGTGCGCGGCCAGGTCGCCGATCAGGCCCGGGTGCCCCTGGGGCGCGAGGTAGCGGTGCAGGCCCGGGTGGGTCGCGGCGGCCAGGGCCTCGACATGGCAGCCCGGCGGCGGCGGGCGGTGCGTGTCGCCCACGTGCAGCGGCGCCGGGGGCTGCGACGCGGCGCTGATCTGCGCGGCGAGGCGGGAGAAGACGCTGCCGCCGATGGCGGCGAGGCGGGGCGGGAGCGGGCGCGGCATGGGCCTCCGGGGCGCGGCGCGGCGGCCGCGGGGCCGAGGCTACCCGAGCCGGGCGGCAGGCGCGGACCGGCGGCGGCTCAGCGCAGCAGCTCGAGGGGCAGCTCGGGGATCTCCCAGCCGGGGACCTCGAGGCCGCGCACCACCGCGAGGTAGACGGCCCCCTCGGGCCCGGCGACCGTCTCGTGCGCCGAGCCCGGCGCCTCGACCAAGACCACCCCCGGCCCATGCAGCGCGCCCGCTTCGTCGCGCAGGCTGCCCTCGAGCACCAAGACCTCTTCGCCGCCGTGGTGGACGTGGTGGGGGAAGGCGCTGTCGGGGGCCAGCCGCACCATCCCGACGTCGGCGCCGGCCCGGGCCGCCTCGGGGCGCAGGTGGAGGGTGTGCAGCGTCGGCAGCAGCTCAAGCCACGCGCCCGGGTCATCCACCAGGCGGAGGACCTGCCGCGCCCGTCGCGGGCTCGCGCCGAGCAGGGCCGCCGCCGCTGCGGCATGACGCTCGAGGCGCCCCGCCTGGGCCACGGTGGCGCTGAGCCGGGCGAGCAGGGCCGCCGCCCCGCGCGGGGCCGCTGCGCCTGGGCCCGCATCCGCTGCGACCAGCGCCTCGGCGACCAGCACGTCATCTTCTTCGACAACAACGTGGCCAAGGTCATCCACAGCGCCGAGCGCGAGGCCCTCGGCGGCGCGCGGGCCGCTCACGCGGCACCCCCAGGCGCCGCCCAGCGGCGCAGGGCCGCCAGCGCGGCAGCGGTCCTCGACTTCACGGTGCCCACGGGGATCTCCAGCTGTGCGGCGATCTCGGTCGCGCTCAGGCCCCCGTAGTAGGCCAGCGCGATCACCTCGCGCTGCGGGGGGCTCAGCTGGTCGAGCGCCGCCGCCGCGCGCTGACCATCAAGCTGGCGGGGGAGCTCAGCGGCCTCGACCGCGGGGAGCGCCTCCACCTCGTCGAGGGGTACGGCGCTACGGGTGCGCGCGGATCGGAGCCGGTCCAAGGCGCGGCTCCGACAGCGCACAATCATCCAGGTGCGCACGCTGGCCCGGGCCGGATCGTAGGTGGCCGCGTGCCGCCAAACCTCGACGAAGACGTCGTGCACGAGGTCCTCTGCTTCGTCGCCGACCATGCGCCGGGCGAGCGTGAGCAGGGTCGCCCCGTGGCGGGCGAAGAGCGCGGAGAGCGCGCCGACCTCGCCGTCGGCGAGGGCCTCGATGAGCCGCTGGTCTTCGGCCGCGGCGAGCGCACGATCCCCTCCGCCCACCGCCATCAGCTCACCGCGGGAGCGGGCTGGCGGGGTGAGGGCGCGAAGCAGCCGCGGTCGGGGCCGCAGGCCTCGGGCGCCGCCCGCACATCATCGGGGCCCCAGGGCTGGCAGGTCCACAGGCAGGTGAAGGGCGCGTCGCTGTCGCGCAGCGCGGCGGCCAGGGCCTCGGGGGTCGGCCAGCTCGCGCCATAGAAGCCCTTCCACCGAAGTTTTCGACAGAGGTGTACCGTGGTGCTCATGCGGGCTGCTCCGGGGCGGGCGGCGCGGCGGCGGCCCGTTCGAGGGCGTCCAGCGCGCAGCCGACCATCAGCCCCCGCTTGTAGCCCGTCATCGGCAGCGGTCGCGCGGCGGCGTCGGCCCGCGCCGCGGCCTCGGCCAGGCCAGCGCCGAGCGGGCGGCCGACCAGCGCCGCCTCGACCTCGGGCAGGCGGATCGGCCGGTTGGCCACCCCGCCCAGCGCCACCGCCGCCGCCCGCACCTTCCCGTCGGGATCCACCGAGAGGCGGGCGCAGGCTTCGACCAGAGGCCACTCGCTGCGGCCGCGGTTGGCCGCGCGGGCGTAGGCAGACCGATCCCCCGGCGCCGCCGCGGGCAGCCGGACCGCGCGCAGCAGCCGGCCCGCGGGCAGGGCGTGGGTGCGCCGCGGGTCTGCCTCGGCGCCGAGCAGGCGCGCCAGCGGCCAGACCTCGTCGCCGTCGAGCTCCACCTCGGCGTCCCAGCACAGCAAGGCAGCGGCCAGCGTGCTCGGGTGGGGCGCCACGCAGGGGCCCAGATCGACGCAGGCGTGGAAGAGGTGGTCGCCGCCCCGCGCGTGGCAGGCCGCCCCGCCCGCCTTCAGACAGGGCGTGTGGCCCGCGGCGAGGCCCTCGCGGAAGTAGGGGCAGCGCACCTCTTGCAGCAAGTTGCCGCCCACGGTGGCCTGCGCGCGGATCTGCGGTGTGCCCAGGCCGCCGGCGGCCGCGGCCAGGCCGCCAAAGCCCGCCCGGACCGCGGGATGGTGAGCCAGCGCGTCAATGCGCACGCCCGCCCCGATGCGGAGCCCCATCCGCGCCGGGGGAGCGGGCGGCGCAGCCGCGACCGGAGCGGACCCGGCCGGCCCGCCCGCCGCTGGCGTCGCGGGAGCGGGCGCAGGCAGCACCGGCGCCCACGGCGTGATCTCGACGGGGACGGCCGGCGCGACGCCGAGCAGGTCGAGCAGGGGGCCGCTGTGGCGGCCGTGGCGCCGCCGGTCCATCAAATCGGTGCCGCCGGCCCGCGGGGTCGGCGTGGGCGCGGCGCTCATGCGGCCCCCACGGCGGCGAGGCCGGCCAGCACGCGGTCGGGGCGCAGCGGCAGCGCGAGCGGGCGCCAGCCGGTGGCGTGGGCCACGGCGTTGGCGAGGGCCGCGGTGACCGCGACCGTGGACAGCTCGGCGAGGCCCATGCCCCCTCCATGCACGCCCTCGAGCGGCGTCTCGTCGAAGAACACGGTCATCTGCGGCGCGTCGCCCACCCCGGCGATCCGGTAGGACTCCATGCCCGCGCTCAGCAGGCGCCCGGTGCCCGGGTCGGTGCGCCGCTCCTCGTACAAAGCAGCGGAGACGCCCTGCACCACACCACCCTCGATCTGGCTGCGCGCCATCTCGGGGGTCACGATGCGACCGACCGAGAGGCCCGACCAGCTCTCCACCGCCCGGACCCGGCCGAGCCGCGTGTCGACCTCGACCGCGATGACCTGCACCACGCCGGGCAGGCGGTCGTAGAGCAGGCTGTGCTCCACCGCGATGGGCAAGAAGTAGCCCGCTGGATCGCGGCGGCGCTTCCGGGTGACCGTCTGCGGCGGCAGCTTGGTGAACAGCTCGGCCCAGGGCATCCGGCCGCCCGCGTGGCGCAGGTGGTCGCCGTCGGCCACCGCCCCGCGCAGGCCCAGGCGCGCCTCGGCCTCGGCCACCAGCTCGTCGCGCAGCTCGAGCGCCGCGTCGGTGGCCGCCGGCCCCAGCGAGGCCGTGCACCGCGAACCGGCGGCCATCGGGCCGTAGACGTCGTCGCTGTCGCCGAGGCGCACCCGCACCGCCTGGGGCAGCAGCCCGAAGACCCGGGCCACCTCGGCGGCGATGACGCTGCGCACGCCGTTCCCCATGTCTTGGGCCGCGGTCGAAGCGAGCAGCCCATCGGGCCCGACGTCGAGCCGCAGCTGGCTGGCGGGGTCGAGGAAGCCGAACCAGGTCGCCGCGGCGAGGCCGACGCCCCGGCGGTAGCGCCCGCTGCCCGCCCGGGCCGGCCCGCGGTCACGCCAGAGCGGAACGCCGTCAACCGCGTCATAGAGGCGAAGGCGGGCCGGGGTCTGATCCCAGCGGCGGCGCAGGGCCACCGGGTCTTCGGCCCGGCCGGCGGCGACCATGTCCACCGCCTGCTCCAGCGCAAAGTAGGCCGCGGGGCCGCCCGGCGCGCGCATGGGCCGGCTCGGCGGCTGGTGCGAGAGCACGTCGAAGTCGACGAGGTCTTTGTGGGGGCTGCGGTAGCTAAGGCGCAGCATCATCGCGGTGTTGACGCCGACCGACACGCCGTTGTCGGCGTAGGCCTCGTACTTCATGCCGGCGAGGCCGCCGTCGGCGTCCGCGGCGAGCGAGAGGCGCAGCTCGGCGCCGGGGCGCGCGCCGCCCACCGCCAGCTCCTCCGCCCGGTCGAGGCGCAGGGCCACCGGGGCGCCGGCGAGGCGTGCGAGGTCGACCGCGATGAGGATCTCGGGGCTGAGGCCCACCTTGCCGCCGAATGCCCCGCCGACGTAGGGCGCAAAAACGCGCACATCGGCCCGGCGGAGGTCGTAGCGCTCGGCCAAGTCCTCGGCGAGCATCACCACGCTCTGGGTCGAGGCCCAGACCTCGAGCTTGGCCCCCGTCCACCGGGCGACCGCGGCGTGGGGCTCGAGCGCGCAGTGCGAGATGACCGCGGTGCTCGCCACCAGCTCGGCGCCGGCCCCGCCGGCCTGGACCGAGGCGCTGACCCGCTCGGCCGCCCCGCGAGGGCGCGCGAATTGGCTGCTGGTCATCGGCCCGCGCAGGTTGCCGACGAGCTTCGACGGCAGGACCGGCCCCTCGTTGGCCGGGGGCGCGTCGTGGGTGGCCGCAGAGGCGTCGGCGTAGACCGGCGGCGCCTCGGCGGCCCGCGCCGCCGCGAAGCCCAGCGCGGCGGGCAGGGGCGCGAGCTCGGGGCGGAGGGCCTCGAGGCCGGCCAGCGCCGCCGCCTCAGAGTCCGCGGCCACCGCGGCGATCTCTTGGCCGGGGTAGCGCAGCAGGCCGCCGTTGGGCACGAGCACGTGGACCGCCCGCACGCCCGGCACCGCCTCGGCGGCGGCGCGCTGCAGGCCGAGCACACGACCGTGGGCCAGGGGGCTGCGCAGCACCTTGGCGACCAGCTGGCCCTCGAGCTGCACGTCGACGGTGTAGACCGCGGCCCCGCGCACCTTCTCGGGCCCGTCCACCCGCGGCGTGGGCAAGGGCAGGGGCAGGGCCTGCTCATATTTGCCGGCGCAGGCCTCCATGATCGCGGTCACCAAGCGCTGGTGGGCGCCGCAGCGGCAGAGGTTGCCCTCGAGCGCGTCGATCACCGCCTCGCGGTCAGGCGGCGCGTCGGCCCGACTCGCCTCATAGAGGGCCACGCCGCTGGTCACAAAACCGGGCGTGCAGTAGCCGCACTGCAGCGCGTCGTTCACCAAAATGGCGCGCTGCACTGGGTGTAGACCGTCCGCCGCGCCCACACCGAAGGACTCCACGGTGCGCACGGGGCCCGGCGCCGCGCAGACCGTGGGCAGCAGGCAGCTCACCCGCGGGCTGCCGCCGACCAGCACCGTGCAGGCGCCGCAGGCCCCGTGGCCGCAGGCCCGCTTGGCGCCGCGCAGCCCGAGGCCGTCGCGCAGCGTGTCGAGCAGCAGGGCGTCGGCGTCGGCCGCCACCTCGTGGGCGCGCCCGTTCACCTCGAGGGAGACCGTGGGAGGGCCGGGCAGCGGCGCCGGGGCAGGGACCGGCGTCGGCATCGGCGGCGGAGGGGCAGGCTCCTCTCCGCGGGCGCCGCGCAGCGCCCCCAAGCCGATGCCCGCCAGCAGGCCCCGCCCGAGCAGCCCCCGTCGGCTGAGCCCGCCGCCCTCTCCCCCATCTTGCGCACCCGCCATGTGGCCTCCATCCGGCCACCTCGCCCACCAGCGCCGCGC
This sequence comes from Deltaproteobacteria bacterium, assembly GCA_016792625.1. Lineage (GTDB taxonomy): Bacteria > Myxococcota_A > UBA796 > UBA796 > UBA2385 > JAEUKK01. Next base: position 68,899 of record JAEUKK010000156.1, on the reverse strand, counting down.
CGTCAACCCGGGGCCCGCAGCGGCGGGCTCTGGCCTCCGGGGTCAAGCCGGGCGCGCGCCGGTCCGAAGGTGGCCCGCGCGGCGCCCTTGCCAGCGTGACTCTCCCTTGGGTTACGCTCAGCCCTCCCGCGGCGCCCGCGCCGCCTGGCCCGCACCCGAGGACCCGATGGCCCCCACCGCTCCCGCACCGGCCCCGCTGCTCGAGGCCTCGGCCCCCGCGCACGGCCCCGACCACACCGCGCACGGGACGGCGCGCGACCCGCTCTTCGCCGACCTGCTCGCGCTGGCCAACGATCTGTGGTGGACCGGGCGCCCCGCGGCCCACGACCTCTGGCCCCGCCTCGACCCCGTCCGGTGGGAGGCGCTGAACCACAACCCGCTGGCCATGCTGCGTGAAGGTGCCCTCGCCCACGCCAGCCCCGCTTGGCGCGAAGACGCCGAGGCCCTGCTGACCCTCTGGCGGGCCTACCACCGCCGCCCCCAGCCCAAAGGCCCGCTGACCGCCTACTTCTGCATGGAGTACGGCCTGCACGAGAGCCTGCCCATCTACTCGGGCGGCCTCGGCATGTTGGCCGGTGACCACCTGCGCTCGGCCTGCGACACCGACCTCAACCTCGTCGCGGTCGGTATTTTCTGGTCCGAGGGCTACTTCCGCCAGGTGCTGCACGACGGCCGCCAGATGCCGGCCTTCTGCCGCAACGATCCGGCCCGCCTGCCGATCAAGCCCGTGCTCGGCCCCGACGGCCGGCCCGTGGTCGTGCGCGTGCCGCTGGGCGCGGGCACCCTCGCCGCGCGGGCGCACGAGGTGCACATCGGCCGGGTGCGGCTGCTGCTCCTCGACGCCGATGTGCCCGAGAACCCGCCCGAGCACCGCGCCCTGACCCAGCGCCTCTACGGCGGCGACCAGCGCACCCGGCTCATCCAAGAGGTGCTGCTGGGCATCGGCGGCGCGCGCCTGCTGCGGGCCATCGGCCTAGAGCCGGCGACCTTCCACATGAACGAGGGGCACGCGAGCTTCCTCACCCTAGAGCTGTGGGCCCGGGGCGTGCTGTCGGGCCTCGAGCCCGAGGCGGCCTGGGCGGCCGTGCGCCAGCGCTGCGTCTTCACCACCCACACGCCGGTGCCGGCGGGGCACGACCGCTTCCCCTGGGCCCTGGTCGACCCGGTGCTGGGGGCCTGGCGCAGCCAGATCGGCCTCTGGCCCGGCGCGTTCATGGACAAGGGCCGCGAGCGCCCGGGCGATGTCGACGAGCCCCTCTGCATGACCGTGCTCGGCATGCGGGCCAGCCGCGCCATCAACGGCGTCAGCGCGCTGCACGGCGAGGTCACCCGTGAGATGTGGCGCGGCCTCAAGCTGCCCGTCGGCCACATCACCAACGGCGTGCACCCCGGCGCCTGGCTCGCCCCCGAGACCATGGACCTCTGGGACCGCCACCTCCCCGACTGGCGCCTGCACCTCGCCGACCGGGGCTATTGGCAGCGCTGCCACCAGCTCCCCCAGGCCGAGGTGCTCGCCGCCCGCGACCAGCGCCGCACCCGCCTCGTCGCCGAGGTGCGCCGCCGCCTCGGCCGCCCCGTGCTCGACCCGCGGGCGCTGACCATCGGCTTCGCCCGCCGCTTTGCGCCCTACAAGCGCGGCGACCTGCTCTTCTTCGACCCCGACCGCCTCGTGCGCCTGCTCGACGCCGGCGTGCAGGTGCTCTACTCGGGCAAAGCCCACCCCGCCGACGTCGCCGGGCAGCAGATCGTGGCCCGCGTGCTCGAGTTCGTGCGTGACCCGCGCTACCACGACCGCGTGCTCTTCGTGCCCGACTACGACATGGCGCTGGGCCGCCTGCTCACCAGCGGCTGCGACGTGTGGCTGAACACGCCCCGCCGCCCGCGCGAGGCCAGCGGCACCAGCGGCCAGAAGGCGGCCATCAACGGCAACCTCAACTGCAGCATCCAAGATGGCTGGTGGCCCGAGGCCTGGGATGGCAGCAACGGCTGGTCGATCGGCCGGGCCGAGGACTACGCCGACGAGGAGGACCAGGACGTCGCCGACGCCAGCGACCTCTACCGCGTGCTTGAGGAGCAGGTGCTCCCCACCTTCGCCGACGGCGCGGCCTGGGCCAAGATGAGCGCCGCGTCGATGGCCAGCTGCGTGCCGCTGTTCAACACCCACCGGATGGTGCTGGACTACAAAGCCAGCATGTACGAGGCCGAGCTCGACGCGCCGGCGCCGGCCCTGCCCGTGCTGGCAGCCAGGCCGGTCTAAGCGCACCAGACGGGCCCACCGGGCGGGATAGGCGCGGGCGTGACCCGCCCCCCTTCCCGCTTTCGGCCCGAGGCCGCCGCCGCCCTGCGGGCCGAGATCGACGCCCACGGCGGCGCAGAGCTCATGGCCATCGGCGAGGTCGACGCCGAGGGCTGCGTGTGTCAGGTCGAGGTGCACGCCCGGGGCACCGACGACCAGGTGCTGGTCCTGCTCCGGCGCCCGCAGCCCGGCCAGGTGGTCATTCACAACCACCCGAGCGGCCTGCTCTTGCCCAGCGAAGCCGACCTGTCGATTGGGGGCAGGCTCGGCGAAGATGGCGTCGGCAGCGTCATCGTCAACAATACGGTCACTGCCTCGACCTGGTTCGTTGAGCCGCACGCGCCCAAGGCCGTGCCCATCGCCGCCGCCGAGGTCGAGGTCTGGTTCCGCCAGCGGCTGCCGGCGGTGCTCGACGGTCATGAGCCCCGCGCCGGGCAGCTCGGCATGGCCGAGGCGGTGCGCGTCGCGCTGAACGAGGGCCAGATCGCCACGCTCGAAGCGGGCACCGGCACGGGCAAGTCGCTGGCCTATCTGCTGCCCGCCGCGCTCTGGGCGCTGCAGAACCAGGGCAAGGTCGCCATCGCCACCTTCACCCTCACCCTGCAGAGCCAGCTCGCCACCAGCGACCTGCCCGTGCTCGACCGCGCGGGGGTCGGCGTCAAGAGCGCCGTGCTGAAGGGCCGATCCAACTACCTCTGCCGCCGCCGGCTCGAAGAGGCCTTGCACGAGCCCGACCTCTCGCCGGCCGACCGCGCGGCGCTCGAGGGGCTGGCCCGCTTCGCTGAGGGCTCGGCCGAGGGCACGCGCCAAGAGCTGGGCGCCGCGGTCGACGACGAGCTCTGGGAGCGGGTCGAAAGCGACCACGACCAGACGCTGCGGGCCCGTTGCCCACACTTTGGCCGCTGCTTTTATTACCAGGCCCGCCGCCACGCGGCCGAGGCGCAGCTGCTGGTCATCAACCACAGCCTGCTGCTGGCCGACCGGGTCATCAAGTCGGAGACCGGCGGCGAGGGCCTGCTGCCGCTCTATGACCGCGTGATCATCGACGAGGCGCACCACATTGAGGACGCGGCCACCAGCCTCTTGCAGGCGGGCATCGGCGCCCGCAGCCTCGGCCGGGCGGTGCAGCGCCTCGTGCCCGGCCGGCGGGGCCCCGGGGCCTTGGTGCGGCTGCGGGAGCGCTTCCTCGCCAAGGGCAGCCCGCTGCACCCCGAGGATCAGCGGCGTTTTGAGCGCGACAGCGAGCTGTTGGGCCGCCTCTTGCCCAAGGTGGACCAGGCGGTGCACGACGCGCTGGAGCTCTGCGCCGCCGAGCTGCTGCCGGATGGGCAGGACAGCCGGCGCATCGACGCGGCCCTGCGGGCCACGGAGCTTTGGATCGACCTGCTAGAGCCCGCTCTGCGCGAGGCCGGCCACCGGCTGGCCCAGGCGGCGGCCCTCAGCGGCCAGCTGCTCGACCTGCTCGACGAGCTGCCACCCCAGCAGCGCCTCGCCGAGCCCCAGCCCGTCTTCGACCTCGGGCGGGCGCGCAAGCGGCTGACCGAGCTGGCCGGCAGCACCCAGCGGCTGCTCGCCGACGACCCCGACAGCGTGCGCTGGGTGGGGCGCCCCCGCGGGCGCCGGCAGGGGGCGGCGCTGGCCGTCGCGCCGATCGACGTGGGCGAGGCCCTGCGCGCGCACCTCTTCCGGCCGCTCAAAGCCGCGGTGCTCACCTCGGCCACGCTGACGGTCAACGGCCACTTCGACCACTTTTTGGGCCGGGTGGGCCTACGCGCCCCCGCCGCGCCCGAGGGCGAGGACGCGCCCACCGCCCGCGGAGGGCCTGCCGCACAGCAGCCCGGGGGCCCCGCCCTCCGCTTTGAGCAGAAGACCCTCCAGCTCGGTGTCTTCCCCTCTCCCTTCGACTATCTGCGCCAAGCCCTGCTCGGCCTCCCCCGGGACCTGCCCGCCCCCGACCAGCCGGGCTGGCTCGACGCGGCGGCCCAGGTCACCGCTGAGGCCATCGAGATCAGCGGCGGGGGCGTCTTTGTGCTCTGCACCAGCCACGAGGCGGTGGGCCAGCTGCACGCCCGCTGCGCCGCGGCGCTGGGCGACCGCCTGCTGCTGTTGCGCCAGGGCCAGATGGGCCGCGACCGGCTGCTCGACACCTTCCGGGCCCACGGCAACGCGGTGCTTTTTGGCACCGACAGTTTTTGGGAGGGGGTCTCGGTGCGCGGCGAGGCGCTGCGCCTCGTGATCATCCCCAAGCTGCCCTTTCGTGTGCCCACCGAGCCCATCCAGCAGGCCCGCTACGAGCGGGTCGACGCGATGGGCCTCGACCCCTTCCGCACCTTTACGCTGCCCGCGGCGGTGCTCCGCTTGCGCCAAGGTTTTGGGCGGCTGGTGCGCTCCGCTTCGGATCGCGGCGCGGTGCTCATCCTCGACCGGCGGGTGCACGAGCGCTGGTACGGGCGGATCTTCCTCCGCTCGTTGCCCGAGATGGAGCGCGCCACTGGCCCGACCCGCGCCGTGCTCGACCGGGTGCGCGCCTTCTTCCGCGCCAGCGCGCCGCTTGGGCCGACCGCCCGAGGGGCTGGCCCGCCCGTGCCATAGTCGCCCCGCACCACGACGGGGGCGCGCACATGGCCATCCTGGGGTTCGGGAAGAAGAAGCCGCTGGAGCGGGCGCTCGAGAGCGCCTGGGCGAACGAAGAGGAGAAGCAGCTGCTGCTCGTCGAGCTGCGCGACGCGGGCATCAAGCCGATCGCCGCCATCCCACTGCTGTGGGTGAAGGACGCGAGCGTGCGCCAGGTGGGCGTCGAGCGCTTCCTCGACGGCGCCGACCTCAAGGCGGTGCAGCAGCTCTTTGGCGAGCTGACCGAGCAGAGCAGCCACGCGCGCACCTTCGTGGCCCGCCTGATCCCCCGCCTCGACGACGGCGTGGTGAACAAGGCCCTCGACGGCCTGATGCGCGACGCCGACAGCCGCCGCCAGCGCCTCGCCTGGGAGATGGCGCTGAACCTGCGCGGGCCGAGCCGCGAGACCTGGCTGGTGCGGGCGGTGACCGACGGCCCGGGGCCGGTCCGGCTGACCGCAGTGCGCGGCCTCGCCCAAGATGGCCAGGCCCAAAAGCAGATGGACCTGTTCATCCAGGCCGCCAAGGACAGCGACTCGGACGTGGCCACCGCGGCGCTCGAGGCGATCATCGCCCTGCCCGACGCCCGCGTGATCGACCTGATGATCGACCGCTTCGCGCACGGCGACGCCACCGCCCGCGACAAAGCCGCGCAGTACCTGCGCCACCAGGCCCGCCTCGAGCCCAAGAAGATGCGGGAGCGCATGCTCAACCTGATGGGCGAGGGTGAGGACGCCACCCGCCGCCTCAGCGTCGAGATTTTGCTGGCCACCGGCTCTGCGACCGACGTGCTGCTCGACATCCTGCGCTTCTCGACCGATCTGGTCGGCTGGCTGCGCACCCGCATCCTCGAGACCCTGCAGACCTTCGGCGACGCCCTGCTTGAGCCGGCGCTCAGCCTGCTCAGCCACCAAGATGAGCACGTGCGCACCAACGCGCTGGTGCTCGCCGAGCAGTTCAACGATCCGCGGGTCGTGGCGCCGGTCTGCACGCTCTTGAAGGCGCCCGATTGGTGGCTGCGCATCACCGCCTGCGACACGCTGGGCCGCCTCAAAGATGAGCGCGCCGTGCCCGCCTTGGTCGAGGCGCTGGCCGACGAAGACACCCGCTGGGCCGCCATTGACGCGCTCGCCCAGATCGGCTCGACCCACGCGCTGAAGCCGCTGGTGCAGATCTTGCGCGACCCGCGGGCCGAGGTGCGCCTTGAGGTGGTGCGCGCCTTCTCCCGCTTTGACGACCAGCGGCTCATCCCCTACCTGCAGCAGCTCGTCGAGAAGGACCCGAGCTCTGAGGTCCGCACCCGGGCCGCCGAGGTGGCCCGCGATCTCAGCCAGCGCCTCAACCTCAAGCACACCGGCTCCGACGCCCAGACCAGCGCGGTGAACAGCGCCACGATCAGCAACCCGGTCGACAAGCTGCTGGCCCAGGTGCGCGAACAAGGGGCGAGCGACCTGCACATCAGCGTGGGTGAGCCGCCGATCATGCGCCGCAACGGCCGGCTCGAGCGGGTCGAGGGCTGGAAGCCGCTGCCCGCGCCCTCGGCGGCCAAAGCCGTGCTCTCGCTGCTCACCCCCCGCCAGCGCGACCTGCTCGAAGAGCGCGGCGAGATTGACCTCTGCTACAGCATCCCCGAGGTCGGCCGCTACCGGGTCAACGCGTTCAAGCAGCGCAAGGGCATCTGCGCGGCCTTCCGCGTGATCCCCAACACGCCGCCCACCTTCACCGACATCCGCCTGCCCGGGCGCCTGACCGAGCTGCTCGACTACCACCAGGGCCTCATCGTGGTCTCGGGCCCGGCGTCGAGCGGCAAGTCGACCACGCTGGCCGCCGTGGTCAACCTGATCAACGAGAGCAAGTCCTCTCATGTGATCACGCTGGAAGACCCGATCGAGTTCGTGCACCCGGTGAAGTCGGCCCTGGTCAACCAGCGCGAGGTCGGCAAACACACCGAGAGCTTCGCGCGGGCGCTGCGCGGCGCCCTGCGCGAGGACCCCGACGTCATCATGGTCGGCGAGCTGCGCGACCCCGAGACCATGCGCATGGCGATGGAGGCGGCCGAGACCGGCCACTTGGTCATCGCGACCATGCACACGACCAGCGCCGTGCAGACGATCGAGCGGCTGATCCAGAGCTTCCCGCCCGAGGAGCAGGGTCAGGTGCGCATGGGCCTCAGCGAGTCGCTCAAGTGGGTGATCAGCCAGTCGCTCATCCCCCGGGCCGACGGCAAGGGCCGGGTCGCGGTCTTCGAGCTGCTCAAGAACACCTTCTCCATCGGCAACTTGATCCGCGACGACAAGACCTTCCAGATCCCCTCGCTCATGCAGATCGGGCGCCGATCGGGCATGCAGACCGTCGACCAGGCCCTGCTCGACCTGGTCGAGGCCCAGCTCATCACACCCGAGGCGGCCTGGGGCCGGGCGGTCAACCCCGACACCTTCGCGCCCATGTGCCAGGCCGGCTTCCTCGACAAGCAGAGCGACGAGCCGGAGACCCCCGAGACCCCCGCCGCGGGCTGAGCCCGAACCGCACCCGGAGGCCCCATGAGCCAGCCGACCCCCGAGGCCGCCCCGCGCAGCGGCAACGCGATCGACCGCTTCTTGCAGCTGATGCAGGACCGCGGCGCCAGCGACCTGCACCTGAGCGTGGGCCGCCCGCCGATCTTCCGCCAGTCGGGGCGCATCGAGCCCATCCGCTACCGGGTGCTCGACGACAACGACTTCAAGCGGCTCATTGAGCCCATCTCGCCCCCGCACCTGTGGAAGAGGTACGTCGAGACCGGCGACACCGACTTCGCCTACGAGGTGCCCGGCCTCGCCCGCTTCCGCGTCAACTTGTTCAAACAAGAGCGCGGGATGGGCGGCGTCTTTCGGATCATCCCCACCAAGATCATGACGCTCGAGCAGCTGGGCATGCCCGAGAGCGTGCACCGCATCTCCAAGCTGAAGTCGGGCTTGGTGCTGGTGACCGGGCCGACCGGCTCGGGCAAGTCGACCACGCTCGCCGCGATCATCCACCAGATGAACATGACGCGCCCGATGCACTTCGTGACCATCGAGGACCCGATCGAGTTCGTGCACGAGAACCGCAAGGCGCTGGTGAGCCAGCGCGAGATCGGGCCGCACAGCAAGGGCTTCACCCCCGCGCTGCGGGCCGCCGTGCGCGAGGACCCAGACTGCATCCTCGTCGGCGAGATGCGCGACCTCGAGACGATCGAGATGGCGCTCAACGCCGCCGAGACCGGTCTTTTGGTCTTTGGCACCCTGCACACCAACTCAGCGTCCAAGACGATGGACCGCATCATCAACGTCTTCCCGACCGAGCGCCAAGAGGGCGTGCGGGGCGTGCTGTCCGGTGTCATCAAGGCCGTGCTCGCCCAGCAGCTCCTCCGCCGCAAGAAGGGAGGGCGCGTGGCGGCCATCGAGGTCATGTTCGGCTCGCCTACGCTGTCCTCGCTCATCCGGGAGGGGAAGACCCACCAGATCAGCGGCTACATCGGCCAAGGGCGCAGCAAGGGCATGGTCAACATGGACGACAGCCTGCGCAAGCTCGTGAAGGACGAGCTCATCGATCCGAGCGCGGCGCTCGAGAAGGCCCTGGAGAAGGACGAGATGCGCAAGTGGCTCAAGGAGCGCGGCGCAGAGCTGCCCGAGGACCACGACTGAACCGCGGCGATGGAGCAGCCGGGCCCGGCCTTGCCCCCCCGCGGGGGGGCGAGTAGCCGGCGCCGCAGCGCTCCCCCGCGGGATCACCCCGCAGGCGCCCCCTTCGCTCGGCCCGCCCCCTGCGGCGCCCACCCCATCGACCAAGCGGCCCGCGCGCCGCTGACGGAGGCCCCATGTCCAACCAGCCCATCTCCCGCGAGCGCGTGCACGAGCTCAGCGAGGCGTGCAGCGCCGACCCCGAGGGCTTCCAGATCACCGCGACCCGCCTGCTCAAAGAGCAGCGCCGCATCAGCAGCTTCATCGAAGAGAACGGCAAGGAGCTCGGCTTCGTCTCGGGCCAGGTGGCGATGTACATGCTGAGCGTGTCGATGCGGGTCTTCGAGGGCGTCGGCGGCCGGATGAAGAAGGTCAACAGCGAGGACCTCGCCGCTGCCCAGCGCAAGATCCGCGGCGCGCTGCCCGCCCTGGCCCCCTTTGACGCCGACTTCGGCGCCCGGGCCAACAACTGGATGGACCGCGCCCAGCCGCACCTGCTCGACGAGGTCCTCTGGGCCCTCTACGAGCGCCCCGAGCAGACCGAGCTCGAGGCCCCGCTCGACCACAAGCAGTCGGCGATGATCTACTTGGTGCTGTGGGCGGCCATTGAGGCGCTGGACAGCAAGTGGATCCCCCCGACCGGCTGGAACGACGAGCTCAACTAAGCGGGGCGCGCCCGCTCACCAGCGGGCGGCGCTCAACGCGACCTCGTAGGGGTCGCAGTCGATGCCGGTGGGCAGGCGCACCTCTTCTTCGTGCACCCGCCCCGCCCGCACGCGGCCAATCTTGACCTCGCGCACCTCATCGCAGCGCAGCTCGACCGTCGCGCCGAGGATGTCGCGGTCGGCGCGGTTCTCGAGGCGCACCCGTGCCTCGATCTGCCCGTCGGGCCAGCGGGTCGCCTCGGCCCCGAGCTCGACCCAGTAGCGGACGTCGGCGAGCCGGTCGTCGGGGCCCTGGCGGGGCCGGAGCAAGATCTCCCGCCGCGCTTGGTCGACGGTGGTCAAGAAGCGCCCCGATACGTTCAGGCCGAGCAGCCCCACATCGACGCCGTTGGCGCAGTCGTCGCAGACCCCGACCGTCACGCCTTCGACCTGCAGGCCGCCGAGCCAGACGCGGGGCACGAGCACCAGCCGAGAGCTGCGCTCGCCGGCCGCCGTGTGCACCCGCACCTCGGGCGCGTCGGCGGGCACGCGCAGGCCCAGGCGGTGCAGCGTGGCGGTGTCCAGCGTCGTAAAACTCGCCCCCGTGTCGAAGATCATGGTCACCTCGACCAGCTCGCCCCGGGGGCCCTCGATCTCGACCGGCACGTGCAGGGCGTTTCCGCTGCCCTCATAGGGGAGCACGACGTGGTCGTGGGCATCCTCACCGCCCGGCACCTCAGCTGGGGCGGGTGGAGGGGCGGCCGGCGGCGCCTCGGGGGCAGAGGCCAGCGGCGCCTCGACCAGCACGCGGCCCGCGGGCGCGCCGGGGAGCAGCTTGTCGATGATGTTGCCCCAGGCCCCCCAACGCCGGCTCACCGCGGGATCGGCGGCCGAGGCCGGCGCCGCGGCCAGCGCGAGGCCCCGGCCCAGCGCGGCGCCCCGCTCACCCGGCAGGTAGAGCGGGAACGCGTAGAGCAGCGTCGCAGACGCCATCCCCAGCAAGGGGGCCGCGAGCGGGCTGCGGCGCAAGGCGGCCAGCCCGACCAGCGCGGCGCCAAAAGGCAGCCCGATGATCAGGAGCGGAGGCCCCCCGCGGAGGGAGCCAAGCCCCACGCCGGCGCAGAGGGCGAGGGCGACCGGAGGGAGGGCCACCGCCGCGGCCAGCAGCTCGAGCCAGCGGGGCGGAGCGGCGGCGGGCCGAGGTTGCGGCGCCGCAGGCGGTGCAGGAGGGCGGGCGGTCAGCGGGCACCCCCAGGGTCAAGAGGAGGGGCCCATATCGCAGCGGGAACACAGGCCGCGCGCAGGTTAGGCCGACGGTCCCGCGCGGCCCGGGCGCCCCGCGCCGCAGCCCGCCGCTGTCCGGGCCGACCCCTCCCCCACGAGGACCGCATGGGCCCCGCCTCTCTCGTCCGTCACGTCGAGCGCCGCTGCACCTACTTCTGCGTCGACATCGAGTGCAACGGCCCCGTCCCCGGCCTCTACGCCATGGTCAGCCTCGGCGCGGTCGCGGTCGCGCCCGACGCCCAGGGCCACCTGCAGCTCGGCGCCCAGTTCTACGCCGAGCTGCAGCCCGAGGCCCCACGCTTTGACGCGCGGGCCGCCGCCGTGCACGGGCTCGACCAAGAGCGGCTGCGGCGCGAGGGCCTGCGCCGGCCCGACTTCTGCGCCGCGCTCACCGCCTGGGTGGCCGCGCAGACAAAGCCGGGCACCGAGCCCGCTTTTGTCGGCCACAACGCCCCCTTTGATTGGAGCTTCGTCTCCTACCTCTTCGCTGAGCAGCAGCTGCGCAACCCCTTTGGCTACAAGGCGCTCTGCACCAAGGCGATGGCGACCGGCGCGCTCGACCTGCACTGGCTCGACAGCAGCAAAGAGGTGCTCGCCGAGCGCCTGCCGATCCGCCCCGAAGACAAGAGCCAAAAACACCGGGCCGACTACGACGCGGCCTACCAAGCCGAGATCTTGGTCGCGCTGCTCGACCAGATGGCCAGCCGCCGGGCCTGAGGGCTCAGCGCGGGGGGTTGGGCCAGAGCTCGACCACAAAGCCGCGGTGGTCGCTGCCCTCGAGGTCGACGCGCACCGGCGCACCGGCGCCCACCGCGCCCACAAGCACGTGGTCGAGGCGCAGCAGCGGCAGGGCGGGGAAGCCACCGCCCGCCGGCCAGCTCGCCGCGAACAGGCCCCGGCCCCAGAGCAGGTCGCGGAGGCCCCGCCCCACGAGCCGGCGGTGGGGGGCCGAGCCCGGCACGTGGTTCAGGTCGCCGGCCACCACCACGCCCGCGCCGGCCCGGCAGGGCCCGAGCGCGCGGACCAGGCGCCCCCCCTCGATGAAGTCGGCCAGCCAGCGGGTGTAGGGCTCGATCCCGCTGGCGTCGAGCGGGGCGGGCGGCGGCGCGTGCACCCCGAGCAAGCAGGCCCCGACCGACGGCAGATCGACGACGGCCAGCGGCATGCGCTGCCGATCCGAGCCGACCAGCGGGCTCACCCAGGCCCGACACGCCCCGCGGCACCACACCGTCGTGCCATAGCTCGGGCGGGGCAGCGGCTGGTCGAGGTTGTCGGCCGCCCGCACGAGGCCGGGCACCGCGCCGAGCCGGTGCTCCACCAGCACCAGCACGTCAAGCTCGAGCGCGGCGAGCTGGGCCTGCACGCCCTCGGGTGGCGACGGGCTGAACGCGTTGACGTTGAGCACGGCCACGCGCAGCGCGCCGACCGGCGCAGGCTCTTCCCCAGCCCAGGGGAGGCCGACCAAGGGCAGCGCGCAGAGCCCGAGCAGCGGCGCCGCGGCCCGCCGGCGCAGCGCGAGGCCCAGCGCCCACACCGCCTGCACCAGCGCGCAGACCGGCGGGGCCGACCACATCAGCGCCGCGGCGGCCTGGGCCCAGACCCGACCGGTGGGCAGCGCCGGGGCCAGGGCCCAGCAGGCGAGGCCGAGCGCGAGCGGCCACCAGAGCGTCGCGTGGCGCTGCACCGCGGGCCTCCTGCGGCGCAGGTGGAGCGCCCCGCCGCCCGGTCGGGATATCCCCTCCGCCTGCTGAGGGCGCCGCCGGGCGCCCGCCCGAGGTCCCATGACTGCCCCCGAAGCACTCGCCGCCACCCCCGCCGGTGAGGAGCCCCTCCTCCTCCGCGCCCTGCGCAGCGAGCCCCTGCCCCGCCCGCCCGCGTGGATGATGCGCCAAGCCGGCCGCTACCTCCCCGAGTACATGGCGGTCCGCAGCACGCTGAGCTTCCTCGAGCTCTGCCACGACGCCGACCTCTGCTGCGAGGTCACGCTCCAGCCGCTGCGGCGCTTCCCCTTTGACGCCGGCATCATCTTCTCCGACATCTTGCTGCCGCTCGAGGCCATGGGCTGCCCGCTCACCTTCGGCAAGGGTGAGGGCCCGCGCTTCCCCAACCCGGTGCGCGACCGCGCGGCCATCGCCGCCCTCAAGCGCATCGACCCGTGGCGTGACCTGCCCTCGCCGCTGCGCGCCCTGCAGCTGACCACCGCGCGGGCCGGGGTGCCCATCCTCGGCTTCGCCGGCGCGCCCTTCACGCTGGCCTGCTACCTCATCGAGGGCGAGGGCAGCAAAGACTGGCACCACACCAAGTCAATGATGTTCACCGACCCCGAGGCCTTCGGCGCCCTGCTCGACCGGCTGGCCGAGATGGTCGGCGACCACCTGCAGGCCCAGGTCGAGGCCGGCGCCGCTTGCGTGCAGCTGTTTGACACCTGGGCCGGCGCCCTGGCCCCCGATGACTTCCGCCGCTGGGCGCTGCCGGCGGCCCGCAAGGCCCTGTCCAAGGTCAGGGGCGCCCCGACGCTGTACTTCACCCGCGACGCCTCGCCCTTCTTGCCCTGGCTGGCCGAGATCGGCGCCGACGCCATCGGCCTCGACTGGCGCGCCGACATGGCCCACGCCCGGTCCGTGCTCGGCCCGCACATCCCCGTGCAGGGCAACCTCGACCCCCAGGCGCTGGCGGCGCCGCCGGCCGTGGTGGCCGAGAAGGTCCGCGCGATCATCTCCGCCGCTGGCCCGGCGGGCCACGTGTTCAACCTCGGGCACGGCCTCGTGCCCAGCTCTCCGATCAGCGGCGTGCACGCCGCTCTCGACGCGGTGCGAGGCTGGTCATGGGCCTGAGCCTCGACGCGGCCACCCTGCTGCGCCACACCCGCCAGGGCCCCCGGTACACGAGCTACCCGACCGCGCCGATGTGGCGCGAAGACTTCCCCGACGCGGCCCTCGCCGAGGGCCTGGGCCGGGTGCGCGGCCCGACCGCCGTCTACGTCCACATCCCCTTCTGCCGCGAGCAGTGCAGCTTCTGCGGCTGCAATATGGTGGTCGCCGGCCGGCGCGAGCCCGGCGTACGTTACCTCGCCGCGCTGCGGCGCCAGGTCGACGAGCTTCCGCTGCCCGCGGCCCAGATCGGCGTCGACCGCATCCACCTCGGCGGCGGCACCCCCACCTGGCTGAGCCCCGAAGAGCTGGCCGAGCTCTTCGCCATCCTCGACACACGCTTCTTGCGCCGGCCGGGCTGCGAGGTCAGCGTCGAGGCCGACCCCGAGGTCACCACCGAAGACCACCTGCGCGGGCTCGCCGCCCTCGGCTGCACCCGGCTGAGCTTCGGCGTGCAGAGCTTTGACGAGAAGGTGCTCGAGGCGGTGCAGCGCCCCCAGCAGCGCGAGCGGATCGGCGCGCTGATGGCCCTGGCCCGCAGCCTCGGCATGGGCAGCCTCAACCTCGACCTGATGTATGGCCTGCCCCACCAGAGCCTCGACCGGTGGAGCGAGACCCTCGCCGAGACCATCCGCATCCGGCCCGACCGCCTCGCGGTCTTCGGCTACGCCCACCTGCCCTGGCTCAAGCCCCACATGCGGCGCATCGACGCGGGCGCGCTGCCGGGCCCCCTCGACCGCGCCGAGCTGTTTTTGCGCGCGCACGGCATGTTGACCGCGGCCGGCTACCAGGCGGTGGGCATGGACCACTTCGCCCTGCCTGACGACGCTCTGGCCACCGCCCAGCGCGCCGGCCAGCTGCACCGCAACTTCATGGGCTACACGACCCACCGCGACCAGCAGCTCATCGGCCTCGGCATGAGCGCGATCAGCGAGCTAGACGACCGCTATGTGCAGCAGAAGGGCAAGCTCAGCCACTGGTGGACGGCCGTCGAGACCGGCGCCCGAGTCATCGAGAAGGGCGCGCTGCTCACCGCAGAGGACAAGCTGCGCCGCGACGTCATCTACGCCATCATGTGCAACTTCGAGCTGAGCGCCGCCGAGATCAGCGCGCGGCACGGGGTGGACTTCTGGGCCCACTTCGCCGCCGACCGCCCGGGCCTTGAGGGCCTCGCCGCCGAGGGCCTGGTCGAGCTCGACGCGGCGGGCGTCAAGGTGCCGCCCCACGCCCGCCTGCTCGTCCGCAACGTGGCCATGTGCTTCGACCCGAGCCTGCGCGCCCCGCAGGCCGGCGGGCCGCGGTTCAGCAGCACCGTCTGACGCGCCCCGCGCACACGAGGACGATGGCACGCACGCACGTCTGGCTCCTCTCCCTCGGCGGCCCCGCGTCCGAGGCGGAGCTCACCCCCTGGCTGAGCGCGGTCCTGCGCGACCCGACCATGTTGCCGTTGCCGGCGGTGTTCTTGCGCGCGCTCGTCGTCTGGTTGCTGCTGCGCGGCCGGGCCCAGGCCTACCTGCCTGCCGTGCGGCAGCTCGGCGGCCCCGCGCCCCAGCTCGACGCGCTGGAGCACCAGGCCCGCGCGCTCGGCCGCCTGCTCGGGCCCCGCTACGCGGTCAGCCCGGTGTTCCGGCACGCCGGGGTCGACGCCCGCCGGGCGGCGGCGGGGGTCGCGAAGGGCGACCGCGTCGTGCTGCTGCCCATGCACCCCCAGCTGCACGGCGGGGCGGTGCGCGCGGCGCTGGACGAGGCGCGGGCCAGCCTGCAAGGCCGCGGGGCCCAGATCGCGCAGATCGACGGGTGGGCGGCCGCTCCCGGCTATATCGACGCGCTGGCGGCGGCCGCGCGGCGCGCCTTGGTCGAGGGTGAGGGCCGCGCGGGCCTGCTGCTGGTCGCCCGCGGGCTGAGCGCCCGGCAAGCGGCGCTGGGCGACCCCTACCCGGCCCAGGTCGCCGAGACGGCGGCGGCGCTGCGGGCCGCCCTGCCCGGGCTCCCCCTCGCCCTCTGTTTTGCGCCGGTGGGCTACCTCGCCGGGCCGCTGCGCAGCCACGGCCCGCCGCCCGCCGCGGGCCTGCAGCAGCTCCGTGCCGCGGGCGTGCAGCGCGCGCTCGTGCTCGGGATCGGCGGCACCACCGATGACCTCGAAAGCGCCTGGGCCCGCGGGGGCCCCCTCTCCGCCGCGGCCGAGGGCCTGCGCCTGCAGCGGGTCGCGCCGCCGGTCAGCACGCCGGGCTTCGGCCGCACCCTGCTGTCCCTGGTGCGGCGGGTGGAGCGTGCGGCGGGCTGGGAGATCCCCGAGGACACCCACAAGGAGGACATCCTCGACGAGATGAGCCGGCGCGGGCTGCGGCCCCTGCCCGAGGGCCGCTGAGCCCACCGGAGGAGCCTGTGGCTGATTGGGACGCCATCATCATCGGCGGCGGCATCTCGGGCCTGTCGGCGGCCGCCTTCCTGCAGGCCGCGGGGCAACGGGTGCTGGTGCTCGAGGCCCGCCCCACCGCGGGCGGGAACCTGCAGACCACCGCCGAGGGCGGCCGGCTCATCGATCACGCCGCGAACGGCTGGCTGGACAACGAGCCCGCGGTCGGCCGGCTGCTGGCGCTGCTCGAGCTGCAGCCGACGGGCGCCTCGGACCGGTACACGACGCGGTGGATCTTCGCCGGCGGCCAGCTCCACCCCGCGCCGCTCAGCCCGCCGGCCCTGCTGCGCTCGGGGCTGATGACGCTGGGCCAAAAGCTTCGCCTGCTCGGCGATCTGGTCATACCCCGGGGCGCGAGCGCGCTGGCCGCGCCCACCGCCGACGAGACCGTGGGGGCCTTCGTGCGGCGGCGCCTGGGCCGAGGCGCCCTGCACGCCCTGGTCGCCCCGATGGTGGCGGGGATCTTCGCCGCCGACCCCGACACCCTCAGCTTGCGGGGCGCCTTTCCCCGCATGTTCGAGCTGGAGCGTGACCACCGCAGCCTGCTGCTCGCGATGCTGCGCCTGCGCCGCGGGGGCGCGCCGGCGGGCAAGCTGCAGACCACCGCAGCGGGCGCCGGGGGGCTGAGCGCGGCCATCGCCGCCCGGCTGGGCGATCAGCTGCGCACCGACAGCCCCGCCCGGGGGCTGCGCCGCGAAGATAACCTGTGGCACGTCGATTTCGACGCCGGCCCCGAGCGCGCGCGCGCGGTGCTCATCGCCGCCCCCGCGCCCTCCGCCGCGGCCCTCTGCGCGCCCCTCGACCCAGCCTTGGGCGCGGCCCTCTCGGCCTTCAGCTACGCACCCGCCGCCGTGGTGGTCACCGCGTGGGCGCAGGGCAGCTTCCCCACCCCGCCCCGGGGCTTCGGCGCGCTGGTCGGGCGGGGCGACAACACCGCCGATCCGGCCACCTGCGGCGTGCTGGGCACCGTCTACACCTCGGAGATCTTCCCCGACCAGGCCCGCCCCGACGAGCAGCTGCTGCGCAGCATCGTCGGCGGAGGGATCGCGCCCGAGGCCGCCGCGCTCGACGATCAGGCCCTCCTGGGGCGGGTGGTGGCCCACCTCAGCGCCTGCCACGGCGCGCCGACCCAGCCGCCGCGCTGGGTGAAGGTGCTGCGCCACCCGCTGGGCATCCCCCGGGTGGGCGCGGGCCACCTCGACCGGGTCGCGGCGGTCGAGGTCGCGCTGCGGCCCCACTCCGGCCTGCACATCCTCGGGAATTACCTCTACGGCGTCGGCGTCAAAGACTGCGTCCGGGCGGGCGAGGCCGCCGCAGCCGCGGCCCTGCGCACACCGCCCGCCGCTGCGCGTCAAAATCACGCTTGAGCGACCGATGAGGCTGACGCGAGCGCTCCGCCTGCGCTACCTTTGGCCCGAACCGAGGTGACCCATGTCCGTCCGCCCCCTCCGCGCCCTTGCCCTGCTCCTCCCGCTCCTCGCCGGCTGTGAAGAGGCCGTGATGGTCGTCGACGGCGTCGGCGGCGACTTCAACCCGGGCTCCCAAGACAGCGACGGCGACGGCATCAGCGACCAAGACGAGGCCGCGGCGGGCACCGACCCCGACAGCGCCGACTCCGACGCCGACGGCTGGGACGACACCACCGAGATCGACGGCAACACCGATCCGCTCAGCGCCGACGACCACCCCTACACTGGCGGCTGGCCGATCGGCTCCTGCCGCAACGACCTGCAGGGCTCGGTGCTGCAGGCCGGCGAGGTCGCCCCCCAGTTCGAGCTGGTCGACATGTACGGCGACACGGTCAAGCTGCACGACTTCTGCCACATGGCCGTGCTGGTCGTCACCGGCGCGGCTTGGTGCGGGCCCTGCCAGGCCTACCGGGCCGAGGCCGCCGCCTTCTACGAGAGCTACTACCCCAAGGGCCTGATGATCATCGACCTGCTCGGCGAGACCGAGAGCGGCGGCGAGCCCGCCCAGGCCGACCTTGAGAAGTGGGCCGACGGCCACCCCTACGCCGTGCTCGCCGACCCGGGCTGGGGCGTCACCAACCAGGGCTACGCCAGCGGCGGCATCCCCGCGATCAGCCTGCTCGCCCCGGGCGCCGAGGCGGTCATCGTCAACGGCTACCCGACCGCGGCTGACATCGAGGCGGTGCTCCCGGCTGACTTCAGCCTGCCCGAGGCCGAGACCGAAGAGTAAGCGCGACCCGCGAGGTCTCGCGCCGCGGCCCGTGGGGAGCTCTCCCCCGGGCCGCGCGCCGTTTGGGTCCCCCCTTCCGCCATCGGCCGCGCCGCGCAGCCACACCGCCCGCCACCACACGACCGCCGCATCGAGCCGCGGTGTAAGGTCGGCCCCCAGCGGGCGTTGCCGGCCGCGTCGCGCCAGGGGGCCAGGATGGGTGCAGAGCGGAAGCGAACTTGGCGCTGGCTGGTCCTCGCGCCGCTGCTGCCCTGCGCGGGCGTCTGCGGCGGCGCCCTGCCCTGCCTGCCGGCCTGGCTGCAGTACGGGGTCGAGCTGGCCGAGTGCCCCGACGGCGATCCGGTCGGCGCGCTCTGGGTCTCGGCCGAGGGCCTGCGCCGCGGTCACCCCGGCACGGTGGTGGTCGGCGTCCGCGCGACCACCGCGCACGACGACGGCGGGCTGCGCACCTCTACCTCGAAGCGGGGGGAGCTCCGCTTGGAGCTGCGCTCTGCCGACGGCAAGCTCCGCCCCCTCGATCCCATCGGCGCGGACGGCGAGGCGGGGGAGTGGGTGGACTGGGGTGACAGCCGCGCGGCCACGATCACCCTGCCGCCCGAGCTCACCGACGGGGTCTATACGCTCATCGCGCACCACGACGGCCCCTTCGGCGCGCTGTCCACCGAGCTGGCGTTGCCGCTCTACGCGCCGGCCCACGTGCACCTGCTCAGCGACCGGCCGCTCTACGAGCCCGGGCAGACCGTGCTCGCCCGCGCGGTCGCCCTGCGCCGGGCCGATCTGGTGCCCTTGGCCGACCGACCCGGCAGCTTCGTGCTCAAAGACCCGCAGGGCAACATGCTGCTGCGCGAAGCCGCGGCGCTCGACGCGCTGGGGGTCGCGGCGGTGAGCCTCCCGCTCGACGCCGAGGCCGAGAGCGGCACCTACACGCTGTGCTGGTCCTCGGGCGAAGACGAGGGCTGCACCCCGCTGCAGGTCGAGCCCTTCACCCTGCCCCGCTTCACCGTCGAAGCCGAGACCGACCGCCCCTGGCACCTCCCCGGTGATCCGATGGGGGCGACCCTGCGCGTCCGCTACGCCTCGGGGGCGCCGGTGCCGGACGCGGCGGTCGCCGTCCGCTGGACCGTGGACGGGGGCTGGCCGCCGCCCAGCGACTGGATGCGCGGGGCCCTCCCCACCACCCTGCGCGCCGGCCGCGACGGCCTCGTCCGCCTCAGCCTGCCGCCCGTGCCCGCCGATCTCGTCGGCGCCGCCACCCTGGTCGGCGCGCTCACCGCCACCGACCCCACCGGCGAGGCGGTCGCCGGCACCCTGCGCCTCGCGCTGCACCAAGAGCCTTTTGTGGTCGACGCGCTCACCGAGATCGGCGGCGGCGTCGCGGAAGGTGTGCCCAACCGGGTCTGGGTGCGGGCGCGCCTGCCCGATGGCCGCCCGCTCTCTGGGGCCGCCCTGTCAATCAAGCGGGCCTGGGAGCCCGGCGGCGCGCCGACCGTGGTCACCGCCGACGAGGACGGCTTCGCCCTCGTGCAGCTCGACCCGGGCCCGGCGGTGAGCGTGCGCGTCCCGGGGATGCCGGTGCGGGCGACGCCCCTGCCGCCGCCGCTGCAGATCGGGCGGATCCTCCAGCTCGGCGCCGAAGCGGCCCGGCTCGACGACCAGCGGGCGATCGGCGAGGCGATGGCCGCGCTCGGGGCCTGCGCCAGCCACGCCACGCAGGAGGTGCACATCGACGCGCGCCTCAAGGTGCGCGCCGACGGTGGGATTGACGCGCTGGACGTCAGAGACGCGAGCCCCACGATGCAGAGCTGCCTGCAGGCCGCGGCCGCGCGCCTGCGTCTGCCGAGCGGCGATCCGCGTGTGCTCGAGGCCCAGCTCACCTTCAACGACCCGGGCCTCCCCGTGCTCGAGGCCACGCAGCAGGGCGGATGGTCGAAGCGCCCCGCTGACTTCGAAGACGACATCATCGCGCCTGCGATGCTCCAGGCGCGGGCCTGCTTCAGCCCGGGGCGCCCCGCGGGCACGGTCGACGCGAACCTCATCTGGTCGGCCAGCCCGGGCTCGACGGCCATCCGCTGGGAGCGCGCGCCCTTGAACGCGGGCAGCGCCTGGACCGCCGCCGAGCAGGCCTGCGTGGTCCGCCAGCTCGAGGCGCAGCACCTCTGGGAGCCCGCGGACGAGGCGCACTTTGGCGTCCTGGTGGTGAGGGGGAGCAGCCGGAGCAACACCGCCACCGACCAGCCCGGGACGGCCACCCTGCGGCCCGGCTACGAGCTGCAGGTCACCGCCCAACACCAGGGGGCCGCGCTCGGCGCCGCCACCCTGCGCCTCTGGCCCGCCCCGGTTCCGGATCGGCGCGTCCGGGTCAGCGACCCCACGCCCGCGCCGGGGGCGACGGTCGAGGTGGAGCTGCTGCGCGGGCCCAACAACCCCGTGCAGCTGCCGGATCGGCTCTGGATGAACCACCAGGACGGCAGCAGCATCGAGGCCCTGCGCGAGGGGGAGAGCCGCACCTTCCGCTTCACCCTGCCCGCCGACAAGCGCGGCTGGTACACGGTGCAGTGGGCCGAGGCCAGCGCCCGGGTCTGGGTGAGCGACCGCAAAGACATGCAGCTGCGGCTCGAGCCCAGCGCGGCCACCAGCCGGCCGGGCGGCGAGCTCACCCTGCGCGTCCAGACCACGCGCGGTGAGCAGCCCGTCGCGGCCCATGTCAGCTTGGTCGGCGTCGATGAGAGCCTGGGCCAGCTCGCGCCCTTGCCCGGCCCCGACGCGCTCGGGCGGCTGCGGGCCGCGCCCACCACCAGCCAGGCCTTGCCGGGCTTGGAGCTCGCCGCGCTGACCAACGGGGCGGTCCGGGGGGAGCAGGCGATCATGGCCATGGTCGCCACGCTCGACGCGCCGCCGCCGCTCGAGGCCCTCGACCGCGGCGTCTCGGCACGGACCAGCGCCGAATACGACCCGACCCCCGACACCCAGCGCCTCTTCTTTGACCTGCTGCGGCGCCTCCACGCCGAGGTGCGGGCCTGGGAGGCCGCCGCGCCGGCGGACGAGAAGCTGCGCCCGGCCACCGTGGCGCGCCTGTGGGGCGCCGCGCTCGACGCCTGCGAAGCGGAGGCGCCCCCCTGCGCCGACCCCTTCGGCCGGCGCATGCGCCTCGGCCTGCTGCCGCAGGAGCTGCTGGCGCTGACCGACCCGCGCCTCTTGGTGCGCGGTGACCGCCTGCCCGAAGACATGGAGCACTGGCCCACCTGGGTCGCCGAGGAGGATCCCCGATGATCGGCCGCCGCTCCCCCCACCCGTGGTCGATGGTCCCCGCTGGGCTGCTGGTCAGCCTCAGCCTCCTCGCCGCCCTCCCCTCCTGCGGCGCGCAGCAAGAGGCCGCGCCGGCGGCCGCGCCGCCGGTCGAACAGAGCGTCGAAGTGACGTTCTACGACGCGCGGGAGGGCCCCTCCGCCAAAGATGAGGCGGAGGACGCGGAGGCACCCGCCCGCTCGCGCTCCGAAATGGCCGGCCAGCTCGGCGCACGCGGAGGTGGCGCACCCGGCGCGCCTGCGGCCGCCTCACCGGCTGCCCCCGCTCCCGAAGAGCCGGCCCCCGCCGACGGGGCGGCCGCGCCCGACGGCGGCCCGGCCCCCGCGCGGGCCTGGTTCCCCGAGACCTTCCTCTGGCAGCCCCGCCTGCGCACCGACGCGAGCGGCACAGCGAGCGTCCCCGTCCGCATGCCCGACCGGCTGACCGGCTGGCGGGTGCTCGGCCTCGCCCACACCGCCGACGGCGCGCAGGCCGGCGCTCTGGCCCGGGTCGAGACCCGCCTCGCCGCCTACGTCGAGCTGGTCCCGCCGCCGTTTCTGCGCCTGGGTGACCAGGTCGACCTGCCCGTGCTGGCGGTCAATACGACGCCGGGCACGCTGTCTGGCGCGCTCGAGCTGCGGGTGACCGACGGGGCGGCCGCCGCCCAGCGCAGCGCGCCGCTCACGCTCCTGCCCAGCGCGCACGCGCAGCGCCACGAGCCGGTGCGCGCGGGGCGCCTGGGCCCGCTCGAGCTCTCGGCCCGCTTCACCGCCGGCGAGGTGGATGACGCGGTGGTGCATACGGTCGAGGTCCTCCCGGTCGGGCGGCCGCTCACCGAGCAGCGCAGCGGGACGCTGGGCAGCCCCCAAGCGCTCTCCTTTGACCCGCCGCCGAGCCCGAGCCCCGAGGCGACCCGGCTGCGGCTGACCGTCGCGCCGGGCGCGCTCTCGGTGGTCCGCGCCGAGGTCGAGGCCGGGCGGGTGCCCGCGGGCCTCGCCGGGGCGGCCTGGGGCCTGCGCCTCGCCGCCACCGCCCCGGGCCTGCTCAGCCAGCTCGGGGCGCCGCCGCCGGCCGAGGGCCCCGAGCGGGCCGCCCTCGACGACAAGCTGCGCAAGCAGCGTTTGTTGGCCACCCAGCGCGCGCTGCGCCTGCCCGTGGACGCCTCGCCCGATCAGCTCGCGCTGCTGCTCCGCCCGGCCCTCCTGCACCCGAGCGATGACTCCTTGGTCGCGCTCGGCCTGCGCGTCGCGGGGCAGCTCGCCGCCGCCCAGGCCCCCGATGGGACCATGCTCGGCGGGGCCAACGGTGCCGTGCTCACCGTGGATGAGGCCCTGCTGCGGCTGGCCGAGGCTGTGCGGGCCCTCGACGGCGCGGCGCAGAGCCCGGGCCTACCCCCGGCCACCGTCGAGGCGCTCACGCTGACCGCCCTGCGGGTGCGTGTGCTCGGCGAGGGCGCCGCGGAGCGCCTGCTCCCCGACGCCCACAGCCCGCTGACCCAGGCGGCCCTGCTCGCCGCCGGCCTGCTGCGCGGCCCTGCGGCCGAAGCAGCCACCACCGCGGCGCGGGCGGCGATCGTCGAGGGGGACGGCGGTTTGGTGCGCTTCCACCAAGGGGATCGGTCGTACCGCAGCCCCGTCGCGGCGACCGCCCTCGCGGCGATCGGGCTGCACCGGGCCGGCGCCGCCGCCGAGGCCCAGCGCCTCGCCGACGCCCTGCTCGTGGCCTGGTCCCCCGGCGCGGCCTGGGGGCGCGCCGAGGATGACCTGCTCGCGCTCGAGGCCATCGCGCTGATCTACAAGGGGGGCTTGCCACCCGCGGTCAGCCTGCGGCTGGAGCGCGAGGGCGCGGTGCTCTGGTCGCAGACCTTAGACGCCCGCCAGCTGGGCGAGCTCCAGGTCTTTGATCTGTATCGCTCCGATCTATCAGGCGGGCTGAGCTTGGTCGCCGATCCACCCCTGCCCGGCGCGGCCTGGTCGGCGGCCCTGCGCACGATGGTGCCCTGGGAGCTGGGGCGCAGCGCGGGGGTGGAAGTGGCCGTGCGCCTGGCGCCCAACTTGCGCGCCGGCGCGCCGGCGGTGGCCGTGATCGAGGCCGCCGTCCCGCCGGAGACGGCGGTGACCCTGCGCTGGGCCCTGCCCGCCGGCGTGCGGGTCGAGGAGCGCGCGCTCGCGCAGCTGGTCAAAGCGGGCAGCCTGCGCGGCTTCACCGCAGAGGACGGCCAGCTGGAGCTCGTGCTCCCCCCGGCGCAGGCCACCGCCCGCAGCATCCCTGTCGAGCTCTGGCCGCAGCTCGCCGGCGCGCTGCAGAGCGGCGCGGTGGAGGCCAAGGTCAACGACAGCTGGGTGGTCGTCGCCACGCCCACCACGTGGCAGATCGCGCGCCCCTGACCCACGGCCGGAGGCCCGGTGTCCGCCCCGCTGACCCTGCAGCTGCCCCTGCCCGCGGGGCACGACCCCATCGGCAGCCTCGCGCTGATCACCGCCGGGCGCGGTGATCCCACCGCGCGCCAGCAGCCAGGCGCCCTGGCCTTGGCCTTGCCGCTGCCCGAAGGCGACGTCGAGCTGCACCTGCAGCGCACCGACAGCGGCCTCTCGGCCTGGATCTGGGGGCCGGGCGCCGAGGCCCTGCCGCCGGCCCTGCCCGCCCTGGTCGGCGCAGAGGACTGGCCGCCGCCGCGGCTCGAGCTCCCCCCGGCCCTCGCCGCCCGCCTCGCGCCCCACCGCGGCCTCGTCATGACGCGCCTGCCGGTGCTCTGGCCCCAGCTCGCCCACACCATCCTCGGCCAGCTCGTCACCTATGTCGAGGCGTGGAAGGCCTGGGGCGGGCTGGTCCGGCGCTTTGGGCGCCCCGCGCCGGGCCCCGCGGGGCTCGGCCTGCCGCCCACGCCCGAGCAGCTGGCCGCCCTCCCCGTCGATCACCTCGTGGCACTCGGCGTACCCGACCGCATCGCCCGCACCCTGCGCGGGGCCGCCCGCCAAGGCAACCGGATCGCCCGCGCCGGCGCCGCCCCGCCCGCCGAGGCCGCCGCGCTCCTGCTGTCCATCCCCGGCGTCGGCCCGTGGACGACCCAGAGCGTGCTCCAAGGTGCGCTCGGCGACGCTGATGCCGTGCCCACCGGTGACTACCACCTGCCCAACACCGTGGCCTGGGCGCTCGGGGGCGAGCCGCGGGGCGACGACGCCCGGATGCTCGCGCTGCTCGAGCCCCACCGCCCGCACCGGGGGCGCCTGCTGCGCTGGATGGTCGCCGCGGGGGTGCACGCGCCGCGCTGGGGGCCCCGCTCTGCGCCACGCGAGGGCGACCCGGACAGAGACTGACCGTTTAAACCATGGCGCCCCCGGGCGATCTGGATATGGCGGCGCGCCCCGGAGGCCCCGTGTCCGAGCAGCCGCCCCGCCCGCCCTCGCCCCCTGCAGCGTCCAGCGCCGCGGCGACACCGCCCCAGACCATCGGCGAGGTGCTGCACAAGACCCAGCGCTTCTTCGCCGAGCGCGGCCTCGACAGCCCGCGCGCCGACGCGCTGCTGCTCATCGGGCACGCGCTGGGCCTCGAGCGCATGCAGCTGCTGCTGCACCACGACCGCCCGCTCACCGAGTCCGAGCTGGTGGCGGTGCGCGAGGGCGTGCGGCGCCGCGCCCGCCGCGAGCCGACCCACCTGATCATCGGCGAGCGGGGCTTCTACACGGTCGACCTCAAGGTGGTGCCCGGCGTGCTGCTGCCCCGCCCCGACACCGAGCGCCTCGTCGAGGCGGCCCTGCAGTGGCTGCCCAAAGACGCCCCGGCCTTCGTCGCCGACATCGGCTGCGGCAGCGGGGCGATCGGGCTGACCCTCGCCCACGAGCGCCCCCAGCTGCGCGTCTACTGCGTCGATCTCGCGGCTGAGGCGCTGGCCTGCACCAAAGAGAACGTCGCCCGGCTGGGCCTCGCCGAGCGCGTGGCGGTGCTGCGGGGCGACCTGCTCACCCCCATCCCCGCTGAGCGTCAGATTGACGTGGTGGTGAGCAACCCGCCCTACATCCCCTCAGCCGACATCGCCGGCCTCGACCCCGAGGTGCGCGACTTCGAGCCGCACCTCGCGCTGGACGGCGGGGCGGATGGGCTCGGGGTCTACCGGCGCCTGCTCCCCCTCGCCGCCGGCCGGGCGCGCGAGGCGGTGCTGGTCGAGATCGGCTGGGACCAGGGCGCCGCGGTCTGCGCGCTGGCCGCCGAGGCGGGCCTGCAGGGCGTCGAGCTGCTTAAAGACTACGGCGGGCGCGACCGTGTGGTGCGCGGCTGGGTGCGGGGCGCGACCTGGCGTCCCACGCCCCCGGCGCCAGACGAGGCGCCGACCGCGCGGGCGCCCAGCCTCGAGCCCGAAGCGGCGCCCGTCGACCCGGCTGAGGGCGCCCTCACCCTCGAGTTGTTCCACGCGGAGCATGACCCTGAGATTGACGCCCTGCCGGTCTTTGTGCGCGACTGAGGGGCCGACTGCGAACCCTCAGACCGTGTTCCACCGCCCGAGGCCGACCTGCGGGATGACCTTGAGCACCTGGGCTTTGACGATCTCCGACAGCACGGTCGCGCCGCCCATCATCTCCATCAGCTCTTCGCGGCCCTCGGACTTGCTCAGCTTGCGGCGGATGAGGTCGGGGCGCAGGTAGAAGTTCATGTAGGCCTTGGTGCGGTAGGCCCGGAGCTGCTCGGCGGTAAACGTCTCGGTCTCGAGCTGGGGGATGAGCCCGCCGCCGTCGATGGTGTACTGCTTCCAGAAGTCACCATCGACGTAGCCGCGCTCTTGGGCGATCCGGTACAGGTCGGTGGCCGGCAGCGCGGTGGCCACCGAGAAGCTGGCCCAGTCGAGGCCGAGCCCGCTGGCGAAGCGGATCATGTCCTCGACATCATCGTGCGTGGCGTCGTAGTAGCCGACCATGAAGTAGCCGCGGGTGTCGATGCCCTCTTCGCGGCAGATGCGGAAGGCGGCCTCGGTCTGCTCGCGCGTGATCTGCTTGTTCATGATCTTGAGCACGCGGTCGGTGCCCGCCTCGACCCCCATGTGGATGCTGCGCAGGCCGGCCTTCTTGAGCTCGCGCACCACCTCGCGGTCGACCGTATCGACCCGGGCCCGGATGTTGAACTTGACCTTGAGCCCGCGGCGCTGGACCTCTTCGGCGAAGTGCTTCATGCGCTTCTTGCCGATGGTGAAGGTCTCGTCGAAGAACACGATCTCGCGCACGCCGTAGGTGCGCTCGAGGTGCTCCATCTCGTCGACCACCAGCTCGACGCTGCGGAAGCGGAGCTTCTCGCTGTAGACCTGCGAGCAGTAGCCGCAGTGCCAGGGGCAGCCGCGGGTGGTGACCATCGTCGCGAAGGGCTTGAGCAGGGTGAGGCAGTGGTAGTCCCGCACGGGGATGAGGTCCCACGCGGTCATCGGGTACTGGTTGATGTCTTTGGGCACCGGCCGCGGGGGGTGCTGGAGCACCTCGCCGCTGGCCGTGCGGCAGGCGGTGCCCGGAATGTCCTGCAGCTCGCTGACCCCGGCGCCCTGCTCGACCCGCTCGCAGATGTCGAGGAAGGTCTCTTCGCCGTCGCCGACCACCGCGATGTCGAAGCAGTCCCAGCTGAGCGACTCGCGGGCGTAGATGCTCATGTGCGGGCCGCCGACCACGACGATCGCCTTGGGCGCCGCCTGCCGCACCATCTGGGCGATCTCGATGACCGCCGGCCAGCCCAAGGTCTTGGAGGTCAGCGCGACGATCTGCGGGTCGTACTCGCGCACCCGGTCGGCGGCGTCGGTCGGGTAGATGTTCTCGACGTGCAGGTCGATGAGCTGCACAGGGAAGCCGTGCTGGCGCACCCAGGCAGCCAGC
The DNA here is from genome assembly GCA_016792625.1 of Deltaproteobacteria bacterium. Classification (GTDB taxonomy): domain Bacteria; phylum Myxococcota_A; class UBA796; order UBA796; family UBA2385; genus JAEUKK01. The sequence continues at coordinate 41,748 of JAEUKK010000156.1, read as the reverse complement.
CCGGCCAGGGCCAAGCTCGGGAAGATGCCCAGCTTCTCGGCGGCCTTCTTTGACAGCGGCTGCTGGTCTGCGGCCTCGTGGTACTTGATGAAGAGGACCTTGGTCTTCCGCATGGGGCGTCCGCGAGGCGCTGGTGCTCGGGGGTCGGGCCGGCGCGCAGACCCTCCCGCGCACCGGCCGGGGTGAGCCCAGCCGCCACTGAGAGGCTACCATCCTGAACGTGCGGAGGAAGGGCAAAGCCCGCCCCGCAGGGAGGTCCGCATGTCCCGCTCGCCCCTGGGCCTCGGCGCGCTCGGCGCCGCCCTCCTCCTCCCCCGGCCCGCCGCCGCGGCCGACGGCCTGCTCGCCCGCTGGCTGGCGGGTGAGGCCTGGGCCGCCCCGCTCGACACGACGCTGCACCGCTTCGGGCCCTGGCTCCAAGCCGGCTTGATCTTGCTGATCGGCGGCTGGCTGGCCCGGCGCGCCCGCGGCCTGGTCGCGCTGACCCTGCAGCGCAGCCGGGTCGATCCGGTGCTCCGCCCGGCGCTGGCCGACGCGGTGGTGCCGCTGCTCCAGCTCGGGGCGCTCTTCGCCGCGCTCGCCCGCCTCGGCCTGCTCACCGACGGCGTGCTCACCCTGCTCGGGCTCCTCTTATTGGCCTTGGCCCTGAGCTTGCGCGACACGCTGGGGCAGGCGGCGGCGGGCGCGCTGCTGCTCAGCCAGCGGCCCTTCAACCTCGGCGACGAGATCACCGCGGCGGGCGTGCGGGGCGAGGTCGACGCGATCGGGCTCTGGTCCACCCGCCTGCGCGCGGCCAACGGCGCGCTGAGCCACGTGCCCAACCGCGCCCTGATGGCCGCCCCCTTGCACAACCACAGCCGGTCGGGCCTGCAGCGCAGCCGGCTCCGGCTGCCCCCGCTGCCGCCGGGCGACGCCGAAGCCGAAGCGGCGCTGCGGGCACGGCTGGCCGGCGCGCTGGCGCTCCCCTCCCCTCCGGCGCTGTGGCTCGTCGAGATCAATGAGCAGGGCGATCACTTCGAGCTTGAGCTCGACGCCTCGACCAGCGAGCTCCCCCGCCTGCGCGACCTCGCGCTGCGCGCGGCCCGGGCCCCGGCGGGCTGAGGAAGGGCGCGCGCCGCCAAACCCGAGGACCGCTCAGTCGGCGAGGGGCGCGCGGAACAGGCCCGGCTGCAGCTCGGTCCAGCCGGGCAAAAGACGGGCGGCGTCGGCGCGCAGCGGGACGGACCGATCCACGTCCGCCTCGGGCAAAAGCGCGTAGGTGGCGCCGGTGCGCGCGGCCCGGTCCGCGACCTCGGCGGGCGGCGTCGCGCGGGTGAGCACGACCGTCGGATGCCCGCAGCGGGCCCGGACCAGCAGCGGCCGCCCGGTCAGGACCACCGCCTCGACGGGGATGCCCTCCAGCGGGCCACAGTCGACAGGCGCCTCGGGCCGCGCCGCCCGGTTGCCGAGACCGATCGTGCCCGCGGCGGCGATGGCGCCCACCGCCACTCCCCAAAACAGCACGCCCGGGCGCCAGCCTCGCGCCACCAATCGGTGCTCCAGCGCGTCAACCCCGGCCGCGCCCAGGGCCGCGCCGAGGCAGGCCAGCGCCGCCCCGCTGCGGAAGGGGGAGCCTGAGGCCGCGATCGCCGGGGCGAGCAGCAGGCCAAGCAGCGGCGCGCCCACAAGGAAGGCCAAGGCCGCGCCCACGGCCCGGCGGCGCCGGTGGAGGGCCGCCCCCGCCAGCGCCGGCAGGGGGAGGAGCCCAGCCCCCGCCACCAGCGCCGTGGCCGGGAGCTGCCCGAGCTCGGCGGGCAGCGCGGCCACGCGCGGGCCGAGGCCCCGCGGCGCGCGGACCCCTTCAATGAACCCGCCGATGTCGGGGGCGTGCAGCGCCGCGGCGCGGATCTCCAACGCGAGCGCGCCGCCCGAAGCCAGCGCCCAGGCGCCCCAACCACCCGCCGCGAGCAGGCCCGCGCTGGCCACCAGCGCGCCGCGGGCCCCGCCGAGGCCGAGCCCGAGCGCGGCGCCCAGCACGAAGCCGTCCCCCCGGCTCAGGGCGGCCGCCACCGCCGCCGCCGCCGCCCAGCCGGTCGCGCCGCGCAGCACGGCCAGCCAGCCAGCCGCGCCGATGACGCCGTAGAGGGCAAAGACATCGGGCGTCGACAAGAAGCGCACCCAGCCGAGCCCCGTCGCCGCCCACAGACCCGCGAGGGCCGCGGCGGCCGGGCGCAGGCCGAGCGCGCGGGCCAGCGCCCAGGCCAGCGGCGCCCAGGCCGCCGCGAGCAGCGCGGTCACCAGCTGATCGCCGCGGGCGGGCCAGAGCGCGAGCCCAGGCAGCAGGACGCGCGAGGGCAGCGGCATCCAGTGGAGGTCGGCGGGCGCGGGCAGCGGCCCGGCGGTCAGCGCCGCCTGCCAGGCGGCGGAGGAGACCGCGCCCTCTCCGGCGAGGATGTGCTGGGCGACGTCGCGGTAGTAGGCCGGATCCCAGTCCAACGGGCCGGGCACGGTCATCGCCCAGAGGCCATGCCACCCCAAGGCCAGGGCGGCCAAGGCGAGGGGCACCCCCATCGTCGCGGTCAGGCGACCCGCCTGAGCCCCGGCCGCCCCGGCTCGGTTAGCAGGCCGCCCCGGAGCGCCGATGACCTCGCCCACGCCCCCTTCGTCCGCTCCGTCTGAGGGCGCGGCTCCGCTGGGCCGCCACCGCGCGGCGTTGGTGCTGAGCTGGGTCGTCATCGGCGCGCTCGAGCTCAGCTTCGCGGCGCACAGCGCCTCGCCCCCGGCCCTGGCCTGGGCCGGCGCCGAGCTGGGGCTCCTCACCCTCTTCGGCATCCTCCACGCGGCCTTGACCCGGGGTGGCTGGCAGGGGGCGCTCTCCTGGCCCGGCGCGCTGGCGGTCATCGCCCTGCTCGCCCGGGCCGAGCTGCTGCTGCCCTGGGCGCGGGTGGCCTCGGTGGTGCTCGGCCTGCCCATCGCCGCGGTGCTGGCGCGGGTGGTGCACGACATCGGCCGCCGCCTGCCCCTGTGGGTGATGGTCCCGGCCCTCGGGCTCGTTTTTTCGCTGCCCATCCGCCTGATCCCGCTCGGGAACGGCCGGGTCGCCAAGCCGCGGGCCCAGCTGCTCGAAGACCTCAAGGCCCCGGTCCTGGCGCTGCAGCCCGCGCCGCGTACGGCCTCGGGGCCGCCGGTGGTCGTGCTCACCGTCGACACGCTGCGCGCCGACTACGCCAGCAAGATGAGCTCTTTTGAGCGGATGTCGGCGCGCGGCGTCTCCTGGACGCACGCGATGTCCACCGCGTCGTGGACCGTGCCCGCCGTCGCCAGCATCTGGACCGGCCTCATGCCGGCCGAGCACGGGGCTGGCAAGCGCCCCCACGGCGGCTTCTCGTCCATCGGGCGCAAGAACAAGACCATCGTGCAAGAGCTGCAGGGCCGCGGCTACCGCACGGCGGCTTTTGTGGTGAACCCCTTCGTGGCGAGCTCTCTGGGCTTCCGCCGGGGTTTTGACCTCTGGCTCAACCCCGATGAACAGGTGCACCAGCCCTTCGCGCTGCTGGGCGATGTCCGCAGCCGCCCAGGCCGGGATGGCGCCCAGGTCATCGATCACGCGCTGCGCTGGCTCGACGACGCGCCGCCGCGCGGCTGGCTGCTCTGGGTGCACCTCTTCGACACCCACCTGCCCTACACCCACCTGCCCGAGGGCCACCCGGCGGCCGAGGTGAAGCTGCCCGGGCCGGTGCGCTCGGGCGAGCTGCCGGCCACCCCCGCGCTCCGAAAAGCCATCCGCGAGGGTTATGGCATCGAGGTCAACGCCGTGGACGTGCAAGTCCACCGCCTGCTCGACGCCCTCGACGCGCGGGGCTTCTTCGAAGACGGCACGCTGGTCTTCACCTCCGACCACGGTGAGGAGTTCTGGGAGCACCGCGGCTATGAGCACGGCCACTCGCACCACCGCGAGGTCACCGAGATCCCGCTGGTGCTCATCTCCCCCGGGGTCAGCCCCGCACGCGGGGATGGCATCGCCTCCCTCATCGACATCGCGCCGACCCTTCGGGCGGTGACCGGCTCGCAGCCGGGCCCCGGTGAGGGGCGTGACCTCCGCCAGACCATCGAGCGGGAGCGCATCGCCAAGGCCGCGGGCAACCTGTACGGGGCGCCCCAGACCAGCGCGCGGACCCACCAGCACAAGTGCATCGAGACCCGCACAGCCGAGGCGACCAAGACCGTCGCCTACCACCTCTGGGTCGACGCCAACGAGCACCGAAAACTGCCCGCCGACCAAGCCCCCGAGGTCTGCGCGGCCGCGAGCCTGCTCCGCGATGTCGGTGAGACCGGCGAAGCCAAAGCAGACGTCTCGACCGAGCTGCTCTGCGCGCTCGGCTACGTCGACTGCGGCACGGGCTCCGCGCCTGGCGGAGCACCGGCGCCCGCGCCGACCGCGGGTGACGAGGCCCCGGAGGCCCCCGCGCCCAGTGAGGCCCCAGCGGCTCCCGGCGACGACGGGTGATAGCCTCGGCCTCGCCGCGCGGGCTGGCGGTCGGGCAGGCGCGGCCGCCCCGCTGGCCCGCCGCATCACTGAGGCCCGCGCATGCGCCAGTCGGGACAGAGCACCCTCCTGTTCATCAGCCTCGGGCTGCTGACCACGATCAACGTCATCAATTCTTGGCAGATTGACCATCTGGAGCGCCTCGCCATCGAGGACAGCGCCCGCCTCGCCGCGATCGAGGCGCAGCTCCGCGCCGGCGTTCCCGTGTCCGGTGCCGCGACCACGACCGCCGCGGGCCCCGCGGCCCGCAGCGCCCAAGAGGCCGAGGCCCTCGCCGATCCCAAGAACTTGCTGCGCGCGCCGACCCGCCCGCGCGTGCGGGCGGCACAGGTCAGCCCCGGCCGCACCCTGCGCATGCAGATCGGACAAGACCCGCAGGGCCTCAACCCCTTGATCGCAAAGGGCGCAGACGTCAACGAGTACTCGACCTACTTCAACGCCTTCATGGCCACCCGCGACATCGGCGAGCCCGAGCGCTGGGTGCCCGACCTCGCAGTGAAGGTCACCACCGACGACGACCTGCGCTACCGCATCGAGCTGCGCAAGGGCGTGCACTGGCACCGGCCCGCGGTCGACTGGGCCAGCGGCCGCTACGACTGGGCCAAGGGGCCCGGGCCCGACGACCGGCAGCCCTTCACCGCGCACGACGTCGTTTTCACGCTCGACGCGATCAGGAACACCCAGACCGCCGGCCGGGTGAGCGACCTGCGCACCTACTTCGAGCCGGTCGTGGCCTACCGCGCGGTCGACGACCACACGCTCGAGATTCAGTTCAAAGAGAAGGCCTACACGAACCGCAGCGCCCTGTTCGAGATGCCGATCATCCCACGCTTCTTGTTCAGCGTCGACGAGGATGGCAAGCCCTTCGACGCCGCGACTTGGGGCCTCAAGCTCAACGAGCATTGGTACAACCAGAAGGCGATCGGCACGGGGCCGCTGCAATTCGTGTCTTGGGAGCCGGGCGTAAAGATGGAGTTCGCCCGCGACCCGCACTACTTCGGCGAGCCGGTCGCCTACGACCGCCTGCTGATGAGCGTGGTGAAGGACCAGAACGCCTGGCCCCGCAAGCTCAAAGCCGGCGAGCTCGACTTCATCTACCTGCAGCCCGAGCAGTTCAAGACCGAGATCCTCGACGACAAAGATGGCGTGCTGCTCGACAATCCCGCCATCAAGCGCGCCGACTTCTCGTTGTTCAACTACTTTTATGTGGGCTGGAACGCCGACCGCCCCAAGTTCGCAGACAAGCGCGTGCGCAAGGCGATGACCCTCTCGTTCAACCGCGCCGGCGTGCTCGAGAAGGTGCTGTACAACCAAGGCGCCCTCACCAGCGGGCCCTTCCCCCAGCAGACGCCCTGCTACGACAAGAGCGTGCAGCCGCTGCCCTTCGACCTCGAGGCGGCCAAGGCCCTGCTCACCGAAGCGGGCTGGACCGACACCGACGGCGACGGCGTGCGTGACAAGGTGATCGACGGGCAGCGGGTGCCCTTCACCTTCACGCTCATCACCTTCGGCAGCAGCAGCGAGTACGAGACCATCGCCTCGACTTGGCGCGAGGACCTGCTCCAGATCGGCGTGCAGATGCAGCCGCTGCCGCTGGAGTGGTCGGCCATGCTCAAGAAGATGGATGAGCGGGACTTCGACGCCTTCACCGGCGCCTGGGTCACCACCTGGGAGGCCGACCTGATGCAGCTGTGGCACAGCGCCGAGGCCGACAAGCCCAAGAGCGGCAACCGCATCGGCTTCCGCAACGCCGAGGCCGACCGCATCGCTGAGGCCCTGCGGCTTGAGTTTGACGAAGCCAAGCGGGTCGAGCTCTGCCACGCATTCCACCGCTTGGTGGCCGAAGAGCAGCCCTACACCTTCTTTTACCAGCGCGAGCGCACCGTCCTCTATTGGGAGCATCTCAACGCGCTGGAATTCCTGCAGATCCCGCCCCACCGGGACGTGCGGCTCTTCTCCTTCAACCAGCCGGCCAGCCCCTAAGGCTGAGGGCGACCCGCGCCGCGGGCGGAAGGGGAGCGCGTGCTGCAGTACACGATCCGAAGGGTCCTGCTGATCTTTCCGACCTTCTTCTTGATCTCGCTGCTGATCTTCGTCGTGCTCAACGTCGCCCCGGGCCGGCCCGGCGCAGGGGCGGGCGGCGGTGGCGGCGAGCAGGCCGGCCAAGCCGAACAAGAGAGCTACCGGATCTTCAAGGAGCAGTTCAACCTCGACAAGCCGATCGCCCTCAACCTGCGGCACCTCACCGACCTTGCCGAGGTGGCGGCCTGGGTCGACGCCGTACGCGCCGCGCCCGGGGCGGTGCCCCCGGCCGCGCGCATCGACGCCCAAGAGCGCCTCGAGGACTACGGCCTCGTGCTGGTGCCCCACCTGCTCGTGCTGCTCGAGGATGCTGACCCCGAGCGCCAGCGCGCCGCCGCCGCATGGCTGGCGGTCGCGGGCCAGCAGCGCTTTCAGAACGACCGCCGGGGCGACGTCGTGGCCGCCCGCGAGGCGAACCGGGCCATCGCCGCCGCCAACCAAGAGATCAAGGGCTGGACCTGGACCGCCGCCGCGCCCGCCGCCGAGGTCGAGCAGAAGCGCGCCGCCTGGCGGGCCTGGGCGGCCGCCGCGCCCGACCGCCTGGAGTGGACGCCCGCCGAGCGGGTCGAGATGAGCCTGCTCGACACCCGCTTCGCCAAGTACTGGCAGAACCTGCTGCTGCTCGACTTCGGCGTCAGCAACATCGACCGGCGGCCGGTGCTCGACACCTTGCTCAGCAAGATGAAGTACTCGCTGAGCTTGGGCACCCTCGCCGTGGTCATCGCCTACATCGTGGCTGTGCCCCTGGGCATCTTCTCGGCGGTCAAACAGGGCACCACCGCCGATCTGGTGACCACCATCGGCGTCTTTGTGCTGTACAGCCTGCCGAGCTTCTTCGTGGGCACCGTGCTGCTGCGCATCTTCACCGAGGGTGACCCGCTGGCGCTCTTCCCCACCGGCGATTTTGAGACCCTATCGGCCGGGCCGATGACCACCGCCGAGCGCCTGGGCGACATCGCTTGGCACCTCGTGCTGCCCGTGGTGACCTACACGACCGGCGCGCTGGCCACGCTCTCCCGCTATGCCCGCACCGGCGTCATTGACGTCATCCGGGCCGACTACATCCGCACCGCGCGGGCCAAGGGCCTCAGCGAGCCGGTGGTCATCCTCAAGCACGCGCTGCGCAACGGCATGATCCCCATCCTCACCCTGCTCGGCAGCCTCTTGCCCACCCTGGTCGCGGGCTCCACCGTCATCGAGGTCATCTTCAACATCCCGGGCATGGGCCAGCACCTCTACAACGCGATCAACCTCCGCGACTACAACGCGGTGATGGCGGTCCTGCTCGCGTCGAGCGTGCTGTCGCTGTTGGGCATCCTGCTGTCTGACCTGAGCTACGCCCTGGTCGACCCCCGGATCAGCCTTGACTGAGCCCGCCGCCCGCCCGCCTGTGGCCGAGGACCCCTCCTGGGTCGACCTCATCTGGGTGCAGTTCGGCAAGCGCAAGATCGCGCGCGGGGCGCTGTTTGGCTTGTTGGGCCTGCTCCTGCTGGCCATCTACGCGCCGCTGCTGGCCAGCAACAAGCCCCTGCTCTGGCGGGTGGCCGACGGCCCGCTCAGCTCCCCTTGGCTGCTCAGCCTCTTTGACCGCAACTTCTTCGAGAACGGCGTCGACCTCTTCTTCAACGCCCTGCTGGTCTGCGTCAGCCTGCTCGGCCTGCCCGCCGCCTGGGCCTGGCGAAGGGCGGCCACCCTGCCCCGGGCCGCCCGCGGGGCCCGCCGCGCCCGCCTGCTGCTCGGCGGGATCGGCGCGCTGCTGCTCACCCTCGGCCTGAACGCCGCCGCGCCCCAAGCCCGGCCCAAAGAGGTCTACCCGGCGCTGCAGGCCCAGCTCGAGGCCCAGGGCACCCCGGTGCTCGCCGTCTACCCACCGTTGCCGCACAGCTTCCGCGACGGCGTGCTCGACCAGGCCCGGGCCCGCCCCTCGGCCGCGCACCCCTTGGGCACCGACGCCGCGGGCCGCGATGTGCTGGTGCGGCTCATCTTCGGCGCGCGCATCTCGCTGACCATCGGGGTCTTCGCGGTCAGCCTCTACATCAGCATCGGCACCGTGCTCGGCGCCCTGGCCGGCTACTTCGGCGGCCGGGTCGATCTGGTGATCCAGCGGCTCATCGAGGTGGTGATCTGCGTGCCCTCGCTCTTCTTGATCTTGAGCGTGGCCGCCTTCATCGAGGACCGCTCGATCTTCCACATCATGGTGATCATCGCCGCGGTGGCCTGGACCACGCCGGCCCGCCTCGTGCGCGCCGAGTTCCTCCGCCACCGCAACCTCGACTTCGTCGCGGCGGCGCGGGCCATCGGCTACCCGCAGCACACCATCATCTTCGCCGAGATCTTGCCCAACACCTTGGGCCCCGTGTTGGTCAGCGCCACCTTTGGCGTGGCCAGCGCCATTTTGACCGAGTCGACGATGAGCTTCTTGGGGCTCGGCGACATCACCGTGCCCTCTTGGGGCCAGATGTTGAACGCCGGCCGCACCACGTCCGAGTGGACCCTCATCCTCGCGCCCGGCTTCGCCATCTTCGTCACGGTCAGCCTGCTGAACCTCGTCGGCGACGGCTTCCGCGACGCCATCGACCCCAAGCTGCGCCGCTAGCGCCCAGAGGAACGCCGATGCCCCTGCTGGAGCTGATCGACCTGCGCACGCACTTTTTCACCGACGCTGGCGTGCTGCGCAGCGTGGACGGGGTGAGCTTCTCGGTCGAGGCGGGCGAGACGGTGGGGGTGGTCGGAGAGTCCGGCTGCGGCAAGTCGGTCACCGCGATGAGCATCCTGCGGCTCATCCCCGAGCCGCCCGGCCGCATCGTGGGCGGAGAGATCCGCTTCCTCGGGCAAGACCTCGTCCGCATGCCGATCGCCGCGCTGCGCAAGGTGCGCGGGAACTCGATCAGCATGATTTTTCAGGAGCCGATGACCTCGCTCAACCCGGTCTACACCGTGGGCGACCAGATCATCGAGGCCATCCTGCTGCACCAAGACGTCGACGAGGACCGCGCCCGCGAGATCGCGCTCGACATGCTCCGCAAGGTCGGCATCCCCGCGCCCGAGCAGCGCATCGACGAGTACCCCCACCAGCTCAGCGGCGGCATGAAGCAGCGCGTGATGATCGCGATGGCGCTGTCCTGCCAGCCCAAGCTGCTCATCGCCGATGAGCCCACCACCGCGCTCGACGTGACCATCCAAGCGCAGATCCTTGAGCTGCTCAAGCAGCTGCAGGCCGAGCAAGGGATGGGGATCATGTTGATCACCCACGATCTGGGCGTGGTGGCCGAGACCACCGACAAGGTCGTGGTGCTCTACGGCGGGCAGATGGCTGAGGTTGCGCCGACCAGCACGCTGTTCTCGTCAGCCAGCCACCCCTACACCCAAGGCCTGCTGCGCAGCCTGCCCGACCGCGCGCCGCCGGGCAGCCGCCTGCCCACCATCCCCGGCATGGTGCCGAGCCCCCTGCAATTCCCCACCGGCTGCCGCTTTCGCACCCGCTGCGGGCAGGCCAGCCCGGCCTGCGCCGCGCTGCCGCCGCGGGTCGAGCGCGGGCCCGGCCACGCGGTCTGGTGCCACCACCCGCAGCCCCCCGCCGGAGGTGCGGCGTGAGCGCGCCCGACCCGCTGGACCCGCTAGACCCGTCGGCCCCCCTGCTGCGCGTGGAGGGCCTGGTCAAACATTTCCCGATCTTCAAGGGCTTCTTTCGCCGCCAGGTGGGCAGCGTGCGGGCGGTCGACGGGCTGAGTTTTGACCTCGCCCGCGGCCAGACCGTGGCGATGGTCGGCGAGTCGGGCTGCGGCAAGACCACCGCCGGGCGCGCGATTTTGCGCTTGGTCGAGCCAGACGCGGGCCACGTCTACTTCCGCGGCCACGACCTGCCGGCGGCGCCGCCCGAGACCCTGCGGGCGCTGCGCCGCCACATGCAGATCATCTTCCAGGACCCCTTCTCCAGCCTCAACCCGCGCCAGACCATCGCCCAGATCGTCGGCCGTCCGCTGCAGCTGCACGGCCTCGCCGCCACCGAGGCCGAAGCCGAGGCCCAAGTAAAGACCCTGATGGAGAAGGTCGGCCTGCAAGCCAGCTACTCGACCCGCTACCCCCACGAATTCAGCGGCGGGCAGCGCCAGCGCATCGGCATCGCCCGCGCGGTCGCGCTGCGCCCCGACTTCATCGTCTGCGACGAGGCGGTCAGCGCGCTCGACGTGAGCGTGCAGGCCCAGGTGCTCAACCTGCTGCTCGATCTCAAAGAGGAGCTGGGGCTGTCCTACCTGTTCATCACCCACGATCTGGGCGTGGTGAAGCACCTCGCCGACGAGGTCGTGGTGCTCTACCTCGGGCAGCTCTGCGAGAGAACAACGACCAAGGCGCTGTTCTCGGCGCCACGCCACCCCTATACCCAGGCCTTGCTCAGCGCCGTGCCCCACCCCGAGCCCGGCCGGGCGCGCAAGCGCGTGATCTTGCGGGGTGACGTGCCGAGCCCGATCGCGCCGCCCTCGGGCTGCCGCTTTCACACCCGCTGCCCGCTGGCCCACCCGCGCTGCGCCGCCGAGGCCCCCGCCGAGCACACGGTCGCCCCCGGCCACGTCGTACGCTGCCACCTCTACGACGGGAACAGCGCCCCTGTCGACATCCTCGCCGGTGCACCGAACGGAGGTCGCTGATGTTCCCTACCCTGCTGCTGCTGCTCCAGGCGGGCGTTTGGTCCCCCCGCACCGAGCCCGCCCTCAACGAGGCCCTGGCCCAGACCTGCGCGGCCTCCCTCGCCGACAAGAAGCCCGTGCTGCTGCAGTTCTCCGCCGAGTGGTGCGGGGACTGCCGCGCCGCCGAGGCGCTCAAGGCCGACCCCGCCGTGCAGGCTGAGCTCGCCGGCTGGCACACCCTGCTCATCGACGTCGGCCGTTTTGAGCGCCACCAGCCCCTGCTCAAGGCCATGGGCGCCACGGGCATCGCCTGGTGGGTCGCCGCCCGACCGACCGACTGCGCCCAGCCCGCCGCGGCCTGGCCCCGGCTCAAGGTCGGCCCCATCGAGCCCACCAGCGACCGCGCGGTGGAGTCCCCCGCCCAGCTGGTCAGCTGGCTCCAGGCCGCCCGCGGCTGAGCCGCCCACCGACCCGCCGCGGAGGCCCCATGATCAGCGACCTGCTGCTGCTCCTCGCTCAGGTGCTCGCCGCTGCTTGGGCGCTGCGGGTGGTGGCCGCGCTGCTGCTCGCGCCCTGGTCGCGGCGGCCCGACGGCGACCGCGTGCCCATCCCCGTCTACCGGCGGCTGATGCTCCACATCATGCGCACCAAGACGGAGTCCACCGTCTACTTCGACGCTTGGGTCAAGGCCGACGCGCTGATCCCCTACGTGGCCGAGGCCCGGCAGCGCTGCGGCGCCAACCTGACCCACGCGGTCGTGGCGGCGACAGGGCTGTGCCTGCAGCTCCACCCCCGGCTCAACCGGTTCACCTCGGGGCAGCGCCTCTACCAGCGCAGGGGGAGGCACATCTCCTTCTCGATGAAGCGCGGCCTGGGGGAGGACGGCAAGGTCACCCGGGGGAGCGAGCTGGCCACGGTCAAGATCGAGCACCGCGAGCAGGAGGCCTTCGCCGCGCTCTGCGCGCGCATCAACGGCGACATCCGCCTGCAGCGGAGCGGCCAGCGCACGGCCGCCGACAAGGAGTACGCCCTCTTCGACCTGCTGCCCGACGTCGCGCTGCGCCCGGCGGCGGCGCTGATTCGCTGGCTCGATGACCACAACCTGCTGCCCGCCTTTTTCATCGAGGGCGACGCGCTGTTCGCCAGCGCTTTTGTGGCCAACCTGGGCAGCCTGGGCATGGACCCGGGCTACCACCACCTGTTCGAGTACGGCAACACGCCGATCTTCGTGATGGTCGGCCAGCTCAAAGACGAGCTGGTGCTCGAAGACGGGCAGGCCAAGGTGGCCCCGCGCCTGCACCTGCGCTTCACCTTCGATGAGCGGATCGACGACGGGCTCAACGCGCGGCACGCCATGGACGCCCTGGTCGCCGCCCTGGAGGACCCGGTGCGCTGGCTCGGCCCGCTGCCGCCGCCGGGGGCCTGAGCCGTGGGCGCCGGCGGGCGGGCGGCGGCCTGCGGCCTCGCCGCGGGCGCGCTCAGCCTCGCCCTCTGCGGGATCGGCCTCAATACCCGCGATCTGAGCGGTGACGAGCAGAACATGCTCCACCTGCCGCCGGCCGCCCTGCTCGCCGCCGCGGTCGACCCCGCGCCCCCCTTCTGGGCGCACCAGCCGCTGAGCTTCCTGCTGCGGGCGCTGGCGCTGCAGCTCGGCGGCGAAGCGCAGCCCGCCGTGTGGCGCCTGCACGCGGCGCTCGCCTGCGCCGCCACCGCCGCGCTGATCGCAGGGGCCACCGCAGCCCGGCCGGGGCGGGGCGCGGCCCTCGCCGGCCTCTGCGCGGGCGCGCTCTGCGCCGCCCACCCGCTGCTGCGCTTCTATGGCCAAGACGCTGGCAATTACGCGCTGAGCGCTTTTTTGTGCGCGGCGCTCGCCCTGGCTGCCCTGCGCGCGGCGGCCGGCCGCGGCGCCGGCCTGCTCGGCCTGTGCAGCGCGCTGGCCTTGATGAACGACCTCTATGCCCTGCCCTGGGTCATCGCCGCGCAGGGCCTCGCGCTGGTCGCCGCGCTGCGGGCGCCCGCGCGCGGGGCGCGACTGCGGGCCTTGGCCCCCGCCGCGGCGGGCCTGGCCCTCGGCGCGGCCAGCCTGCTGCCCCCGGCCCTGCGCCTGCTCGCCGACGCCGATGGCCAGCTCGCCCTGCACGCCGATCCGCCGCCGCCCCACACCCTGCCCCTGCCCGCCGAGGTCGCGGCGCGCCTCGGCTTGCGGGCCGCCGCGGCGCTGGTCGGCGGCTTGGCCGACGGGCGCCAGCGCAGCCTCGAGGCGGCCGGGCCCCTGGTGTTGTCGGCCGCGGGTCTGCTCGCGCTCGGCCTAGCCGGCGCCGGGCGGCGGGGCCGGGCGCTGCTGACCCTCGGCGGCGCGGTGCTGCTGGCCCACCTCGGCGCGGGCCTCGCGCTGCAGGCCCTCGGCGACCGGGTGCTCCCGGTCGAGCCGCGGGTGCACATCGGCCTCGCGCCCCTCGGCCTGCTGGTGCTCGGCGAGGCCCTGCGCCGCCGCGGGCCGTTGCCTGGCCTCCTCGTCGGTCTGCCCTTGCTTTTGGTCAGCGGGGCGGCGGCGCTCACGCCGGGTGACCTGCGGCGGAGCCAGCGCGATGCGCTGGCAGAGCTCGCTGAGGACAGCGCGCTGCAGGTCATCTTGATGGAGGGGAACACGCCGGGCGCAGGGCCGCCGCCCGGCTGGGCCGGCGAGGCGCTGCCCTGCCTGCCCAGCCCGCCGCCGGCGGAGGGGGCGCTGTGGGCCTTCGACCACGAGCCGGCGGAGCAGGCGCCGCCCCGCTGCGCCGGCCCGCCCGGGTGGCCCGCGGGCTGGGGGCAACGTGCGCTGCGCACCCGGCCGCCCCCGGCGCAGGAGCGCAGCTCGTCGAGTTTTCAGCCGGTGCGCAGCGCGGCGTGGATCGGACCGCTCGAGGGGGAGGGCCGGGGCTGGAGCGTGCAGGTGCGGCCCGCGGTCTTGGCCCAGCTGCTGCCCGCCGGCGCCGCCCTCCACGTGGAGGATGTGGACGGGCGGCCCCTCCACCGCCTCCCCGCCGCGGGGGGCGCGCTCCCGCCAGGCAGCCTCTCGCCCAAGGCCCGGGTGCGGCTGCGCGCGGTGGGCCCGGGCGAAGGCGCGCCGACCCTCGCGCAGAGCGACGTGCTGGTCGCTGGTCTGGGGGGCACGTTGGAGCTCTGGCCTGACCCGCTGGAGCTGCCCGGCCCCCGCGCCGCCCTGACCTGGGCGCGGGTCTTGGGTGGCCTCGGGCTGCTCGCCCTTGCCCTGCGGCGGCCGCGGTGAGCGCCGCGCCCCCGCCCGTCTGGCCGCGCTGGACCCGCGCGGCGGCCGGGCTCGCCGTCCTTGGTCTGCTCGCGCTCCTGCTGCTGCGGATCCACAGCGCGCCGGTCGACCGCTACGGTGACTCCGCGGCCGGCTGGATCGAGCACCAAGCCCGCCTGCGGGCGCTGCACGCCGCGGCCGAGGCCACCGGCCCGCTGGACCTGCTCAAGCGCGCCGACGGCCTCTACCCGCCCGGCCTGCACCTGCTGAGCGCGCCGCTGCTCTGGCTCGCCGGCCCGGACCCGCGGGCGGCGGGGCTGATCGGCCCGGCGGCCCTGCTCGTGCTGGCTTGGGGGGTCGGCCGCTGGGCGGAGGGGCTGCGGCGCGGCGCCGGCCTGCCCGCGGCGCTGATCGCCGCCCTGACCCCGGCCCTGCACGGGATGTCGGCGCGCTATGCCTATGATCTCCCGATGGCTGCGGCGCTGTGGGCGACGGTGGGCTGGGCCGCCGGGCCGCGACCGCGCCCCCTCACCTCCGCGATCACCACACTTTGCGCCGCGCTGCTCAAGTGGAGCGCCCTCCCGCTCGGCCTGCCCCTGCTGCTCGGGGCCGCCGCGGGCCGGCGACGGGGCACGGCGCTCTTCGCCAGCGCGCTCTGCGTGGCCGCCCCGGTGCTGGGCAGCCTCGCGGGGCTGGCCTCGCTCGAAGCGATGAGCAGCACGACCTTCCAGCCCCCCACAGGGGCGAAGGTGCTCGAGGCTATCGCCGCGCTTCCGGTGGTCGGCCCGGCGCTGGCCGCCATGGCCGCCCAGGCCGCCGCCTTGGACGCGGCGCGCCTCGGCTTCTACCCAAGCCGCCTCTGGTGGTCCTGCTACGGGCCGGCGGGCGCGCTCGGCCTGCTGCCATTGGTGGCCATGGGGCTCCGGGCGCGGGCCACGCGCGCGCCGATCTTGGTGGGGACGGCGCTCAGCGCGCTGTTCTTGCTGCTGCTCCTCCCACCGCTGGATGAGCGCTTCTTGGTGGCCTGGCTCGGCTTACCCGCCGCCACAGCCGGCGTCGGGCTGACAGGCCTCTCGGCGCGCGCGCGAGGGCCGGCGCTCACCTGCGTCGCCGTGGTGGGGCTGGCCTTGGCCGCCGACCTGCACGCGCCGGGCCGCTGGGCCCCGACCCTCGATCCCGCGGAGCTCTCGCTGGCCGCCCAGGGGCGCGGGCCCGGCGTCGGGCTCGGCCCGGCCAGCGCGGTGGACAGGCGGGGCTGGGCGCGGACCGCCGACCGCCTGCCGCCCCGCGACGCGCTGGGTGACGCCCTGCGGGCCGTTTTGCGCACGGCCGGGGCCCAGCGTGGGCGCCCGGTGCTGAGCCGCGACCGCCTGCGGCTGCCCGAGGGGGAGCAGAATTGGTGGGGGGCCTGGCAGGCCGCCGCCGCCCACGCCGGCGAGGCCCTGCAGATCGAGCTGCTGCCCCCGGGGCCGCTGCCGCCGCCCCGCCGCGGCGCGCTGCTGCTGCTGCCCGCCGCCGACGCGCCCTGGGCTGAGCCCGGCGACGCGGCCCCGCCGGCGGGTTGGCGCCCCTGTGCGCCGGCCCAGATTGATGACCCAGAGGGCGGCCCGGGCCTGCGCTGTTTTGAAGGTTGACCGGAGCACCCGGGCTCAGGCGGGGGTCCACACCGCCCAGCCGGCCGGCGCAGGGGCCTCGGGATCGGCCCCCGCGGCGAGGCTGCGAAACCCGGGCGGACAGGCGGGCGGGGCGCGGGCCGACCAGAGCGCGACCGCGCCGCCGGGGCGGAGGGCGGCGGCGACGGCCGGCCAGAGCGCAGCGGCCTGCCCGGGGGTGGCCCGGTCGAGCCAATCCCCGAGATCGATGGCCTCGAGGCCACTCTCTGCCCCGAGCACCAGGGGGACCGACCCGCCCTCCACCCGCGCGGCGGGGGCCGGCGGGCTGGCGCCATCGAGGGCGGCGAGGCCAAAACAGCCCTCTCCAGACCATATCCAGCGCGCGGCCGGGCCATCCGCGGGGAGCGCCCAGGCCCGCGCCGGGGCGCCGCCGGCGAGCGCGTCCACCCGCCGCAGCAGCCGCCCCGCGGGGCCGCGCCGGGCCTTGCGCCAGGCCGCCCACCCGCGCTCCTCGACCCCCGCCGCGCCGAGGCCCGCGCGCAGCAGGTCTTCTCGGGCGTCCCAGTAGGCGGCGTCCGCCGCGCACAGGCCCGGGCGGACGAAGTGGTAGAACCACAGCCGGCGCCCAAAACCGTCGAGGCCGAACAAGGCGGCCCGGCTCTGGGGCGGAAGAGCGACCAGCGCAGCGTACTTGAGGCCATAGACAGCGGCCGCGCCGGGCGCCCCTTCGACGAGGCGCACCGCGCGGCCCGCCGCGCCGAGCCAGAGCGCGCCCTCGCCGCTGGCCGCGACCACCAGGACCGCGCCTCGCGCGCTGCGCTGCACCAGCGCCTCGAGGCGGGCGGGGCCCGCGGCCGCCCGCACCCGCAGCGGCGGCGGCGCCGCACCCCCGGCCCATTGAGGGCGTGCGGTCAACCGCCGAAGCCCGTGCAAGGCCACCGCCACCTCCCCGACCCGCAGAGCCCCGCGGGCGCCAAGCCGCCCCGGGCCCGCTATCAGGCCCACCCCTGGGAGCCTTCATGTCCGAGTCCCCGCCCCCCGTCGGGAGCGCCACGCTGATCCTCCGGCCCGAGCAGCTCGACGCCCTCGTGGCTGAGCTGCGCCCCCTCCCCTTGATCGCCGTGGACACCGAATTTCACGCCGAGCGCCGCTACCTCCCCGCGCTGCTGCTCGTGCAGCTCGCCGCGCCTGACGGCCGGGCCTGGGTGATCGACCCGCTGGCCGTGCCGCTGACCGGCCTCGGCCCCGCGCTCGATGGCAAGGAGTGGATCACCCACGGCGGCACCCAAGATGTGCGGCTGCTCCACGCGGCCACTGGCGCCCTGCCCGGTCGCCTGCTCGACACCCAGCTGCTCGCCGGGCTCAGCGGCCTGCCCTGGCCGGCCCGCCTCGGCGATCTGGCGCAGGCGGTGCTCGGCGAGCCGGTCGACAAGGGCGCGGCCCTCGAAGACTGGAGCCGGCGCCCATTGCCGCCCCACCAGCTCAGCTACGCGCTCACCGACGCGCGGGTCACCCTGCGCCTCGCCGACGCGCTGCGGTCGGCGCCCGGCGCCCGCCTCGACTGGGCCTACGCGGCCGGGCAAGAGCTGGTGAATGACGCGCTGCAGGTCAACACCGACGCCCAGTGGCAGCAGCTCGAGGTCGCCGCCCGGCTGGATGGGCCGGCCCGGGCGACCCTCTCGGCGCTGCTCGCCTGGCGCGAGGTCGAGGCCGAAGCCCAAAACATCCCCCCACACCAGATCTTCACCAACCCGATGGCCTTGGACCTCGCCCGGCGGGCGCCGGCCGACCTCGGCGCGCTGGCCCGCAACCGGCGCCTGCCACCGCAGCTCCAAAAAAAGCACGGCGCCGCCCTGGTCGGCCTGATCCAAAAGGCGGCCCACGCGCCCCCGCCGCCGGGCCCCACCGTCCAGAGCCTCGCCCTGTGCCGGGCGCTGGCGGTCTGGGCCGAGATCGCCGGGCCGGCGCTGGGGATCGCCGCCGGGCTCGCCCTGCCCGAGCCGCTGCGCGGGGCGCTGGCCCTGCACGGCCGCTCGGCCCTGCGCGGCTGGCGGGCCGAGGCCCTGGGCGACCGCCTCGTGGCCTTCCTCGACGGCCGCGAGCTGATCTCGGCGGCGGGCGGTCAGCTCCGCTTGGTCGAGGCGGTCGCCGTCCCCGCCTGAGGCTCAGGCAGCGGCGCCGGGAGCCGTAGACGGGGTGCGCGCTGGGCACAGTGGCCCGCCGCGCCGGATCTGCGGATGCTCGACCTCCCCACCCTGCTCGCCGTGCTCTTCGTCGGCTTCGCCGCGCTGACTGACGCCCAAGAGCGCCGCGTGCCCAACCCGCTGGTGTTGGCCGGGCTGCTGCTCTGCTTCGGTGGGCGGGCCCAGGTCGGCGGCCTGCACGGGCTGGGCGACGCGGCGCTCGGGGCCACCGCGGGCTTCCTCGGCCTGCTGCCCCTGTGGGCGCTGCGCCAGATGGGCGGCGGCGACGTCAAGATCGTCATGGTCTGCGGCGCGGCCCTGGGCTGGAGCGGGGCCGCGCATGTCGTGCTGCTCGGGACCGCCGTTCACGGCGTGCTCTCCGCCGGGATGGCCTTCAGGGCCTGGTTCGCCCGGACGATGGGGGAGGCCGCGCCGCCGGCGGCGACCGTCCCCCACGCGCTCGGCTTCGCCGCGGCGACCTGGGCCTACACCGCCGGCTTTGGCCACCTCTTTTAGGCCGCGGGGGCCTGGCTCCACCCCGCACCCACCACTGGCGCCCGACCGCGCCCTCCGCCCCCACCAGAACGGGAGAACAACGACATGCAGCGCCAGCAGACCGGTGGTCGCCTCAAGGCCTCGCTTTTCCTCGCCGGTGCCTTCATGGTCGCCGGGCTCACCTCCTACCTGGTGCTCGAGGTCATCAACCGCGCCGAGCAGAAGGTCGAGCTGGCCAAGCAGCTCGACAAGGACACGGTGGTGGTCGCCAAGAACGACCTCGTCATTGGCCTGCCGATCACCGAGGATGACGTCACCGCGGTCGATGTGCTGCCGGGCACCGTCCCGCTGGATCGGGTCTACTCGGACCCCGCTGTGCTCGTCGGCCAGACGCCGCGGGAGCGCATCTACGCCGGCGAGACCATCCGCCAAGAGCGCCTCGCCCGGCGTGACGCCGGCTTGGGCCTCAACGCCATCATCTCGCCCGGGAAGCGGGCGATGACCATCGAGACCGACACCCAGTCGCACCTCGCCGGCTTCCTCAAGCCGGGCAACTGGGTCGACATCATCGTGACCATCCGGCCCGACGACAAGGACGTGGCCGCCAAGTGGGTCACCGAGACCATCCTGCAGGACGTGCGGGTGCTCGGCGTCGGCGACAGCCTCGGCGAGGCGCCCGAGACCGCCGACGACAAGGCGGGCGGCAAGAAGAAGAAGGAGCGCACCCAGCGCAGCCGCACCCGGCCGTCGATCACGCTCGAGCTGACCCCCGAGGAGTCCGAGCGCCTCGCCCTGGCCACCAGCAAAGGTGACCTGCACGTCGTGCTGCGCAGCGACATCGACAAGCTGCTCACCGAGACCGGCGTGCCGATGAGCACGGTCGACCTGTTGGGCATCGCCGCGGCCGAGCCCCCGCCGCCGCCGCCGACCGCCGCGGCCATGCGCGCCGCCCCGCGGTCCGCCCCGGCGGCGACCCCGCTGGCCGGCCCGGCCTCGCGCAGCGTGGTGACCGCCGAGGTGATCGAGGGCACCACGACCACCAGCGTGGGCTTCGACGATCAAGGCCAGAAGGTCGAGAGCGGGGACAACAAGCGCCGGCGGTGATCGGGGATCGATTCGCCTTCAACGACGTCCAGCGCGTCCGAAGCAGCGAGGGAGAGCGCAGGCTTCGGGCAGCAAGGGAGAGGGAACATGCCAACCATCCGGACCATCCGCTCAGCGCTGCTCGCGCTGATCCTCGGGGCCGCCGCAGCGACGGGGTCCCCCGCCACCGCCGCGGAGCCCGCCACCCCAGCCCCGGCGGATGAGCGCTGGATCGACGTCCCGGTCGGCCAGTCCCACATCTTTAAGGGCGACCGCTCGATCGGCCGGGTGCTCGCGAGCAACCCCGAGGTCGCCAGCATCAGGCTGCTCGAGCAGGGCCAGGTGCAGATCCTCGGGCAGGCGGTCGGCGCGACCGACCTGTGGGTCTGGTACCAAGACGACATGAGCCACCCGATCGCCTACGACCTCACGGTCCACCGCGATCTCAGCGATCTGGTGCGGCGGATCGACAGCGTGGTCTCGGGCGCCCCGCCGCGGGTCTACCCGCTCGACGCGCGCATCGCGGTCGAGGGCCCGGTCGACAGCGTCGAGACGCTGGAGCGGATCACCGAGCTGGCCCGCGTCTACGACGAAGAGTTCGTGAACCTGATGGCGGTGACCGGCGACCACCAGATCCAGCTGCAGGTCGTCTTCGCCGAGGTCAACCGCACCGCGCTGCGCGAGCTCGGCATGAACGGCAGCCTGGTCGGCAAGAGCTACGGCGTGGCCGCGGTCGGCCCCAACCGCTCGACCAGCGCTTTTGCGTCCAACGCCAGCATCGCCGCGGTGAACAACGGCGTGGTGCCCGCCGCCGCCGCGGGCACCTTCCAGTACCTCGGCGCCTTTGGTGACCCGACGGGCCTGTTGGCCATCCTCTCCGTGCTCGAGCAACACAACGTCTCGCGCACCTTGGCCCAACCCACGTTGACCGCCCTCTCCGGTCAACAAGCCGAGTTCTTGGCCGGCGGTGAGATCCCCATCCCCGTCGCGCAGTTCGGCAGCCGCATCTCGCTCGAGTTCAAAGAGTACGGCGTCAAGCTGGTCTTTGTGCCGACCGTGCTCGGAAACGAGGTCGTCGACATGCGCGTCTACGTCGAGGTCAGCGACGTGGACAGCTCGACCGGCATCCGCGTGACCGGCATCGAGGTGCCCGGCTTCGTCTCGCGCAAGACCGAGAGCCACATCCGCGTCGAGAGCGGCATGACCGTGGCCATGGCCGGCATGCTGAGCGAGTCTACCCGGGCCACCTTCGCCAAAGTGCCGATCTTGGGCGACATCCCGGTGATCGGCGCGGCCTTCCGCTACGTCCAGCACCGCCGCAACGAGACGGAGCTGATGATCTTCGTCACGCCGCGCCTCGTGCGGCCCATGGCGCCCGGAGAGGTGCCCGCCGCCCCCGGTCAGACCGAGGACTTCAACCCGAACGACTTCGAGCTGTTCCTGCTCGGGATGGACCACCACATCGGCAGCCGGACCGCAGAGCCCACGGGCCCCACCGGGCCGGTCGGCCTGGCCCGCTGAGCACCGGCGCCGCTGCGCCGCACCTGACCCTGATCGCCCGGACCCGGAGACTCCACCATGCGCAACCGCACGCTCGCCCGAGGCGCCGCCTCTGTCGTCGTCATCGGCGTCGACCCCCACGGCATGGGGCTGATCCGCGAGTGCCTCGGCACCGAGGCCGTGCTTCCCTCGCAGGCGACGCCCTACGAGGACGCCCTCCTGGCGGTGCGCAAGGTCCGGCCCAATGTCGTGGTCATGGGCTTCGACAACGACTTTGCCCGCGCGGTGCAGCTCGGCCCTCAGCTCAGCGCCGAGCTGCCCGGCCTGCATATGGTCGCCATCTCCGAGCGCACCGACCCCGAGCGCATCCGCGCGGCGATGCGGGCCAGCTACCGCGAGTACGTGGTCCTCCCCGAAGACGCTGACCTGCTGCGCAAAGCGGTGCACGAGTCCGGAAGCGGCGCCGAAGAGGCCCACGACCAAGGCAGCGTCGTGGCGATCATCTCGAGCAAAGGCGGGGGCGGCGCGAGCTTCCTCACGGTCAACCTCGCCGCCGAGCTCTCGGCCACCGACCGGGTCAGCGTGATCGACCTGGACTTTTCGATGGGCGACATCGCTGGTTTCCTCGATCTGCAGCCACAGAGCTCGATCCACGACCTGCTGCGCAACCTCGACCGCCTCGACGAGCGCAGCTTGGCCGCCGCGGTCGCCGTGCACCCCAGCAAGGTGCACGTGCTCGCCCAACCCAACCAGCTGGTCGACTCCGACGACGTGCACGGCGAGGACATCCTGCGCGTGCTGACCGCCGCGTCCAACGCCTACCAATACGTGCTGGTCGACTGCGGCGGGCGCGTCGACGAGGCCACGCTGACCGCGACCAGCGTCGCCGACACGATCATCCTCGTGACGACCCCTGAGGTGGTGGCGGTGCGCAACGCGTGGCGCCGCATTCAGATGCTTGAGAAGCTCGGCGTCGAGAAGTCCAACGTACGCCTCGTGGTCAACAAGTGGGGCAAGGGCAGCGAGCTGCGCTTGAGCGACATCGAGACCAACCTCGGGGTGACCGTGGCCGCGACGGTGAGCGCCGATCCGGTGGCCTGCCAGCGGGCGGTCAACCAGGGGCAGCTGCTGCGCGAGGTCTCGAGCCGCTCGCAGACCTACAAAGATCTCGCCGCCATGGTCGATCTGATCACCGAGCGGGTGGCGCAGGTGCCGGCGAGCAACACCCGCTCCTTCTTCGGCGGGCTGTTCGGCTGAGCCCGCAGGACCACGCCCCTCTCCCCGCTTGATCGCGCCCCTCGCCCACCGGAGGCCCCCCCATGTCGCTCCCCCAGCCGACCTCATCCCGCCTCATCGACCGCGTGCGCGGGGCACAGGAGCGCTTCAAGGCCCCAGGGACGACCGACGGCGTCGAGTTTGAGCGGATCAAGAAGCAGCTGCACGCCGAGCTCATCGAGAAGCTCGATTTTGAGCAGGTGGCCAAGACCGCCAAGCCCGAGCTCACCCGCCGCCTGCGCGCGACGCTGACCGACACGGTCGAGGCCCGCAAGCTGCCGCTGACCCGGCTCGAGAAGGAGCGCCTCGTCGACGAGATCCTCGACGAGATCTTGGGCCTCGGCCCCCTCGAGCCGCTGCTGCGCGACGCCGAGATCAGCGACATCCTGATCAACGGCCCTGAGACCGTCTTCGTGGAGAAGAAGGGCAAGCTGCAGCGCCTCGACATGAAGTTCAACGACGATGCGCACCTCATGCAGATCATCGACCGCATCGTGTCGGCGGTCGGGCGGCGCATCGACGAGACCAACCCGATGGTCGACGCCCGCCTGCAAGACGGCAGCCGCTTCAACGCGATCATCCCGCCGCTGGCCCTCGACGGGCCGACCATCTCGATCCGGCGCTTCTCCAAGATCCCGATCAGCGCCGATGACCTCGTGAACTTCGGCGCGCTGCCCGCGCCGTTCATGGAGATCCTCAAAGGCTGCGTGAAGTCCAAGCTCAACTGCCTGATCAGCGGCGGCACCGGCTCGGGCAAAACGACGCTGCTCAACGTGCTCAGCTCGTTCATCCCGCACGGCGAGCGCGTGATCACCATCGAGGACGCCGCTGAGCTCCAGCTGCAGCAGCCCCACGTGGTGCGCCTCGAGACCCGCCCATCGAACCTCGAGGGCCGCGGCGAGGTCACCGCGCGCGACCTGGTCAAGAACGCCCTGCGGATGCGCCCCGACCGCATCATCCTCGGTGAGATCCGCGGCGCTGAGGCCATTGACACGCTTCAGGCGATGAACACCGGCCACGAGGGCTCGCTGGCGACGGTCCACGCGAACACGACCCGCGACGCGCTCGCCCGGATGGAGACGATGATCGGCATGGGCATGCCGAACCTCACCGACAAGAACATCCGCGAGATGATCAGCCGCGCCCTCGACATCATCGTGCAGACCGACCGCCTCCCTGACGGCTCGCGCCGGATCCTCGCGCTCACCGAGATCACCGGGATGGAGGGCAACGTCATCACCACCCAAGACATCTTCGTGTTCAACCAGACCGGGGTGTCGGACGAAGGGCGGATTCAGGGCAGCTTTCAGGCGACCGGCGTACGGCCCAAGTTCATGTCGCGCCTGCAACGCAACGGTGTCGAGATCCCCCGCGACTACTTCCGCTACAAAGTCGACGTCTGAGGCCGACACGGGGCGAGAGGAGCGCGCGGCGCGCCCGCCGCTGCCCGCTGCGCCCACCCGCTCCGCAACCGCGGCCCGCGGACCGCCCCCCGCGGCCCGCGCCAGAGGTGCCCCATGAAGACCATGCTTGTGGTCGTGGCTGTCGTTGTTTTCCTCGCGGTCATCGCGGTCGCCGGCTTCTTGTACTGGAGCGTGCGCTCGCAGGAAGAGGCCCGGGCCCGCGCGCTCGCGCACCGCTTGGGCACCAGCCAAGAGCCCGCGCCGAGCGACGCCTTTCACCTGCAGGGCCGCGACACCGTGGCCACGGCGCTGGGCGGCACCGGTCAGAAGCTCGAGATGTTGCTGCTCGAGGCGGGCAGCCCCTACCCCTTCAGCGCGCTGGTCGCGCGGGTCGGCGGGGCGGCGGTGGCCGGGGCGGTGCTGCTCACCACGCTGCTGCGCAGCCCGATCGGCCTGGTGGGCGTCTTGGCCGGCGCCATCCCCGTGCTGCTGCTGAGCAGCGCGGCGACCAAGCGGGCACGTCGCCTGTCCGAGCAGCTCCCCGACGCCCTTGACCTCGTGGCCCGCTCGCTCCAGGCGGGGCACGGCTTCTCGGACGCGATGAAGTTGTGCAGCGAGGAGATGCCCGCCCCGGTCCGCGAAGAGTTCGGCCGGGTCTTCGAGGAGAACAACCTCGGCCGCGACATGCGCGAGTGCCTCAACGGGCTCAGCGCCCGCAACACCCGCAACTTCGACCTCAAGCTCTTCGTGAGCTCGGTGCTGCTGCAGCGCGACACCGGCGGCAACCTCATCGAGATCTTGAACACCATCGCCCGCACCGTGCGCGACCGCTTCGTATTTGAGGCCAAGGTCCGCGCGATGACCGCCGAGGCGCGGATCTCCTCGGTCATCCTCGGGGGCCTGCCCTTCGCGCTGCTCTGCCTCATCGGCCTCACCCGCCCCGAGTACCTCAGCCCGATGGCCACCGACCCCCTGGGTCAGAAGATCGCGATGGCCGGCGCGCTGTGGTTCACCACCGGCATCTTCGTGATGCGGACAGTCTCCAAGGTGGAGGTCTAAGCCATGACCACCGGCCTCATCGGCGCCATCATCGCGGCGGCGGCCTTCACCGCCGTCCTCGGGGTGCTCTGGGCGCTCCGCGGCTTCCTCAACCCCGAGCGAACCGCTGCCGACCGCGTCGCCGACCTCACGACCGTCCAGAAGGTCGAGGACAACCTGACGGTCAAGAGCGGCGACCGCAAGGACCTCGTCGGCAAGGTCAGCGCGCTCTCCCGCCCGACGGCCGAGACCGAGCTGGTGGCCCAGCGGCGGTGGATGGCCCAGGCCGGCTTTCGGGGCCGCGGCGCGCTCGAGACCTTCTCGGTCCTGCGCAGCGCGCTGACGCTCGGCCTGCTGGTCGTCGGCTTGCTCGTCGCCTGGGGCAACAAGCCCATCTACATCGCGCTGGGCGCGCTCGTCGGCGCGGCCGTCGGCTACTACGCGCCCAAGCTCTACGTGGACAGCCGCCGGCAAGCCCGCCAAGAGACGCTGATGAAGCCCTTCCCCGACGCGATGGACCTGCTCGTGTCCAGCGTCGAGGCGGGCCTCGGCCTGGACGCAGCCTTCCGCCGGGTGGCCAAAGAGATGGACAGCTCGGCCCCCGCCCTCGCCGCCGAGCTGCAGCTGGTCAACTACGAGGTCGAGGCCGGTGTCGCCCGCGTCGACGCCCTGCGCCACTTCGACCACCGCACCGGGCTCGAAGAGGTCAACGCCCTGGTCAACGTGCTGCTGCAGGCCGAACGTTTTGGCACCAGCGTGGCCAGCGCCCTGCGCAACCACAGCGATCTTGTCCGAAAGAAGCGCATGTTGGCGGCCGAAGAGAAGGCAGCGGGCATCTCGCCCAAGCTCACGGTCGCGATGATCGTGTTCGTCCTGCCGGCGCTGTTCACCGTTCTCGTTGGCCCCGCGGCCGTGAACATCAAGAACAACGTGCTGCCGGCCATGGGGAAGGAGTGACCATGCGCAGCCTCCAGTCGTTCGCCCTCGGCCTCACGCTCGGGATCGCCCTGCTGGGCGCCGCGGGGCCGGCCGCCGCCCGCGACCGCGCCCGCCAGCGGGCCGAGCCCACCCCCGCCTGGGCCACCGCCGAGGGCCGCGAGGCCGCCCGCCTCGACCTCGTCATCGCGCTGCTCGAAGCGGGCCGGCCCGAAGAGGCCCTCGAGCTCACCGCGCAGCTGCGCCGCGATGGGGCGCCACCGGCCGAGCTCGACGTGCACCAAGCCGAGGCGCTCATCGACATTGGCCTGCTCGACGACGCCGAAGAGCTGCTCAGCGCCTACCTCAAGCGCAACCCGCGCGACGCGCGGGCGCACAACCAGCTCGGCATCCTGCACATGGAGCGCAAGCGGGTCGACGCCGCGGTGGCTAGCTTCTCCGATGCGGTGCGCCACAAGGCCGACGACCCCACCTACCAAAACAACCTCGGCTTCGCGCTGATGAGCGCCGGCAAGGCCGAGCCAGCGGTCGAGGCCCTGCGGGCCTCGCTCAAGCTCGATGGCGCCCGGGCCCAGACCCGGAACAACCTCGGTTTTGCGCTCGTGGCCGCCCAGCGTGAGGGCGAGGCGCTGCGGGTCTTCCGCGCCGCCGGCTCCGAGGCAGACGCACACTACAACGTCGGCGTGGGCCTCATGCTCCGGGGCGCGGCGCCCGAAGCCCGGGCGCAGTTCGAGCGGGCCCTCTCCCGCGACCCCCACCACCCCCACGCCCAGGCCGCGCTCCAGCGGCTCGGCGCCACCGAGGAGAGCCCGCGATGAAGCCCCACCACCTCTTGCCCGCGCTGGTCCTGGCCGCGGGCTGCGCGCAGAAGAACCTGCAGTACGACTTCGGGCGCGCGTACACGACCGCGATGATCGTGCAGGCCGACCGGGGCCGGCCCTCGGCCGCCGACGCGGCCTACCCCCTGACCGGCCCGGAGGGCGTGCAGCTCCGCATGCGGGTGACCGAGAGCACCACCGACGAGGAGTCGGGCGAGGCCGAGGCCACCCGCAAGGTCAGCGTGCAGTAGGCCCTCCCCGCAGGCAGCGCGGGGATAGAGCGCGGCGGCGGGCGGGCGTCCGCACCTGCCCGCGAGGCTCGCTGTGCCGTCCCCCCCGACCTTCGATCCCCGCGAGACACGCGCCGCGGTCGGCAAGGGGCTCTGGTCGGTGGCGGCGACCGCCGGCGCGCTGGGCCTCGGCCTGCTCGCGGCCAGCCAGCACCCCGCCGCGGGGCCGGCTCTGCGCGACCTGCTCGACCGGGCTAGCCCGGGCCACCTGCTCCTGGCCACCGCCCTGATGAGCGTCGCGTTCATCATCATGGGCTTGCGCTGGCGGTCGCTGATGCCGCCCCCTGCGCCAGGCGCCACGCTGCCCGGCCCTGGCGGCCTCACCTTGATCATCCTCGCCGGGCTCATGCTCAACTACGCCGTGCCCGGGCCCTTTGGCGAGCTGGCCGCCGCCTGGTTCGCGCACCGCCGCTACGGCATCGGCCTGGCCGACGCGACGGCGAGCGGGGTCGGCGCGCGGCTCATCGGCCTCGCCTCGGCCTCGCTGCTCGCCGCGCTGATCCCGTTGATCAGCCCGCTGCCGCTGCCGCCCGAGCTGGCGCGCGGCGTGCTCGTGGGCGCAGGGGGGATCGGCCTCGGTGGGCTGCTGCTCCTCTTTTTCGCGGCCCGGCCCGACCCGTTGCTCCGCTTGGCGCGGGCCTGCGCGGGGCCCTTTGTGGGCCTCCCCCTGGTGGGCCGGCTGGTCGGGCGGGCCCTCGGCGCGGGCGAGGCGCTGGCCGAGGCCGCCCGCCAGATCGCCACCCGGGGGCCCCGGGCCCTGCTGCCGGCCTTGGGCTGGTCGACCCTCGGCCACCTGACCGTGATCAGCGGGATCGCTGTGGCGGTCGATGGTTTGGGGGCCGACTGGTCCCTGCCCGGCGTGGCCTTCACCTACGCCATCACCACCGCCAGCGCGGTGCTGCTCTTCGCGCTCCCCGGCTCACAATTCGGCTGGGACCTGCTCTTCGCCACCCTGCTGAGCACCGCCGCCGGGCTGACCTGGGTCGACGCCGTGGCCACGGCCAGCCTCGTGCGCGGCCAGCAGCTGCTGTTCATGCTCGCCGGCGCGGCCGCCACCGCCGTGCTGCTGCGGGGCGCCCTGCGCGAGGGCCCTCCCGCCGCCGGCCCGGGGGCTGGGCCCGAGGGAACACAGGCCGGTCCCCCCGCGATATGAGCCGTGGACGTCGGCCGCCACGCCGTCCGCGCCCGTCTTCCGCGCCCGCCGGCCCCGCGCCGGCCGGCCGCCCCGCCGCACGAGGTCCGCATGTCCATCCGTCCCCTCGCCCTCCTCGCTCCCCTGCTCGGCCTCACGCTGCTCGCCGCCTGCGCCGGCAAGAAGGCGCCGATCGCCGACGCCGCGCCCGCGCCGGTGGCCGCCCCCGCGCCGGTCGCGCCCGCCGAGCCCACGCCCCCGCCCGCGCCGGTTGAGGTCAAGAACGCCGACCTGAACGTCGTGGTGACCATGGCCGACGGCAGCACCAAGGCGGGCCACGTCAAGCGCATCGAGCGCAGCACCGACTTCTTCGGCGACGAGGGCTGGTCGACCGCCGAGAAAGACCTCGTGATCTCTGCGGAGGGCAACGGCGCCTACCAGAAGCTGCCCTGGACGCAGGTCAAGCTCGTGACGGTCAAGGCCGGCGCCATCCCCGGCGAGGTCGACTGCGTCTACGACAGCAACTTCCAGCCGTGGATGTACGACTGCACGGTCAACACCGTCGGCACGTTGATGAGCGCCGACGGCAAGAAGTGGACGGTCGACAACCGCAACAAGTGGCGCTTCACCTTCGACGACGACAGCAGCGTCGAGTTCTGGCTCAAGAAGCACCCGGCGCGCGAACAAGACGCCGCGGTGGTCGAGCTTGAGACCACGAACCCCGAGAACCTCGAGCTCTACCAGAAGCTGCAGGCCCGCCTGCGCAACGAGGTCAAGACCACGCTGGTCGTCAAGGTCGAGGTCAAATAGCGCCGACCGGGCGGCAACCGGCGCCGTACGCTGCAAGGGCGGCGGCCGCGCTCAGCGGTGCCCGGCGCGGATGCGCTCTCCCAGCACATCCGCGACCTGCAGCAGGCCCTTGAGCTCCATCCCGCCAAAAGTCTGGCCGGCGGGGGCGTTGAGCAGCTGGATCACCCCCACCGGCTCTGCCCCCGGGGCCGGGCCCACCCGCAGCGGCGCGCAGACCAAGTCGCGGGTGTGGAAGCCGGTGATCAGGTCGACGTGGCCCTCGAAGCGGGGATCGCGGTCGGCCGCGCGCACCACCAGCCCGACGCCGCGGCTCAGCACCGTGCCCACCACGCCCCGATCCGCGGGCAGCAGGGTGCCGACCAGCGCCCCGCCGCGGGGGCCCGAGGCCGCCTGCACATAGAGGCCCTGGTCTTGGCGCAGCAGCACGCTGCCCGCCTCGGCCGGGATGAAGCGCTGGGCCACGGCGAGCGCGGCTTGGCAGGCCGCGGCGATGGTCGGCGCCCGGCGGATCAGCGCG
Source organism: Deltaproteobacteria bacterium (assembly GCA_016792625.1). Taxonomy (GTDB): domain Bacteria; phylum Myxococcota_A; class UBA796; order UBA796; family UBA2385; genus JAEUKK01. The sequence goes on along the minus strand of JAEUKK010000156.1, from coordinate 12,176 downwards.
AGGGCGGCCTCGGGGGTCGAGGCCTCGACCACCGCGGCGGAGACCGGCTCGGCCAGGGTCGGCCCGGTGTGCTCCTCGCCGCCGTCGGGCGCAGCCAGCGGGGGCTCGCTCTCATCGGCCCCCGACACGCTGAGGGTCGCGCCCTCGTGCAGCGGCTCGACGACAAAACCTTGGCCGGTGCGGCCATCGCGGGCGAGCACGCTGCCGTTGGGCAACAGCTCACAGGCGAGGCGCTCGAGGCCCTCGACCAGCCCCGCGGCGTCGAGCGCGGCGGCCAGGGCCGAGAGCCAGCTGCGGGCGCCCACCTCAACCGGGGCGAGCGGCGCGCCCGCGGCCCGCCGGCCGCCTGTGAAGCTCACCCGATAGCGCACGCGACCTCCCCCCCTGCTCCACCCCCGCATCGGCCCCCGCGGGCGCGCACTGAGCGCGGTCTGCGGAGCGGGCCCCAGCGGTTAGTCCGGGGCCATGCAGCGATCGCTCCTCGCACGTTTTCAGCGCTGGGTCGTCGGCGCCCTGGCGATCGGCGCCCTCGTATACCTTGGCGGGAGCATTTGGGCGGGTTTTGACGAGGTCAGCGCCGCGCTCCTCACTTTTGACTGGCGTTACCTCGTGCCCCTGGTCGGGCTCACCGCGGTCAACTACGGCCTCCGCTTCCTCAAGTGGCACTACTTGTTGGGCCGCCTCGGCGTGAAGATGCCGCTCGGCGAAGACGCCTGGACCTTCATCGCCGGCTTGAGCATGGCGATCTCTCCGGGCAAAGCGGGCGAGCTGCTCAAGCCCTATGTGGTGCAGGCCCGCACCGGCGCGCCGATGGCCCGCACCATCCCTGCGCTCATCGGCGAGCGCCTGACCGACGGCGTGGCCATGCTCGTGATCGCCGCCTTTGGCGTCAGCACCTACGCGTCCGAGCAGACCGGGCCGCTGGTCGGCCTCGGGCTCGCCGTCGCCGGCGGCCTGGTCGTGCTGTCCAGCCGCCGCCTGATGCACGGCGCGCTCGACCTCATGGACCGCCTGCCTCTGGTCAGCCGCATCAGCCCACGCCTGCGCCTGATGGTCGACGCCGCCCAGACCTGCCTCGCGCCCCGGCCGCTGCTGTTCACCGTCGCGCTGAGCGTGGTGGCCTGGCTCGCCGAGTGCGTCGCCTACTGGCAGACCTTCGCTGGTTTTGGCGTGCCCGTCGACGCCGCCGGCGCCATCTACATCTACGCGTCGTCGACCATCCTCGGCGCGCCCTCACCCGGCGGCCTCGGGGTCACCGACGGGGCGATGGCGGTGGGCGCGATGACCATCCTCGGGGTCGAGCGCGGGGTGGCCGTGCCTGCGGCCCTCATCGCCCGCACGGTCACCCTGTGGATGGGGGTGCTGCTGGGCGCGCTGGCCCTGATCCGGGTCTCGGCCCTGCTCGGCGGCGACATCGCGCTCGAGGGCCGCGCGCCCCCGCCGGCCGCGGAATGAGCGGCGGCCGGCCCCTCCGCTTCGACCCGACGCAGGCCAACGGGCTGCAGCGCCTCGTGGCCGCCTGGGCCCGCCTCTGCGCCGAGCGACGGGGCCTCGCCCTGCTCCTGCTGCTGCTGCTCAGCCTCGGGCTCGGCCTGCCCGCCGGTTGGCAGGTGATTCAAAACGGCGCCCCGGTCGACTTCACGCCCCAGGCCATGTTCATCGACAAGGGGCCCGAGGTGGCCCAGCTGCGCGAAGCCGAGCTGCACTTCGGCCGCGAGGACAACGATCTGGTGCTGATCGTGCGCGGGGCGGTCGCCACCGCAGAGGGCGCGGCCTATGTCGCCGCCCTGCACGGCGCGCTGGAGGGCTCCCCCCTGGTCGAGCGGGTGGACTCCCCCCACAACGCCGGCCTGCTCACCCAGGTAGACGGCGCGCTGACCGAGCTGCGCCCCGGCGCCGACAGCCCCGGCGCGGTGGGCCTGCGGGCCCTGGCCGAGGCCCCCGCCACCCGCCGCCTGCTGGTGAGCGAGGACCTCGACACGGTCGCGGTGCGGGCCCGCATCCAACGCGAGCGCCGCGCGGTCGCCGAGCTGAGCCCCGCGGTGGCCAGCCTTGTCGCCGCCGCCGAGGCGGTGCCCCGACCCGCCGGGGTCGAGCTGCTCCTCACCGGGGTGCCTTTTGTGCGCACCGATGTGGTGGCGCGCATGAACGCAGACCAGCTCCGCTTTTTCCCGCTGGTCGCGATCATCTTCGCCGGGACGATCGTCCTCCTCTTCCGCCGGGTGCGGCTCGGCCTCGCCCCGCTGCTCGCCGTGGTGGTCGCAGACCTCTGGGCGATGGCCGCGCTCGTGCTCGCCGGCACGACCTTCAACTTGCTCAGCGTGCTCGTGCCGACCCTGGTCATCGTGATCGGCGCCGCTGACGGCATCCACATCACGACGGCCTACCGCGAGCTGCGGGTGGCGGGCCTCGACCGGGCCGCCGCGCTGGAGCGCACCCTCCCCGACATGCTGCTCGCCTGCTGGTTGACCACGTTTACGACGGCGGCCGGCTTCGCGAGCCTGCTCGTGGCCGACACCCAGGTCATCCGCGCCTTTGGCTTCCAGTCCAGCATCGCGATGCTGATCACCTTCCTGGGCGTGATCTTCGTGCTCCCCGCCCTGCTGGCCTGGGTGCCCGAGCACCGCGTGGTCGCGCCCGCGCGGGCCTCGGATGGGCGGGTCTTCGCCGCCATCGACCGCCTCACCGCGACCCGGCCCGGCGCCGTGCTGCTGGCCTGCGTCGCCCTCAGCCTCGGCGCGGCGGCCCTGGGCAGCCAGGTGCAGAGCAACAGCCGCCTGCTCGAGATGTACCCGCCGGGCACCGAGACCCACCGCGCGGTGACCACCAGCCAAGATGAGCTCGCTGGCGTCATTCCGATGTTCTTCTACATGGAAGGCCCGCCAGGCGCGCTGATCACCCCCGAGGCGCTCGACCGCCAACGTGCGCTCGAGGCCGCCCTGCGCGCCGAGCCCGCCGTGCGCTGGACCAGCTCACCCGCCGGCGCCCTCGATGAGCTGCACCGCGCGCTGACCGGCGAGGGGGGCGGCCCGCAGAGCCGCGAGGCCGCCGCCCAAGAGCTGCTGCTGGCTGAGATGTCGGGGGCCGCGCCCCTGCGCGGGCTGCTCGACGAGGAGCAGGCCCGCGGTCGGGTGCTCGCGCTCGTGCGCGATGACGGCGGGCGGTCGATGCTTGAGGCCCGTGACCGGCTGGTCGCCCGAGCCGCAGAGGTGATGGCCGGCGCGCCCGAGCAGGCGGTGCTCACCGGCGATGGGCTGCTCGCGGCGATCGGCGTGAACGGGCTCATTCACGACCTGCTGTGGGGCGTCGTGCTCGTCTTTGGTGTGGTCGCCGCCACCTTGGTCCTGGTCAGCCGCGATCTAAAGATGGCGCTGCTGGCCTGCATCCCCAACACCTTGCCGCTGCTGTTCACGCTCGCGACCCTCCGCCTGATTGGGGCCGATCTGCAGACGAGCAACATCGTGTCCTTCACCGTGGCAGTTGGCCTCGCGGTCGACGACACCATCCACTTTTTGGTGCGCTACCGGTCCGAGCGCGCGCAGGGCCACGGCGCCGACGAGGCCATCCGCCGCACGATCCTCGGCGCGGGCGACGCCATCGTCTTCACCAGCGTGCTGCTGGTCGCCGGTTTCGGCGTGCTCACCCTGTCCGAGCTGACCAGCACCAAACACTTCGGCCTGCTCAGCTCGGTGACCATGGTGGCCGCGCTTGCCGGCGACCTGCTGATGTTGCCGGCCCTGCTTCACCTCATGGAGCGGGGGCGGGCGCGGGCGCAGCGGGCTCCGGCGCCGGGCCGCTGATGTAGCCGAGCGCGCGCAGCGCCTCGAGCTCGTCGGTGGACTGGGCGGCGGCGGGGGCGTCCTCAGCCTCGGGGTCAACCAAGCCCATCGCCGCCCGGTCGGCGGCCATGCGCGCGAGCACACCCTGCAGCGCAGCGGGCGCGGCCGCGCTCAGGGGGGCGCGCTCGGCGCGGTCGGCGTGGCGGTCGTAGAGGCGCGCGCTGCGCCCATCGGCGCGCGGCTCTTCGATGTAGGTCTGCTCGCGGGTGCGCACGGCCAACATCTTTCCGCCCGGGCCGCGGGGCGCGCAGCCGAGCACCGGCTCCTTCTTGCAGTGGCTCGACTCCCCCTCGAGCTGGGGGTGGCCGACCAGCGGCGCGGCGCGCAGGCTCATCCCGTCCGTGACCAGCAGGCCGGGCAGGCCGAGCGCATCGAGCACCGTTGGCGCGACGTCTTGGAGCCCCACCAGGGCGTCTTCGCTGCGGCCAGCCCCCCATCCATCGGGGTACTTGATGACCAGGGGCACGTGCAGCTGCTCTTCATGCGCGGTGGTGCCGTGGTCGAACCAGAGCTCACGCTCGGTGAAGCTCTCGCCGTGGTCTGCGGTGAGCACGATGAGCGCGTCGTCGTAGCGGCCGGTGGCCTCGAGCATCCACAGGATGCGCCCGACCTGCTCGTCGGCGTACTCGACCGCATGGGCGTAGCGGGCCCGGAAAAAGGCCTCGTCGGTGATGTCGTCGATGCGCTGGTACTGGGGGATGCGGTCGAGCTCGGGACCACCCCGCCGCAGCCCGGCGTGCACGGCGGGCTCATCCCAAGCGCCCAGGGGACCGTGCGGGTCATAGCTGTGGTACCAAGCCAAGATCGGGCCCGGCTGGCGGACGAGCCAGCCCCACAAGCGGTCGTTTGTATTGCCCCCGCTGCGGCGACGTGAGCCCGGCGCAACATAGCTGTCAAAGCCCTGGTCCAAGCCGAGGCTCGGGCGCAGCGTGAAGCCCGAGAGGTAGGCCCCGGTCGACCAGCCCGCCGCAGACAGCCGCTCGGCGAGGGTCTCGGCTGAAGGGGGCAGGTTCGCCCCGCCGCGGAAGACGTTCATCACCACGCCGTGCCGACCGGGCAGCTGGCCCGTGTGCAGCGTGCAGAAGGCCGGCCCGGTCACGCTGATCGGCGAATAGGCCTGGGTGTAGCGCACACCTTCGGAGGCGAGCCGGTCCATGTGCGGGGTGCGCGCGGGGCTGGTTGGCGCAAAAGCGCCCACATGGTCGACCCGCAGCGTATCGATGGTGATGAGCACCACGTCGGGCCGCCGGTCACAGCCGAGGAGGAGGAGCAGAACGGCGGCGGGTGGAGAGGCGCGCATGGCCGCGGTCTATCTGCGTGGGGCGGGCGCCTCCAGCCGGAGGCGGCGCCCATGGGCGCTCAGCGGCAGGCCTGCTGGCGGGTCTCGGTCACCGCGTTGCAGTCGAACCAATTGATGTTGCAGTCGGTGAGCCAGGCCCCGTTGCTGCCGCAGCCCGGCACCCCGCCGCTCCAGCCCGCCGGGTCGTCGCCGCAGCCGGGCCAGCCGCCGCAGCCGCCGGTCTGGGTCACCTGGCGCTCCTGCACGCCATCGCAGTTGTAGTCGAAGCTGCTGTCGCCCCGCTGGTTCACCTGCCAGCTAAGCGCGATGGGGCTCGCGCTGGCGTTGTAGTCGTAGCAGTCGTTGCTGTAGGCGCTGGTGTAGTAGCCGGTGGGGCCGCAGACACAGGCGCTGGTCGATGTGCCGAAGCCGTCGCCGTCGTAGTCATAGAAGTAGTTCGTGCAGCCGGACGCGTTCTGCTCGTCGACCTCGGCGTCACAGTCGTTGTTCACGCCGTCGCAGACCTCGACCGCCGCGGGGTTGATGGCGGCGAGGCTGTCGTTGCAGTCGCCGGCGCGCTCGCTGTAGCCATCGCCGTCGTCGTCGTAGGCCGGCGTGCCCTCGTCGATGATGCCGTTGCAGTTGTTGTCGTAGCCGTCCTCGATCTCGGGGGCGAGGGGGTAGCTGGCGGGCACGCTGTCGTCGCAGTCCCCCTCGGCCTCGGTGTAGCCGTCGAGGTCATCGTCGCTGCACACGGTCTCTTCGTCGATGATGCCGTCGCAGTCTTCATCGGCGTCGTTGCAGACCTCAGATGCGCCGGGGAAGACGCTCGCGTCGTCGTCATCGCAGTCGGGGCCGCCCCACTCCTCGCCCTCAAAGCCATCGCCGTCGGCGTCGCGACCGCGGACGGTGAACACGCGGCTCACCTCGTCGGAGAAACCTTCGCCGTCCTCGACCAGGAAGGTGAGCACGTGCGCGCCGATGCCCAGCACCGCATCGCAGCGCGCCTCGCCGGTCGCGTCGACCTCGGGGGTGCAGAAGGTGCCCTCGGCCTGGTCGGTGGAGAAGCTCACCGTCAGCGCGCTGGCCTCTTCTTTGGGGTCAGAGACCAGGGCGGAGAAGCTAAAGGCGACCCCCTCGACGCCGGTCTCGCCGTCAATCGGCCGAGCCATCTCGATGCTCGGCGCGTCGGGCAGGTCTTCGACGGTGACCGTGATCGAGGCGCTGTCGGCCTCGGCGGAGGGGTCGATAGCGGTCACGGTGATGACGTGGTTGAAGCCGCCGTCGAGGCTGGCGGTGGTCAGCGTGGTGACCCCGCCCTCGAGGCTGAAGGGGCCGGGGTACTCGCCGCCCAGATCGCTGCTCCACCGGATCTCAAGCTCGCCGTCGTCGTTCTCGGCGTCGTCCACCCGCGCCTCGAAGGTGACCGTCTCGCCCTCTTGCAGCTGCGTGCCGTCGGGGGGGCTCACGATGGTGACCGAAGGCGGCGTGTTGAACACCGTCAGCCCGCCCTTTTGGCCCCCGCAAGCGGTCAGCAGCGCGAGCAGCATCAGAGAGGTGCGGGGGGACGGCATGGGGAGCTCCTGGGGGTCGGTCGCGGCCCGGGAGGTCTGCGCGCGGAGGAGCGGCCCTCAGCGCGGCGACCAGGACGCACAGGATAGCAGAGCGCGCCGCGCCCGCACGCCGCCGGGCGCCCCGAGAGCCCATGCCCCTCGTCGCCGCCGTCCAGCTCAACGGGAGCGCTGACCTCGAGCGCAACTGGTCCCAGGTTGCCGGCTTGGTCCGCGCGGCCGCCCGGGCCGGCGCCACGCTCATCGCGACGCCCGAGGCCACCGACTACCTCGGCCCCCACGACCAGAAGGCCGCCTTGGCCGAGCCCATCACCGGGCCCCGGGCCCGCCGCTACGGCGCCCTGGCCGCCGAGCTGGGCGTGCACCTGCTGGTGGGCAGCGTGGCCGAGCGCGGCCCCGATGGGCCCGACGGCGGGCCGCCCACCCACAGCTACAACACCTCGCTGCTCTTCGGCCCAGACGGCCGCTTGGTCGCGCACTACCGAAAGATTCACCTCTTCGACGTCGACCTGCGCGCCCAAGGCGGGGTGCGCTTCTTGGAGAGCGAGCGCACCCTGCCCGGGCGGGAGCTCGTGGTCGCCGACACCCCGCTGGGCCGCCTCGGGCTGAGCGTCTGCTACGACCTGCGCTTCCCCGAGCTCTACCGCGGCCTCGTCGACCGCGGCGCGACCATCCTCACGGTCCCCTCGGCGTTTACGCTGATGACCGGCAAGGACCATTGGCACACCCTGCTGCGGGCCCGGGCCATCGAGTGCCAGGCCCACCTGCTCGCGCCGGCACAGTGGGGCCCCCACGACGACGGGGGCCTGCGCCGCAGCTACGGGCACGCCCTCATCATCGACCCCTGGGGCACGGTGCTGGCCGAGTGTGGCGACGGTCCGGGCTTTTGCATCGCGCCGATCGACCTCGACAAAGCGGCGCAGGTCCGGGCCGAGGTGCCCTTGGCCAAGCACCGCGTGCTCTGAAGGCGGCGGGCGGGGCGGTGCGGCGGGCGCCGGCATGAGCGAGGGCGTCGCGCTCGTCGAGGAGCGCCCCGCAGGCTGGGAGGCGCTCGACCAGGGCGACGCAGCCTGGGCGGCGGGCGACCGCGCCGGCGCCCGGGCGGCCTGGACCCTCGCCTCAACCTCTGGCGCACCTGCGACCGAGGCCGCCGCCCACGCGCGGCTGCTGCTGGTCAGCGGCACCGGCGGCCTGCTGCGGCACGGCCCGCGGGCCGACGCCGCGCTGGGCCGCTGCCCCGCCCGCTCGGCCTGGTGCCAGCTCGCCGCCGCCGACCGCGAGCTGTTCCCCGCGCTGATCGGCGTCCCCGGGACCTCAGCGGCGCGGGCCGCCGCGGCGGCGAACCGCGCCCTGGCCGCCGCCCCCGGCCCCGCCACCGCCCGCTTGGTCTGGGCGGGCGCGGCGCCGCTCGACGCCTTGGACCTGCTCGATGGCGGCGGTCTCGAGGCCGCGCTGCGGGCCGGCGGCGGCAGATGGCCCGCGGGGCCGGGCACCTGGGCGGCGGGGCTCGCGCCCATCGGGGCGAGCGGCCTCGGGGCGGGCGTCGGGCTGGCCCTGCGGCACCCCGACCTGGGCCTGCGCGGCGCGCGGCTCGACGCCCAGCTGAGCTGGACCACCCGCGGTCAGGGTGGGCTCGGGCTCAGCGCGGCGAGCCCCCCGCGGGAAGGTCTGGGCGTGATCGGCGCGATCAACGTACAGCGCGTCGTCTTCGACACTTACTTGGGCGAGCAGCGCGTCGACACCACGCACTTTTGGACCGGCAGCCTGAGCACAGCCCCCCGCTGGCAGCGGGGCTTGGCGACCGCCTGGCTCGGCCCGCAGCTGCGGTGGGACGGCCAAGTGCCCGGCCACGGGGCCACCGGCGGCCTCGCCCTCGCGCTCCCCGGCCCATGGCGGGCCGCGCTCAGCGCCGAGGGCGGCCCCTCTTGGCAGGCCGGTGTGGGCGCCGCGGCGGTGGGGCAGGCCGAGCTGCGCCGGGAGCCCGGTGCCGCGGGTCTCGCGATGCGGGCCGCGGCGGGGGGCGCGCCGGTCGCGGCGACCCCCCTGTGGCGGCTGCAGCCGCTGGGCGGCGGGGGGCTGCTGCGGCAGGGCCCGACCGGCCGCTGGCGGAGCCGGGCCCACGGCGCGCTGGTCATCGAAGGGCGGGCGCCGCTGGGCGCCGCGGGCGAAAACAGCGCGCTCAGCCTGTGCCCCTTCGTCGAAGGGGCGTGGATCCGCCCCGACGGGGCCGAAGCGGCCCTCCACGGCGGGCTCGGCCTCGGGCTGCGGCTGGCCCTGCCGCCGCGGCCCACCAATACGCTCCGCTTCGACGCCGCCTGGGGGGACGCTGGCCTCGGCCTGAGCGCGGGATGGGGCCAAGCCTTCTAAAAGAGCCTGCAGCAGGGCAGCTGCGGGTTCAGTCGCCCTCGGCCACGCCGCTGTCGAGGCCGAGGAGGCGAGAGACGGTTCCGCGGTCGGCCGGCGGGAACTCGTAGCGCTCGAAGGCCTCGGGGCGCACCCAGGCGAAGTCCTGCACCTTCAGCGCCCGGGGGCGCTCATGCAGGCGCACCCGGAGCACGGCGAGCTCGACGACGTAGGTGTCGTAGTCGTGGGAAGAGGAGGCGCTCGGGCCGATGATCTCGGCGTGTACGCCAAGCCGGTCGAGCAGCGTGCGCCGCAGCGCGTCGGCCTCGGCCTCGCCGTCCTCGACCCGGCCACCGGGGAACTCCCACAGGTGGGGGAAGATGGCGTTGGCGCGCCGCTGGGTGAGCAAAAAGGCGCCGTCTTCTTCAATCTCGGCGACCACCACGCGCACGTGGGGGATGTCAGCCATGCGGCTCATCGGGGCGCTCCGCTGCGGCCGCGCGGGGCGCCGCGGGCCGGCGAGGCCCTGCCCCCCGCGGCGGGCCCGCTCGGGGGGTTCACTCACACTCTCGTTTGATCACGCCGAGCATCGCCGAGATCTCCCGACGGAGGGCGGCGTCGCTGCCCGCGTAGAGCTGCGCTTTGCACAGCTCGCTGTGGGCGGCGTCGGCGCGGCCCTGCTTCACGAGCACGTAGCCGAGGCCATAGTGCGCCGGACCACTGTTGCCCTTGAGCTCGAGCGCGCGCCGGAACTCGCCCTCGGCTGACGCCCACTCTTGTTTGTCGGCGTAGCGCCAGCCCTGGCGCACCAAGCCCTGCGCGCCAGCGACCTTGGTCTCGGCGGCCGGAACCGGCTCTGGGACCGGAGCGGGGGCGGGCTTGGGCACAGGCGCAGCGGGCGCCCCCGCGGCCGGCGCGGGCGTGGGGGTCGCGGGGGCGGGCGACGCGGCGCTCCCTGGCGCGGGCGCGGCGCTCCCCGGCGCGGGCGCGGCGCTCCCTGGCACCGGCGCGGCGCTCGCCGGCGCGGGAGCCGTCGCAGCCCCCGCGGCGGGCGCGGGGCTGGGGGCGGCCACCGGCGGGACCGGCGGCGGCGGGGCCTGCCGCTGGCTCCACCACCACCAGCCGCCGCCACAGCCGAGGATAACGACCAGCAAGCCAATGTAGAGGCCGGTATTCGAGCTCGGAGGCGGCGTGGCGGGCGGGGCCGGGGCCCGGCGCGGGGCGGGCGCCGCGGGCTCCTCGGCCGGGCGCTCGGCGGGCCGCTCGGGCGGGCGCGGCGGCTCGGCGGGCGGGGTGGCCGCGGGCAGGTCCCAGGGCGTGTCGGCGATCAGCGCGGGCGCCGGCGGCGCGCCGGCGTCCAGGTCCTCGATGCGGTCGCTGTCGAACCAGCCGCCGAGGCCCTCGCCGAAGTCATCGTCACCGGCAGGCGCCGCTGGTGACCCCGCGGCCTTCGCGCTCGCCGCCGGGGCAGCCGCGCCAGCGGGCGCCGCCGAGGCCGGGGCCTCGTTCATCCACGCCGGGGGGCTCCACCCCGTGGCGCCCGCGGGCACCTCGGTCTGCTCCGCCGGGGCCGGCTCGCCGCTGGCCCAGGAGGGCGGGCTCCAGCCGCCCGCCTCGGGGGGCGGCGCCTCGGCGGGCGCGGGCGCGCTCGCCCAGGACGGCGGGCTCCAGCCCCCGGCCTCAGGCGGCGGCGCCTCGGCGGGCGCGGGCGCGCTCGCCCAGGACGGCGGGCTCCAGGCCCCCTCCGCTGCGCCGGCCTCCGCGGGGGGCCCAGGCTCTGCGGGGGTGTCGGCCCAAGCGGGGGGGCTCCACCCGCCCGCCGCGGGGGGCGCGGCCTCTTCCGCCGGCGCGTCCGCCCAGGTGGGGGGCGACCAGCCGCCGGCGGGGGAGGCTGGCGCGGCCTCGGCCGGCGGAGCCCAGGGCGTCGCGCCGGACTCTCGGGGGGCGCTGTCGGCCAGGGCCGCCTCTGCAGCGGGGTCCCAGCCCAGAGCGGCGGCGGGCACATCGCTCAGAGAGGGGGCGTTGAGACCGTCATCCTCGGCGGACGCCCAGGGGGGGGGTGCGTCGCCACCCCCCTCGTCATCGGAGAGGGAGGCCGACTGCACAGCGGGGGGAGCCAGGGGCTCGGCGGCGCCCGCCGCGCTGCCCGGCGACGACGCAGGCGGCGCCTCAGCCTTGTGGAGCAGCTCAAAGAAGACCGAGAGCTCGGGCAGCTCGGCGGCCTTGACCACCCGGCCGTCGCCGATGTCGAGCTCATCTTGGGGCCCGACCCGCCGCTCGGCCACCCAGCGCTGCAGGGTGGCCATGTCGGGGATGTGGTAAGCGGCGCCATCTTGGCGCAGCAGCATCGCCCCCACCGGCGCCCGCGGGGCGAGGCCGGGCAACAGGGGCGCCTCAGCCGGGGCGGCGGGGAACGCGCCGGCCCGGGGCGGGGCGGCCGCGACGAGCACGCCGTCCTTGACCACCCGAAAGCCATGCCCGCAGACCGTGCAGCGAAAACGCAGGCTGCGGCCCGGCGCGAGGGCCGAGGGCGGCAGGTCGAGGTCGAATGACGCGCCACAGCGCTCACAGCTGATCTGCACGAGGGCCTCCCGGCCGCCTAGGAGCCGCTGAGCTGGTCGATGCGCTGCTGGACCTGCGGCGCGTCCCGGGGGGTGGGCCGGCTGGAGAGGTAGCGCTGGTAGTAGCCGATGGCCCCGCTGCGATCGCCTTGTGCCTCGGCGGCGTCGCCAAGGCCACGCCAAGCAGGCGCGTATCCCCCCTGAGCCCCGGTCATCAGCGGCTGCATCGCGCCGCCGTTGTCGCCGCCCCTGAGCATCGCCTCGCCGAGCTTCCCGTTGTAGACAGCGTTTCGGGGGTCGGCGCTCACGGCCTTGCGGTAGGCGGCCACCGCCGCCGACCAGTCGCGCCGGCCCATGGCGTCGTCACCCACCGCGGCGTGGTCGCGGGCGGTCGAGGCGCCGCTGCCGCCCGCGCCGCCTTGGCTCGATGGGCGGGGGCCCTTGCCGTCGCGCGGGCCAACGGGGATGAGCTCCTTCTCTTCCTCGACGCCAAAGTCATCGGAGGGGGGCGCCGCCTCGCCGTCGGCCGGCTGCAGCTCTTCGCGGATCTTCTCGTTGACCCGGTCGCGGTTCGCCGTGCCGT
>JAEUKK010000192.1 GCA_016792625.1 Deltaproteobacteria bacterium | reverse complement strand
GTCCTCCTGGCGGGTGTCGCCGGGCCGCGCGCCGCGGTGGAGCAGGAGCTGGAGGCGGTCCCGCTCGCCGAGCTCCGCGAGCACCCACGCGAGGTACGCGCGGCTGTCGTCGATGACGACCGGGCAGCGCCCCAGCAGCTCGAGCAGCGGGGCGTGGAGCCACCGCGGGGCGATGGCCTGCGAGATCGGCCAGGCGATGCGCTTCGCCTGCCGCGCCCACGGGACATCGGGGGGCTCTCGCTTCAGCCCGGCGCCACGGAAGCGCCGGGACAGGGCCGAGCGCTCCGCCTCCGAGAGCTCGTGGCAGACCTCCTCCTCCAACCGCCGCCAATAGACCGCTTGGCGCTCGCCGAAGTCGTACCCGACCTCGGTCGCCAGGAGCAGCAGCGGCAGCGCGCGGCTCCGCCACCACACCTCGTCGGTCAGGCTGCGCGCCACCAGCGCCTCGCGCAGCTGCGCGCGCAGGTCGGCGCGCTCTTCGTCGGTGAAGTCGGCTTCGATCAGCGAGAACGGCACCGATCGCGTCGCTCGCGCGGCGTGCATGGCTTCGTTGATCCGGGCGTGCCAGCCTGACAGGTCCATGCTGGTTTATACCACACGCGACCCGGTGACCCGGGCGGAGCGGCAGCGGATCACAGGAGGGCCGAAAATGTATGCTGAGCTTGAGCTGTACCGAGGCGCGCTGAAGGCCTACATCGAGGCGGTCTACCACCTGTCCCACCCCGACCTCGTCGCCGCCCGGGCCGCGGCGCTCGACGCCCCGGGGGCGCTCGCGCAGGCGCCGTTCATCGAGTCGGCCGCCCGCTACACTCCTGGCCCCGCGCACGAGGAGCTGGCGATCAGCGCGCCCCTCCGTCGGTTCTTTCAGCAGCTGCGCCAAGCGGGCGCCATCTTCTCGCCCTACACGCACCAGGCGGCCGCCCTTGAGCTGACCCTCGGCCCCGCGCACCGCTCGCTGGTGGTCACGACCGGCACCGGGTCGGGCAAGACCGAGACCTTCCTGCACCCGCTGCTCGGCCGCCTCTACGACGAGGCCGCGCGGGCGCCGGCGCAGTTCGGCGCCGAGCGCGCGGTGCGCGCGCTGGTCGTGTACCCGATGAACGCGCTGGTCAACGATCAGCTGGGCCGGCTCCGCACGCTGGTTGGCGCGCCTGCGGTCCGCGCGGCGTTCATGGAGGCCGCCGGCAGGCCGGCGAAGTTCGCCCGGTACACGGGCCGGACGCTGTTCCCTGGCCCGGTGCCAGGCGAGGTGGGCGCTGCCGGGAAGCCGATAGATGTCAGCCAAAAGCTCGCCGCGAGGCTGAAGCCGCTCGGGCTGTACCTGCAGCTGCTCGCCCGCGCGAGCGGCGAGAAGGGCGCCCACCCGGAGGCCCAGCGGGCGGCCGAGGAGCTCATCGCCCAGCTCAAGGCCCGTGGGCGATGGCCGGCGAAGGAGGATCTCGCGGCTTGGTACTGGGGAGCCCACGGCCGCAAGTGGCGAACCAAGACGGGTGAGCTCGCGCGCACGGTGGAGTGGCCAGCAGACGCCGAGCTGCTGCTGCGCCACGAGGTCCAGGCCGCCCCGCCCGACCTCTTGATGACCAACTACTCGATGCTCGAGTACACCCTGCTGCGGCCCATTGAGCGCGGGATCTGGGACGCCACCGCGGGCTACTACGCCCGCAACCCCGCGGAGCGCTTGCTGCTCGTCCTCGACGAGGCCCACCTCTACCGGGGCGTCAGCGGCACAGAGGTCGCCCTGCTGCTGCGGCGGCTCCGCGAGCGGCTCGGGCTGTCCAGCGACCAGCTGCAGGTGATCTGCACGAGCGCCAGCTTCTCCGAGGCCGAAGCGGCCCGCCGCTTCGCCGCTGGCCTCGTCGGGCTGCCCGCCGAGCGCTTCGAGGTGCTCCGCGGCGACAAGCAGGCGGCCGCGCCGAGCGGCCCGGGCGACGGCTCGCTCGCCCGCGCCCTCGCAGCGGTCTCGTCTAAGGACGCCCTCGGCGATGACCTCGACGCGGCCCGCGCCGCGCTCCGGCCCCTGTTGGGCGCTGCGGCCGACAACCTCACGCTCGCTGAGCGCCCTGCGGCGCTGCACCGAGCGCTCGCCGGCGCCCCGGTGACCGGCCGGCTGCTCAACCTGACCAGCGCGACCCGGTCGCCCGAGGACGCGACGGCAGACGGTGAGGGCGGCGCCGCCAAGGAGGTCGGCGCGCTCAGCCTCGCGCTGTTCCCGGGCGTGGCGCCCGCCGAGGCGCGCGCGGCCACAGACAGCCTCATCGAGCTCGCCGCGGCGGCCCGCCCGCTCCCCGGGGCCCCGCCGCTGCTCGCGGCGCGCGTCCACGCCTTTTTCCGCGCGCTCCCCGGGATCTGGGCCTGCCTCGACCCGCGCTGCAGCGCCCGGCCGGGGGGCGAGGACCGGCCCGCCGGGGCGCTCTGGTTTGAGCCGCGGGCACGGTGCGCGTGTGGCGCGCGCGCGCTGCAGCTCCACACCTGCCGGGACTGTGGCCTCGCCGTCGGCGAGGCCTTCGCGCGTGATCCGGCCCGCCCCGACCTCGCCTGGCCCGACGCCGGCGCGGCGCTCGACGACGGCGCCGCCCTGCCGACCGTGAAGGTCGCGCTAGAGGAGCCCACCCCGGGCGCCGCTCCGGCAGGGGTGGTGGCCGACACCCTCTGCCCCCGCACCGGGCGCTTCGGCGTCGGCGGGCGGCCCGTGTGGCGCGCGGCTGACGGTGTCTTCAAGCGCTGCCCGCGGTGCGGCGGTGACGGCGACAAGACCAGCGGCCACGCGACCGCCGGCGACCAGCCCTTCCAGCAGCTGGTGAGCGCCCAGCTCCTCTCCCAGCCGCCGACGCCTGGGGTCCAGACCCCGCTGCGCGGTCGCAAGGTCATGATCTTCTCAGATGGGCGCCAGGCCGCGAGCCGCCTGTCCGGCACCCTCAAGCAGATGTCGCTGCGGGACGCCGCGCGCCCGCTGGTCCTCGACGGCCTGCAGCTCCTGAAGGGCCTCGGGGTCACGCCGACCGTGGACATGGCCTACCCGGCGCTGCTCTTGGCCGCGGCCCGCCGCGAGGTCAGCCTCGCGGTGACCACCGACGCGGCGCCTCACCTCCGCCGCCACCGCCAGCAGCTCGCGCCTTTGGTCGAGGCCACGGATCCCGACGCGCTCGAGGCCGGTGAGGGGGTCGAGCTCTGCCGACAGGTCGCGCTTGAGGCGCCCAAGGAGATCCTCTTGGCCCTCTACGGGCTGCTGTTTGACCGCTACACCGGCGTCGAGGCCCTGGGGCTCGCGAGCTTCGACCTGCACGCCCGCGGCGCCCAGCGCAAGACGCTTGACGCGCTGCCGGGGGCGCACCGCGAGGCGCTGCTCCGGATCTGGGCGCAGTCGGCCTGCCGCCGCAGGACGGTGCACCTCCCCAACACCCCCGCCGACTGGATCGACGCCGGCGGAGGTGCGAAGGTCAGCCGCGCCGGGCTCGTGTCCGAGGCCCTCCGTGAGCTGCTCTCCGCGACGGTGTTCAACGCGAGCTTCGGCCGCACTGGCCCCTACCCCAAGGTGCTCGAGGGCGTCGTGAGCGAGGGGCCCGCAAACGCCGCGGGCGTCTTGGTGCGCGGCGGCGCGATCCTCGTCGTGCAAGCGCTCGAGTGGCGGCGCTGCCGGCGGTGCACCCGCGCCCAGCCGGCGAGCCCGCTGACGGACCGCTGCGTGGAGTGCCGCGCCGCGAGCCTCGCGCCGCTCGACCCGGCGCTGGACGCCTCTTTCCGCGCGCGGACGTCGTTCTACCGGGCGATGACCGAGGACACCCGGCGCGACCCGTCCGCCCGACCGACCCCCTTTGTCGCCGAGGAGCACAGCGCGGCCATTGGCCAGGCGATGGACGGTGAGCTCTTCTCGCGGACCGAGCGCTACGAGCTGCGCTTCCAAGACGTCCCGCTCGAGGAGCCCGCGCCGTTGGGCGAGCGGCGCGATCCGACTGCACCCCCAGGGGAGGTCGAGCCCCCTGTCGACGTGCTCAGCTGCACGACCACGATGGAGGTCGGCATCGACATCGGCAGCCTGACCGGGGTGGCGCTCCGCAACGTCCCCCCGGGTCGCGCCAACTACCAGCAGCGCGCGGGCCGCGCGGGCCGGCGCGGGGCCTCGCTGGCGACGGTCATCACGTGGTGCAGCGCCGACAGCCACGACCGGCGCTTCTTTCACGCGCCTGCGGCCATGATCAGCGGCCCGGTGTCTGACCCCCAGCTCAAGCTCGACAACCCGCAGATCATCCGCCGGCACGCCAACGCGCTGCTGCTCAGCATGTTCCAGGTCGAGCGGCTCAGCGCCGGGGCGCTGACCTCGAACCTGTTCACCGCGCTCGGCTCCCTCGACGAGTTCCGCAGCGGGGACGAGGGAGGGTTCTCGGCCCGCGGCCTGGAGCGGTGGCTCCGCGATGAGGCGGCGCGGGTCACGGCGGCCCTGCGGAGGGTGGTCCCCCCGGGCTTCGATGACGCGTGGGTGGAGGCGGCGCCCGGCGCGCTCCTCGACGCGCTCAAGGCGGCCGGCGCGTGGCCCACCGACGCGACCGAGGGCGCGGACGGCGTGACCGTGGTCTCCCCCTCTGACGTGACTGATGGCGGAGGCGGCGGGGCCGTGGCTCCTCCGACCGCGGCGGCGGACGCCGCCGAGCGGCCGCGCCGCGGCCTCGAGTTGGACGACGGGCACGAGGGTGAAGGTGGGGCCGATGACGCGCCTGGCGAGCTCTCTGATCCCGATGGGGGAGGGGAGGAGACCCTGCTCGCGCGGCTGTTCGCGCGGGCGGTGCTGCCCCGCTACGCCTTCCCCACCGATGTGGTCGGCTTTCACGTGTTCGACGAGCGGGGCAGCGGCTTCCGACCGGCGCTGAAGTACGCCCCCCAGCAGGGGCTCAAGGCCGCGCTCTCTCAGTACGCGCCCGGGCGCGAGGTGTGGGTGGACGGCCTCCGGTTTCGGTCGCTCGCCCTCTACGACAGCTTCGGGGGGCGCTTCGCCGCGTGGCGCGACCGGCAGCGCTACCTCCGGTGTGTCTGCGGGCACGCCGAGCTGCGCAAGCGCGATGACCCAGCGGTGCGGCGCGGGGCGAGCCTGCCGTGCCCGGCCTGCCAGCGGGCCTCGGGCCTCAGCCCCGCGGTCGACTGGCTGCGGCCGACCGGCTTCGCCCACCCCGTGACTGAGCCCGCTGGCGTCGCGGGGGACACCTCGGTCCCGAAGAGCAGACCGACCTCGGCGGTGCTCACCCAGCGCATGGAAGAGGCCGCGCAGCACGATGTCTTCGCTGACGGGCGGGTCCGGGTCTGGCGCGGGCCGATGGACCTCATCGTGACCAACATGGGCGCCGAGCGCGACCCGTTGGACCAGACCACCGATCGGCCGTACTTCAGGTACTGCACCCGCTGCGGGCGGTGCGAGCCGAACGGCTGGGCGAACGGCAAGCTCGGCGGCGCCCACCCGCGCCCCACGCCGGCGCGCCCTGGTGAGCCCCAGACCTGCGAGTGGGGCGCCGTCGACGTGGTGCTCGGCTGTGAGCTGCGCACCGACGTCGCGGTGCTCCGCCTGTCGATGCCGGCGGGCCTCACGCTCCCGCCGGGGACCGCCGCGACCAGCTGCGTGCTGACCTCGCTCCGCGAGGCGCTCGTGGCGGCCGCCCGGCAGCGCTACGACCTCGACGCCGGTGAGCTCAGCGCGGGTCACCGACCGGCGCTGTCGGACGGCGGGGCTGACGGCAGCGAGATCGAGATCTTCCTCTACGACGACGTACCAGGCGGCGCTGGCTACGCGAGCGCGGCGGCCGGCGACGTGGAGGGCCTGCTGACCGACGCGCTGGCCCTCCTCGAGGGCTGCCACTCCAAGTGTGACCAGAGCTGCTACGACTGCCTGCGCAGCTACGTCAACCGCTTCGAGCACCACCTCCTCGACCGGCACCTCGCCGCCGCCGCGCTCCGGGCCGCGCTGTACGGCGAGCGCCCGACCATCGACGCGGCGCGCGCCGCCAGCCTCCTCGACGCCATGGCGCTGTGGCTGCGAGAGGAGGGTGACGAGGCCGAGGTCAACGGCGGCGAGCTGCGGGTGAACGGTAGATCGGCGCGGCTGCGCCACCCGCTCGAGGCCCCCGCGCCCGGCTTGGTGAGCGCCTTCGTGGCCGACCGCGCGCTGCCCCTCGCGTGTGAGCTCGCGCGGAGCGGCGCGAGCGGCGCGACCCCCGCCGATGAGGATGACCCGCTCCCCCTCCCGCCTGACCCGCAGGGCGCGGCCGTGTACCGACTTGCCGACTGGCTGGCAGGCGGCGCGCCCATCGCCCACGTCCGTCGGCCGCGAGAGCGGCGCGCCGATGATGTGTTGATCGCGCTGCCCGCCAAGGCCCGGGCGCTGAACATCAAGCTGTCCGATGTGCGCTGGGCGTGGTTTGGCCCCGGCGCGCTGCTCCCGCCGCCGCCCGAGCAGGCGAAGAGCTTGGTGCTCCTCACCACCCGCGATCCCAGCGGCGGGCCGCCGCGCTGCTTCCACGCCACGGGCGAGCCCTGGACCCTCGCGCGGGTCGAGGCGCGGCGCCGGGACGGGGACGGTGAGCAGCCGCGGCTGAGCGTGCGCTACCGCTCGCGCTTGGACGCCGGCCGCCCAGAAGAGTTTGACCACGCAGAGCTCGAAGCGCGGCTGCTCTTGCTCGAGGTCCAGCGGTGATCCGGCTGATCCCGCCGACGCGCCTCGAGGACGTCGAGCACAGCTCGGAGCGCGACCTCCTGCGGGCGCTCCTGCGGCTGCCCTCGCCCTGGGTCGCCATGCACTCGTTGCCCTGGCTCCGCCCGGACCGTGGGCGGGTGGGCGCGCCCCTGCGCGAGGGCGAGGCCGACTTCGTGCTGCTGCACCCCGACCGGGGCCTGCTCGTGGTCGAGGTCAAGGGCGGCGCACTGCGGGTCGAGGGGCGCGAGTGGCACCGGGGCGCGGATCGAATCGTCGACCCGATCCGTCAGGCGGCGCGGAGCCGCTGGGCGCTGCTCGACGCCGTCGCCGACCGCGCCGGCTGGCCAGAGGTCCGGCATGAGCTCGCGCACGGGGACGTGGTCGTCACCCCCCACCACCGCTGGCGGGGCGCGCTCCCGCCCCACGCGGACCCACGCATGTTGGTCGACGCGGACGGGCTCGAGGAGCTCGAGGCGCGGCTCACCGCCGCCCTCGACGCGTGGGGCCCGGCCCGCCCGGTCCCCGCGGGTCGGTGGCAGCCCTTGCTCGACGCGCTCGCGCCCTCGCTGCGGCTCGTCCGCTGTGACGCCGCGGCCATCGACGCGGAGGCCGCGCGCCTCGTGCAGCTCACCGAGGCGCAGCACGCCGCCCTGCTCGGGCTGCTCGCTGCCAGCTCCGCGCTGGTTGAAGGCGGGGCGGGCTCGGGGAAGACGCTGCTCGCCGTCACCTTCGCGGAGCGGCTGCGGGCCGAGGGCGCACGCTGCCTGCTCGTCTGCTTCAACCGCAGCCTCGCAGAGTGGCTCCAGGAGCGGATCGGCGCGGGTGGCCCGGGGCGCGTCGACGTGCACAGCTTTCACGGCCTCGCGATGGGCTTGGCGCGCCGCGCGGGCGTCGAGGTCGAGGTGCCCGAGGGGCCGGCGGCCGAAGCGTTCTGGCGGGACGAGGCGGCGCGCGTCTTGGAGCAGGCCGTCGAGGTGCTCCAAGGAGAGCCTGGCGAGCCCATCTACGACGCGCTGGTCGTGGATGAGGCCCAGGACATGGAGGTCGCCTGGCTCGACGCGCTCGACACCCTCTGCCCGTCTGGACGCCGCTACCTCTTCGCGGACCTCGCGCAGCGCCTCCGCACAGGCGCTCCGCCCCTCGCCCGCGCGCCCCTCGCGCTGCGGCTCGAGACCAACTGCCGGAACACCCGTCGCATCGCCGCTCCGGCCGCCGCCCTCTCATCGCTGCCCCTGCGGCCGCTGGCCTTGGCGCCCGAGGGGGAGCCCCCGGTCCACGCGCGGGCAGCGCGCCCCGATCAGCTCGCGGCGGTCATCACGGCGGAGGTCACGCGCACGCTGGGCGGCGGCCTCCGCCCGTCTCAGGTGGTGGTGCTGGGCCCTGCGCGCCTGGCCCGCGGTCCCCTCGCGGGCGCCCCCGGGGTGTGCGGGGCGCCCCTCACCGATGACCCGCGCCGCTGGCGCGCGGGGGACGGGCTGCTGGTGTCCACGCCGCGCGCGTTCAAGGGGCTTGAGGCGGAGGCCGCGGTCTTGTACTGTCCTCCAACGTGGAGCGCGTCCTTCACCCCGGCCGATCTCTACGTCGGGTGGACCCGCGCCCGGCATCGGCTCACCGTCATCACCACGCCTGGTGAGGTGCGGGGCGTCGTCGAGGCGCTGGTCATGGGCGCGCCCGTCCCCCTGCCGGAGCAGCGCGCATGAACCTGGACCCGACCACGCCGTTGGCCCTCGGCGTCGAGCTGGGCCTGCTCACGCCGGACGGGGCCCCGTCGCTCCCCGGCGTCGCGGACCTCCTGCGCGAGGCGGCGCAGCGCTGGGGCCCCACGCCGCGGCGTGACCTGCAGGAGCTCGCCCTCGGGCAGCTCGACCGGCTGGGCGCTGGGCGCCCCACCCCGCTCGTGAACGCGGCGCTCGACGCGCTGATCGACCTGCGGGAGCTGATCCCGGTGAGCGTGCCGGCGCTCGACTATGGCGCGGGTGGGCCGGTGGATGCGCTGTCGCTCGACGCCGAGCCCGCCGCGCTGCTGAGCGAGCCCGCCGCTCGCCAGCGCCGCTCCGCGCGGGTGCTGGCCCCCTGCGCGCCGGCCGTCGTCCGCCTCGGTGATCGCGCCCTCCTGCTCGGGGCGGCGACCCCTGCCCACCTCACGCCGCTGCGCTCACCCGAGGAGCATGTCGGCGGCGTCGTTGGCCGGTGGATCACCCTGGCGGAGGCCTCGGCGCTGCTCCGCGACGAGGCGCTCGACCCCCCGCTGCTCGAGCTGGATCACGAGTCCTGGGCGCTCGACGCGACGCTCGCCGCCGCGGCGCAGGCGCGCGTCGAGCCCGATGAGCCCGAGGCGCGGGCCGAGGCCGAGCGCGCCGCGGGCGAGCCCGAGGCCTTCCTCGCGGAGGCGCAGCGCCGCGACCTGGATCGATACGGGGCGCCCGTCGATGACGACCGCTGGATCAGCGTGTACTGCAAGGACGGCCCGGTGCAGGGCTCCCCCAAGCGGCGCACCGGCGGCTGGCGCGCCGCCGCGGAGGCCCCGGACGGCGTCTGGCGCGCGCTGATGCTGCCGGAGCGCGGCCGGCCGCGCGCCATGCTCGCGCGGGTCGCGGGCGGGCGGGTCGAGCGGGTGATCGAGGTCGACTTGCTCGTCTGAGCGGGCGGGGGCCTCGGACCGCCGCGCTAGGGCAGGGCGCCCGCCGCGCGCAGGACGGCCTCGGCGGCCTCCGCGACGTGCCCCCTGCCCTCGGCCAGGGTGACGAGCTCCGCGGCGTGCTTGAGCGGCTCGGTCGCCCACCGCTCCTTGGGCAGCTTCTGGTCGTGGGCGCCGAACGCGTATCGCGGCCCCTGCTTGCTGAGCTCCACCGCGACGGCGAGCGCGCCGCGCGCGCCGCCAAAGAGCGCCGTCCGCAGCTCGGCGTCGAGGTGGAGCAGGCGCGCGTCGGGGCCGAGCTGAGCGAGGGCCTCGCGGGACGCCGTCCCGGCGGACAGCGCCGGGCTGCCGGCGCCGTCCAGCGCGATGATCCCGAGGTTGGGCGCGCAGAGCTCCTGGAGGCGGACCCGGGCGTCCCGCGCGCGGCCGGCGGCGATCCCCATCGCTGCCCGGAGGTGCTCGGCCAGCGGGTCAACCTCACGGGTTAGCACGACAAGCTCGTCAGGGCCGCAGTCGGCGCGGGCGATGATGGTCCAGCGCGCCGGCGGCGGCCCGGTCAGCTGACCGCCGAGCACCGCCAGCCACGTGCGGCCGCTCCCGGGGAGCGGCTCGCACGCCGCCGCGAGCGGGGTCGCGGCGACCACCGCGGCGCGCCAGGGCCCAGCGCAGAGGTCGGCGGCGCAGGCTGGCGCCTCCACCGGCGCGGCGGGCCCGGGGGCGGCCCGGCGCAGCTCGATGTGCGGCGGGACCTGGGCATCGGAGGGCTCAAGCCGGACCCGCGCCGCGGCGCGCTCGCCGAGGTCAGCGCCGCGGAGCGCGGCGCCCTCGATGACCGCGGTGGCGTGGTCCGCTGCGGGTGACGTGGCGAGTGCTTCCGAGACCCCCTCCGCGACCTGCGCCGCGGCCTCATGGGCGCGCACCCGCAGCGCGTGCGCGGCGTGCGGGTGGACCGCGAGGAACGAGCCGACGAGCGCGGGGATGAGGTCCCCGACACTGGCGCCGAGCGGGAGCTTCGCGCCAAAGCAGGGCGCCCACCGCGGGCCGCCCGTGTAGGGGAGCTGCCCCGCCCAGCACATCGGCACGCTGGGCGGTCGGTCCGCCCAGGCGGCCAGCGCCGCCCGCGCGGCGCCCGGGGTCAGCCGGGCCGCGCGAGCGGCGGTGTCGAGGCGCTCGAGCGCTTGGCAGAGCAGCACGGGGTGGAGGGGCCCCAAGGCCACGACGACCTGGCCGTTCGCGCTGCGGAGCGTGACGGTCTCCATCCCCAGCGCGGCGTCCATCGCGTCCGGGCCCTCGGCCCGCGCCTCCGCCAGCACGAGCCGGCCCGCGGCCGCGGCGCGCTCCGCGAGCTCAGCGACGTCGGGGGCGCCGAGGACGGTGTGCGGCGCGTCGATCAGGGCCTCGACCAGCGCGTGGGGCTCCATCGGCTCGCCGCTCGGCTGGTGGGCCGTCAGCGCGGCCTCGATCAGCGCGGCGCGGGCCTCGGTCCAGGCCTCCCAGGCCGCGCCGCTGCTCCCCGGCCGGCGGTCGGCGGGGCGCAGGCCCTTGGGCAGGGCGACAGTGACCGCCCCGGGATCGCCTGCGCAGGGCCACTCCAGCGCGTCGCCGCCCGCGCCCAGGCCCGCGGTCAGCAGCTCGACCAGCCCGGCGGGCGGGCGGGGGCGCGGAGGACGCTCCGCTCGCTGCAGCTCGGCGGACCACGGCGCCGGCGGGCTCCGGCGCGCGCGCGCGGCGCGGGGGCGCGGGGCGGCAGGCTCCGCTGGCGTCGCTCCCGGTGCCTCAGCCGCCTGCGCGGGGGTGTCCGTAGCCGCGGTCGCCTCATCGCCAGGGCGCAGGGCGACGTCTGCGCCGAGCTCCCTGGCTTCGGGCTCCGGGGGCGCTGCGTCTCCGCGGCCGGTAGGCAGCGCCGCCTGCTCGGTCGGCTCCGCGGGGGTGTCCGTCACCGGTACCGAGGCGGGCGCCTCGACCGGCGCGGTCATCGCGCGCGTGTCCACGTCGACAGGCGGGGTCGCGCCGGTATCTGCGCCGCTCGGTGCGGCTGGCGCGGTGAGCGGCGCGGGCGCGGGGGGCGCCGGGTGCACGTTGAAGCTGCTGTGAGCGGGCGCGGCCGCGGCGCCCGCGCTCCGGGACGGCGCCGCCCCGCTCGTCTTGGCGGGCCGGGGCGCCGAGGGCTTCGCCTTCACCTCAGCCGGGGCGCTCGCGCGGGCGGGCTTGGGCGCGGGGCGGGCTGGGGCGCTCACCAGCGCCACCACCCGCGGCTTCCTCGCGGCGGCCTTGGGAAGGTCGCCTTCGAGCACCTCCAGCGAGTATTGCCCGAGGTTGACCTGCGCGACCCCGGCGTCGCCGTGGCGGAGCAGCGGCTCAGCGAGGGCGCGGCGCAGCTCGGCGGTCGGGCCCTCGCCCTGTGGCCGGCGGCCGTCCCGGGCGAGGTTGACCACCCGCTGGTTGTGCTCCAGCCGCTTGAGCACCGCCTCGCCGAGCGCATCGTCCGGCATCAGGCCAAGCAGCGGGAGCAGCGCCCCGCAGGCCGCGACGTCTGCGCCCGCGGCGGCGTCGATGAAGCGCGCGGCTTGGCGTGGGCGGTCCGGGCCCAGCAGCTCCAGCGAGGTCAGCGCCTGGACGAGCTCGTCTGGCAAGCCGCTCCCGGCGAGCGCCGCGCTGAGCGCGTCGGTGAGGTCCGCGTCGGTCACGGGGCGGAGCGTGTCCTCGAGCCCGCCAGCCCGACCGAGCCGCTCAGCCGAGACGTAGACCACGAGGTCACGCTGCCCGACGCTGTTCCGCCAGTGTGTCGCCCGTTGCGCGACCTCGTCGCCGCTCCCGACGAGCCAGCCGGCGCCCTCCTCCGCGCGGGCCCCGGGCGCCGCCACCGCGACGCGGTCACCCCAGGGGAGGGCCGCGCGGATCGCCGCGGCGAGCGGCCCGGCCTCGTCGGCGGCGAGGTCCACTGGGGACAGGCGGACCCCGATCATCCCGCCGGCGGCGCGCGCGGCCTCCGCGGCGTTGATGACCGCTGTTGCGATCAGGTCCACGTACGCGCGGCTCATTGCAGCTCTCCTCCGGCCTCGGCGCCGCTGTCGGGGAGGCGGCGGGCGACCCCCTGGGTGATCGCCGCGCGCAGCGCCTGCTCGTTGTTGTCCTCGAGGGCCGCGCGGTGCGCGTCCTCGACGCCGACCTCGCGAAGGCGCGCGGCGTCCACGCTCGGGTTCGCGCCGATGTGGAGGCCCAGCGCTTCGCCGACCTCCATCCAAAGGTCGCGCCAGCGCCTCGGCGGCTGACCGGGCCGGCTGAACATCAGGATCAGCGCCTCGACGAGCTCGTCAGTGAGGTGGAGGCGCGCGGGCCAGCCAGCGCGGTCCGACCGCGGCTCGATGAACCCGCAGCGCCGCCCGAAGGCCTTCAGGGCCGTCGCCGGCCAGTACACGCCGTCGATGTCGGCCGCGCGCGCTGCGTCCAGGACCCCGCGAGGGCTGGCCTCCGTGACCGTCAGCCCGTTTGCGGGCGCCGAGCCGTCTCGCAGCCCGCCGGAGCGCTGCAGCTCCGCCCAGAGGTGCGCGGCGATGACGCCGTCGAGACCGTCCAATCCCCGGGCGTAGCTCGCGGTGGCCACGCGCCGCGCGTCGGAGCGCCGCCGGTCGCGGCCATCGTCGTCGCCCCCAGCGGTCGCCAACACCGCGGGTCGCCCGTCGGGTCGGCCTTGCCCGAGCGCCCGCAGCGTGAAGCCCAGCGCGCCCGCGAGCAGCAGGTAGCGGAGGCGGGTGAGCTTGGAGAGCCGGTGGCGGAGCAGGGTGGACAGGCCGCGCCCGAGGGCTTTGTCGAAGCCGCGGAGCTCCAGCGGCGGCAGCGGGCGGCGGAGCTCGGTGCGCGGGTCATCGAAGAGCAACGGGCGCAGCGCGCGGCTGACGGGGTCTGAAGGGTCGGTATAGGCTGTGCGAACGGCCTCTTGCCCCTCCTGGTCCAGCACATGGAACAGGTAGCGACCCAGGCCCACCCCGAGGTTCACGCTGTCGGCGCCGAGCAGGCCGATGTGCGCGGCGAGGGGGCTGTTCATAGCGTCGCCCGGTCGGTAGAGCCCTCCGTCCTTGGTGGCCACCGCGCGGAGCGCCGCCCGCACGCGGACGACGTCCGCCGGGTCGAGCTCGGCGGGGAAGGCCGCGGCGTACCTCGCGCCCCATCGCCTATCGAGGCGCGTCGCGGCGTCTCGGGCGTCCTCGTTCTCGGTCTTGATGGGCTCGCGGGCCGCGGCGGCGAGGACGTCGCCGCGGTGCGCGGGCGTCCCGCCCAGCGCGGTCTGGGCCAGGTCGTTCATCGCGTGCACGCCCTTGTACGTGCCCGTGTGGAGGCGCGCCCCCAAGGCGAGCGAGATCGCTCCATCAGCGTCATTTTCGCCCATCAGCGCGCCCTTGACGCGCTGTTCAAGTACCCACATCCGTGACTCCGTAGGCCCAGCCCGTGCCGGTCGGCCGCACGTCGAAGGTGTAGAGCTGCCCCCGCGGGCTGGCCAGCGTGGCGCAGGCGCCGCCCGCGCCGGCCCAGCGGGCCTCCTCCCAGCCCGACAGGCGGGCGAGGAAGCGCACCACGACGTCGGGCGGGACCATCGGCCCGTCGAGCGTCGCGGCCCGCCGGAGCGCCGCCCGCAGCGCGGCGTCCACCCGGAGGGTCACGCCGCTGGGCCGGTGCCGCAGCCAGCAGACGTCGGGCACTGGGCCGAGCGCGTCGCGGAGCCACGGCGCGCGCGCTGGGCGGAGCAGCTCGATGTCCTCCTCGGCGACGGCCGCCGCCGCGACGAAGGGCCGCTCCCACCGCCCGCGGCCCGCGGGGCGCTCGTAGCTGAGGCTCACCCAGAGGGGCGCGCCGGCGAGAAGCCAGGGCGGCGCGGCGCCCTCGTCGGAGGGCTGGATGAAGAGGCGGCGCAGGCCGGTCAACAGCTCACCTCTGAGCTCAGCGTCGGCGGCGCGCCCTGCGCCCGGCGCGGGGGAGAGCCGCTGGAGCAGGCGCTCGCCGTCGCGGTGCGCGATGGCGGCCAGGAGCTTGAGGTCACGGAAGTCTTGCAGGGCGCCCTTGGGGTCACCGGCAGCCCAGCGCTCCGCCGGCAGCGGGAGGGTGTCGCTGTCGAGGTCGACCAGCCACTCCCCGACGCCGCGGCCGCCGGTCCGCCAGAGCCGCTCGTCGAGCTCGAGGTCCTCCACCCCCAGGGGATCACCGCCGGAGACGAGGCCGCGCGAGATAGGCCCGGGGTCCTTGGCGTCGAGCAGGAGCGCCAACGGCGTCCGCCAGACGGCCGCTCCGCTCCGCCGCCGCCGCACGTCCTGCGCGCGTTGGGTGGACGACATCCCTCCGCACACCGCCTCGCTGACCGCCCCCCAGAGCTGGCGGAAGGTGACGTGCTCGCCGCAGGCCCGCGCGGCGACGGCGAAGTAGCCCGCGAGGCGCGCCCGTGGCTCCGCGTCGAAGAGCAGCTCGATGTTGCGGGACGGCGAGCTCTCGCGGTCGGCGTCGTCGATCGGCAGGAAGTCGTCCGTCGCCACGGTCTCGAGCAGGCGCTCGACGGTGGCGGGGTCACCGAGGTGCCGGTCCGCGAGGTCGACCAGGGCCGCCAGCTGGGGCTCGGGCGCGAGCTCCTCGGGCCGGTTCGCGACGAGCCGGCCGAGCTGGGCGCGGAGCTCTGCGGCGCGGGGGCCGAGGGTGGGGTGCGCCTCGAGCGCGGGCAGCGCGTCGAGCAGCGGCCCCTCATTCGCGCAGATCAGCGAGGGGCGGCCCGCGGCGGCGGCGGCCGACCACGCCTCGATCACGTCCTCGAGCGCTGATGCAGAGAGGTCCGGCTCGAAGTGCGCGCCGCGCAGCTGACCCTGGTCGTCGAGGTGCCGCGCGAGGTGGGACTTGCCGTCGCCGGGGTTGCCCGTCAGGACGACGTCGCGGCCCGCGCCCAGAAGCGAGGGGATCAGCGCGTCCAGCGGTGTTCGGACGTGAAGGAGCGTGCGCAGCGCCTTGTCCGCGAGGTCGGCGTTGCTGGCTGAGCCCTTGTTGAGGGCCCGCAGGGTCTCGTACCTCACTCTTCGCCCTCCAAGTCGCCGTCGTCTTGGTCGTCGGCCTCGTCGCTCAGCTCGCCGACGGGGGTGACTGCCTGCGGGGACGTGGCGTTTGCGGCCAATGCCGCCGCGACCTCCTCAGGGTAACGCTCGCTGAGCAGGCCCGGGGGCTCCATCCCGGTGAGCTCGGCCGCTGCCCGCTGCAGGCGCCCGTTCAGCCACCGTCCGCGCCAGAGCTCGGTGACCTCGTCCAAGGTGGGCGCCTTGGTCGACCAGCTGCCCTCCTCCTTGTACGGCGGCGCACCGTCCAGCGGGGCGACGAAGATCACGCGGGGCGCGCCGTGCTGGAGCAGGTCGTTCGCCGGCAGCCCGACCTCGTTGATCGCGTCCCGAAGGCTGCGGAGCCGCTCCGACGGCCCCTCGCCGAACTGCGAGTTGATCAGCTTGCCCCCGCGCTTGGCCTCAAGGAGCTCGCGGCCGAGGGCCGCCGTCGCGTCGGAGAGGTGCAGCGTGCCGTGGCCCGCGGTCAGCCCGGCCTCGCGCCACCCGCGCTGCGCGCCCTGCCAGGGCAGCACCGCTCGGTTGTATTGGGCGTTGCCGACGCCGTAGAAGCCGGTGGTGGAGAGCGCGAGCAGGTCGGCGTCTCGGGTCACGTCCCGGCCGGCCATGCGCGAGGTGATGTCCGACCTCGAGGACCCGTAGATCGAGCGCCACGCCGCTGCCACCTCGCGGCTCAGCGCGGCGACCGCGGCGAGCTTCCCTCCCAGGACCGCGTTGTACGGGGGGACGGCGCCGCAGACGGTCACCTCTGCCACCTGCGCGGCGAGGACCCGGACGCGCCGCTCCTCCATCGCGGCGCCGAGCGCCTGGCCGTCCGCCTTGAGCTCGGCCGCGCTGGGGCCTGCGCCGCGCTGCCGGCGCGCGGGCGCCGGACCGTAGAGCTCATGCGCCCGGAGCGCTGCGGCCAGCTGCTTCAGCGGGGCGCCCCTGGCGCGCAGCGCCTCGAGCTGCGCGCGGGCCTCCCACAGCCGGGCGAGCTGGCGGTGCCGCTTCTTGACGAACAGCGCGTCCCTCGGCGAGAGCTGCCCGCCCCCCTGCGACGCGCGGAGCTCGGCTTCGATGGCGTCGACCGCGGCGCTGTGCTCGGGCTTGATGCTCGACACCCCCCGCAGGCGGCGCCAGAGGCGCTCGGCCGCGTCCGCCCGGTCGCGGAGCGCGGCGATCTGATCCTCGAGCCGGGCCGCCGGGTCGATCCGCAGGCCCGACCGGTCGATGAGGGCCTCAGACCCGCGCAGCTCCTCGATCAGGTCTTGGAGGAGCCGCGCGGCGGCGGCCTCGGCCGCCTCCGCCCGCGCCGCCGGCGGGGTGCCGCGCGCCCAGCGCTCCAGGTCGACGACCTGGAGGACCTTCGCGAGCTGCGGCCAGAGGGTCGCGCGCGCCGGGCCGCCGCTGCTCGCGATGGCGCGGAGGAGCTCCTCGAGCGCCGCCGGGCCGTCGGCCGCCGCGAGCAGGCCGGCGACGACGGCCTGCAGCCAGGCGGTGCTCAGGCCCAGCGCGCTGTCGCGCTGGGTCATGCGGAGGACGGGGCTCGCGAGGCAGAGCAGGCCGCAGACCGGGTGCCCCGGCTGGCCGGCGTCGCGGATCAGGAAGGGGAGGCTGCGGCCCGGTGAGTCATTGTAGGGGAAAGACCACCACCAGCGCATGTAGACAAAGATGGTGTAGCGGCTCAGGCCGGTGGTCGGGTCTGGGCTCTCGGCGCCGTCGGCGGCGCGCGCGAGCTCGACGTAGGGCTTCACCGCGCTGGGCCCGCGCGACCGCAGCGCTTCGGCCAGCGCCCGCGGGTCCGCCATCAAGGCGCGGACGCGGGGCTCTGCTGCGCTGACGAGGGCGCCCACCCGCGCGGCGCGCAAGCTGGATCGGACGCGCGCGTCCATGGTCCTGCGGACGGTGGACTTGGCGGCGAGGAGCTCCTCGTCGCTCCTCGCCGCCAGCGGCGACAGCGGGATGAGGAACAGCCGGCCGAGCTCCTCTTCGAGGCGCCAGCCCGCGGCGACGAGGTCGACGAGCAGGCGGGCGTACATCGCGACGCGCAGGCCCTCGTACCGCTCGGCCGCGCCCTCCTCCTTCGGCGCTCCAGGTGGGGCGTCAAGCCTTGCGGCCGCCGGCACCGGCGCGCCAGCGTCTGGCGCCCCGGGTGCCGGCGGGCACTTCACCCGGGTCCGCTCGACGCGGTCGGCGTCGAGCGCGTCGAGCGCGAGGGTCGCCGCCTCGAGCTGGCCGGCGAGCAGCGCCTGCACCACCGCCCGCGCCCGCCGCAGGAGCGGCCGCGGTCCGGTGAGGGTGGGGACGGGGATGGGGTCGCGGGCGCCGGGCTCGCTGGTGCTCACTGCCCGCCCCTGGGCTCGGCCAGCGCCCGCCAGGCGCGGAGGTGCGCGAGCAGCGCTGCCCGCGCCTCGCCGGTGGGCGGCGCCTCGCGCAGCCCGGCGAGCTCGGCCTCAAGCTCGGCGTCCATCGAGGGCGGCACAAACTCCACCCGCAGCTCTGCGCCGCAGGCCGCCGTCCAGCGCTGGAGCAGGTCGAGCTCAGGGCTCCTTGCGCCGGTCTCGATGTTGCTGATCCAAGAGGGGTGTTTGCCACCGAGGCGGGCGGCGAGGTCCTTCTGGGTCAGCGCCGCCGCGCTCCGCAGCGCCCGGAGGCGCGCTCCGATGTCCGACGGTGGGGCCATGGTCGGAGCCTATTGCGCCAGGGCCTTGGCTCCAAGTTCACGTTCCGACACATCTGATTGCATAGTTCACGGAACGTGATAGTCTATGGGCATGCACAACCCGCTCGTCTCCCTGCCAGAGCTCCTCCAGTCGGTCCGCCACGCGGGGTACCTCTCGCCTGCGCACGCCGTCGCCGAGCTTGTCGACAACTCCATCCAGGCGGGCGCGACACGCGTCGCGGTCATCGTGGGGGCCGACGACCCGGGCGGCCATCACCTCGAGGTCCAAGACGACGGGCAGGGCATCGCCCCCGAGGTGCTTCCGCGCGCGCTGGCGCTGGGCGGCAGCACGCGCTTCGACGACCGCGCGGGCCTCGGCCGCTTCGGCGTCGGCCTGCCCTGCGCGTCGCTGTCGCAGGCCCGCCGGGTCGAGGTCACCAGCTGGCAGGTGGGCGGCGCGCCGTGGCGCTGCGCGCTCGACCTCGACGAGGTCCGCGGCGGCGCGGTGGGACTGCTCGCGCAGCCCGCCGAGCGACCGGCGCGCGCGGCCGCCTCGGGCACGGTCGTCCGCTGGTCGCGGGCTGACCAGCTCTCTGGCCACCCGCTCAAGCGCCTCGTGCGAGAGCTCCGCGACGGGCTGGGGCGGATCTTCCGGCGCTTCATCTGGGCTGGGCTGGACCTGACCGTCAACGGTGGGGCCTGCCCGCCGCGCGACCCCACGCTCCTCGACCGGCGGGCGCCGTGGAGCGGCGCGACGCTCTTCTGCACGCCAGCCGAGCTCGACATCAAGACCACCCTCGGCGCGGGCCGGGTGCGGGTCACCTTCACCGAGCTGCCGGTCGCCGAGTGGCACGCGCTGAGCAACGCCGAGAAGCGCGCCCGGGGCATCACCAAGGGCGCCGGGGTCTCGGTGCTCCGCGCCCAGCGCGAGGTCGACCACGGCTGGCTGTTTATGGGCGAGAAGCGGCGCGAGGCCTACGACGACTGGTGGCGCTGCGAGATCGAGGTGCACCCCTCCCTCGATGAGGCCATGGGGCTCACCTTCACCAAGCAGCAGGTGCGGCCCTGCCCCGAGCTCATCGAGGCACTCACGCCCCTCATCATGCCCTCCGCGCACGCGCTCAACGCCCGGGTGCGGAAGGCGCACCGAACCCTCGCGGCGCGGGCGCGCTTCTCAGGCACCGAGGCGCGCGCGAGCGCGGTCGAGGCGCGCATGCCAGCGCTGCCGCCTCCCGCCCCTGCGCCCGAGCCGCCGGCCCTGCTCGCCCAGCTCGCGGCGCAGCAGCCCGACCTGCTGACGCCGGCCGCCTCGCCCGAGGTCCGCGTCGTCGAGGACGATCTGGGTCCTGCCCCGCTGATCGAGGTGCTCCGCTGGGGAGGGCGCCTCATCGTCGCGTGGAACCGCGCGCACCCCTTCTATGAGCGCGCCTACGCGCCGCTCGCGGCCTCGGACGAGCCAGGCGCCGCCGACCGGCGCGCGCACCTCGAGCTGCTCATGGTCGCGCTGGCGCGCGCAGAGGCCGCGGCGCCCGAGGCCAGCGCTACCCTCGCCGCGCACCGCCGCCGCTGGGCAGACGCCCTCGCCGAGCTGCTTCGTGGATGAGCGCGGGCCGTGGCGCCTGCCGGCGCTCCGGGCGTGGCTCGCGCGGCTCGTCGACACCGGGCCCAGCGACGAGCTCGGCGCGGCCGCCGCGGGGCTTCCCACGGCCGCGTCGCGGGCCGCGGCGCGCGTGGCGCTCGACCTCGCCGCCGCGGGCTGGTCGATCGGCCAGAGCGAGGGCGGGCCCCCGACGCTCCAACGCCCGGAGGGCCGAGGCGGCGCGACCGAGGACGCGCACCGTCGGGCCGAGCTTGCGCGCGCGCGGCGCGCGCAGCTCGCCGAGCCCGCCACCCGCGCGTTCGTCGAGCGCATGGAGCGCTCGCAGCTCTTCGGCGGCGACCTCCGCTCGGTCTTCGATCTGATGCGCGACGGCGCGGCGCTCGAACGCCAGCTCGCCGCCACCGGGGCCGATCCGGGCGCGCTCCTGCAGGTGGTCCGCCCTTGTGTTGAGGTCGTCCATCCGGGCGCGCGCTGCGCCCACACAGGGCTGCTGCTCAGCGACGTCTGGCGCTACTTTCGCCACGGCTGGGCGACGCCCTACCGCTCGTCCCCCGGTCGCGGCCTCGCCGTGCTCATCCGCGACGCGGCGGCGCCCTTCGCGCCGGTGATGGGCATCGGGCTGCTCGCCAGCGCGCCCGCGCAGCTCCGCGCGCGGGACCGCTGGATCGGGTGGGAGCCGGCCGACGTGCTCACCGAGTGCCGGAGCGCTCCGACCGGTGAGCGGGCGGCGTGGCTCTGCGCTGCGCTGCGCGAAGAGCTGTCAGAGGTCTACCTGCAAGACCTCCTTGAGGACGGGATCATCGCGCCGACGGACCTGGTCGCCCCCACGTCGGCGGCCCTCCGCTCGCTCCGCGCCGAGGCCCTCGCCGCCGCCGCGGCGCACCGGCGGTATGGCGGCGGGGCCACGGAGCACGGCCGCGGCGCCCAGGAGCCCGTCGACTGGGAGCGCCAGGCGCGCACCCCGCTGTACCGGGCCAAGCGGGCTGCGCTGCTCGCGGCGCTCCTCGGCGCGCAGCGCGCGGTCGCCGGCCTCGACCCGAGCCCGGCGGGCCTCGGCGCCTTCGCCGCGACGGCCGACGGGGCCCGGGCCATCACCGCCCTCGCCCGACGCGCGAAGGCCCGCCGCTTGGGCGCCTGCATCGCCGAGCTCGCGGTCTGCGGGGCGGTCGCGCCGTACCGCGCGCTGTTGGGCGGGAAGCTCATCGCCGCGCTGATGGCGGGCGCGGAGGTGCGCGCCGCGTGGGAGCGCCGGTACGGCGAGGCGGACGCCCAGGTCGCGTCGCCGATGGCTGGCAGGCCAGTGCAGCGCGGCGGCACCCTGGGCCTCATCGGCACCACCTCCCTCTACGGCCCTGGCGCCCAATACAACCGCGCAGAGGCGCCGCAGCACCCGTGCGACGGCGGGCCGCCGCACCTCGCGCGCTACCGCCGGATCGGCGCGACGCGCGGCTACGGGACGAGCCACCTCAGCCCCGCGACCCGAGAGGCCCTCGCCCAGCTTGTCGCGGAGGCCCGCGGCGGCGCGCGGCCCACCAGCCGCATGGGGGAGGGGGTCAGCCCGAGGCTCCGGGTCGCGCGGGAGGGGCTGGAGCTGCTTGGCCTCGACGCCGATGCGCTCCTGCAGCACGGCGCGGGGCGCGCCATCTACGTGGTGGAGCTCGGAGCGGCTGCGCGCCCCTGGCTGCGGGGCGAGGCCGAGGACCCCCTGCTGTACGCCGCTCCCGAGGCGGGCGCGCGCGGGCGTGCGGCCACCGAGGCGACGGCGCGCTACTGGCTCGAGCGCTGGGTGGCGCCGCGGCTGGGCCGACCCGAGCTGCGGGACGAGCTGGCGCGGCACTCCCACGCGAGGCCGTCGCGCCATGGCGCCCGCGTCGTGCTCCCCGAAGATGAGCCCTGACCCAGCAGCTCGGAGCCCCGCTTGCCTCGCCGCCCCGCCGCCGCCCCCACACCTGAGCAGGTCGCGGCGGCCCGCGGCGTCGCCAAGTGGTACCTCGAGCGCTACCACGGCACCGCCGACGACGTCGGGGTGGTGACGATGTTCGCCGATCCTGCGAGGGTCGGCGCCTTCGCATCGCCGCTCGAGGCTATCCGCGCCGGCGAGCCGGGGGCGCTGTTCCGTCTGCTGGTCGCGACGACCATGTTCCAGCGGCGCCAAGACCTTCAGATCATGCGCGTGCTGCAGGGGATCTCCGCTGAGGACGCGGCAGAGCTCACCGACATCGCCGGGCTGCGACGCGCGGCGCAGGCGTGCGGCTGCCCGCACGCGACCAGCCTCGCCGGCCTCATCGGCGCCTGCGACCTCCACAAGGATGACGCGGGGGTCGGCGCGTGCGTTGCGGCGCCCGAGGTCCGCTGCCTGCCGAAGCGCCACGCGGTCCTGCTCAAGCGCTACGGGCACTTCGGGAAGGTGCCCACCGGGCTCGCGCACGCGGTCATCGAGGCGGGCGCCGACGACCTGCGCGCGCTCAAGGACCGCTGCGTGGCGGAGGCCGCTGGGCCAGCCGGAGCGGCAGAGGCCCTCGAGGGTGCGCTGCGCCGGGCGTGGCGCGTGAGCGACAAGATCGCGGCGATGTTCCTGAGCATGCTCAGCAACCCCGACCTGTCGCCCGGGCTCTCGCCTTGGTCAGACGGCCTCGACTGGGGCCGCTGGGTCGTGATCGACAGCAACGTCGACCTCTTCCTCGCGCGCGTCGGCTACGTCGGGCTCGGGACCTACGGGGCGCGGCGGGCCTTCATCGAGGCGCTGGCCGCTGAGATCGACCTCTCGCAGCTGAAGCCGGGCCTGCAGTCGTACAACCCGCGGGTGCTGCAGCAGGCGCTGTACTTGTTCATGAGCGTGACGAACCGCAGGGCGCTCGATCGGGACTGCAGCAGGGTGGAGGGGGCGTGCGAGAGGTGCCCGGTCGAGGTCGCGGGGTTGTGTGGGCTGCGGCGGTGTTGAGCGGGTGCAACCTTGCTTGGTGCTGGTCTGATGCGTTCGGCCCGCAGCTGCTCAGGGCGACGGTGGTGGCAGGCTCGCCTTTCACCTGCCCTTGGAGCGGCAGCGTCGGGACTTGGCCCGGATGGGCCACAAAACAAACAACGCGCGCCTCTCCGACATGGTCCTTCGGTGCTTGGAGCTTGTGGAGGGCGTCGCTGACGTCATCTTCCGCCAGGTCATGAGCGGGACCCACTGCCACTCCGACGCGACCGGCTTCCCGGTGTTGGCGCCGGGCAGCGACGCGACCCACCTTGGGCAGATCTTCGGCTTCGGTTGGGGCAAG
>JAEUKK010000181.1 GCA_016792625.1 Deltaproteobacteria bacterium | reverse complement strand
GAGGGGGCGGGCGACGCCCGGGAAGGGGTGGCGGTCCCCGTCGGGGTACATGCCGAGCCGCGCGGATGGGTCGTCGCGGAAATAGACGCCGTCGACGCGATAGACGACGACGCAGTGGTAGAGGT
Organism: Deltaproteobacteria bacterium; assembly: GCA_016792625.1. Lineage (GTDB taxonomy): Bacteria > Myxococcota_A > UBA796 > UBA796 > UBA2385 > JAEUKK01. The sequence continues at coordinate 26,421 of JAEUKK010000181.1, read as the reverse complement.
TGGCCCCGCCCTTGGGCCCACGGGTGTGGAGCTGGACCCAGGCCGGCACTGTGCGCAGGCCCATCCGACGGGCTGCCGCAAAGCCGCCGTCGAGGGGCGTCATCGCCTCAGCCCCCCAGGCCAGCAGCTCGCCGGCGCGCGCCGCGGCCAGCGCGTCGCAGTCCTCGTGGCCCTGCTCCAGGGTCGCGAGGAAGTCCGACCAGATCTCGGTGGCCTCGCGCTGGTACCGGACGCCGCTCTCGTAGAGCAGCGGCAGGTCCGGCCGCTCGCGCAGCAGACGCGCGTTGTGCCGCGCCAGCCAGTTGAGCAGCTCGACGAGGCCCTGCTCGCTCTTGGTGACCCGCAGCTCGATGGAGAGCGGGCGCGCCGAGAGCGCGAGGTCTGTGGGGCGGACCAGCATCAGCTCACCGTGAGCAGCGCGCTGGTCAGCAGCCGCACCACGCCCGTGGTGTTGCCCGGGGTGCTGCCGCCGGGCGTGACGGTCGCGCGGACCATCGGCCCCAGCTTGTCGATGTCGACGAGCTGCTTCTTGCTGCCCGCGCCCGAGAGCTGGGTCATCTTGGCGACCTCGTGCCAGGTCGTGCCCTTGTCCCAGCTCGTCTCCACGCTGGCGTCGGCGGTGGGGCTGCTGCCCCCCGAGACCGTCACCGAGAACTCGGCGGCGAAGGCCTGCTGAACGTTGGTCTGGTCGTCAGACCCCGAGGTCTGGAGGTTCTTGTTGGCCCCCACGGTCTTGACGGTGACCGCGGTACCAATGGTGAGGAGCAGCGCGGAGCGCGGCAGAAAAGACATAGGGTCCCCCAGGGCCGGATGCGCGGCCCCTGCGCGGCGGCGCCGCGGCGGTCAGGGTGGGAACACCCCCCGCAGGGCGGAGGGACGCTCAGAGAGTGAGCGAAAAGACGATGCGGTGGGCGACCGGACAGACCGTGCGCACCTTGTCGGCGCGCCCGAGCGGGACGGTCTGACCCACTGCGACGGCGGCGATGACGCCCCCGGCGCTGTTGAGCAGCTCCAAGCGGCTGCCGGTGGGGTTGTCGAGCGGTGGGGCGTCGAGCCGGACGAACGAGGCGAACGGCGGCACCGCGTGCGCGCCCTGGGTGGGCATGGCCACGTCGAAGACGTTTTGGGTGACCCGCTCCGCCGAGAGCACGGCCCCGCCGACCACCTCGGCCGCGCCGCTGCCCAGGTTGGTGACCCAGGCCTCGACGTGGCTCGCGTGCAGGCAGACCTGCAGGCTCCGCCCGCTCATCCGGGCGCGGGTGTCGGGGAGGCGCCCGGTCCACCGGAGCCGAAGCTCCAGGGGGACCGGCGCCTCCACCATGAGAAAGCGCCAGGCCGCGCAGCTCCCCGAAGCGGAGAACAGCTTCACCTCTTGGCCCGCAGGCGCCTGAACGGTCGCCTGCAGGGTGTCGAGCGAATCGGCCATGGCACCCCCTCACCCACCGCGTTGCTCAGCAGCCGATGGAGGTCACCACCTTCTTGGCGAAGAAGAGCGCGTTGAGCTTGTCGTTGTCGGCGTTGATCTTCCCGCGGATGGTCAGCTTGGTCCCCTTGCGGAGCTTCACGCCGGCCAGCGAGAAGGGCTGCATCGAGCTCGTGGTGAAGGCCGAGCAGGGCACGCCGGCCTCGGTCTCGGTCTTCCAGAGGATGATGTCGCCCGCCTCGATGCGGGTGAGCGTGGCGCCCGCGCTGCTGTCGTTGAACACGACGCTGGTGAGGTAGGTGTCGGCTTCGAGCTCGTGGCTGGTGCCGATCTCGCCGGCGCTGCCGGTCGCGGAGAGGTTGATCTGGGTGCTGCGCACGGGGATCTTCTGCCGAGGGGCGGGGGGAGCGACCCGGGCCAGCCGCGCCTGGTTGCGGCTGATCCGGTTCTCGATGCGGGCCACGCGGCGGGGGCCGGCGTAGCCGAAGCCGTCGCCCTCGAGCGCGGCCTCCTCGCCCTGCTCGGCCAGCGCGTGGCGCTCCTGGCGGCAGCGGCGCAGGCGGCGACCGCCGCGGCGGAAGCCCCGGGCGTTCATCACCTGGCGGCCGATCTCGAGCGCCTCGGCGTCGTCGCCCTCGAAATCGTCCTCGCCCTCGAAGTCGTCGTCACCCTCGAAGTCGTCATCGCCGAGGTAGGCCTCGCCGCCCTCGATCTCGTCGTCGGCACCCGCGAAGGCGGGGACCAGCATCATGTTGTGGCCGCTCATGTGGAGGCCTCCTGTGGTGTTGGGGGGAGCCGCTCAGCGGCGGTGGGCGGCGGCGCGGCCGTTGGCGCGGAACGCGACCAGAGCCGGGTCAGCCGGGTTGATCTCACGGATGTCGCCGACGCCCTGGACGGGGGTCATGGCGATGGCCGGCGCCGGGGCCGCAGCCGGCGGCTGGTAGGCCGGCTGCTGGACAGCGGGCGGCTGCTGGGCGGCCGGGGGCTGCTCAGCGGCGCCGGTCCCGCCCTTGCCCCAGCCCCACTTCTCGCGGACCGCGTCGCCGAAGCGGAAGGCGCTCTCGCTGGCCTCGGCCGATGCGAGGCCGTTGGCGGCGGCCATGTAGTGCTGGCCCTCGCCGTACTTGAGGCCCTTGTGCAGGCCCTTCGCGAGGAGCCCGAGGGCGGCGAGGCCGCGGACGACCCGGACCTTGTTGCGGTGCGCGGTCGGGGTCATGCCGACCACGGCCGAGCTGCCCGCGGCGGTGCCCACGGTGACCGCGGCGTCAATCGCGAGCCCAGCGGTGTGGCCGATGTTCTCCTTCATGGCCTCCTTGCTGATGAGCAGCTTGTTGAGCCGTCGCTCGGCGGCCTCGGCGATCTCCTTGGCGGTCGCCGGCTTGTCCTCCTTCTTGCCCTTCGCCTGGCCCTGACGGTTCAGGGCGGTCATCTCTCCGGCCATGCGGCCCTCCTGCGGTTGGTGTGGCGCGGTGGCCCGCGGAGGGCCTCGACACCCACCCCCTCGCCCCGCCAGAGCGCCGGGTCGCCAGAATTCACTTCCCGACAGAGGGGGGCTCGTCGGGAAGCGGCTGTTTTCGCGTCGCAAGAGCCAAAATCCACCTGCGATTGTCGGCGTTGTTGCGGCAGGGAAGTGAAAAACAGGCCCTAAATGGCCGCAGTCAAGCTCTCTGAGAACGACGTGGGCAGCGGCAAACGATGAAAGTCGGGCAGACGATGGTCGCTAAGCGACTGTTCCCGGGCGGTTCTCGAAACCGTCGAAATTTACTTCCCGACGGCGGTGCGACGAGGGGTGCAAGGGGGCGAAGGGCGAGGTGGGAGCGGCTCCACCCATGCACCTGCCCATCGACGAGGTCTGCGCCTACCTGCGCAAGCACTACAAGCGGTTCGCGTACCTCCGCGCGGTCGAGCGCCGAGGTGACCGCGAGACCGACCAGATCACCCACATCACCAATGAGGTCGACGACCCCATCCTCAGCCTCCACACCGATGAGGGGGTGGCAAAGGACGAGGAGGAGCGGGTCGACCAGATCTGCGAGGCGCTGCGCGAGCAGCTCACATCCTACTGTGACGTGCCAGAGGCGGTTCTTGTCCGCATCCACGTCTATGGCCCCAAGGGGCTGCGGCTCACGAGCTTCACGGTGCGCACCGGCGGGTGGGGCGACCGACCGACCTCACTGAGCAGCCACACGCCGGCACGCCTCGACACCATCGAGATGACCACCGTCGAGGACGTCCTCACCCAGCGGGTGATGTGGACGATGAAGCTCGGCCAGGACCACACGGCCACGGTCCATGCCGACTACCAGAAGATCTTCGACGTGGTGGAGCGACTGTTGACGAAGTCGGCCGGGCTCATGGAGCAGCGCGCCACCCGCGCCGAGCGCCATGTGCTCGACGTCATGGACAAGCGCATCGCCGAGAAGCGGGTCGAGCTCGATCTCACCGCCGACGACCGCAAGAAGGAAGGCGAGGTCGCAGTCAAAGAGAAGGCCATCGAGACCGCCGGTGGCGTCATTGAGAAGCTGCTGGGCGGCGTGCTCGGTGCCATCGGGCTTGAGCCCGGGTCCATCGGCCAGCTCGGAGGCCTGATGACCCTGCTCGACAGCGATCCCGAGCTCAAGACCATGATCGGCGACCCAGCGACGGTCACGGCGCTGAAAAACCCAGAGGTCCGGTCCATCATGAAGACCATGTTCGCGAACTTCAAGAACGGCACCGTCGACGGCGACGTCGGCGACACCACCCCGGAGGCCTGATGTCCCAACGCCCCCCGCCGCGCCCGTCGCCGGCCGCCGCGCGCCCCGCGCCCACCCTCACCCCCATCGCGCAGTCCGCGGCCTGGCTGGCCGCCCAGGCCCAGCACGGCCGCGCGCTGCTGCCCGCCGACAACTCGGCCGAGGCCTTCGACCGGGCGGCCATGGCCTTCTGGAGCGGCGGTCAGGTCGAGCACACGTTTACGCAGGCCAACCTCGCGCTGCTGCGCATGGCGCAGGCTGAGGAGCACCACCTCGCGCAGATGCAGGCCACCGCAGCGCTTCGGCAGGACGTGGCCGGCCTCGCCGCGCGTCTCGCCGGCCTCCACAAGACGCTCATCGCGCTCGGCCGGGTGAGCACCGCGGCGCGCAAGGAGCTCGTGACCATCAGGAGTGAGGCTTTGGAGGTCCTCGGCGCCCTGGCGGACGCGTGGGACAGCCGCCCCCCTGGGTCTGGCCGGGCCCAAGGCGAGCTGGGTGAGGGTGCTGACGAAAACGCAGATGGCGGCGATGGCGACGTCGAAGGCGACGAGGAGCTGGTCGAGGTCGACGACCGCGCGCCCAGCGCGCCGGCCCGCGCCGATGTCGGTCGCGCGGCCCGGTACGCCCGGGACGACCGTCGCGCGGCGCAGGCCGACCCGCCCGACGAGGAGCTGATCGAGGTCGATGAACACGGAAACCCCATCGAGGTGCAGCCATGAACGCTCGAACGATCATTGACGTAGCCCCGCCGGCCGACGCCCCCGCCATTCGTGTGCGGCTCACCGTGCCGCGCTTTTCGGGCCCCACGCGCTTTGTGGTGAGCGCCGTGCTCGGCCTTCACGACATCGCGGCGCTGTTCGCCAAAGGTCGGGTCGGCGCGGTCAACAGCGACCAGCTGCACGACAGCTTCGACGTCGACCTCGAGCCCGACACCGGCGTCGGCGGCGAGACCAACGCGGGGCCCATCGAGCTGATGAACGACCGCGGGATGCTGCGCCTCTCGCTGCCGGCGAGCTGGGGCGGGATGCTCACCCGCTACGCCGAGCGCACCGACACCGTCACGATCAAGGGCAAGGCCGTCGCGCGTGGGTGGTTCCGGGCGACGCCAGGCGCGCAGGTGCAGATCCCCCTGCCCGCCTTCACCCCCGCCCGCCACATCGCGGTCGGCATCGCGCCTTGAAGGCTTGTCTCCGCGGCACAAGGCGATAGCGCGCCTGTCGACGGGTGCCGGTACCCGCCCGGACCCCGCCCTTGCGGCCTGTCCTTCAGGTGAAGGGCGGGCCGCTCGCAATTTGGGGCACGAGCGGGCCGAACCCCCCCGGCCCCCGTCGCCTACGCGCCGACGGGCAGCGGAATCGGTCGCTCGATCCCGCTGCGCCAGCGCGGCACCGCCGCGAGCACCTCAGCCAGCACACCCTCGGGCAGGGTGCCCAACTCGATGGCGATCAGCGCCACCAGGGTGCCGACCATCCGCTGGTCGCGGGAGTCGTGCTCCAGGATCAGCCGGCCGACCTCGTCGCGGGCCGCAATGAGCAGGCCGGCGGAGAGGCGGCGCACGAGCCAGATGGCCTTGGTGACCTCGACCTCCCAGGGCTGTGCCGCGCCGGCGACGGGCGGGGCCGACGCGCCGCCCAGGCGCTCCAGCGCGGCGATCATCGGAGCCCGCTGGTCCGAGCCGCGCATGAGCCGCAGCACCTGGCCCCGCACGATCTCGTCGGCATTGGCGGCCCGGGGCAGCTCTTGGCCGCGCGCGTGGGCAGCGGCGAGCTTCTCCTCGGCTGTCTCGGCGGGCCGGCACCAGATCGCGCCGCGGTCCGGGTCGGGGAGGGCCTGAGCACCTGGCGGCCGGCCCCCCGGAGGCCGGGGCGGGCCGCCGCCGGCGCCGCCGCGCGACATCGTGGGCCGGCCCCGAGCCGTGCGCCGGCCGGGGCCGGCCGGGTCGTTCCCCGGCGCCGCGGCCTCACCCCCAGGAGCGGCGCCCTTCTCGAGCTGCGGCGCCGCCTCGCCGGCGAGCTGCTTGGCGCTCTCGTAGGCGGGGATGACCTCGGTCACCAGCCACCGCCGGAAGGCCTTGCCCTCGGGCTTCTCGGAGCGCGCGAGGACGAGCTGCACGCCGCTCATCGTGAGCAGCATGAGCGAGGGCGCGCGCTTGTCGACGAGGTCGAGGCCGAGCTGCTTGCAGGCCGCCTTGAATGTGGCAAGGCGCTCGCCGCGGAGCGTGATCACGTCGGCGCCGTCGATGAACTCGTCGGACCATTCGCCCGAGATGCGAGCGACAATGCCTTGGCCGTCGCTGCTGTACTCGAGAAGAAGGCCGAGCTCGCGGGCGATGACCACGGGCAGACCTTCGTGTTCGAGGATGGTGATGCGCTCATGGAACTTACGGCCGGGCGGGATACCGGGCCCGTGGTCAGTGCTGGTCGTTGACATGGCTGTCCTCCTGACTGCGTTGGCCGGCCCTGGGGGTGTTGCAGCATCCCCAGGGCCACACTGGCGGTTTATACGCGAGTGGTTCTATTACTGGTTCACCGAGTTTATGCAAGCATGACTTATCGTGGAGGGCCGGACTCGTTACGGGCGACGGAAGGAGTTCCCGTGTCACGCCCCGTTCTCCCGCCCCGCACGACGCTAGGCGCAGCGCTCCGGACGCGGAGGGCCGCGACCGCTGCCGACCAACACGCCGCCGCCGCCGAGATCGGAGTCCCACAGGCGACCTTGTCGCGCCTTGAACGGGGGAAACACCGCCCCTCCGCCGACACCGCGCGAAAGCTCGCGAAGTGGCTGGGCTGGACGATTGAGCAGGTGCTTGAAGCGGCCGACACCCCCCTGCCTCAGGGCTGACCCTGCGGTGATCGCGGGGTCCCCATGGGGACATGCGTGCAGTACGCAACCGCGCTTGTACCGTCCAGAGCAAAGTAATCGGCTGAAATGTCCGTGGGTCCTCGCTTTTCCTCGTCGCACTCGTTCTCAGTACGACCCGCGCGAAAACGCCGTGCCCATCTCAGGCCATGTCCAGTCTGTCGACATGATTACGGAATGTTCCACGCCGTTTCCCGCGCGGGAGCCGAATCAACTCGCGGTACACGGTGAGCGTCGCAGCGTGGCGCGCCCGACCACCCGATGTCCGCTCTGTCCGCTGTTCACTGCATGTGAACTGTACATGCGGCCCTTACGGCGGCCAGATTGACGCGCAGCTCGGCGCAATGGCGCCGCCTCGCGCCTCGCCACGCGCGTAGCCCCGCCTGTCGTCCGCCAACCCGGCGATCCTGTACAGGCGGCCTCTACTTGGCCGCGACGGCGGGCCCGGCGCCCACGATGAGCGCTCGCCCGGCCTCGGTGGGCCAGCGGTCGCCCGGGGGCAAGATCACGCCGTCGTCGACCAAGGCATCGTAGCGGCTGAGCCAGGCGCCGCCGATCCGCCCCGCCGGCGTGAGCCCGCCCGTGCGCGCGGCCAGCGCCCGCTGCGTCATCGGGCCCTCGGCGAGCACCTCAACCACCGCGACCAGCGCGGGATCGGCGGCCACCAGCTCGACGCCCACGATCACGCCCTTGGCCTCGATGTGCTCCCGCCGGGCGAGGCTCGCGGCGCCGTCGCGGCGCCAGGCCTCGAGCGCGAGCGGGTCGAGCTGCACCGGGCCCGCGGGCTCGACGAGGCCGCCGCGGACCAACGCCCGCAGCGCAGCGCTGACCTCGTCCCGAAAGGCGCGCTCCTGCGCGGTGCGGGCGAGCGTGATCGGCGGCGGCTGCCAGCCCTCGTTGCGCGTCGACACCCGGCGCTGCGCCTGGACCCGCCCCCACTCTTTGTGGCGGGCCGCGCGCGCCTGGCGCTCGGCCTCCGCCTGGGCCCGCAGCTCGCTGAGCGTGGCCGGGGCGGGGCGCCGTCGAAGCTCCACCGCCCGGGCGATGGCCCCCGCGTCCAACCCGGGGCGCGCGACCAGGACCGTCAGCACCTCAAGAGTGAGCGAGCCCGGCAGCAGCTTCACGCGGTCCTCCAGCACATTCAGGCCCGAACCTAACGCTCAGGCGCCCCCCTCGCTTGCGAGGGGGGTTGGGGGGAGCCGCGTGATGGGGCCGAGAAGAAGGGCCGCGGATCACCGGACAGGGGTGGCCGGTTGAAACGGACGCCCATGACCGGTTCAACCGGACACGGGTGGCTGGTTGGGGCGCTGGGAAGGGTGGTGCCATCGCACCCCATCAAACGGAGTTCTCGCAGCAACTCCGATCCAGCCTTCAGCGACGACGCTTCGCTCGGCTGTCCTCGCATGGTTCCGGCCGGACGGTCGCCGACGCACTCGCCGCCGCATTAGGCGACCGTTGCGACATCGGACGTGGCCGGACCCCCGTCTGCCCAGGCCGCCACCACACCAGCCGCGCCAACCGGCCTTCCCACAACGACTGGCCGGCTTGCGCCGCCTGTAGGAGACAGCACATGTGGAGAATCAATATCTTAAGCACGAACCTGTCCAGGCTTGCCGGTGTCGTTTCTGCCGGGGCACTGGTCGGACAGGGCTGCGCTTGGAGGAGTGATCTCGACGCCGCGGCCGTTCAGTTGGCGGAGCAAACAGCGCAAATTGAGACACTCACGACGGAACTCACCACGCTGCGTGGACAGCATGATGTACTATCCAAGGAGAAGGCCGAAGTAGACGCAACGCTGAAGTCCCTTCGCGCCGAATACCGCGGCTGCTTGCCTGTGAGCGAGCGGTCCGGAGCAAAGGACACCAGCGGCCGATTCACAGCCCGGTATCGAGGAGGCACCTCGAATCACGGATATTTGGTTTACGATGGTCTTGCATTATTCGCCACCTACGAATGCTTGGTGGGCGATTGCTCAACGGGATACGCCAACTACGGAAAACCCAGCGACGCCGAAAAAGAAGCAATCAAGTATGCATGGATGCAAGTCGCGGCAGGGAAACGCTGATCCGCCGCGACAGCAATATCAACATGTGGCGAACTCAGCTCACAACCCGTGTCCATCCGACAATGCAGGTCGCGGATTTCCCGAAGCATCCGCGGCGACAGCCAGCCAGTCGCCAGAGTGCGCGGCTACTCCCGAACCCGTCCTTCTTTGGTACCGTCGGTTAGCGACCCACGACCAGCCGCACCGGCCCGCCCGCCGCCCGCACGAGTTCGTCGGCGTAGTTGCTGGCGCACCAATCCACCCACACCGGGCTGGGGCAGCGCACGACGACGTGACCGTCCTGCACGCCATCCAGCGCGAGGGGGCTGATCCAGACCTCGCCCATGGTCGCGCCGACCTCGGTGATGAGTTTGGCGATCCCTGCCGCCCACCGTTCAGGATCGCCGGGCTGGGCGCCCACCTTGCCGGGCAGCTCGCGCTGGTTCGCCGGCGCTGGGGCGACGACCGGCGCGCGGGCCGGCGCGTCCGCCTCGAGCTCGGCGAGTAGCCGCGCCCAGCCGAGCCGGAGCAGCTCGACGGCCCCCCGCGGCGACCAGGTCCAGCCCTTCGGGAAGCTGCCGCGGAGGCGCCCGCCCTCTCGCGCGCTGGCGAGGCCGGTCATCAGGGCCTCCCACCGGGCGAGGGGCGGGCGGTCGAGACCGCGCCAAGCGCGGATCGCCGGCCGGGCCAGCGCGCCTTCGTGCAGCCAAGTGCCCTGGCCGCTGCCGGCCGCCCGCCATGCGGCGCGCACGAGGCCAGCGACCAGCGCAGGTTCCACGTCTGCCCGCTGCGCTGTGTAGGTCGCCCAAGCGGGAAGCGCGGCGAAGGCCTCGGCCGAGGGCGAAGAAGAGGGGGCCGCCGCCTGCCCAGGTACAGCTTCGGGACAGGGCGCAACGGGGTCGGCAGGGGCGGCCTCACCATCCGTATCGGCCCCTACGGGCTCTACCTGAAGGCCATCCCCGTGCCTCACCAGGTCCGCGCCACCGTCACCCGTGAGGCCGTCGAGAGCAGCGTCGGCGGCGATCATCGTCGCGGCGCGCCGCGTCACCCGCTCCCGCTGGGCGGCCTTCGAGGCGCTCCGGCCTGCCTCGCCCAAGGCCCTCAAGCCCTCGGGCAAGATCTGGTAGTGGCTGCGGTGCGGGCGCATGTCAGCCACCGCGAGCACGCCGCGCGCCTCCAGCGCGCGCAGGATGCGGCGGGTCTGCCGCTCGCTTCGGTCGATGCTCAGGGCGAGGTCGGCCAGCGCCGAGCCGCCGCGCTCGTCGGTCTTGGGCGGCCAGCGCCACGTCCGGCTATCGACCAGCTTGAAGATGGTGAGCAGCAGCGCCTTCTCCCCAGGGGGGAGCTGCGCGTCGCCGATCCAGCGGTAGCCCTGGGTCACCGAGTACGGCGACACCATGGGGGCGCGGGCGAGCGGGTGCTCGACGCGCCGCCCGCCGCGCACGAGGGGCGGCAGGCTCCGCTGGGGCGGCATGGGGCTCAAAGCTCAGCCTCGATGAGCTGGCGCAGCGCAGCTGCGGCTGCGGCTCTGCGGCGCACACGGCGGCGCCACGGCTCGGAGGTGGACGGCTCGCTGAGGACCTCGGCGACAGCGTCGGGGATCAGCAGCATGGCCACCCGAGCGCCCCGGTGCGCGGCGAGGGGCAGGTCCACCAAGTCGTCGTCCCGGCACTGCAGACCGGGCGCCGCCGAGCGGGTGTGGTTCTTCGGAAGGCGCACGGGGGCGCTCAACGTGCGGTCCACCTCCCGGATCGCCGAGGCCAGGGCGTTGTTCCAGACGACACGCGCCCAGTCTGCGACCGTCATTGCCAGATGCTCCTGGCTCCGCTTCGTAAAGCGCCGGAACATCTCAGCGATCCAGGCCGACGCCACCTCGTCGACGAGGTCCATGCTGAAACGGTCGCCCAGCCGTCTCGGCAGCCGGGAGCGGAGCTGCCGCTCCACGCTCGGCCGCTCCCGCACGAGATGTGCACCAAGCTCGGCGAGCTCGGCCGGGCTTGGGCTCTGGGTGCGGGCGCCGAGCGCCAGGTGTGCGAGGCCGACCGGGTGGCACATGGGTCAGGCTCGGTCGGTGCTGGCGTCGGGGCCGTCGGCAGCGGGGGGCGTCGCGGGGCGGCTCTCCAGCTCGGCCTCCTCCGCGACCCGACGCAGGATGGACTTGACGGCCTCACCCGCAAACGCCGCCATGTGCTCGTCGTTGCGCCCGTGGAGCGCTGCGACCGCCGGGAGCTGGGCGAACAGGCGCGGCAGGGTCGAGCGGATCGTCTCGGAGGTGATGTCGCTGAGCCCCGGCCGGCCGGCCACCTCGGCGAGCACGTCCATCAAGATGTCGAGCGCCCCCAGGTCATCGCTGCCGAGGGCCAGCCAGAACGACACCGTGGCCGGCGTGCCCGGCAGCTGCCCAGCGGCGATCTCCGCGCACGCGGATGCGGTCGGTGAGGGGGCAAAGTACGACGCGAAGTAGAGCTGCTTGGCCGCCTGGTCGGCCCAGTCGTTCACCTCGGGCATGAGCTTCTGGACGACGTCGAGCGCCTTGGCCGCACCTGCGGTTCCCCCGTCCGGGTCGTAGGCCGCGAGGAAGCCCGACACCTCGCCGCTCAGCTCGGCCGGGAGGGCCCGCTTGTCGATGGCCCGCAGGCAGGCGCGCTCCAGCAGCCGCTCGAACAGGCGGTGCCCGAAGGCCAGCCGGCGGATGCGGTGCAGCGCCCGCGACTGTTCGTCGCTGGGGGTAGCTTTGAGCGCCGCCTCACCCACCAGCACCGCGCCCTTGATGAGCTCCCCGCAGTAGGGCGAGCGGTGCAGGGCTGCCGCCAAACCTGGAACTGCGTCGAGCGCGGCGTACTGCTCGAGGGAGAGGCGCGGATCGCTGTCACCGCCAAGCTCGTCGCCTTCGTAGAGCTTGAAGTCGTCGTCGTCTTCAGGCCACGAACGGACCTGCCCATCGCGGTCGCTGAAGCCGCCGCAGTGGGCGTGATCCGGCGCGCCGCCGAGATCGGGGTCGGGACGGTCGAGGGGCACGCGCAGCCGGCCCTCGGCGTCGCGGAAGGTCCCCGGTGGGTCGCGGCGCGAGCGCGCCGTGTCGATGATGTGTTCAGCGGCGTTGTCTTCGCTCTCGTGCATGTGCGCTCCTGCGCGTCGGGGAGGGGGTCAGGTGCGTTGAAGGGCCAGGCGGGTCTGCCGAACCAGCTCTTCGAGGCGGGCGAGATCGGCGAGCAGCGCTACCCGCTCCGTGCCGCGAAGCCGGCGACCCGGGATGAGCCGGCGCAGCGTGCTGGCGACGCGCCCGAGCTCGGTGGCGAGGCCGCCGGCGAGGTCGCCGAGCAGCTCCTCGGTCGGCTCCTCCGCGCGTGCGCCCGGGCTGCGAAGGACCTCGACCTGCACGCCCAACGCAGCGCCAGCGGCGGCGAGGCCGGCGCCCCCGGCCCACTCGGTGAGCCAGAGCGCCTGGTCAAAGGGCATCGGGCGGTCGCCGGCGAGCCAGCGCGACAGCAGGCTGGCGTCGATGCCCAGCTTGGCCGCGGCGCCGGCCTGGGTGACGCCCGGAGCGCCGAGCAGCGCGGTGAGAAACGCAGCCTGTAGACGTCGCTCTGCGGGGACGGTCATCGCGCCTCCAGGTCAACGCCATGGCGCCCCAACGCCGAGACGAGGACCGCGCGCACCCGCGGCGGAACCCCCGGCTCGCCGAGCGCGGCGATGATCGCCGCCGTCAGGCCGCGGGCCGCGGCGCTGTCACCGGCCCGCGGCCGACCCTCCCCGCCCGGCGCCGGGTCCGCAGGCCAAGCGGCCGAGACTACGATCATGCCGACGCCCTCCGCCACGAGGATGGGGCCGACGTTGTGGTGCCCGTCGAAGGCCACGATCAGCCCGACGAGGTGCAGCATCAGCACGCAGGAGAAGGCCAAGGAGCCCAGCGTCGTTCGGCTCATGCAGCGGTCGCTTCGTCATGGACGGCCGGGACACCTTGACCGGGCGGCACCGTTGCCGCCCCGATCTCGGCAAAGACCGCCGCGCGCCGCGGAACGGAGGCCCCAAGGGCATCGAGCAACCGCACGATGGTGCGCGGGTTCATCCTCGCCCCCCGCTCGAGACGCGAGACGGTGGCCTGCGACACGCCCGCGCGCTTGGCTGCTTGCTCTTGACTGAGGCCATTCTCGTGTCGCAGCGCGATCAGCGTCTGGCTCATGGTCATGCTCCTGAAGAATGGATCGATCCATACCAAAGGAGAATAGAGCCCGCAAGCGGCTAGGACCCGTCCATGATCTTCAATCCAAGAGCCCTGCGAGAACAAGCCGGCCTCTCACAGTCGGAGCTCGGCAATATCATCGGCATCCACCAGCCCACGATCTCCAAGATCGAGCTGGGCTACCGCGAACCCACCCTCTCAGAGGCAGAGCGGTGGATACACGCCTGCGGCTACCAGATCGAGCTGCACCGGGTGGACGCTCCATATCTTCCCGACGACGACCGCCGCCGGCTCGACCGCCTGATTGCAGCGTTGCCGACGATGGGACCGAGCGAGCGCGCCACACTGGACGTGCTTCTCGCCGCTTGGACTCGGCAGTCGGTGTAAAATCGCTGATCGGGAATACTTGCCCCTCCAGTCCGTTTCGGTATAGTCTGAAATGGACTGGAGCCAGACATGCCCCCGCTCAACATCGCAGCGACCGCTGCCTGCGTTGTCCTCGCACTTGCATGCACCTGGTGCGCGCTCGCCTGCGACGACCATGAGCTGCTGATCTACGCCGGCCTGCTCTTGGTCGGCGTGGCCGTCGCCCACGCCCCGCAGGCCAGGCAGCGCCGGGTGGAACCGCCCTTCGCCAGGTCGGTCCCCGCGGTCGCGCCGCACGAGGCGGCCGCATGAGCGACCTCCACACGTTCACCTGGATCGTCGCGGACGTCGACAAGGCGCTCGTCGCGCACGGCGAGACGCCCGAGCGGGCGCGGGCCGAAGCCGCTCGCCGGCAGCTGCCGATCGACTGTGCCCACTTCCCCGAGCTGACCTCGGCCGAGGTGGCGCAGCGGGTGGGCACCTGGGCCGGCTCGCTCCGCCCGGTCCGACTGGAGCTGCACGGCGACCCGCTGGCGGTCCGGGCCGTGCTGCTGCACCTCGCCACCGAGCTGCCCGAGCTGATGCTCCTGCCACCGCTCGCCGAGCCGCTGCGGGTCGCAGCCACCCAGCGGGGTGCGGCCTGACCCGCCCCTAGGCGCCCCCTCGACAGGCGCCCCCTTCCCCAACCGCTCCAAGGCGCCGGCCCTGCCCGACGCCCTGGTGCCGCACGTCCGCGCGCAGCGGACCTCGGAGGCTCCCTTGAGCCAAGACAAGCCCAGCCAGGCCCCCCACGAGCTCCGCGCCCTGTATCGGCGTTGGGCCTTCCTCGACCTCGAGACGACCGGCCTGACCGAGCCCATCGGCGTGGTGCAGGTCGGTATCGAGGTCGTCGACTTTGACGGCGAAGCCGGCCCGCTGCCCTTGGCCCGCCTCTCGATCTGCGTCGACCCGGGCCAAGACCACGAGCCGGGCGCGCTTCAAGTGCACGGAATGGCCGCTGAGGACCTGGTCGTGGGCCGCCCCGCTCCGCTGACCCTTCACGGGGTGGCTGACGACCAGACCATCGACCCGCTCGCCGATCTGATCGATCCCGTCGTGCAGCCCTGGGCGGAGGCTGCACCGGCGGCGACAGCCTGGCTCGCCGCGCTGCGGCCCGAGGTCGTCGCCTGCTGGGGCGACTACGACTTCCTCGTCCTTGAAGGCCTCGCCGGCCGTGACGCGCCGACCATCGAGCTGCCCGCCGTGGTCTACGTCGACCTGCGCGCCGTCTACAAGGAGCACTTCGGCGCCGCCACCCCCCAGCCCAGCACCCGCCTAGCCAGCGCCGCCAAGGCCTTCGGGCTCGGCGACGCGCAGACGCACCGCGCGGTCAGCGACGCGCAGCTCGCCCGCTTG
Source organism: Deltaproteobacteria bacterium (assembly GCA_016792625.1). Taxonomy (GTDB): domain Bacteria; phylum Myxococcota_A; class UBA796; order UBA796; family UBA2385; genus JAEUKK01. Next base: position 11,416 of record JAEUKK010000181.1, on the reverse strand, counting down.
GTCTTCGACGCGATGGCCGACGCTGCTGACGCCAGCGCCGCGCTGGGTGCCGCGTGAGCGGCCAGGGTGCCGAGCGAGGCGCGTTCTGGGTGCGGTCCGGCGCGCTCGTCGAGGCCTTGGGCGAGCGCGCCGGCCAGCTCGAAGTTGGCCTGTGGCAGGGCCAAGAGAGCTGGCTGTGGGTGAGCCAGGACGGCGAGGAGCACGGCCTCGAGCACGGTGAGCAGCTCGAGCTGGCCTTCATCCGAAGCGAGCGCACGGTCGGCGGCGAGGGCGAGGCCCGCGAGGATCAGCTGCAGGTCGACTGGCTGCCGGTGCGCGTCAGCGAGCTGGCCCCGGCCGGCCGGATCTTGGTCCTCGCCATGCCGCTCTGCGACGGGGACCGGACTGCCATCCCCTTCATCATCAAGGGTGGCTTCTGCGCAGACCTCTGGCTGCGCCGGGTGCCGACGTGAGCGCGGCCGCGGCCCCAACCCCGGCGACCTCGCCCGCGGCGCAGCTCCTCGCCGTGCTCGAGGCCTGCGCCGGCCGGTCCTTGACCGCTGCGGAGCTGGCCGCGGCCGTGCCCGGCGTCGACCGGGTCCGCGCGCGTTGCAACGAGCTCGCCCGCGCCGGCTGGGCACGCCGGGGCCAAGGCCCGTCCGGCGAGGCGGTCTGGCGCCGCGCCCACGGGAGGCGCCGGTGAGCGCGGCCCGTGCTCGGCCGCCCGTGTGCAACGTGGTGGACGCCGAGGGCGTCGTCGTCGGCTGCGGCCTCGGGCTCGAAGACGCGCAAGGGGACGCGCTGGAGCGCGCTGTCCGGTTGCGGGAGGCTCGGCTGGGCCGCCCGCTCCGCGAGGCAGAGCGCGACGAGCTCGAGGCCTGGGCGGCTGGCCTCGGGCCCCTCGCTGCGCCCGTCCGGCAACCGGACATGCAGCCGCAGAACCCGGACACGCGGGGGCACCAGCGCGGACACGCCCAACCGGACATCGCTGCGATGTGTCCGGACTGCCCGTTGACCAACGCGGACAACCGGCAGGTGGTGCTCTTTCCCGGCCTGTCCGGGGAAGCGGCGCCCGCGCGGGTGGCGGCTGCTCGCGCCCGGCCGCGCCGGTCCGGCTTCGCCCGCGGCCAGGTGGTGCTCTTCCCCGCACTCGGCCCGCCACCGCTGCTCTGCCCTGGCTGCGGCGGGGCCGTCGAGCGCCACGGGGGGCTTGGCCGGCCGCGGAAGTGGTGCGCGCGCTGCCGGCCGGCTCGGCCGCGTGACCCGGGCCAGCGCCCCGCCGCCGGCGACCGCGCCGTGTGGTCGGGCGTGGAGGTTGAAGTGGTGGGCCGGGAGCGTGTGCGCCCGGCCGAAGGTGGTCCCCGCCGTCAGGTCGCCGTGCTGGTGCGGCTCCCGAGCGGCCGGGAGGAGATCATTCCGCTGCGGACGTGGCGGGAGGGGGCAGCGTGGAGCGAACCGAGTTGACCGACGCCAGCCTAGTCACGGTTGGCGCCGCGGTGCGTGCGCTGCGGGTGCGCCGGTCTGTCGCTGTGGGCTGGCTGCGGGAGCACGACCTGATCCGCACGGTCGCCGGTCGGGAACGAGTGATTTGGGGCGACGTGCTCGCGGCGGTCCGCGGCGGGTCCCTCGAACGGCGCACGGTGCGGCCGTCCTTCCGGGGGATGCCGCGGGAGGCGCTGTGAACCGGCCGTCGACAATCCGCCGTGGCTCTACCGCGGCTCGTGTCGTGCGCGGCCCGGACAGCGAGGGGCAGTGGTACTGGCGGTTCGAGCGCGCCGACGGGGCCGGTGGCAAGCTGACCCTCGCCAGCGGGTGGGCTTCGCCTGCGGCCGCTGAGCTGAGCGTGCTCCGCTTGGAAACCGGCCAGAGCGCGTCGCTCCCGTCGATGGGGACCGTGCGGGACCTGCTGGAGTGCCACCTCGGCGCGCGGTTTGCCCGTGGCGACCTGACGGAGTCGAGCAAGCGCGCCATGCGGGTGGTCGCGCGTCGCCTCGTCCGGCACCTCGGAGCGCTCGCGCTTTCTGCCGTCACCCGTCCGGTGCTCGAACGGTACGTCTCGGTCCGCCTCCGCGAGCCGGTCGTCAGCCACCGGGCCACGGTGAACCCGCCGGCGCGGGTGCGTCCGGGTGCTGCGCCGCGAACCGTCGCCGGGGAGATCAGCCTCCTGCGTTCCGCGTGGGCCTGGGGTCGAGAGGAGGGGGCCGTTCCTGCGGACCTCGTGCTCCCCACCGTCCGCGTTCGGGTGGTCTCGCACCAGCACGTCACTTGCGCCTACACGCCGACCTCGGACGAGGTGCAGCGGGTGCTCGCGGCGCTGTCGCTTCGCCAGGCCGCTTTCCGCGACTGGCCGATCTTCCTCATCAAGGTGCTGCTCGGCACTGGCGCCCGCATCGGCGAGATCGCTGGCCTGACCTGGGACGATGTGGACCTCGACCGGCGCACGATCCGGGTGCGGGGGAAGACCGGGCCACGGGTGGTGCCCCTCGTCGCCTTTGCGTGGGAGGCGATCCAGGGCGTCGCGGACCAAGCGGTCGCAGGGGCGCGTCTCCTCCCGGCCGGACTTGCAGCTGTGCCGCCGCTCGGGCGTGTCCTCTCCGAGGCCTGCTCATTGGCTGGTGTGCCTCGCTTCACGCCCCACGCTCTCCGGCGCGTCGCGGTGTCGGCGCTGTACGGGTCGGGCGCCGACCCGGGCGTGGCCGGGGCCATCGTCGGGCACAGCCCTGCGGTTGCCCTTAAGCACTACCGTCAGGTCACTCTCGAACAGGGACGGGCCGCGTTGGCGGACGCGGTTGTCGGCTTGCTGGTGCCCGCCGGGCACAAACCGGGCACAGCGCCCCCAGGTACCCCCAAACAACGACGTCCGTCACGCCAATCTGGAGATCGCCGATGAGTAGAAGTGCATCTCGATCTGCACCGAGCCCTGGCCCAAGTGGACCAGCACTCCGCCCATGGCCATGCTCGCCACGCCCATCACCAGCGAGACGTGGCGCGGGTTGCGCAGGCTGCGGGCCGCCACCGTTGGCCCGACCAGCACGCCGAGGGTGAGCAGCAGGCCCTCGAGCGCGCCCACGCCGCTGAGCGCGCCGACGGCGGGCAAGACGAGCAGATGCACCCAGAAAAAGCCGAGCGCCACCTTGTTCATGCGGGCGAGGTAGGCCTGCTCAAAAGGGGTGATCGTCGGCGGCAACAACAGCGTCGACATCAGTGTTCGCCACAGCGTCATGGGTGCTCCTGGGAGGTTCAACCTCCCGATGGGGTGCTTCACGAGAGAAGGGAGCGCAGCTCCACCCATCGCTGGGTGTGGTGCGTGAAATCAAGGCGTGGATGGGGAGAGTGGGGAGCGGTCGACCGGCCAGAGAGCCGTGATGAGGGGCTCCCACGGGTGGGTGCGTGAGCGGAGGCGCGCGCTCGTCGCGCAGCCGAAGAGCGGCGCCTGGGTCGGCGCACCTGCGCGGGCCTCGTCGAGCAGCGCCGGCCAGCGCACCACCGCGGCCTGCTTGCGCTCGGTGTAGCCAGACACAGTGCGCAGCACGTTGTTCTCGTCGATGATCACCGCCGCGGGGGCGCCTTCGAGGCCCCAGCGGTCGACCAGCGCGCCGGCGCTGGCCGGGTGGACGGGGCGGCCGCTGGCAGCCAGCTGGGCGGCCAGCTGGTCGTCATCGCCCACCAGGACGACGTACTCGCGGACGTCCGCCTGCAGGGGGGCGCGGAGCAGCACCTCGGCCACCCCGCGGGAGCAGTCGCAGTCGGCGTAGAGCACGTGGGCCACCGCCCAGCCGGAGCCTTCGGGGCCGCGGAGCTGCGCCAGGGCCGCTGCCGGTCGTGGGTCGGCCGCGGTCGGCAGCGGGAGCGCGGGCAGGTGGCGCCCGAGGAGGATGCCCCCGCCGAGGACCACGGCGGTCAGCCAGAAGCCGAGGAGCAGTCGGGCGGGGAGCAGGGGGGCCTGCGGGCCGACGAGCGGCGGTGGGCGGAGGGGGAGCGCGGACAGGGGACACCTCGCCAGCCCCCATCGCGCCACCGACGCCCGGCTTGAGCTGGCCCGGAGGGGGCATCGACGGCGGGTGGCGCGGCGCAGAGCGGGTGGAGGGCTTTGACCGGCTCCGCACAGCGGCCCGTCGACGGGAGCGCGGCACCTGTGCGTGCAGGCAGCGGGTGGCCGCCGCCGCCCGCCGCGGGCCCCGTGCCCGCCACCGGAGGCCCGATGGTCCAGCCGCTCCGCCCTGCCCCGCCGCGCGCCCACCCCGCCGACCTCTCGGCCCTCCGCGCCGCTCTCCGGCCTCTCCACCGCGCCGGGCGACGCGCCGGGCTGCTCGCCCGGTTCGCGGCGATCCTCCCCGCCCTGGGCCTCGCGCTGCTGCTGCTCGCCCTGGCGCTCCGGGCGCGCCCCGCGGGCGCAGCGGAGCCGGGCGGGGTCTTGCTGCGCGGCGCGGTGGACGTCCAGGGCATCATGCTCAGCGAAGGTGACGACGGCCGCCGCGGCGCAGACCCGGGCACGCTCTTCGCTGCTTTTGGTGCTCCGCTCGGCGCGCAGCTCTTCGTCGGCGCCCCCGTGGCCGTGCAGGACGGGGAGCCGCTCTTCCTCGGCGCCACCCTGGGCGCGCGGCGGGGCAAGGCCTTCGGCCGGGCCGACAGCCTCGCGGCGGGGCCATTCACCTACGGCCACGACCGCCTGGGCGCCGATCTCACGGTGCTCCGGCGCCGACCCTCAGGCGAGCTCGGCGCGGGCATCGGGGCGGGCTGGCATCGGGTGCAGACCCGCGGCGAGAGCGGGCGGAGCGTCGGCGAGAGCGACGGCTGGGGCGTCGGCTTCACCATCGAGGGCGCGCGCACGCTGGTCGGCGGCGGCGGGCGTCGGCTGAGCGCCGGCCTCTTCTTTGCGGGTGAGATCATCCAGCTCGACGCGGGCAGCGGCGCCTTGCCCTACTCCGAAGATGGGGGCGCGGTGTCGGCGGTGCTGGGGCTGAGGGTCAGCGGGGCCACCCTGCTGCGCTGAGCCCGGCGGCCAAAAGCACAACGCCCCCCGGCGCGAGGCCGGAGGGCGCGGAGTGGGCGTGACAGGATTCGAACCTGTGGCTCCTACCGTGTGAAGGTAATACTCTCCCGCTGAGTTACACGCCCGGATGGTTCGGGGCTGGTTGCATGGGTCACGTCAAGAAGACCCGCGCGACGCTTCGCCCGCGACCCCCTCCGTGTATGCGGCCCTCCGCTCGGCGTCAAGGCCGCCGCTCGACATTAGGGGGCGCGCGCGGCTGGGCGCCCCGCCGCGCGGGAGCCGCCATGTCCGACGCGCCGAGCTTGCCCTCCACCACGCCGATCTCTGCAGAGGGGGCGGTCGGCGCGGGGCGCAGCCCGGCCCAGCGGGATCGGCTGGCTGCCACGCTCGCCGCGCTGGATCGCGCGCAGCCCTCCGTCTCCAAACGCCTGCGCTGGGGTTTTGGTGAGGAGCACCTGAGCCTGCAGGGGGGCCAGCTGCTCCGCCGCTGGGCCTCGAACCTCATCGCCGTGGACCTCAGCGCCGCGCGCCAGGCCGAGCTGCTCGAGGCTGCCGCTGCGGCGCCCGCGGGCGCGCCCCTGCGCCTGCTCGGGGTGGGCCGCGGCGAGGTGCTCCCCGCCTTGTTGGCCGGGGCGGCGCCGCTGACCGTGTGGGAGCCCGACCCCGCCTTGCTCTGGCGTCTGCTCGAAGAGATTGACCTCGCCGAGCACATCCTCAGCGGTCATGTGCGCCTGCTGCTCGGGCCCGACCTGCTGCGCGAGCGCGGGCGGGCGGCGGTGGATCTGGTGCACCCGCTGGTCCGCCTGCTGCACGGCCGCGAGCTCGAAGCCCTGGCCGCGCCGGCCGACGCGCGGGTGGCCATTGTCTGCGCGGGCGGGCTCTTCGTCGATGATCTGTGCGGAGCCCTCGCCGAGCACGGCTGGCTGCCCTGGTTGATCGAGGCGGTCAACCTGCCGATGGAGGAGCTGACCTACGCGATCCAGCAGACCGGCGCGAAGCTCGTCGCGCGGATCAACACGATGAACTTGCTGACCGACCTCTGCCAGGGCCTGGGCGTGCCGCTCCTGGTCTGGGAGATCGACCCCTGCCTCGACCACATCCTCCCCCCCCGTCGGCCGGCGCCGCTGTCCTGGATCTTCACCTACCGAGAGGCGAACGTCCGGGCCTACCGCAGCCGCGGCCACCTGCACGTCGAGCACCTCCCCCTCGCCGCGCCGCCGCACCGCCGCCCGCTCAGCCCCGCCGAGCTCGATGAGCCCGAGCACCTGCCCAAGGACGGAAAGGGGTGGGCCTGCGCGGTCAGCTTCGTCGGCGGCAGCCTGCTGCAAAACGTGCAGCGTTACCTCGACGCCACGCGCGCGCTCACCGGGCAGTGGCTGGCCCGCCAGGGCAAGCCACCCGAGGCCGCGGCCGTCCTGCTTGACCAGCTCGTGCAGATCCAGCGCCAGAACCTCGACCAGTGGCGCCTGCCCCAGCTGCTCGACGGCGCGATGCCCGGCCTGCGCGACTACGCTCGGAATGAGCACCAGGGCGTTGATCCCGCGCTGTGGTTGGGCGAGTTGATCGCGGCCGAGCGCCGGCTGAGCCACGTCGCCGCCCTCGCGCCGCTGGGCGTCGAGGTCTGGGGCGACGCGGGCTGGCGCCAGGTCGCCGACCGCGGCGTGGTCTGGCGGGGCTTGGCCGGCCACAAGCACGCGTTGACGCGGATCTACAACGCGGCCCGCGTGCACGTCGACATCAACCGCATCTACCAGCAAGACATCATCACCATGCGGGTCTTCGACGTGCTGGCCTGCGGTGGCTTCCTGCTCGCTGAGCACAGCCCGGGGCTCGCCCGCTGCTTTGTCATCGGCCAGGAGATCGAGACCTGGCGCACGCAGGCCGAGCTGGTCGCCAAGGCTCGGCATTACCTCGCCCACCCCGCCCAGGCCGCGGCCATCGCCGCCCGCGGTCGGGAGCGCGTGCTGCGCGACCACCGCTTCAGCGACCGGGTCGGGCACATGCTCCGCCGGATGGGGCTGCCCGCCGCCCCGCCGCCCGCCGCCTGAGGGCGCGCCGCGCCGGAGCCCGCTTGCTTCGCCGCGCTGCGGCGGTCGAGCCCGCCGCGCGGTGTATGGTCCGCGCGGAGGTGTCCATGGCCCCCCTGCAGGTTGGCTTCGCGCTCGAGCCGCTCCCCGACTCCATCCCGACCCGGCTGTTCCGGCAAGCGGTCCGCCTGGGCGACGAGCCGGCCTGGTTCGAGAAGACCGATGGGCGCTGGGTCCCCGCGCCGTGGACCACCTATGGTGAGCAGGTGGCCGGCCTCGCGCGGGCGCTCATCACCAACGGCGTACAGCCCGGCGACCGGGTGTGCATCCTCGGCGAGAACAAGCCCGAGTGGGTGCTGATGGACGTGGCGGCCATGGCCGCCGGCGGCGTGCCGGCCGGCATCTACGCGACCTGCAGCGCCGAGGAGGTCGCTTACATCCTCGCCCACGCCGAGGCGCCGGTGGTGCTCGTCGAAGATGACGTGCAGTGGGCCAAGGTCGAGGAGCGGCTCGCTGAGCTTCCCGCCCTGCGGCGGGTGGTCTTCATGCGCGGGGCGAAGGTGCCCAGCCACCCGCTGGCCCGGTCTTGGGAGGCCTTCCTCGCCGAGGGCGAGGCCACGCCTGCCGCCGCGCTCGGCGCCCGCCTCGCCGGCCTGCGCCCTGAGCAGCCGGCCACCTTTATCTACACCTCGGGCACCACCGGGCCGCCCAAGGCGGTGATGCTCTCGCACCGAAACCTGACGTTTACGGCCGACATCGCGCTGAGCATGGTGTCGCTGAGCTCGGGCGACTGCGTTCTGTCCTACCTGCCGCTCAGCCACATCGCCGAGCAGATGTTCAGCATCTACGCCCCGATCACCGCAGGTGGCCCGGTCTACTTCGCCGAGAGCCGCGACAAGCTGCGCGAGAACCTCGTCGAGGTCCAGCCCACCGTCTTCTTTGGCGTGCCCCGGGTGTGGGAGAAATTTGCCGCCGGCGCGCAGGCCCGCCTCGGCGAAGCCACGGGGTTGAAGGCCAAGCTCGCCGCGTGGGCGCTCGGCGTCGGGCAGGCGGTGGTCGCCACCCGCAACCGCGGCGCGCCGTTGAGCCTCTCGCTGCGCCTGCAGTACAAGCTGGCCGACCGCCTCGTGTTCAGCAAGGTCAAGCCCAAGGTGGGCTTGGGCCGGGCCCGGGTCTGCGTGAGCGGCGCGGCGCCGGTCTCGCCCGAGGTCCTGCGCTTCTTGTCGGGCCTCGACATCGTGGTGCACGAGGTCTACGGCCAGTCTGAGGACTGCGGGCCGACCACCTTCAACCCGCCGGGCAACACGCGCTTTGGCACCGTCGGGCCGGCCATGCCGGGCGTTGAGGTCAAGCTCGGTGAGGACGGCGAGGTGCTGGTGCGCGGCGAGAACGTGTTTCTCGGCTACTTCAAAGACCCCGAGGCCACCGCCGCCGCGCTCGAAGGCGGCTGGCTGCACAGCGGAGACCTCGGCAGCTTCGATGAGGACGGCTTCCTGCGCATCATTGGCCGCAAGAAGGAGATCCTCATCACCTCGGGCGGCAAGAACATCACCCCGCTCAACATCGAGGCCTCGCTCAAAGACCTGCCCTTGGTCAGCCAAGCGGTGCTCATCGGCGACCGGCGCAACTACATCACGGCCTTGCTCACGCTGGACCCCGAGGCCGCCGCCCGCTGGGCCGCCGCCCGCGGGCAGACGGGGCCGGTCGACCTCGCTGCCCTGGCCGCCGACCCGGCGGTGCGGGCCGAGCTGCAGCAGGGCGTCGACGCGGTCAACGCCCGCTTCGCCCGGGTCGAGCATGTGCGCCGCTTCACCGTGCTGCCGCGCGATCTCGAGCAGGCCCGCGACGAGCTGACCCCGACGATGAAGGTCAAGCGCCGCAACGTCGAGCGGCTGTGGGCCGCCGAGATCGAGGCGATGTACGCCGGGGCCGAGGCCTGAGGCGCGGCGGCGCGGCGCGCCCCCCACCAGCGGCAGGGGGCGGCCGCAGCGGCGCTTAGAAGGGGATCTCGGCGGTGCCGACGTCATCCTCGTGGGCCGCGGCAAAGGCGGGGTGGGCCCGCTCGCTGCGGCCGCGGGGCGGGGCTTCGCCGCGCTCCTCGCGACCGGGCGCGGGGGCCTCGTCGGCCCGCTTGAACGGCGAGAGGTGCAAGCGCCGGCCGAGCACGAAGACCTTGGTGTGCTTCTGGTCGGCGCTGTCGGTCCAGGACTCGGTGCGCAGCTCGCCCTCGACGCCGACCGGCGCGCCCTTCTTGAGCAGCTTGGCGGCGAGCTCGGCCTCCTTGTCCCAGAGGGTGACGCGGTGCCAGTCGGCCACCTCGACCCAGGCCTCGTCCTTCTTGATGGCGCGGTTGGTGGCGAGGCGCAGCTCGGTCACCGACTTGCCCTGGGGGGTGGTGCGCAGCTCGACGTCGTGGCCGAGCATGCCGAAGAGGAAGATGTGGTTGATGCCGCGCATGGGTACTCCAGTGGCCCGTGGGCCAGGGGTGGGTGGAGGCGGGGCCACCCGGCCGCCGCCGCGCCGTCGGGGCGCGCCGCCCCCCATGCAGGCCCCGTGCCACGGAGCAGCGGCCGCAGATTCTGACCTGGCGGATCGACGAAGATACCCACATGCACGCTTGGGACGGCGAGCGGGCCTGCGGAAGGTTGTCCCCCCCCTGACGAACCGTGGGGGTGACGAATCCGTCAGTTTTCGTCAGGTCCCGTCAGGGGGGGGATCCCCGGCGGCCAGCGCGGCGGCGGCCGCCAGCCGCGCCGGTGTGCCCGCGTCGATCCAGGCGCCCGCGTGGCGGTGCGCGAAGACGCCCTCTGGCGCGAGGTCTTGCACGAGCGCGGGCATGTCGAGGGCCTGGCCGCGGCAGCGCTCCCGCAGGGCCGCCGCCGCGAAGACGTAAAGGCCGGTGGTCACGGTCACCCGCAGGCGGGGCCGCTCGGTCCAGCGGAGCAGGCGGCCGCCTTCGCCCAGCTCGACCACCCCCTCGTCGATGGTCACCTCTTTGTCCACCACCAGCGCGGCGCAGGGCGGGCGTGCGCTGGCCACGAACTCTGCGAGCTTGACGTCAGAGACGTGATCGACGTTGACCGTCAACCAGCGGGTCGGGCCGGTGGGCAAGAGGTGCAGGCCGCCCGCCGTGCCCAGCGGCTCGGGCTCGACCAGCAAGCGGGCCCGGCCGGCGAGCGCCGTACCGATCTGGTCGGCGGCGTGTCGGGCGCAGGTCAGCACGCAGACCACCCCCGGGCGTAGGGGAGCCACCCGCGCGAGCTGGTGGTCGAGCAGGGTGCCGGCGCCCAGCGGGGCGAGGGCCTTGGGCCGGTCGGGCAGGGCCGCAGCGAGGCGCCGGCCGGCGCCGCCGGCGATGATGACGACCCCGAGGTCATCGTGGGAGTGCGCCGCGCTCATGCGGGCAGGGGGGCGCGGGCCGCCGCCGCGCAGGCGGCCAGCGTGCGCCCGAGGTTCTGCAGGCCAGCGAGGCCGTCGTGCATGCTGCGCCCGCCCGCGCGCAGGGCCATCGGCACGGGCAGCTCGGCCACGCGAAGGCCGGCACGGGCGGCGAGCACGCGCAAGTTGGCGTCAGCCACGCCATCCTCGGCGCGCTGGGCAAAGAGGCGCAGCGCGGCCGGGCCCAGCGCCTGCATGCCGCTGGTGAGGTCGCCGAAGCGGCGCCCGGTGAGGCCGAAGACGAGGCCCTGCAGGGCGCGGTTGCCGAGCCGGCGGCGCAGCGGGCCCGGGCTGTGGGTGCCCGCGCGGCTGGCCACCGCCCAGTCGGCCTGGTCGAGCGCGGCGAGCAGGGCCGGCGCGGCCGCGGGCGGGTGCTGGCCGTCGGCGTCGAGCAGCAGGGCGGCGGGGGCCCCGACCTGCCAGGCCGCCACCACGCCCTCGTGCACCGCGCCCGCGTAGCCGCGCCCCCGCTGGGGCAGCACCCGGGCCCCCCGCGCCGCGGCCGCCGCGGCGGTACCATCGGCGCTGCCCCCGTCGATGACCCAGACCTCGGCCTCGGGCAGAGCGACGCGCAGCGCGTCAATCACGGGCCCGATGCGCGCGGCCTCGTCGCGGGCGGGCAGCAGCACGAGGGGAGGGGGCGCGGCGGGCATGGCCGGCGCCTATCCGCGCGCGCTGCCCGCTCGGGCGCGAATCGTCCACCGCGCGCCCGCGAAGCCTTGACCCAGCGCAGGGTCGTGCCTACCCCTGTCGAGCGCCGACTGGCCCACCGGGCAGCGACGGACCCCGCAGAGCGCGGGGTTGAACAGCCGCGATGCGCCTCCAACGGTGGGGGTCATCGCGATGATGGGCGCATCTCCGCTGGCTCTGGCCGCGGATGGCGCCGATGGCCCCGCCCGCCCGGGGCGCTCCCTCCACGCCTGCGCGGCGCGGCGGCGGGGCGCGCCCGGTGCGGGGGCCCCCAGCACGATGCCCCGAC